>JAXJGY010000046.1:0-10594 GCA_036300185.1 Treponema sp. | reverse complement strand
TGCATTGGTTTTTCTTTTGTCTAGCCTGTGGTATTTCCGTTGGGACATTACTCAAGATAAGCGGTTTTCTTTGAGCTCCATGAGCCAGCAGCTTCTTGCTTCTCTGATGGAGCCGCTACGAATCACCTATTACGTGTCTCCAGAGCTGGAGGAATTGTATCCCCATGCCCGTGACATTAAGGATTTTCTTCGTCTCTATAGCCTTGCTAATTCTCAAGTACAGGTGCAGGTTCGAGATCCTGTAAAGGAGGGGCTGGAAAATAGTCTATTACAACAAGGGGTATATGCCCATCAAATTCAAGCTACAAAAGGAAATAGTACTCAGCTGGTAACAGTGTATTCTGCAATTGTACTGGAATACTTGAACCAGCTGGCGGTGATTCCCTTTGCTCAAACAGCAGAAAGCCTTGAATATGAAATGGCCACTCGACTTTTGATGTTAGTGGACTCTGGTGGTTCTTTTGCTTCTTCTCCCTCTGTGACGCAAGCTTGGCCAGTGATTGTCATGAGTGGCAATGGACTTTCCATAGAAGAAGATTATGGTGATGTGGTGCCTTGGCTGGAGGCAGCTGGCTTTGCTCCCACTGTTTTGACTCCAGAGGATTTTGTGCTGGTGGCAGAACAGATGGATAGTGGCACAAGAAAAAGGTTTCCTTTGTTGCTTTTTGGTAGCAGTCAGTTAACAGCTCAGCAGGTGGCGGCTATCCGTAGCTTTGTGGAGGATGGAGGGAAGCTTTTTGTCATGACCTCTGGCCATTCTGCTGCCCTGTACGATGACTGGACGGTGGATCCCACAGAGGATAAGCTTTTGCCTGTGCTTGCCTCCTGGGGACTAGAGGTTGGCCCAGAGTTGGTGCTGGATATTTCCTGCTTCCGTGCTACCTTTTTAAGCGAGGAGGATAACCCTGTGTACGAACAGGTGAATTATCCACTGTGGATTCAAGCCCTGCCTCAGTACACGGTGGATCATCCTGTTTCTCGTCGGGCCTTTAATTTGGAGTTTTATTGGAGTTCTCCCATTACTCTTACCAGCATGGAAGCACAAGCCCTTGTGTATACCACTCCTTCAGCCTGGCTTTCTGCCCCAGATTTCAGCAAGGAATCAGTGTTTATATCTAATCCTTTTATGCTTCCTCAAACAGCTTCCCAAGCAGGGCAACTTGCTTCTCAGTATGCTCTTTCTGCCATTACCACCTTGCCAAGTGGAGGCCAGGTGCTGGTGGTGGGAAGTCAGTATTTTTTGTCCACCTTAATGAGACAATATACTGGCAGTCTTGGAAATCTTGACTTTGCGGTAAAGGGCTTGCTTCAGCTTTGTGAAAAAGAAGCTCTTTTGGAGCTTAAAAACAAGGCTGCCTTAACAAAAACCCTGTATAAAATGAGCCAGCAGGAATTGGAAGCAAGTCGCCCCAAGGTGTTGATTTTGAATCTAGTGATTTTACCCTTATTGCCCATTTTAGTAGCGTTAATATGGTGGTTTGTAAAACGGATCTTGGCAAAAAAATTCCAGGAGGGCCGCCATGACTGAAAAAAAATATCTTGGTCTTCTTGCAGGAGCCTGTGGTGTGCTGGTGGTGCTCTGTATCATTGCTTCTGTGGGAAAAAAATCCTTATCTGGAAAAACCATAGATACGGTGCTTTTGAACGAAAAATACGCTTCCCGGCTGGCTTGTGTAGAAGTAATGCAGCAGGATAAATCAATTGTTCTCTATAGGAAAGACTTGTCTGGGAAAAATCTCTGGCTTGGTACAGTACATGATGGTTCAGGCTTTGACACCAGCTCTTCCTTGGTTTTTCCTGTGGATTCTACTCTTATGGAAGAATTCCTTGCTACCATGATGCAGGTGCGAAGCCTTTCCCTTGTTTCCCAAAAACAAGACCAAGAAACCCTTGCAAGCTTTGGTCTTACAAGCCAAGAAGGATTTTCACAGGAAGGTTATACTTTTAGCTTTCTACTTCAAGACGGAACTGTGGCTTCTCAGGTTATTTTTGGTGATACAAATTATAGTGGATATCGTATATATCTTAAAACTCCTGAATCTCCAGTCTATCTTGCTGAAGATGATTTTTATCCTTGGCTTTCCCTTTCTGCAAAAAGCTGGGCTGAAATGGACTTAGTTTCTCAGCAGCTTTTAGGAATTACTGGCACAAAGGATGTTCAGGGACTTGAAATAAAGGTTTTCGATGAAGAGGGAGCACGTTTCCACAAAAACATTATGCCTACAAATGAGGATTTTTCCTCCAAGGTAAGCCGACTTTTGTCTTTACGTGGTGGTTCCTTGATTGAGCCTTCCGTGGTGCTGGGGAGAAAGCTACTGGGAGAAATTACTCTAGATACAGGCTTTGGTTCTCGCTCTGTACTGCAGGTTTATGAGGGACAGGTTTCCCAGCTTGACCAAGAGGTTTCTAGTTATTACCTGATTCCACAGATTTATTCCCGTGGCGGGGATGAAATAAGTGGACTTAACTATGGCTTTGAAATTAGTCCCTGGACCTGGGAAGCTCTTTTGGCTTTGGCAGAGGATTAGCTTTTTAACAAAAGGGCAAACTGAATCAGGTTGTAGGCTAGGTGGGAAAAAAATCCCACCCAAGGCTTTTTTGTGTACATGACACAAAGTCGCAAGATACTGCCAGCTACAAAGGCATTGCCCACTGCAAGCCATCCTCCATAGCCATGGGAAAGGGCAAAGATTATTACAAGAAGGGCTTCCACAAAAATCAAGGTCATAGAGGTCTTCTTTTTCTGGTAAGCTGTTTTTCCTTGGAAAATTTGTTTTCCACAAGAAAAAGCTAGCTTCAAAAACTTTGGTCCATACCAGCGATAGAGTATTTCTTCGTAAAAGGCTGCTACGGCGGTGGCAAAAATCATAAGGGGCAGGGAATGGAGCTGGATTGACTCTCCTATAATAGGTGCCTTTCCTGTAGCTTGGGCAAGGCTATTCCAGAGTAAGCTATTTGCTAGCAATAATCCAAAGACAAGAAGGCAGGGGAGTATCCATTGAATAGTAAACTGGCGAATAAAGGAAGGATGTTTTTTTTCAATTTCACTAGCCTTGCCCATAATCAAGTCTAATTCATTGCTTCTCAAGAACATGGCAAAAGCAAAAAGTCCTTGAAGTAGGACAGAAAGCACCGCAGGGTTTACCGCCTTTTCTAGAATTTCCCCTTGATTTTGTCCTTGTATTGTTCCTTCCAATCCACCAAAAAGCTGGGGCAGGGATTCCACTAGGGGAGGAAGGATAAAGGCAAGGAGAAGTAAAAGCTCCAGCATCAGGAGCTTGGAAAAACCGGTGCTGTTCATGTAGACATTGTATCGTAAGGTGGAAACTTCTGCAAACTCTAGTAAAAAAGGAAAAGCCGTTGTATATTTACAATTGGAGGAAAGAAACATGATGTATCCATTTATGACACTCGCTGATGAAACAGAAATTGTTCACTCACAAATGATGGACGGAGTTGTAAAAGTCTATATTGAAACACCTGATGAAAAACTTTGCTTCAAACATGCAACTTGTTATTTACCAGAAAAAAAGTGGGAAGATGTTTTTGGGTATACAGATGAAGAATTTGAATATTTAAAAGATATTGTGTATTCAGAAGCCCATCTCATCCTTGAATTTTCTCAAACAGGAGGATTGTTGAATGCCTCAAGTCTTTAGACTTGGTTCCTATTGGGTTTATTTTTGGACAAATGAAAATAATCCACTAGAACCTATCCATGTTCACATTTCAGAAGGCAAACCTGTTCCCAATGCTACCAAAATTTGGATTACCAAAGAGGGAAAGTGTTCCCTTGCAAATAATAATTCAAAAATACCTTCTGTTGTTCTAAATAAATTCATGCGGGTAATCGAGGCACGAGCCTTTGAAATCATCAAGAAATGGGAAGACTATTTTCACACCGTTTATTTCTATTGTTAAAAGAAAATTGTTATTGTATTGTAAGGTAGAAACTTCTGCTAGAACCAGTGTCTTGAGTATTAAACAAATAATATGATACAATCCCAGAACATCTGTGTTTATATATACAGAAGGAGGAACCATGAAAAAGAAAACTATCGTATTAAAGGTTCTTGTACCCCTGTCAGTTATTTTTTTCTGTGGTACTGTTTTTGCTACAGAGCTTGTCTCTCCTGTCCCTCAGCTTTATGTCGACTTTGTTACTGGGTCTGTAACTGATAAAATTAATATTTTATCTAATCTCTCCATTTCTGATGATACACCTGAATTGGTGGTGTCTATTCCAGAAGAAGCCTTGGAATTTGTTCAAGAAAAGGTGCCTCTGTTGGGAACTGGTTCTGGCATGAAGGAATTGGCCTTGGCTGCTATTCCCGTGCTGCAGGTAACAAGTCAGCGACAGGGAGCCCTGTTGTGGAATATTTTCGGACTTTTTGAAGATAGTCAAATCAAGGTGGCGGTGCTGGATGCCCTGTCTGTAGCAGTGGCAAAAAACAAGCGTCTTGTTTCTCCTTATCTTGAAGGAATCCATACCTTTGTGGCTGAATCCACCGCCACAGATTCTGGAACATTGGCTTCTTCTCTTGCTGCCATCAATCTGTTAGGACAGATGGCAGATCCAAGTTCCTTTGAGATTCTCTTCCGCCTGATGAATTCCAGCATAAGTCCAGAATTAGACAAAGCCATTGAGGCATCCCTTGCATCAGTAATTCCCAGTGCACAGCCTGCTCTGTTGCGTCATATTACCCAGGATCACTATTCTATGGCTGAAAAATATAGACTTTTTCTCATTGTACAAAAAAATGATAAAATTTCTTCACTTTTCAAAGCAGAATTGGCCGAAAAAGCCCTGTCCGCTACTATAATAAAGACAGAGGATGTTTCCAAAATGGTTCCAGAGGTACTTTCCCTCCAGTTGGCTGCTGTACAGCAAATTGATGAGTCAGACTGGACTCGGGCAGCGGCTATTGTGGCAGAATACTTTGTTCTGGCACAGGAAGAGTTTAACCATGCTTTGATTACCCAAGAACAATTTCTTGGTGTTGTTGTCTGCTTGGAAGGCTTGGCTACTAGCCACTCTGTTTCTGCCTTGGTGAATTATCTAGGAGTCCTTAATACGGCCGCTGCCCAAAAGGTTTCTTCTGTGGACGAAGAAGTGCTTTTGGCAGTGATTGAATCATTAGGGGCACTGGGTGACAAGGCTGCATTTGACAATCTCTTGTACGTTACATATCTTCCATATCCTGAAACCATCACTACAGCTGCCCGCACCGCGCTGGCAGGATTAAAGTGGTAGGACAGAAAAAACACATTTTACTCTTTTTTCAACAAAACTGTATCTGCATAGCCGCCCTTTTAACGGTGGCTTTGCTGTATTCTAAGCTAGTTCCCCTGTTGAATCGGGATCCCTATTCTAGTCTCATTCCGTCACAGCAGGTGAGTGCTTTGGAATGTCAAGTGATTTCTAATCCAGTGAAAACGGGAAGTGGAAAGATGTATCGCTGTTGGGTGCGGCTGCATCAGGTACAGGGAATTGTGGCTGGAGATAATGCCACTCAAGGAGCTGGCAATCAGCTTGCCCAAGCAGCAGCTAGTGGTAGAGCCACTGTCTACCTTCCAGCCTCCTTTGTAGAAGCCTTTTATCCAGGAAAACTTTATTCAGCTCTTTCTCCCACATTAGCTCTAAGAGATATTTCTGGTGTGGTGGAGCAAGGCGCCCTGCTAAATATTACCTTGAAAAATAATTTTTCTTCTCAAAAAGATAATTTATCTAAAAATTATCCTTCGATTGATAATTCTTTGGTGGGTGGGGAGCCTGTATTTTACGCTTCAAGCTACAGTGTTTTAGGCTATCCTGACAACTTGTGGGGGAGGATTCAGGAGTTTCGTGGACTATGCCGGCTTCAGTTTAAACGGCTTATGTATGGCTGGGGTGATGCAGGAGGCTTGTTGGTGGCCTTACTCTGTGGCTCTGGAGAATACACGGACAAGGCGGTGGGAGATGCCTTCCGTGCAGCAGGACTTGCCCATGTGTTGGCTTTGTCGGGGATGCATCTATCTTTTTTTGCAGGCTTGGCGGCAACAGTGTTTCGTAAGGGTGGTCGATACTTTTCTCTTGTCTGTTCCCTTTTTGCAGTGCTTTTGTTCGTGTGGTTTGCAGGCTTGACTCCCTCCTTGCTTCGAGCCACTATTTGCTCCCTTTTAGTAATGGCAACAGGAGTTTGGGGAATAAAAAGTCCCATGATACGGATTCTTTCCTTATGTTTCTTTATTCATCTTGTGCTGGCTCCCCAGGATCTTTTTCAGCTTTCCTTTCAGCTCTCTTATTTGGCTTTAGCTGGAATCCTTGTGATAGGCCCCTGCTTTGAGCCCTTGATCCATAAATTCCTTCCTGCATCAGTGGCCACATCTGTTAGTGCCTCTGTAGGAGCCCAGATTTTTTCCACTCCAGTAACAATTCTTTCCTTGGGAACCATGATGCCCGGTGGAATCATTGCCTCGGTGGTTGTGTCTCCTTTAGTTTCCCTTTTTATGACGGTGGGTGTACTGTCAATTATCCTATCTCTGCTATGGGCTCCCTTGGGTGAACCCCTTGGACATCTGGTGAATCTATTGTATACTTGTGTCGTTATTCTGGTGAAAATCTTCGCCAAAATTCCTGCCTTGGAGTTACCATGAAAAAGCCCGATTATGATTCACCTTCTTCCCTGAAAAATTTCTTAGATCAGCAGGGAATGGCCATGCAAAAGAAATTCGGCCAGAACTTTCTTATAAATGGGCCTGCTCGTCGTCGCCTTATTGATGCCCTGCAGGTGGATGAGGCGACTTCTGTGTGGGAGGTGGGTCCTGGCCTTGGTGCCATGACTGACGAAATCCTTTCTCGTGGAGCTTCTGTCACCGCCTTTGAAATTGACCGTGGCTTTGCAACCTGTGTTCGTGATTTTTTCAAGGACTATGAGGCCCAGGGAAAGTTTACCTTGGTGGAGGGGGACGTACTTAAAACCTGGAAATCTCAGGCGGAAAAACAGCTACCTAACCGTTTCTTTGGGAATTTGCCCTACAATGTGGCCGCCACCATTATTGCAGATATGATTTCGGCAGGCTATCGCTTTCCTCGATCTGTGGTAACGGTGCAAAAGGAGGTGGCCCAGCGTATGTGTGCCTCTGTGGGCAGCAAGGATTATTCTTCCTTTTCTATTTTATGTAGCTGGGCCTACAAGGTAACTCCCTTAATGGATTTAGGTGGAGGTAGCTTTTGGCCAAAACCAAACGTAGATTCTCGAGCAGTGGTAATGGAGCTGCGGGAGGATTTTCCTCGTTGCCAAAATCCGGAGCATTTTATGAAGCTGTTACGAGGACTGTTTGCCTCACGACGAAAAACCATCAAAAACAATTTGACAGTTTTTTACAGCAACGGAGAGCAGGCTGCTGCCGTGCTGGATGAAGCAAAAATCAATCCTCAGGTGCGGGCAGAGGAGCTTCCCTTGGAAATCCTCCTTCATCTGTCTGATATCAGTAATGCTTTCAATAGAGGATAATCATGAGTGAGCTTTCAAGTCGATTACAGCAAGTTATAGATTCAATCCGAGAGGCGGAAATTAAATCTGGTCGTGCTGCCAATTCTGTCTCCCTTGTTGCCGTCAGCAAATTCCATCCAGCAGAAGCGGTGTTAGAAGCCATTCATCATGGTCAGTTGCTTTTTGGAGAAAACCGTGTGCAAGAGGCGGTAGAAAAATTCCAGCAGGTGAGGGAGCACGCCCCACAAGCCCAGCTTCATATCATCGGTTCGTTACAACGAAACAAGGTAAAAAAGGCTCTTTCCTGTGCCTCTTGTATTCAGTCTGTGGATAGAATTGAGCTTTTAGAAGAAATTGAAAAACAAGCAGCCAATTTGAACAAGACTGTGGAGGTTTTGTTTGAATTTCATACAGGAGAAGAATCCAAGTCAGGCTTTACCAGCCTTGACTCCCTGCTTCCTGCGGTGGAATATGCCTGTTCAGCCTCTCACATTGTTCCTAAGGGCTTTATGACTATGGCTCCTTTTACGGAAAACCAGCTAGAAATCGCCGCTTCCTTCAAAAAGCTAGTGAAAATTCAGCAGGAGGTGGCTTCACGCTTTCCTAATCTTGATTTAAAGGAGCTTTCCATGGGCATGAGCAACGACTTTGCCCTTGCTATTGCAGAAGGTGCCACCTTGGTGCGGATTGGAACTGCCATCTTTGGAGAGCGTGTTTACTGATGAAAAATGGCTTGTTCCGCTGCATTGCCGTGATTCTCTGCTGTAGTCTTATGGCCTCCTTTCCCTTGGCTGCTGCTGATCCTACTGTTACCATTGAGCCCTATACTAAGGACGAGTTCCCCAGTTGGCTTCATGATATGCGGCGGGCGGAAATTGTGAGTTTGGGATCCTTGCCCTTTGTTACCTTAGGTGTTACCTTGGGCTATTCCCTGTACCGCTACTTTTCCCATGACATGAATCCCGATTATTTTCCTAATCCCTTTGCCAAGTCCTCATCTGGTGCCCGCCTTACCACCGACGAGCAGCTGGGAATCCTTTTTACTTCCCTAGGGGTAGCAGCTGTGGTGGGAATTACAGATTTTACTATTTCGAGTATTCAGCGACATAAACAAAACAAGGCCTATCAGGAATTAAATCGAGGGGCGGTGGAAATCATTCCTTTGGATGAAGAAACTGTACCGCAAGATGATTTTCCTGCCCAAGAAGATGGATCCCACGAAAATATTTTTCAGGATACTCTTTCTCAGGAAGATACTTCAAAGGAATTCCTTCCTTTTGGCCTTTCTGTAAGATTGCCGCAACTTGATGGAGTTATACCAAATGCCTAATATTACTATTGTAGTGTCTGAAGATACGGCACAAATGCGTGTTGATAAATTTCTTGCAGGTCAGGAAGAAATTCTTGCAGCCTGTGGTTGTGCCAATCGATCTCATCTGCAAAATATTATCACCAATCTTGTGATTAACGGAAATTCTGGAAAGTTTTCCTCCAAAATAAAGTCTGGTGACAAGATTGAAATTGAATGGCAGGAGCAAATTCCTCAGGACATTCAGCCTCAAGACTTGCCTCTAAACATTGTGTATGAGGATGATGATGTGACGGTGGTAAACAAGGAGCAGGGGATGGTAACTCATCCTGCTGCTGGTAACTGGACTGGTACCTTGGTGAATGCACTGCTGTTTCACTGGGGACGGGGAGCGGTGGAAACAAGCCATCGGCCTGGCATTGTCCATCGGCTGGACAAGGATACCTCAGGATTGATTATTACGGCAAAAAATATTGCCAGTGAAACTTGGCTTCAGGAGCAATTTCAGCAGCGACGGGTTAAAAAAGAATATATCGCCATTGTGGTGGGCCGACCTCCCGCTGCTTCTGGCAACATCAAGACACAGCTGATTCGTGACCCAAAGAATCGAAAGCGGTTTAAAGCCAGCACCGATTCCACCCAGGGAAAGTTTGCCCACACAGTATATCGATGTATTGCTTGCTATGGGCCCTTTTCCCTCATGCGTCTTCGGCTAAAAACTGGTCGCACCCATCAGATTCGAGTTCACATGAAGCACATCGGCTGTCCCATTTTGGGAGACCCCATCTACAGCAGCAAGAATTCTGTCTTTCCCAATGCCACCCTCATGCTCCATTCAAGTCTCTTGGCTCTGCGACTTCCCCAGCGGGAGGATTTTATCACCTTTAAAACAACCACGCCCCTTCGGTTCAAAAAAATTCTGAAAGTACTTCACGAGAAATACAAAAAATGTCTTTTGTAAAAATACTCCACAGTACTAGTGACTTTGTGGTGGCGATAAAAAAAGCTGGTGTCCACAGCGCCCCCCTCAAAGCTGATGACACAGATTCAGCCCTCTCTTTTGTTGCTCAAGACTTTCCTCAGGTTTTAACCGTCCAGGGAAAAAAGGCAGTGGAGGGGGGCTTGATTCATCGTATTGACTATGATACTTCTGGCCTCCTTCTTTTTGCCTTGAACCAGGACTTTTACAACCACATGATGGCTTGTCAGGATGAAGGGCTTTTTAAAAAAGGCTATCGTGCTTATTGTCATTATCAGGAGAATTGTACAGAGCTTTTAGGTGGTTTTCCTCCAAGGCCTGTTTCCCTTAATTTTTCTGCTGACCACCAAGTTTGTACTGTCGAAAGCTGCTTTCGTGCCTTTGGTCCCGGAAGAAAGCAGGTGCGTCCAGTCACTGAACAGTCAGGGAAATTTTCCCAACGGAAGGCTGGGGGAAACAAGCAGGGGAGTAGCCCAGTTTATTCCACGGAGCTTTCCATTACCAAAACCCATGAAAAAAGCTTTGTCGTAGAAGCCTCCATCACAAAAGGCTATCGTCATCAGGTCCGTTGTCACTTGGCCTGGTGTAGCCTTCCCATCCTAGCAGATCCACTGTACAACCCCACTCAAAATCCCCAGGTTCAGGTTTATCCCGATTCCAGCCTTACCAATGTTGCGACAGAAAAATCAAGCCAGCAGATGCAGTTCTTTGCCACCAGTCTTTCCTTTCCTGACTTCCGTTCTAGTGAAATCCTTTCCTTCACAATCTGTCCAGATAAAATCTGAATTTCTATTTTATTTATTATATTAAAAATACTAAATATATTAAAAT
>JAXJGY010000045.1:0-10254 GCA_036300185.1 Treponema sp. | reverse complement strand
TGATTGTACCTGATTTACATGGCAGGGGAGATTTTTTTCAGCAAATTTTAGAGTTTGAGCCGAATCTCTTTGAATATTTTCCTCAGAGGGCTGAGTCAAAAAAACTTTCGGTGCTGGAGTTGTTGAAAGCAGGGGCTATAAATCTTGTGTGTGTGGGAGATGGGCTTCATTCAGAGGTCCACCGAGAGCGATGGCTTTTGGCTTTGGAGGAATATGAGGCAGGAAATCTGTTGGGTGAGGCTTTGACAGAGGAAATGACTGAGGGACTTGGACTTATGACCTTGGTTATGAGGTGTAAACTAGCTTTTCCAAGGCATTTTCACTTTTTGAAGGGAAACCACGAGAATATTCTGAATCGCTGGGAAGGGGGAGATCGTCCTTTTAAGAAATTTGCCAAGGAAGGGGAAATGTGTCGCGGCTTTGTTCAGCAATATTATGGAGAAGATATTCTCTATCTGTATAGCCATTTTGAACAGCTTTTGCCCCTGCTGGTAAAGGCTCCCAGATGTCTTATAAGCCATAGTGAACCAGCGAGTCATTTTAGTCAGCAGGAAGTGATTGATGCCTTGACTGATTCCTCTGGTGAGGTAGTGTATGGCCTTACCTGGACAGGGAACGATGAAAGCCAAGAAGGATCGGTGGCTTCAATGCTACAGGAATTTTTGCCCCAATGGTGTGAAAAAGGAAGTGAAGCTTGCACTTCCTTGTATTTTGGGGGCCATAGAACCATTGGGGAAACCTATCGGCTGCGTCAGGATGGACTTTTTGTACAATTTCACAATCCCAGAAGACATCAGGTGGTTCTTGTGCCAGTGCATCGTGACTTTGATTTTGAAAAAGATTTTATCCAGATATAGGGAGTCTGTATGAGTGACATTCCAGAAACCATAATCAGTAAGGGTCCACAAAAAAAGGTGGCTTCGGCTCCAGCAAAGGAAAAAACAGCCCTTCCACAAACTATTGGAAAATACAAGGTGATTTCCGTTATTGCCAAGGGTGGCATGGGAACGGTGTATAAGGTATTGCATCCTGGGCTCAAACGAGAAATTATTTTGAAGCGACTCACTATTCGAGGAAATTCCACTGCCAGAGATAGGTTCAAGCAGGAAGCTCGTATTTTGCTGGACTTGCAGCACCAAAGTATTGTTCACATGCATGACTATTTTACCGAAGGGAGCCACCATTTTATTGCCTTGGAATATGTGGATGGTATGTCCCTAGACAAGCTGATTCAAAAGCAGGTGGTGCTGCCAGAGCAGGTGGCTATGGTGATTTTTTACAGTGCCTGTTTAGGCTTGCAATATGCCCATAGCAAGGGAATTGTGCATCGGGACATAAAGCCTGGAAATATTTTAATTTCCAAAAAGGCTGTAGTAAAGCTGGCTGACTTTGGAATTGCCACCAGCGACAAGGAGCTAGACGAGGCTGTAGATGAAACGGGAGTAACGGTGGGAACTCCTTCCTACATGCCACCAGAGCAATTTCAGGACAGTGGCTCTGTGGACAAGCGGGCAGATATTTATGCCATGGGAGTGATGCTTTACGAAATGCTCACGGGAGCAAAGCCTTTTAAAGGAGCCACCATTGATGACACAAAGAATTTGATTCAAAAAGGAAAATATATTGCTCCCAAAAAAATCGACAAGACAATTTCTTCAATTCCACGTTTTTTAATCTGGAAGATGATGCAGACTCGTCCCGAAAGGCGTTTTCAGTCTATGAAGCCAGTGATAAAGCTGGTGAAACGATATTTGAAAGAATATGATAATTACGAAATACGGACTCATCTTGCAAGAATTGTGCTGGCGGGAGACAAGTCCTTTACCGTGCCTCCTATCGAGGCAAAAAAACATACTGCTCGGAATGTGGCCCTCATTGCCTGTGCTGGAGTTTTGGCCCTGTGGGGCATGGTGGCTTTGTGGCAGGATAATGTGTTTCATAAATCGATTTTAAGTCCCTTTTTCAAGCCTCTCAGCGTTTCTGTTACCCTGCCTGCCACTGCTTCTTCTCAGGCAGACTTGCCAGTGCGGGTATTTTACTTTCGGAATGACCGAGAGCAAATTCCTGAAATTCCAGGCTCAAGTCGTAGTCTAGAACCAGCGGAAAAAAGTGACCAGGGAGTGGTGTATCGGGCAAAGGATTTATATCTGAGACCGGGCGCCTATCGCATAAAGGTGGCGGCAGGCCCCTATGTGTGGTGGAAATCCTTGGTGATGGAAAAGGAGGCTACCACAGCCCACTTAGATTTGACCCCCTATGCTTCTCGAAACATTACGGTTCATTATTCAGCCACCGACAAGGAAACGGGAAAAAATCTTACTGGCCGCACCAGCTTTTCTGTCCTGCACAATGGAAAATGGATTCCACTGGAAAGCTTTGACAAGCGAATTTTCAAAACAGGTGGAGTGTGGAAATTTATGGCCCAATCTCCAGATTATATGGACGAAACCTTTTCTCTGCGGGTGGACTGGTATCAGGATGAGTTATTTTTAACGGTGGAAATGCAGAAAGAATAGGAAAAAAACAGTTGCTTTTTGTGAAAAAAATTCGCATATTTATTATGAGGTATTACCATGTCACAAGAAGATATTTTTCAGGATGATTCCATCGTTATAGATACTGATAACACTACTGAAACACAAGAAGAAACAACTGAAGCTCCAATTCCAGAAATGGAGGAGGTAGCGGAGGTGGTTTCTGAAGGTGAAGAAGTAATTTCTGAAGCATCTGATTCCCAAGAAAAGACTGAGGAAAAAGCTGATTCTGATACATCTAAAGAGTCTCCCATGGTGCCTGCTGAACAGGCCCTTTCCAACAAGCTGTATCTGATTCCTGTGTCTGGCCGACCCATTTTCCCAGGAATTTTTACTCCATTGATGATTACCGCCAATGAGGATGCCCGTGTGGCAGAAGAAGCCTACAGTGGAGATGGCCTCATTGGTATTGTAATGCTTAAAAATGATGGAGACGCTCCTACAGCCCAGGACCTGCACAAGGTAGGTACAGTAGCCCGCATTATCAAGAAGATAAATCTGCCAGATGGAGGCGTGAATATTTTCATTTCCACCATTAAGCGATTCAGAATTCGCAAGGTGCTGAGTCAGCGGGAGCCTATGGTGGCAGTGGTGGAGTATTTGGAGGATCAGGAGGACGACACCTTTGAGGTAAAGGCCCTGACCCGTGCCCTTCTGAGTGAAATGAAGGAAATTTCCGACAACAATCCTTTGTTCTCCGAGGAAATGCGGCTGAACATGGTGAACATTGACCATCCAGGAAAGATTGCAGATTTTATCACCTCCATCTTGAACATTGAGCGAAATCAGCAGCAAAAGATTTTGGAAACCATCAATGTGCGGGAACGAATGGAGCAGGTGCTGGTGTTCATTAAAAAGGAACAGGAGCTACTGCGGATTCAAAAGAAGATTCAAAACGAGCTAAACGACCGCATTGAAACTCAGCAACGAGAATATTTTTTGAAAGAAGAGCTGAAGGCCATTAAAGAAGAGCTGGGCATTACCACTGATGCCCACAATTCTGACTACCAAAAGCTTAAAGAAAAGCTGGATGCCTTTCAGTTTGAGGGTGAAATTAAGGAAGCTGTGGAAAACGAGCTGGAAAAATTTCAACTAATGGAAAGTGGTTCTTCAGAATACAATGTAGTTCGCAATTATTTGGAAACTATTGCCGCCTTGCCTTGGTCTCAGGGAGATAAAAAAGATGCTCCTGCAGTTACCTATGACATGGAGGAGGCCAAAAAGGTGCTCCAACAGGATCATTATGGGCTGGAGGATGTGAAAAAACGCATTCTAGAATATCTTGCTGTTCGCAAATTAAAGCAGGACAACAAGGGCTCCATCATTATTTTGGTGGGACCTCCAGGAGTGGGTAAAACTAGCGTGGGCCATTCTATTGCTCGAGCCATGAACAAGCCCTTCTTCCGTTTTTCTGTAGGTGGAATGCGAGATGAGGCTGAAATCAAGGGACACCGTAGAACCTACGTGGGAGCCATGCCAGGTAAAATTATACAGGGATTGAAGATAGTTAAAAGCAGAAGTCCCGTGTTCCTGATTGACGAGGTGGATAAAATGGGTATGAGCCATCAGGGAGACCCAGCCAGCGCCCTGTTGGAGGTGCTGGATCCAGAGCAGAATGTGTCCTTCCGGGATAATTACCTAGACTTGCCCTTTGATGTGTCTGACATCTTCTTCATTCTCACTGCCAATACTCTGGACACCATTCCAGAGCCTCTTTTAGACAGGGCTGAAATTATCACCTTGTCTGGCTATATTGATCAGGAGAAAATGGAGATTGCAAAAAAATACCTGATTCCCAAGACCCTTACTAAAAATGGCTTGAAAAAGACTCAGGTAAAGTTTGACAAGACTGCCTTGAATCTCATTGCCCAAAGCTATGCTCGGGAGTCTGGAGTGCGTCACTTTGAAAAATGCCTGGACAAGATTGCCCGAAAAATTGCCATGGATTTGATTTCCCAACCAGAAGCAGTGGAGCTAGAAGCACGGATTCATGACTTGGAAGCCAAGCTCAAAGCTCTTGCTGAGGGAGAAAAGGCTCCAACAGAACAGGATGATGTGAAGCTGAAGGAGCAGCCTAATCAGCAAGAGCAGTTTGACCTTTTTGAACAACCTAATAAGAAAGATCAGCTTGATCAGAAGGAGCTGCAGCAAGAATTGACCAATGCCCAAAAGGAATTGAAGGCAGTTTTAGCAAAGAGCTACACCGTAGACCAAGAAGCTGCAAAGAAATACCTTGGTACACCGCCTTTTGATGAGGAGGATATTAAAACTGCCTCTGTGGCGGGAACTGCCATCGGTTTGGCCTGGACCAGCATGGGGGGTGACACCCTTTTAATTGAAACTGCGGCCATTCCCGGTAAGGAGGGCTTTAGCTTGACTGGTCAGCTGGGAGACGTAATGAAGGAGTCTGCCGCCATTGCCATGAGCTGGGTTCGTTCCCACGCCTTGGAAAAGGGCATTAAGGATAGCGGCTGGTTCGATTCAAACACCATCCACATCCACGTGCCAGAGGGAGCCACCCCCAAGGATGGACCTTCTGCTGGTATCACCATGACCACAGCTTTGGTATCCTTGCTAACAGGAAAATCCATGAAGGCTGCCACCGCCATGACAGGGGAGCTTTCCCTTACTGGCCGAGTGCTGCCCATTGGTGGCCTGCGGGAAAAAACCGTGGCAGCCAAGCGAAACAAAATCAAGCACATTATCATTCCCAAGGCAAACCTGCGGGACTTGGATGACATTCCAGAAATCGTAAAAAAGGGAGTTACCTTTCATCCCGTTTCACGCATGGATGAGGTGCTGGACTTGGTATTCTAGAATCGCTAGCGGGAGGGGAGATTTTCCTCTCCCGTGATTTCAAATTACAAATTAGTTTATAGTCTCTCAAATTCATGTTATACTAGCTACATGGGATTAGAAGCAAAGTTATCTGAAAGAGATGTCATTACAAAATTTATTCTTCCTGAAATTGAGCAGGCGGGATGGAATAAGCTGTCTCAAATACGGGAAGAAGTTTCTTTTACTGATGGTAGAATTTTTGTCAAAGGAAAAAAGACAAAACGTGGAAAAGTAAAGCGAGCTGACATAATCCTTTTTTACAAGCCAAATATTCCTGTAGCTGTGTTGGAAGCAAAAGAAAAAAATCATTCCTGCGGGGATGGAATGCAGCAAGCCCTAGAATATGCAAACATACTTGATATTCCTGTGGCAATTAGTTCCAATGGAACAGGCTTTGTAATTCAATATCGAAAGAATTGTGGTCCTTTGGGGATAGATGGAAATCCCACTGTACTAGAAAATAGAGCGCTACGTGAGTTTCCTACACCTCAAGAATTGTGGGAGTGCTATAAAAAATACAATGGAATTGAAACAGAGCAGGCTGAACAAACAGTTCTTTCGTCTTATTTCTTTGATGCAGCAGGAAGGTCTCCTCGATACTATCAAAGAATTGCAATCAACAGGACGGTGGAAGCCATTGCTCGTGGACAAAATAGAATTCTCTTGGTGATGGCAACTGGTACTGGCAAAACCTACACTGCCTTTCAGATTATTTATCGCTTATGGAAAAGCGGCAATAAAAAAAGGATTTTATATCTTGCAGACAGAAATAACTTGATTATCCAGACAAAGAAGGGTGATTTTAAGCATTTTAAAGATAAGCTGACAATTATCAAACAAAAGAAAATAGATAAGTCTTATGAAATATATCTTGCGTTGTATCAAGGACTTACAAATTACGATGAAGAAAATGACGTGTATCAGGAGTTTTCTTCCGATTTCTTTGATTTGATTATTGTAGACGAGTGTCATCGTGGCTCTGTTGATGAAGATAAGGCCTGTCATAAGATTTTGACCTATTTTAGCAGTGCAACTCAAATCGGAATGACTGCAACTCCAAAGGAAACAAAATCTTTGTCAAATATCGAGTATTTTGGTGAACCTGTTTATACCTATTCCCTCAAGCAGGGCATTGACGACGGTTTTCTTGCTCCCTACAAGGTACTGAGAGTGGGTATGAATGTGGATTTAGAAGGATATAGACCAGATAAAGGCAAGACAGATATTCATGGGAATCTTGTGGAGGACAGGCTTTATAACCGAAAGGATTTTGACCGTAATCTCGTAATTGATGAGCGAACAATGTTGGTGGCAAAAAAAGTTATGGAATTCTTGGTAAATTCAAATCCCTATGACAAGACCATTGTATTTTGTGTAGATATTGAACACGCAGAACGGATGCGTCAGGCTCTCTTACTTTTTACTCCACAAGAAATTACTGGTAAAACAGATAAATACATTGTTCGGATTACTGGTGACGATCCTGTGGCAAAGGGCTACCTTGAGTCATTTATAAATCCAGAGGAAAAATTCCCAGTGGTGGCCACAACCTCAAAATTGATGAGTACAGGAACTGATGCCCAAACCTGTAAGGTAATTGTATTGGATGCAAATATCGGTTCCATGACAGAATTCAAGCAAATAATTGGCCGTGGAACAAGAATCAACGAGGATTATGGAAAGCACTATTTTACAATAATCGATTTTAGAAGTATAACAGATAAATTTGCAGATAGTGATTTTGATGGTGAGCCTGTAAAGGTTAAAAATGTTCAGCAGTATGAAGTGCTGACAGAAGAAATATTGGATGGAGAAGCTGGTGAGGAACAAGTAGATCCTGTGACAATGGAGGCTGTTTCCTTTGAAGAGACTGTCTATGCTTTTGAAAATGGAGGATTTGGAGAGTCTTTCTTGGGTGAGAAGGATGAAAAATACGGAAAGAGAGAAAAAGTATATATTGCTGGGATTGATGTACGTATCTTAAGCGAGAGACACCAGTTTCTTGATGCAAATGGCAAGCTCATCACGTGTAGTTTAAAAGAATACACAAAAAATGGGATTTTAACTTCTTATCGTTCCTTGGATAATTTTCTTCAGGCATGGAATGATGCGGAAAAGAAGAAGATTATCATAGAAGAATTGGAATCTTTGGGAATAATCTTTGAGGATTTGAAGGAAGAGATAAAATCAGACTTGGATATTTTTGATTTAATTTGTCATATTGCTTGGGATGCTCCGGCTTTAACAAGAAAGGAGCGGGCTGACAATGTACGAAAACGAAATTACTGGACAAAGTATGGGGAGCAGGCTCGTCATGTTTTAAATGCTCTTTTGGACAAATATGCCGAGCGGGGAATAGAGAATATTGAAGACATGAAAATTCTCACCGTTGAACCATTGAAAGATATGGGAACTCCTGCAGAAATCATAAAAATATTTGGGGGAAAATCCCAATATCTTGCCGCATTGCGTGAATTGGAAGCAGAAATTTATCGTGTAGCGTAGGGAAAACTATATTGCCACAGGTCATCGATTTTACTACGTAAAATCTAGGGAGGAAAAGTGATTATTGAAGGGGAAAAAATTAAACTCAGAATTGCGTAGCAATTTAGAATCCGTGTGGCAATATAAACGAGGAAGAAAATGAGTGAATGGAAGAAAGTGATTTTTTTGTAGGAGGAATTTATGAAAGAAGATGAAATAACCAAACAAATAAATGATTTAATTGAAGATGCAAGAAAAATTATTGAAAAATCTCGAAGTAATGCTGTTAGAAGCGTAGATTTTTGTAGAGTGCAAATGTATTGGAATCTAGGTAAGAGAATTTTAGAAGAAGAACAACAGGGGAAGGATAGAGCAGATTACGGTATATATCTTATAAAAAATCTTGCTAAAAAACTTGAAAAAGAATATGGAAGTGGTTTTGGAATAAGACAATTAGAACGTGCCAGACAATTTTTTAAGATGTATCCAATTGCGTCTACACTGCAGACGCAATTAAATTGGAGTCAGTATAAACTTTTGATTTCCATTTCAGATTCGGATAAACGTGAATATTATGAACTACAAATGTATGTAAATTATTATGACAGAAAAATTAAACTAGATGAAGAAAACCCAACAATTGGAATTTTACTTTGTTCCAGCAAAAATGATACAGCGGTAAAAATGGCATTGCCGGAAAATAACAATACAATTCTTGCAAGCGAATATCAATTATATTTACCAACATCGGAGGAGCTGGTAAAAGAAATCAATGAAGTAAAACAACTTGCACATGAAACAGAGGAAGAAAAATGAGTGACTGGAAGAAGGTGAAGATTGGAGAGGTCACAGGTCTTGGATTTTGCACACAAATTTTGGTATAACAAATAGTATGTCCCAAGTTTTTCAAAATTTGTACTTGTTTCTTTTATATGTACTAAAAATACAAGAAATAGTACATATTCCTTGTATTATGTACCAAAACAATGTATAATTAGGACATGACTGAATTACAAAAGCTCCCGATTGATTCTGCAAAAACGGAAACAATTAAGATTCTCAAAGCAGAAAACAAAGCTATAAAAATGCTTGCTGAATTAAAAGGTTGTGCAAATCTTATTCCAAATCAATCCATTCTGATAAATGCAGTTGTACTTCAAGAATCCAAAGATAGTTCTGAAATAGAAAATATAATCACAACCAAAGACGAGCTTTATAAAGCGGTGTCAGAAACTACAAAGAAAATAGATTCTGCTACAAAAGAAGTTATGTTTTATCGTGAAGCCTTGTACACGGGATTTAATCAACTTAAGAAACGTGATTTTATTTCTATAAATGATATTATTCAGATTCAAAAAATTCTTGTTCAAAATGATGCAGGAATTCGCACTTTACCAGGAACAAAACTTGTAAATGACGCAACAAATGAAGTAATTTATACACCTCCGCAGACAAAAGAAGAAATAGATGAACTGTTAAAGAATTTTACTGACTATCTGAATAACGAAGATGATAGCCTTTCTAAGCTTGCTATTCTACATTATCAGTTTGAAAGCATTCATCCATTTTATGATGGTAATGGAAGAACAGGTCGTATTATCAATATTCTCTATTTAATTTTAAAGCAGCTCCTAGATGTTCCAATTTTGTATCTCAGCTCATATATCATAAAAAACAAAACAAGTTATTATAAACTTTTACAAAATGTTCGTTTGCAAGATGCTTGGGAAGACTGGATTATTTTTATTCTAAGAGGAATTGAAGAAACTGCAGCCGATACAATTCAAAAAATAAAAGACATAAAAAAACTTCTGGAAGATATTGTAGAGAAAGTAAAAACTGATGCTCCAAAAATTTATTCCAAGGAACTTGTTGAAACGCTTTTTGAAAATCCCTATTGCAAAGTTGAATTTATTGTAAAAGCCTTAGGTGTAGAACGCAAAGCCGCTTCAAGATATTTACACCAGCTGGAAGATATTGGAATTCTAAAATGCATAAAAGTTGGCAAAGACAATTTGTTTATAAATATCGGTTTGATGGATTTATTGAAGGAATAGAAAAATGAGTGAATGGAAGAAGGTGAAGATTGGGGATGTATGTAAAATTATAAAAGGTTCAACTGGAATAGCAAGTGCAGAACCAGGTGAATATCCTTTAGTAGTTACTGCGGAGGAAAGAAAAACTTGTTCAACTTATCAATTTGATTGTGAAGCTGTATGTATTCCTCTAGTTAGTTCTTCTGGACATGGAAAAAAATCACTTAAAAATGTTCACTATCAAAGTGGGAAATTCGCATTGGGAACAATTCTTTGTGCTGTAATTCCTAATGATTCAAATGAACTTGATGCTAGATTTTTACATCAATATTTGCAATTTTATAAAGATAAAATTCTTGTTC
>JAXJGY010000044.1:0-76634 GCA_036300185.1 Treponema sp. | reverse complement strand
TTCAAGGATTGTACTGCAGAAGCAGTTTTAGTCAAGAAAATTCCTGTGAACAAGCCAACTTTTTTTACGCCAAGATACAATTTTTACACTCCAAGTCCGCGGTTTGTAAATACTAGCTAACCAACTACTTAAAATACTAGATGGATAATACAAGCTAATTCCTTGTTTGTCTAGGGTTTGAGGAGGGATTTTCGGGAAAAAACTTGTGTGTCAGAAAAAAAATCCTGTTTTTTCTGGAAAAACGCATTTTTTTGCATGTTCAAACCTATAATCTATATGTAAAGAAAAAAATCTTGGAGGTAAGATGAGCAGTGAACATCCTAACACAGAAAACCGCAAGCACAAGGATTCTCTCTTTGTAGATTATTTTTCCAAGGATAGGGACTGGAAGCATCACTTTCTTTCCCTGTACAATGCCCTCCACGGCACAAACCTTCAAGTGGAAACCACTCGGCTAAAGAGAGTCAACTTGGAGCAAGTCTTGTACATGAACTACTACAACGACATGGCGGTTATGGTAAACGACCAATTCATCATGATGATTGAGCACCAGTCCACCATCAATCCCAACATGCCACTACGATTGCTGGAATACGTCACTAGAATTTATGGCAACTTGGTAGATTCCAAATCAAAATTCTCAAATCAGTTGATTCCACTGGCCAAGCCTGAGTTCATCGTCTTTTACACTGGCAAGGAAAATATTCCCGCAGAATCATATTTTTCCCTGTCAGACGCATTCAATCTAAACTACATTCAAAACTCGGAACTCACCCTTGAATTAGTAGTAAAAGTATGTAAAATTATGGGTAAAGAACCGAGTCAAATTGTTTCACAATGCCCTGACTTGGAGCAATATGTACGATTTCTTGAATTTATAGATGAGGCGAAATCTGATGGGCAAGCAAAGCCGCTCACAAGGGCCATTCAAGAAGCTGTACGTTGCAATGTACTGAAAGATTATTTGGAGAGAAAAGGAGGTGAGGTCTTGAGTATCCTGATGACTGAATATGACTACGCTACCGATATTGCAGTAAAACAAGAAGAGGCTTATGCTATCGGAATTGCAGAAGGCCATGAAGCTGGACTTCAAGTTGGCCTCCAGCAAGGTCTAGAACAAGGAGCCCACCAAAAAGCTATGGAAACAGCAAAAACTTTCCTTTCCATGGGATTTTCCCCAGAGCAAGTAGCTCAAGGCACAAATCTTCCGCTGGATATAGTACAAGGTTTACTGTAAGGAGGGGGTCTTAGGTAGGGAGCGACGGCTGTAAGCCGGAAAATCGCGATATATTGGGGGATTTTAGCGAGTCTCAGTGCGTGCTTGCACGCCAAGCCCCTGCAAAAGTGTGGAAACCCACCGCTTCTGAGTAGAGGGGGTGTTCCCTCCTAACGAAACAGGAGTCCCATCATGAAAATTACATATTTGTCTGCTTCTGAATATTACAAAAGCATCTTTGGGCAAAAAATATACAAAATCAGCTTAGATGCTGGCTGTACCTGTCCTACACGAGATGGTACTAAGGGAACAAGGGGCTGTATTTTTTGTAGTGCAGCTGGATCTGGAGATTTTGCTTCTTCTGGAAAGCTTCCTATACAGGAGCAGGTAAAACAGGCCAAATCCTTGGTAATCAATAAAATACCAAAGCGTCAAAGGGAAGGGGCAAAGTTTGTTGCCTATTTTCAAAGCTTTACCAATACCTACGGCAATCAAGAAGCATTGCTTGCAACCTTTAATCAAGCTATTGCAGAGCCAGATATTGTGGGTATTGCTATTGCCACCCGTCCCGATTGTTTGAACGCCAGTTTTATCCAAGAAATTGCTCAGTTGCGACCTCCTCACTATCCAGAACATCAGGCCTTTCATATTTCCCTGGAACTGGGCTTTCAAACCAGCAAGGAACAATCGGTGCAGTTTATTCGACGTGGCTATGAAAACCAGTGCTATGTTCAAGCAGTAGCAGCAATCCATCGCCTTGCACCACAGATTCACGTGGTAACCCATGTTATTTTTGGCCTTCCAGAAGAAACTCCTGCAGATATGCTCAATACAGTTCAATTTGTGTTAGCTTCCCAAACTGATGGCATAAAATTTACCGTTTTACACATTCTCGAAAATACTGATTTAGCTCCATTGTGGAAGGCGGGGCAGGTGCCAACCTTAAGTCAAGAGGAATATTTTTCTCTTTTAAAACAAGCCCTAGCTCTCGTTCAGGAGTATACCACGAAGCATGAAAAACCCATTGTGATTCATCGGCTCACGGGAGACGGACCAAAAAAGATTTTGCTTGCTCCACTGTGGACCGCCAACAAAAAGAAGGTCTTGAACGATTTAACAGCTTTTTTAAATGAAGAATAGTAAAAACTTTGTTTTTCCAAAAGCCCGTTGACTAAAAAACAGTTCCGACATATCCTCTGAATGTAATACTAATATTGTTTCTCATGCCATTCGGTAATTTTGGCCACTTATAAGATTGTACAGGAGAAGGGGAGAATGAAACGAAACAAAAAGCTCATATTTTCTGCCATGATTTTGTTGGCAAGTTTTATATCTTTGGCTTTAATTGGCTGTCCTGCTGATGCTGAACTCCCTCCTGTTACCCCTACTGAGAGTTCACAATGGAGTCCACAAACTCCATCTACACCACCTAAAACCCCAGAGGAAACACCAAGTCCACAAATTCCATCTACACCGCCTAAAACTCCAGAGGAAACTCCAAGTCCACAAGTTCCATCTACACCACCTAAAATCCCAGAGGAAACTCCGAGTCCACAAACTCCATCTACACCACCTAAAATCCCAGAGGAAACTCCAAGTCCACAAGTTCCTTCTACAATCCCTGGAAGTGAAAAAGTAAATAGTAGCGACACTAGTACAAAGCCTCTAACAGGTAAATCTATTGTTTTTGTGGAAGGGGTAAGCCAAGAGTCTGGCTGGTACGATGTAAACAAGGTGGGTAGGGGTGAAAATGGTGATATTAATATGTGCTGGGCTGCCTCTGCCTCAAACATTATACAATGGTGGCAAGATAGATATGTAGCTGCAGGAAATACCCTACCTCCACAGGCTGTAACTGGAGCTGGTGAGACCTACGAGCTTGCTCTCATGGAGATTTTTCACACACAATGGAATAATGACAAGGGTGGGCAGGTGGCAGAAGCAGTTCCTTGGTATTTTGAAGGTGTTGATTACGGTCAAACAGCTTCAAAAGGTTCACAAGCCTATCCTCTATCAGCTCATTCTGGAGGCTATTTTAAAGATGTTTGGTCAACTATCTATCCGAGACTCTATCATGAATACAGCTACATGTTTGGATGGTATAAGGATTTGTATGTTGGCGACTTTAACAATTATTACATCTGGGGTGCTGGCTCAGGGTTGATGGGGGAACAACGATTGCGAAAGTTTACCGAATTGGTAGTTGACTTTGTTGACAAGGGAATTGCCTCCCTCACTGTTTCTCTCTCACCAACAATGGGCTTGCTTCATGCCACCACCATTTGGGGATATGAAATTGATCATGAAACTGGACTTTTAACTCGTCTGTGGATTACAGATTCTGATGACCTAGAAGAAGAGCCGAAAAAACAACTTCTGAATGAATACAGGGTGAGTGTTGGAAGTGGCAATTCACATATAAAACTGTCCTCAAATACGGTGCGGTACGGAGCCTGTTATGCCGTATCCTTGACACCAGTTTCAGGTTATAAAAAGAAATAATACTTTTCTTAGTTCGTGTATTATGGCATCTGCCACGATTGGCTTCTCGTTGTGGTATTTGCCTTTCTTCGCTACACCTTCTCCACTGCTTCCAAAAGAAAGGCTCCGTAGGGGGGAAGGCTAGTGGTGTCAGGATACACAGAGGCAAGAATCTTGGCATTGGTCAGGGATTTTAGGATTTGAGCCAAGGGAGCAGGATAGCTTCGAGTCTTGGAGCTGTAGTTTAATACCACAATGGCAATCTTGTCCCCAGAATCGGCTAAACTGGAAAGACTTCGTTTGTATGCATAAATGTGTTTGTCTTGATACAAGAGGGTAAAAGTGCCACCAATAAGCTGGGGGGTGATTTTTCGTAGCTGAATGAGTTGCTTGTACCAGTTCAGCAGGGAATCAGTTTCTTCCTTTTGGCTTGCCACATTGATGGTGGCACAGTTGCTGTTTACCTTGAGCCAGGGAGTGGTACTGGGCTGGGAGGAAAAGCCTCCGTTGGGGGAATCGGTCCACTGCATTGGAGTGCGAGCATTATCTCGGCTGGTGGTTTGGAGCATTTTCATTCTTAGCCATCGGGGAAACTTCAATTTTCTACTAATGGCCCAGACGGTGTGGGCTTCTACATCCCGAAATTCGCTAATGGATTTGAATTCTCCATTAGTCATGCCGATTTCCTGTCCTTGGTAAATAAAGGGAGTACCTCGCAAGGTTAATAGAATAAGGGCCAACATCTTGGCTGATTCAACAGGGTATTTTTTGCTACCAAAGCGGGTGGTACTGCGGGGCTGGTCGTGGTTTTCAAAGTAGAGGGTGTTCCAGTCTAGTTCTTGTTGCCAACGAATCAGTGTATTCATCAACAAATGAGGACGAAAGGGAGTTTTAAACCACTTGTTGTTCACCTGATGACATTCCACATGCTCAAAGGTAAAGACCATGTCTAGCTCACTTCGGTCTGGAGGACACAGAGCCTTTGCCTGGTTCACAGTGGTAAGGACGGTTTCACCCACCACAAAACAGTCGTAGTGGGAAAGCACGTCCTGCCGTAGCTCCCGTAAAATTTCGTGGCAGCCCTCCTGATTGTTGTACCATTCCTGTCCTGTTAATGAGATGCGTTTTTTTCCGTTTTCTAGGGAAGATTTATAGATGAGGTTGATAACATCGCAGCGAAATCCATCTATGCCCAAATCAAGCCAAAAGGTCATGATGTCCTTCACAGCAGAACGAACCTGGGGATTGTGCCAGTTCAAGTCTGGCTGTTTTTTTGAAAAAAGATGAAGATAAAACTCCTGGCTTGTTCTGTCGTATTCCCAGGCAGAACCAGTAAAAAAACTGGACCAGTTGTTAGGTGGCAGAGGCTTACCTCCCTTGTTCCAGGGATTTTCCTTGCCAGGCTGCCAGATGTAGAATTCACGATAGGGATTATCCTTGCCCTTGCGACTTTCTACAAACCATGGATGCTGGTCGGAGGTATGGTTTACCACCAAGTCCATAATCAGCTTTAAGTCCCGCTTTTTTGCTTCCTGAATTAAGGTCTTCATGTCTTCCATGGTGCCGTACTCAGGATTTATTTCCCGATAGCCACTTATATCATAGCCCATATCCTCGTTGGGGGAACGATACACTGGAGAAAGCCAAATAATGCCCACTCCCAGCTCCACCAAGTAATCTAGCTTTGAGATGATGCCAGGAATATCTCCAATACCGTCGTTGTTGGAGTCACAAAAGCTTCGAGGATATATTTGATAGGCAATTTTTGACTGCCACCAAGGAACTGCATGCTTCATGGGGGCAGTATAACACGGAGAAATGAATTGTAAAAGGGGCGAGACTGGGGGGAGTACTCTATCTAGCTCCCACTTCCTTCGGTTTAGAGGGAGCCTTTCCCTATTTTTTCTTTGGTTCTTCTTGTTTATTTGCCGATATACAAAAAGTATGAAAACCCTTGTTTCTGTTTATGCTGGCTCACCTCAGAAGTACGCCTTTGAACCTGTTTTTGCTGGAAAATCAGCCTTTGATAGACTCCTTAAATGGATTGACAGTCTCAGTCAAATTCCCCAGCTCCATCTTCATGAAGGAGTTATTTTTACCTGTCCAGATTATCAAAAACAGATAGAAGATCTTGTAAAGAATTGTAGTATTCCTCTTAAAGTTCTTGCTGGGGATTTTACTACCGTGTCTTCATTTTTGTCTGCATTAGATTCCTGTAAGGGAGATTGTACTTCCATTGTCCATAGCCGTTACAGCTGTCCCTTTTATGACCCAGAATTAACCAAGGAGCTTTTCAATTTTCATCACAAGTATGCCGCTGAATACACCTTTGCGGAAGGCTGGCCAGAGGGATTAGCTCCCGTGGTGGTAAATGGCAGCACCGTGTCCATTCTCAAGACACTTTCAGAAACAAAGGATTTTGGTTCCGTGGGACGGGATGTATTTTTTGATGTTATCCGTAGTGACATTAACTCCTTTGAGGTAGAAACCTTGATGGCACCAGAAGATATGCGTCAGTATCGCTTGGATTTTTCCTGCCACAGTAAGGAAGGTCTGGTGGCATGTGAAAATCTTTTCAAAATAATACTTACAAATTCAGGATCTGTTGATAGCCCAGAATTTGCCAGTGCCCTAACTGCCAACAAGCTAGCTTCCGAGGCAATCTTTGTGCCTTCAGTGCTACGGACCGTGCCAGCCTTTTACAATGTGCAGATTTCTGCTGCCTGTCCTGGTACCTGCAGCTACTGTCCCTATCCCAAGGCATACGAGGCAGCCTTTTATCATTCCCCAGCAGAAGCATCTGAGAAAAATCTCCAGTGCTTTATGAAACTGGAGCAATTCAAGGCTCTGGTGCCAGCTATGGCAGAGCTTTCTGGTGAGGCGGTGGTTTCTCTTTCCTTGTGGGGAGAGCCCTTGGCCCATCCTGATTTTATTGGTTTTGTGGAGGCTGTCTTGGCTCAGCCTGGTCTTTCTGTGTTGGTGGAAACTGACGGAAGCCTGGTTACAGAGGAGCTTTCCCAGAAAATTCGTTCTGTGGTGGACTCAGCTCCTCCCCGTACCAATGGTCATCCCCCCATTATGTGGATTGTGTCCTTGGACAGCCAGAACCAGCAGATGTATCAGTCTATGCGGGGAGAAGGTAGCCCAGACTGGCCTATTTCCCATGAACAGGCTCAAAAGGCCTTTCAAATTCTTAGCAAGGATTTTCCCGGTGCCAGCTATGTGCAGTTTGTCCGCACAAAAACCAATGAGGATCAGCTGGAGGACTTTTACCGTAGCCGCAAGGATTGTGGTGGCTTGATTATTCAGAAATACGATAATTTTATGAATTATATGCCAGACCAGCAGGTAACGGATTTATCTCCTGTGGTGCGGAATCCCTGCTGGCACCAGCGACGTGATATGGTGATTTTAGTGGACGGAAAGGTACCTCTATGCCGGGAGTTCCTGTTGGCAGAAGGTTGTGGCAATGTGTTTAGCCAGTCCCTTCAGGACATCTGGCAGAAGGGACAATCCATGCCCTTTATGGACGAATGTGAGCAGTGCGATGAATACTATACCTTCAATTTTTAATGAGCATCAGGTTCCCCTGACCATTCTCAATGGAAATGAACCAATTGTTAACCCTCGTCTTCCCATTGCAGTTATCCTGCTGAACGTAGGTGCTGGTGGCTTGTATCGTGGTAAGATTTTAGAAAATCTGGTAAAAAGCGGTTTTTCTTCAATCGTATCCATCGATAAGGTACAAGGAAAGTACAATGTAGAGGAAATGATCAAGAATTATCCAAGTGTCAAGTTCATCATTCCTCGAGATACAGTTTCCATTGGCGACATGATCAACATCGGTATGAGTGAAATTACCGAAGATTATGCCCTTGTTATCAATGACTCTATTCACGTTACTCCAGCCTTGCTGTCTGCCAATGTTATTGAACGCTACATTATTCAGGATTATTTTTGTCTTGCTCCACGACTGGTGGATTATCAGCGTCGTCCCTTGCCAGTTCGGTTTTCACCTGCAATCGAGCATCATAGTCTCAAGCCGGAATTTTCCGATATTGTCAGTGATAAAAGTCCCACCCTCTATCCTTTTGATTTTGTAGGGATTTACAACCGGGAGAAATTCATTCGTTTGGGAGGATATGACTACACCATCACTTCACCCTATTGGCAAAATCTTGATTTTTCACTGCGTGCTTGGTTGTGGGGAGAGGAAATCATCATGTCGCCCCTTTTCCAGCTGGCCTACGAAAATGAGATTCCTGTACCAGATACAACACCGGATCATACCCAATTGCGATTCTATCTAAAAAACGGGGCTCCTCGCTATGTAGAGAATCGTTGTTATATTCCTATTAGTCAGTTTATAAACTATCGTCGTCGTTCAAAGCTGCCCTTGGGTTTGGCATACAAGGAATTTGTGGAGGCCCGACGTTGGGTGGCCAAGCATAAGTTCGCCTTTCAGCAAGACCTGTTTAAGCTCATAGATAACTGGGGAGATAAAATTCGATGACCATAATTATTGTTCAGTGCCGTCTCGATTCCTCACGCCTTCCTCGCAAGGCTCTGTTGTCCCTTGGTGGTCGCCCCTTGGTTGCTTGGACCTTGGCTGCCATGAAGCGAGTACCTGCGGATCATTATATTCTGGCTGTTGATTATGATTCCTATCAAGAGCTGGAGCCTGTGGCAAAGGACTGTGGTTGGGATATTTTTGCAGGTGCCAAGGATGATGTGCTAGAACGGTTCTGTGCCTGTGCCACAGCTTATCAATGCCTTGAGCCTTCTGATATTATTCTCAGAGCAACTGCGGACAATCCCTTTTTGTTTTATGAGGCAGCAACCTGTCTGCTGGAGGAAATGAAGCGACAGCCTGTAGATTACCTTACCTTTACAGGTCTTCCCCACGGTAGTGGTGTAGAAGTATTTAATGCTCGTTCTCTTATCGAAGCCTGTGGTATGACTGAGGATGCCTATGACCACGAACATGTGGGCCCAGCCTTTTATCGTCATCCCGAGGATTTTGCCGCTATTATGATGCCAGCTCCTACTCGTTGGCATCACCCCGATTTCCGTACCACGGTAGATACCTACAGCGACTACCGTCGTTGCCTGAGAATTGTAAGCCAGCTTTCTCATTCTCGAGCTCCTACCAAGCCCTTTACCTCGGAGGAAATCATTTCCGCTTTTTCTACTCCTGCTGTTATGAATCCTGTGCTCTGTGTTCCCTCAGTGATGAAAGGACGGGGAACAGGTCATCTTCGTCGTTGCCTTGATATTGCAAAAAAAATAGGCTGCGACATTTTGGTACAGGATTTGCCAGACTCATATTTTTCTGATGAAAAAAAGGAAGCTGTCCTAGGTCTTCCCATTCCTCAGGAACTATTAAATCTCATTAATGAGGCAAGAGAGCAAGGCTTGGAAGATTGGCAGTTTAGAAACAGGCTTCCAGAAGCAGGGGAGTATAGCTTGATTGTCAGCGATTTCTTTTCTCTAGACAAGGGCTTGGCTCAAAAGCTTTCTTGTGCGGGGCCTATTTTGGCTATTGATGAAGGCTCCTCCAATACATCCTATTGTGACTATCTTTTAGATATTATTCCTTCTTACAAGCTGGGACGAGCTCCTAATCTTCGTAATAGCCATTTTATTCCCCTGCCTAAAAACCGTCGGGAACCAGTGTGGTCTCATAGGAAAACAGGGGAAGGGCAGGATGGAATGGAACCGTCAAAGGAATATTCCCAGCTTTTTACCAAGGTGCTTGTTTCCACTGGTGGGGAAGATCCTGCAGGTCTTTCCATGCCTGCAGCCTTTGCCTTGGGAAGCTTGGAAAAGAATGTTACTGTCATTGTATCTAATCCAGATGCCTCCAAGAAAATGGTTCCTGCCACACTACAAAAGTTTATTCGGGTGGTTCCTCCCGTGGCAAACCTAAGAGAAAAACTCTATCAATATGACTTGGTTGTAACTCACTACGGTTTTACCGCCTTTGAAGCCTTGGCTGCAGGCTGTGGAGTAATTCTTTTGGGAACCACAGCCCTTCATCAAGCTTTAGGACAAAAATACGGCTTTGCATCTATTTCTCAGGACTCAATTACTGAATCGGCCTTCCAAGAGCTTTTAGAAAGCCCCTGGCTTTTATATCCAAAGGCAGAAGACGAAGCCCTTGCTGCAAAGGAAGAGGAAAAGCTGGAAGATTTTGTGTTGCGTGCCGCTAAGGGCTCTCGTATTCTCTGTCCCGTTTGTGGCAAGCATCCTGTGGTTCCTCATCAGGTGGTGGCTCGTACCTCCCAGCGCACCTTCCGTCGTTGCTCCAGTTGTGGTATGATTTACATCGGCTGGACCTTTGAAGGAATTCAACCTTCTTATTCTGCAGATTATTTTTTTGATGATTATAAAAATCAATACGGAAAGACCTATCTTGAGGATTTTGCTGCTATTAAAAATCATGGTGTTCGTCGTATGTCCATTATCGATGCCATTTTCTTGGTAAAGAAGGGCGGTCACGGCAAATCTCGACGTAATAATAGCTTTGTTCCTTCTGTACTTGATGTTGGCTGTGCCTATGGCCCCTTCCTTTCTGCGGGAGCTGAAGCTGGTTGGCAGGTTTTTGGTACCGATATTTCTGCTTCTGCGGTGGAATATGTGCAAAATACCTTGAAATTCCCCGCTGTTTGTGCTGCCTTCCCAAATTTTAACCCTGTAAAGGAGTTTGGTGTGGGACAGTTTGAAGCTGTCACCATGTGGTACGTCATTGAGCATTTCCGTCAGCTGGGGCCTGTACTCAAGGCCGTATCTCGAATTCTCAAAAAAGGCGGAGTCTTTGCCTTTTCCACTCCTTCTGCAGCTGGAGTGTCGGCTCGCTTTTCTCCAGAAAGCTTCTTTACTAATAGCCCTGCGGACCACTACACCTTGTGGGAGCCCAAGCGTGCCAAGGATATTCTCCGTCAGTTTGGCTTTAAGGTGGAAAAAATTATTTCCACAGGCCATCACCCAGAACGCTTTCCTTCCATCAGGGGACAAAAACAAAAACTGGGTGAATCAGTGTCTTCCACTTCCACTAATTCCCAAAAACTGAGCCAAGGCTCCCTGTCCTATTCCAGTCTTTATGGATTGAGCCGTTGCTTTAAGTTGGGAGACACCTTTGAAGTATATTGTATTAAAACAGAGGAACTAGATTAGACTATGACACATACTGTATCTACTTGCAATTTATCACGTTCTCTAGACTCCACAAAGCCCGCACTCTTGATTTTAGGGGCAGGCCTTATGCAACGTCCTGCTATACAAGCTGCAAAATCCCTAGGCTGTCAGGTGGTGCTGGTGGATGGTAATCCTCAGGCCCTCTGTGTTCCAGAGGCAGATCTCTTCGTCCATCTAGACTTGAAAGACAAGGAAGGTATCAAGGAGCTAGCTCTCCAGCTTCTTTCCCAGGGTTCCTTGCAGGGAGTTTTTACTGCTGGCACTGATTTTTCCGCCACTGTTTCCTACGTGGGAGAAGCCTGTGGTTTTGCTGTTCATTCTTATCAGGCCGCCTGTAATGCCAGCGATAAGGCTCTTATGCGTAGCTGTTTTCAAAAAGCTTCAGTCCCATCTCCAGCCTTTACGGAGGTGGCTTCCCTTGCAGGTCAAGAAAATCACTCTGGAGCCCAAGTGCAAGATCAGCTAGCAGCACTGTTGTCAGAAAATCCTTTGTTCCACCAGTATCCCTTGGTGGTTAAGCCGGTGGACAATATGGGTGGCCGTGGTTGCCGTTTGGCTACTAGTCATCAGGAATTGGTGGAGGCCATACATGATGCCCAAGGAAATTCTCGCAGTGGTCGTGCCATTGTGGAAGAATACATGGATGGGCCAGAGTTTTCCATCGATGCCTTGGTGTACAATGGCACTGTTACCATCTGTGGCTTTGCAGATCGTCACATTTTCTTTCCCCCTTACTTTATCGAAATGGGCCACACCATTCCCACTGCCATTTCTCAAAAGGACAAGCTGGCTCTCATAGCTACCTTTGTAAAAGGAATTCATGCCTTAGGTCTCACCTGCGGGGCTGCCAAGGCAGACATCAAGCTTACTGCCAAGGGTCCCATGATAGGAGAAATTGCTGCCCGTCTTTCTGGTGGCTACATGTCTGGCTGGACCTTTCCCTATTCCTCGGATTTTTTCCTTACTCAACAGGCTGCAGCTCTGGCTCTTGGCCGTGTTCCAAACCGCTTGCTTGAATGCCGTCGTCCTGTGGAGGCTCTTCCACAAAATCTCCCCTTTACCGTCTACGAGGTAGATTCTAAGCAGTATTGTGGGGAGAGGGCATGGATTTCTATTCCAGGCAAGGTAAAATCTATCCATGGTCTAGAAAAAGCTGACTGCTGTGCTGGAGTACAAGATGTGCTTCCCCGTGCTCGGGTAGGTGATACCGTTACCTTTCCCAGAAACAATGTGGAAAAATGCGGCAACATTTTAGCCACAGATACAAGCTGGGAAGGTGCTATCTCCAAGGCCCAGCAGGCCGTAAAAACCATCGTCCTCCAGCTGGAGCCTCATCAAGAAGAAAGTGAAAACTTCTTTGATTTTCCCCACTTAAGGCAGAAAAATGCATTTCCTCCTGCAGCCTTTATTCTTCCCAACCAACAGGAGAAGGAATTTATCAGCTATCTTTCTTCCCAGCTGGGTGATTTTGATCCAACAAAAACATTGATGGAGCAGCTTCCTTCCTGTCTCGTGTCCTGTCTTGATACTCTTGAAGACTGGAATTATCGAAGCCTCCGAGAAACAGTGCTTTTAGCTCAGGAAATTCTTACAGCGGAATCAAAGAGAACTTCTTGTTGTGGCAAAAGTCCTTCCTTGGTAAGATTGTGGCATGCCTGTATCCTTGGTGGTATTCAAGGTCTTTTATATGTAATTGAATCTTCCTGTTAGGAGAACTGATTGAAAAGACTTTTTTCGTGTCTTGTCATTGTATTTTTTTGTTTCTCACCTTTTTTTGCCCAGAGCTTTGATTTGGCAGAGGCTGCCCAACAAACGGGGGCAGAGCTATACTGGGATTCCCTGTCTGGTAGCGGAATTCTAGAGAAAAATGGTCATCAGATTTCTTTTCGGGCTGGAGATCAGTTAGTTCTCTTGAATTATACAAAGCTTGCCATTGTAGATCCCCCTGAAAATAAATCTGGTACTATCTATGTTACCCAGAAATTCATAGATGTTGCCAATAATCTTTTTTCCCAAAATGAGCCAGAAACCTATTATAAGGTTGGAGCTATCTTGATTGATCCTGGTCATGGTGGACGTGACCCAGGAGCAATAGGAAGCTACAAAAAAAATGGAAAGACTGTTTCTTTACAAGAAAAGGATTTAACCTTATCCATATCGAAGTTGCTTGCTCAGCAATTACAAACAACGTATCCAGATAAGGATGTGATACTCACCCGTTCTGACGATACATGGCTTACTCTAGAACAGCGAGTGGACATAGCAAATTCTATTCGTCTAGAGCCACATGAAGCTATTTTGTATATTTCCATTCACATTAACGCCTCCTTGGATAAAAATGCCTCTGGCTACGAGGTATGGTATTTGAGTCCAGGCTTCCGTAGAAAGGTGCTAGAATCAACAGGAGAGAATCAAGAGCTGGAAAATATCCTCAATTCCATGATGGAAGAAGAATACACTACAGAAAGTGTCCTCATTGCCAAATTTATCATGGATGGATTAGAGGCACAGATTGGAAAGCAAAGTAAATCACGGGGAATTAAGGCAGAAGAATGGTTCGTGGTTCGTAATACCAATATGCCCAGCGTTTTAGTAGAAGCTGGCTTTATTACCAACGAAAAGGAAGCCGCCCTTTTAGGTGATTCTCAGTACTTGCAAAAAATAACTCAGGGAATATATAATGGGCTATCTTCATTTATAACCCATTTTGAACGTTCAAGGGGATTCACTGGTACAGAATGAAAATTAGATCAATTTTTCAAGGTATGGGAGTTTGTATCTTCCTCATATTGATTTTAGTGGTGTCTATTTTTTTATATAATTCCGAAAATCTTGGTAAGAGAAGGGTGCTTTATTTTGAAGCGGTTGACGGAAGCGGACTTTATATAGAAAGTCGACGCATTACAGAATATTCCACCACTCAAGGAAGGGATGTTCATGTACAGCAATTTGTTCAGGAGCTATTACTCGGACCTGTGACAAATGGATTTAAGTCATTGTTTCTACAAGGTACTCGATTAGAATCCTGTTTTGTACAGGAAAATATTTTATTCATCAACTTGTCAAAGGAGGCTTTGTTTCCTGGTGCGACCACCTCAGCAACAAAGGATGGGGTGAATTTACTGGTATACAACATCAAGAAAAATTTTTCATGGATAGAATCTGTGGAAATTTACATCGATGGTAACAAAGTATATGAGAATATTGTTTAGTATGGTTAAAAAAATCATCTAAACTTCACGAAAGTCGTTGACAAAATTATCAAGTTGATGGATACTGAATAAGTATACAAGGCTACATAAAAGTGTGTATAAAAGGAGCTTTGAATGAAGAAATCTTTTGTTCTAATTACAGCGGTGATGTTGCTTTTCGGAGCATTTGCATTTGGTGATGAGGCAACAATTATTGACTTTACATTGTTGGATGCCGACATCGTTGCAGATCAGGATGGAAATCCTACTGAAAACAGCCGCACCACCATGGACTATTCTGTAACAGCTGGTATGACATTTACCGAGGATCAGAAGTCCTTGATGAGATCTTCCCTGGCATTGCCCAATTGGGAAGTAGTTTTGAATTCTTCTGCACAGAGTGTAAAGAGCCTGGCATTGTCTCAGGTTAAGGCTGCACCTGTAAAGGATTCTGCATCTGTTCCCTTTGCTGGTTCAAACGTAATGGGTGTACGCATTGAGTTCCCCTTGTGGGCAAACAATGCAAATGCTAAGATTGTACCTGCATTCGAGATTCCTGCTTATGAGCCTTTGGCTGCTCGTGATGAGAATGGTGTTCCCCAGGAGCCCACAGCTGAAGAAGCAGCTAGCGGAAAGACACAGTTCGAAGATGGATACGGTGTAGTAAAGAACGTTGGAACAATCAAGGCTTTGTCTGTAACAACCCTTGGTATGAACTACCCCCACAAGTTGTATGTACACTTGAAGGACAATGATGGTGTTGATCGCCGCTATCTGATGGGTGAGTTGAACTTTGATGGTTGGAAGGAACTCCGCTGGAACAATCCTTCTTACATCAGCGACATTCGCACACGTGAAATCCGTGTATATCCCATCTATCCTCGTGGACTTCCCTATGTTAAGTTCGTAGGATTCGAGATTGCTCGTGATGCAATGCACGATGGAGATACCTTCGTAGGTTACTTCAAGGATGTTAAGGTTATCTATGACAAGGCTGTTTTGAACACAGATCGTGACATCGCTGATGAAGACCTCTGGGGAATCATCACCACTAAGGAAGCTGAAAAGCAGAATGCTGAGATGACTCGCTTCGGTGAGAAGCAGGTTAACCGCTTCTTGGAGAGAGAAAAGCAGGCTCAGGAAGAGGCTTTCACTTCTAGCTTGGCAGTAGAAGAGGCTGCAAACTAATTAATTCCTTAATGGAAATTAGTGAGACAATAAATTAACCTTTTAGGTTGATATGGTCGCCCTGATGGGCGACCTTTTTTTTACATCAGTATATTTTCAAATAAAAAAAATAGTTTGCGTGAAGTATAATTCAATGGTAAAATTATACTATGAGCGATTTACAGAATAAAAAACTGCCAACTAAATCTGAAATGCAAGAGCAATATAAGATATATCGGAGCGGTTTTGAAACAATCCTGAGTACAATAGAGTTTAAGCTAAGAGATACAATTATATTACCATCTCGTCCAACATTTAAATCTCGAGTAAAAAGTTTTGATAGCTATTATCGAAAAGTTTTACGTATTAAGCCACCTCTAAAAGAAGAATTTCCCCTACCATTGTTAACCGATATGATGGGAATTCGAATTATTTGCGCTTTTCTAGAAGATCTCGCCGTAGTAGAACAACAGATTAGGGATAATTTTGTAGTACGTGAAATAGAAAGAAAGGGAGCCTCATTAAATTTTAAGGAATTTGGTTATGAATCTGTTCACGTACTTGTGGAAATTCCAAAAGATTTATTAGATGCAGCTGCTTGTACAGGATTTAATCTCCCTCATGATTGTGTTTGTGAAATCCAAATAAGAACAATTCTTCAAGATGCATGGGCAGAGGTGGAGCATGAATTAATTTATAAATCAGAGTTTTCACCTTTTGATCTACCTTTAAAGAGAAAATTGGCTTCTATCAATGCAAGTTTAAGTTTAGCTGACATTATTTTTCAAGAAATTCGTGATTATCAAAATAAGCTTAATCGAGAAATTGATTTGAGAAGAAATGCTTTTTACAGTAAGGCTGATTCTATTGCTCGTGAAGAACTTCCTAATGGATTAAAGCCACCTGCACAAAGTCAGCAAATAAATTCTCCTTACGTACGTGGAACTATTGATGATATGCTACTAGCAGCAATTCAGGCTCATAATGCAGGTGAGATGGAAAAAGCTGTGAAGATTTACACGGACATTGTGGAGTCAAAGCCCACACCCAATAATATTATTTTGTCTGTTATTTTAAAGCATCGTGGAATGGCTTTCTTTGCTCAAAATAAGTACGATGAGGCATTGAATGATTTTCAGCAAAGTGTTGTGTTTCAGCCAGAAAATTTTCGTTCACTTTATTATATCGGTATCGTTCATAGTGTACGGGGAGACAATGAACAGGCAATTGCTTTTTTTAATCAATCTCTAGGCTACAACGAGCATCAATCCCATGTATATTATCGTCGTGCATTAGCAAATTACAATCTTTCACGGTATGTGGAAGCATCTGCTGATTTGGCTACAGCAAATAGTATGGGGCTTGATGATGAAGACTGTCGCCATTTACAGGAGTGTTTAATGAAAAAATTTGACATGAATATGTAATTTTTTTTTGTATTCAATATTGACATTTTTTTTTGTCTTTGCTATTATGTTCACACGTTGTGAATGTCTCCTTCGTCTAGTGGTTAGGACACCGGGTTTTCATCCCGGCAACAGGGGTTCAATTCCCCTAGGAGATGAAGAAGGGCTGTAATTCAGCCCTTTCTTTTTTTTAAAAGAGGTTGTGATGGATGTGTCTCTACGGTTTACAGATGAAGTTCGTCTCCGTATGACAGAAGCCATTGCGGAGGCTGCTGGGAATGAGGTTTTCTTTGGCGGAATGATTGATGCCCAAGGACGAGTAATTTCCGTAGTTGTTGCTGCTCGCGGTAATCAAGATGCAGTTCCCGTTCAGTCTGAAGTTGCCTACGAATCTCATGTTTTAATCCACAATCATCCTTCAGGAGTTCTTCAGCCTTCAGAGGCGGATATAACCATTGCTGCACAGGCTGCTCAGCGTTGTCAAGGCTTTTATATTGTTAATAATGAAGTAAGTCGCTGTTATGTGGTGGTTGAGCCAATCAAGCCTAAATCAATACAAAAACTTAATCTTGAAGCTGCAGCAGCTTATATTTCAGCTGGTGGGCCATTAGATACTGGTGATAATTATTTTGAGGAGCGACCTGCGCAAATAGAGCTTTTAAAAAAAATATGTACTTCATTTAATGAAGAAGGTGTTGGGGTTTTTGAAGCTGGAACAGGTGTTGGAAAATCCTACGCCTATCTTATTCCTAGTATATTATGGGCTGCCACTAATAATGAGAGAGTGGTAATTTCTACTGGAACAATCAATTTACAGCAGCAGTTAGCAGAAAAGGATGTTCCTGCAGCCTTAAAAATAACAGGAAAAAAGCTTAAATTTATCTTGATGAAGGGTCGTCAAAATTATTTGTGTCTTAGACGGTTTAACGAATTACTGAGTGAACCTGATTTGTTTGCCAACGAAAATCAAGAGCTTGATATTTTATCGGATTGGGTTAAAACCACAGAAACTGGAAGTCGTTCTGATTTAAGCTTTTTACCTTCTGAGTATTTGTGGAGCCGTATTTGTTCTGAATCTGATGCCTGTATGGGCATGAAGTGTAAATATCACAGTCAATGCTTTGTAATGAAGGTTCGAAAAGAGGCTACTGATGCTCAAATTCTCATTGTAAATCATCATCTTTTGTTTGCAGATATAGCAGCTCGTCTTTCTGGTATTGGATTTAGTGATACAGCAGTGTTACCCCCCTATCGGCGACTTGTATTTGATGAAGCCCATGGAATAGAAAATGCTGCCACAAGTTTTTTTTCTGAAACCCTAACTCGTTTTAAGGTAACTCGTCAGTTAAATATTTTGTATCGTAAGCGTCGTGGTGGAGCTATGGCTGGTCATCTGTATACTCTGGAAGTGCTTGCTTCTGGAGAGAATTGGGTGGGACAGGTTTTAACAGCTATTGAATCGGTACAGACATGTCTAGAAACCCTTGATCAAGCTGGCTTGGATCTTATGGACAATCAATATGCACTACGCCTAACCCCTTCTACGGAACAGCTTTTTGATGTGGTTCTGGAACGATTTGAACAATTGGGAATTGCTATAACAGAATGTACGACTGTATTTCGAGAAATGATAGATAGTATTGATGAGGATTTACGAGATGCTCCTGCTGTATGGGAAACAAAGGCGGTTCTTAATAGACTTGATGACATGGCTCAGTTTTGTAAGGCTTCTGTACAGTGGCAGGAGCGTACTCAGACCGTTTTTTTTGTGGAACGGATAAAACTTCCTCCAATGCGTGGTGCTGCTAGTGATCAAGTACAATGGTTCTGCCGGTTTGTTCAGGCTCCTTTAAATATAGCTCCTCGGATGAATGAGGGGGTATTTGAGCCCTTGTCCACGGTAGTTTGCACCTCTGCCACAATTCGTAGTAGTAAAAACTTTAACTATTGGCTGGGAAGAAGTGGGGCCTGCTTTGTGGAGGAGGAGCGACTTGCTACGGGGGAATTTCCTTCTCCTTTTCCTTATCACCGTAATGCCTTACTGGCAATTCCTACTGACGCACCGTTACCAGATAGCTTTTCCTTTCAGTCTTATATAGAGACAGCTGTTCCTCAGCTTATTAGTGCTGCAGGAGGTCGTACCTTGGTTCTTTTTACTTCCTACGATTCCTTGCGTAATTGTTGGGAAGCTTGTCGTAAAACTATGGCAGGAAGCGGTATTGCCTTGTATAAGCAGGGAGATGAGGATAGATTCCGATTATTGGAAAAATTCAAGGAAGATGAAACTAGCGTGCTTTTTGCTACAGATTCCTTTTGGGAAGGTGTGGATGTTCCTGGTTCCTCTCTTTCACAAGTTATTATCGTTAAATTACCTTTTAGAGTACCAGATGATCCTATCTTTGCAGCTCGTTCTGAGGCGGTGGAACAGCGTGGTGGTAGTTCCTTTATGGAACTTAGTGTACCTGAGGCTGTGATAAAATTCAGACAAGGAGTGGGGAGGCTAATGCGTCGCTCCACCGACAGGGGCACCGTAGTGGTTTTGGACAGACGATTGGTGGAAAAGCGTTATGGTAGAATTTTCTTAGAGGCAATTCCTTCTTGTCGCAGAGTTCATGGTAATTTAGAGGAGCTTTGTAACTCCATTGAACGGTTTATCTTCTAGACTTCCACTTGCGGATAAGGGATAAAATGTATAGAATAAAAGGAGCTTTGTATAAGCTGAATTCTTAAGGAAAGGTTATTTCATGTCCAGTATTATCACTATCTGTTGTCTTTTGTTAGTTGTTAGTATTGCTGCAATTTTGAATGTTTTTTCATATCCAATTTCAAAAAAACTTTGTTATAAGATTTCTACTGGAATTGTAAAGATTTGTGCACCACTTATTTTTTCAATTCTTTCTGTGTATAAAAATTTTAAGTTCAAGGGTGAAAAACATTTAAAGGATGAGCTTCCAGAACAGTTCTTGATTATGTCAAATCACCAAAGCCTTTTGGATATTCCTGTTTATATGAATTTTTTACGGGACAGAGATTTACGATTTGTAGCTAAGGCCGAACTGGGACGTCATGTTCCCATGGTTTCAGAAATGCTACGAGTTCATGAGCATGCACTTGTTCCCCGCACAGGAAGCCCTTCTGTAGCCATGAAAACCTTAGACAAATTTGCTGAACGAGTAGTGCAACGTGGTCAGATTCCTGTTATCTTTCCTGAGGGAACAAGAAGCCGAGATGGTAAGCTACGGACCTTCTACGCAGCTGGTTTTAGACGCTTGCTAGACAAGGCTCCCATGCCAGTGGCTGTGTGTGCGCTGGATGGAGGCTATCAGATTTCAACCTTGGATGGAGTTATCAGAAATCTGAAGAATGGATCTTATCGGGTAAAGATTTTGAAAATCTATCCAGCTCCCACCAATAAACAGGAACAAATGCATATTCTCGATGAAGGAAAGGCTTTGATTCAAGCTCAACTAGAGGAATGGCAGTCTGCCGAAAATATTGGAAAATAATTTTCTGTTTTAATCAATTCTAAAGCTGGTTAAAAATAAAAAAGGCTATCCAAGGAAAACCTTGTGATAGCCTTTCTATGTGAGAAGTTCAGCTGAAAATCAATAACTTATGATAATCAACTGCAAGGAACTAATTATTTGAAGTCCTTGGGGCGGCGTTCAACACGCTTGCACTGTGTGCACTCGGCAACGTTCTTAAGTCTGCCTTTCTCAAACAATGTCTTCATTACAATTTCACCACCACAGTTGCAAATGAACTTATGGGTAGTAACCGTTGTACGAGAGTTCTTACTGGCTCCAGCCATGGCTTGCCTCCTATCTTAGGAATAATCGATTATTACAAGATAATAACTGAATGTGTCTCTGTTGTCAATATACTTGTTTTAGTTACAAAGTATAAAGTCAATAGAGAGTTCTGTTAAAAGTCCTTGTGTAATTTAAAGTTCACTTGACTAAGTTACCTGTTTTTGGTAGCATGATGCAGGTTTGTGTTATTTTTTAACACAAGTGTAAGTATTTTTTTTGGGGGTTTCTTTTGGCCACAAAGCATTCGTCTGCAGAAAAGAGACACAAGCAGAGTGAAGTTCGCCGTTTACGCAACAAGTCAGCAAAGAGTTCTGTTCGAACAAGTGCTAGAAAATACGTAGAGGCTGTTCACGCTAAGGATTCTGAGCGTGCCGCCCAGTTGTTGAAGGCTCTGGTAAAGGAGTTGGATACTGCTGCTGGAAAGGGTATTTTGACAAAGAATTCTGTGTCTCGTAAAAAGTCACGGATGATGAAACTGTACAATGTTTCATTCGGCAGCGTCGCTGCAAACTAAGGAAACGGATGGGATATTGCAGTAATGCAGTGTCCCTCGTTTTGTAATTTGAATTTCTTAAAAAAAATTGGAAGAGAATTATGCAATCAAAAAAGGTAACAAAGTACGATTTAGTGGATGGAATTCGTCAGGAAACTGGCTATGAAAAACGGATTGTACAAGAAGTTTTTGAGTCAGCTTTGGAGCAGTTAAAATTTGCTCTTAAAGATGGTTCTACCATCGAGTTGCGCGGTTTCGGTACCTTCGAATTACGGCTTCGTAAAGAACGGAAGAAGGCACGCAATCCCAAGACTGGAGATAGCTTGTCTGTACCTCCACATTATATTGTTGCATTTCGTTCAGGACAGGAATTGAAAAAGGCTGTTTGGAATTTATCTGTAGAGGAGTAGTTCATACCCATGATGGAGCGGTGCCCGAAAACTGATTCCTATTCTTTGCTTGCTCGGTGTGGCATTGCTTTTTCCCTTCTCGTTCTTGCTATATTATTATTTGCCCTTCCACAACCAAATCTTTTTTCTGTAAAAGGTTTCCCTTTTCTCTCTTATTTTGCTCTCATACCTGTTTTCCTTTTGGTGCGTTTTGTATCTTGGAAGACTGTTTGGTTATGGGGTATAGCCTATGGTGTTGGAGCATATTGTCTTTTTACCTATTGGTTAGCTACCTTTCATCCCTTAGGAATTTTCGTTATTTCCTTTATGTATGGGCTCTACCTTATGCTTGCCTTTCCCTTGTTAAAAGCTGCCGCTAGTCTTTTTCCAAAATGGGGATGGCTTGTTCAGGGGCTAGTATGGTGTGCCTACGATTACGTAAAAACCTTAGGATTTTCTGGCTTTCACTATGGTGTCTTGGCTTATTCTCACTGGAGAGTCTTGCCCCTCATTCAGATTGTAGATACGGTAGGTCTGTGGGGACTTGATGGACTGATAACCTTCACTTCAGCCTGGTTTACTGGTGTTATCGTAGATGCTTATCGTAGCATGAAGCAAGAAGGAAGTGTAGGTGGATGTAAGGCACTAGTAAAAAAGCTTCCTCAAGCTTGTAAAAAACATATTGTTTCAGCCTGTTGTTGGTTAGTAGTAGTTATTGGTGTATTGATTTATGGCTTTGTTTCTCCTGTGGACTATTCTGATGCACCCCAAGTGGAGGTAGCTTTAATTCAGCAAAATTCAGATCCATGGGTTGGTGGTATTTCTTCTTATAGGCGGGACTTAAAAACATTAAAACGGATTTCTGATGAGGCTATTGCAGATAATCCTCAGGTTGATTTTGTGGTATGGCCAGAGACAGCCTTTGTACCACGGATAAATTGGCATTATCAGCACCGATATGAACGTGATAAGTTTCAGCTGGTGGATGAGCTTTTGCACTATCTTGATGAAGCTCCCGTTCCCTTTGTAATTGGTAACGACCACGGTGTTGATACTCTTGGAAATAATGTACTGGATTATAATGCAGTTTTACTCTTTACTCCAGGAGAAAATACCTTGCCACCTGCTCCAGAAGTATATGGTAAGATGAAGCTTGTTCCTTTTACTGAGTATTTCCCCTTTGATAAGCAATTTCCCCAGTTGTATCAGATGCTGTTGAATGGTGATACCCACATGTGGGAACCAGGAAATGAGCCAGTAGTTTTTGAAGTGGTAGGAAATGATGGAGCAACAAAAATCAATTTTAGTACTCCTATCTGTTTTGAAGATACCTTTGGCTTTGTAGGACGGCGATTTGTAAATGCAGGTGCTCAAGCCTTTGTAAATCTTTCTAATGATGCATGGTCTAAGAGTCTTGCTTGTCAATATCAGCATTTATCTATGGCGGTTTTCCGTTCTGTGGAAAATAGAGTTCCAACAGTTCGTGCAACCACCACTGGCCAGACCTGTATTATCGATCCTAATGGAAAAATTTTGGCTATGGCAGAACCCTTTGTAGAAACTTATTTAGTTGGTTCCATTCCAGTTCTGGATAAAACTGAAAAAACAGTGTATACTCGTTTTGGTGATTATGTAGGCATCATTTTTGCATTGGCTAGTGGCCTATTGCTGGTGGTTGGTCTTGTGATGCATTGTTTTTTTAGAAAAAGAAGATAAGAGAGGGCTATATGTACTCATTTAATATGAAAGAAGGTAATGTTACTGTTCTTGGACAAAAAACCGAGTTTATCGGGGATTTGGAATTTAGTGACAACCTTGTTATTACTGGTAAATTCGAGGGAAAAATTGAGTCTTCTGGAAATTTGAAGATTGACAAAACTGCTCATTGTCAAGTTTCAAAAATTGCTGCTGATTCTATTCTTGTGGCAGGAGATATTACCGGGGATTTACATGCCGTATCTAAAATAGAAATTGCTTCTGGAAGCCGTGTGGTAGGAGATATTTCCACACTACGTCTTAGAATTGACGACAACGTGGATTTTCATGGTCAGGTGACAATGCTTGAAGCTGCTCCTGATGTGGATATCTTTTCATTGACAGCAGCTGAATATAAGAAAGCTTGTACAACCTTTAGAGAGTAAATAATCATGAAGTACTCATTTTCTGATTTTGGTAAAAAACTTACTGGTCATTCCGGTATTTTGCAATTGATGGATGATTTAGGACGACCTCTTCCTGCAGGGGTGACTCCCTATCGTTTAGGAGGTGGAAATCCTGCTCGTGTTCCTGAGGCTGAAGCCATGTTTAGACGGGAAATGGAGCGGATTATGGCAGAGGAGGGTGGTTTTGAAAAGCTGATTTCTCTGTATGATCCACCTCAGGGAAGAATTGGTTTTATTGATGCAGTAGCAAAGTTCCTTTCTGAAACCTATGGTTGGAAGGTTGGGCCTGAAAATATTGCCATTACCAACGGAAGCCAGTCTGCATTCTTCTATCTTTTTAACCTATTTTCAGGGATTTTTACTGATGCCAATGGGGTGGAGCATAAGAAAAAGATTCTTTTCCCCTTGGTACCAGAATATGTAGGTTATGCTGATCAAGGATTGGAGCCCAATTTAATGGTTTCTATTCCTGCTCGTTGTGAATATTACGATGATAGAAGCTTTAAGTATTTCATTGACTTTGAGCTTCTGGAATCTTATCTTTCAAACCATGATGATGTTGGTGCAATGTGTGTATCTCGTCCTACTAATCCTACAGGAAATGTGTTGACAGATACAGAGATTCATCGTCTGGCATCATTGGCAACTAAGTATGATATTCCCCTCTTTGTGGATAATGCTTATGGCTTGCCCTTCCCAGATATAGTGTTCATTGATGAGGCTGCTCCCTATTGGGATGAATCTGTGGTGCTTTCTATGAGTTTGTCCAAGATAGGATTGCCTTCTTTAAGAACAGGTATTATAGTAGCAACCCCAGAAATTGCTTCTGCCATGGCCAATGTGAATGCTATTGCAGCCTTGGCATCTGGTTCTGGTGGACAGGCCATTGCTCAGAACTGTATTGCTTCTGGAGAGATTGTGGAGGTGGCAAAAAACTACGTACAGCCCTTCTATCAGAAAAAATCTCAGCAGGCAGTGGCATGGATTCGGGAGTATTTTGAAGGCGGAGATTTTTGGATTCACCGCAGTGAGGGAGCTATTTTCCTCTGGCTATATCTTAAGGACTTGAAGATTTCCACTCTGGAGCTATACCGTAAGCTGAAGGAACGAGGTGTGGTGACAGTTCCGGGAGAGTATTTCTTCTTTGGTGTGGAGGATCCAGAAGTAAGCTGTCATGGTCACTATGACAAGTGCTTGCGACTGAATTATTCTGGGCCAGAAGATGAGGTGCGAGAAGGTTTACGGTTGCTGGCCGAGATATACAAAGAAAATAGATAAACATTTTATTGAGCTGTTTTATATGACTCAAAACGAGGGGCTGCTGAAAGTACTTTTTAGCAGCTCTATTTTTTGCAACATGTTGGAGGTAATTTATGAGTAAATATAATCGAGTTCTTTTGGTTAGTGCTGTCTTAATGTTGATGGCAACTGTGGTTTTTGCTGGTGGAAAAAAGGATGGGGGAGATGTTCCTGCCCAAGAAGCTCCTTCAGCTGGAAATCGTACCATTAATGTTGCGGCCTTAAATGGACCTAGCGGTATTCCCATGGCTTATTTGTTTGAGAATAAGCCCCAAGTTCCTGGCGCTGATTTCCAGTTTCATGTGGTGGCTGGAGCTGATGTGCTTTTGCCCAAGCTCTTGAAAGGTGAGATTGATGCAGGAATTCTTCCTCCAAACGTGGCTGCCAAGGTGTTTACTAAAAACAATGGTGCCCTTGTGGTGGCTGCAGTCATGGGGCAGGGGATGCTTAACCTCATTACAAAGGATGAAAGCATTGCTTCATTGGAGGACTTAAAAGGAAAGACAGTTAATGTGGCTGGCCAGGGAGCAACTCCTGAATACATGTTCCGGTATTTGTTGAAATCAAATGGCATAGCTATTGCTGCTGATGGTGTTGCTCCAGATGCTAATTCTGTGGCTTTAGATTTTTCCATTCCTGCAGCTGAAATTGCAGCAGCACTTTTGGCTGGTAAGATTCAATATGCTGTTGTTCCAGAGCCTTTTTCCACTGTAGCTACCACAAAAGATGCTTCTGTTCGTCGTGCAATAAATCTGCAGGATGAATTTGCAGCCTTAAACAAGACTGCGGGGAAGGATTCTGAAACCTATCCCATGACGGTGCTAGTTGTACGGAAGGAATTGGCAGAAACATCTCCACACCTTGTTGCAGGTTTATTGGAAAGTGCAAGAGAAGCTGTGGAATGGACAATAGCTCATCCTTCAGAGGCTGGAGCATTGGTACAAAATCATACCTTAGGATTACAGGCACCAATTGCTACAAAGGTTATTCCTAATGGAGCCTATGTATTCATCCCAGCTAAGGAAGCCCAGTCCCAGCTGGAAGACCTTTTCTCCATTTTCTTGGATTTTGCCCCTGATGCAATCGGTGGTGAACTTCCTAGCGACGGATTCTATTTTGAATGATGGTTGAAAAACTTCTGCATCGGCGTTATGTGGCCACTCTTTTATCTGTAGGAACCATTTTAGTGGTTTGGCAGCTTTTAGCTTTGGCCATAAACTCTCCCCTCATATTGCCATTACCGAAAGAAACGTTTGAGGTCTTGATTCAAGATATGGGTAAGCCCCTGTTTTGGCAACATGTGGGAGCTACCGCCTGCAGAAGTTTGGTGGCTTTTGTGATTTCTGTTGTGGTGGGTACACTGTTAGGTGTTGCCTCTGGTGCAAGTGAGAGCGTTCATAATCTTCTTGATTTTCCCTTGGCTATGATGCGAGCAACCCCCGTAGTCTCCTTTATTCTTCTTGCTCTGTTTTGGTTTGGTTCCTCCATTGTTCCGATTTTTGTGGCTATGGTAATGAGCCTACCAGTCATGATTAGTGCGGTGGAAACGGGAATCAAAAATACCGACAAGGATTTGATTGCCTGCTGCCGAGTCTATGGGTTTTACACTGGTAAAATGTTTTGTCATTTGTATTTTCCTTCCTGTAAGCCATATTTCTTTTCAGGAAGTCTTGCTGCCTTTGGATTGAGCTGGAAGGTTGTTGCTGCAGCGGAGGTGATAAGTCTTCCTCACCGTTCAGCAGGAACCTTATTGCAAAATGCTAAGGTTCATCTGGAAACAGCTCAAGTTTTTGCCATCACCTTGATGCTGGTAATCTTGAGTTTTTTTTTGGAAAGTATTTTTTCTCTTGTTTTACATAGGCGAGGACTTTTGACAGGAGGAAAGGCTACAAAATGAAGGATGTATACAAAACAAAAGGCTTAGAAAATATAGAAGTAAAAAATCTTTGGCTCAAACGAGGAAATTACCAAATTTTCCAGGATTTTTCCTATAGTTTTCCAGCAGGTAAGATAACTGCCTTGATGGCATCTTCTGGAGCAGGAAAAACTAGCCTTTTGGACTGTATTGCAGGGTTGTTACAGCCAGATCAGGGTAATATTGTAGGGGGAGCTTCTGTATCTTATCTTTTTCAAGAGCCGAGACTTTTGCCTTGGTATTCCTTGGAAAAAAATGTAATGCTGCCAGTGGAATCTTTGCTAGGACGTGAGACTGCAAAAGAAAGAAGCGATACCTTCCTAAAAGCGGTTAATCTAGAAGAAAAAATTGATTCTTTACCTACCCAGTGTTCTGGTGGTCAGCGACAACGATGTGCTATTGCCAGAGCCTTTGCTTTTCCATCCACTGTCTTGCTGATGGATGAAGCCTTTCAGGCTCAAGATATTAAACTAAAGCTTTTACTTATGGAATTGATGGAACAACTTCTGGAAAAGGAGGGAAGGACTGCTCTGCTTGTAACCCATGATGTGTCTGAAGCCTTGGCCCTTGCCCACCATGTAGTAGTTCTTGCAGGTAGTCCTTTGCAGGTGGTTGGTGAGTTTGAGGGTGCTCCAAAGAACCAGCCCATGAGCCAGCGGTATATCCAGAACGATGCTTGTTCAGCGAAAAGCCGAGAAGCAATCCTCAAACTCCTGTGTGATTCTTAAAAACTTTAAGAGTCAGCTTTTGCTAGCAATTCAGTTTCCCATGCAAGCAAAGTCTCTTCCATCTGTTTGTTGTTACCACGAACATCGCAGAGAATACGGAATACAGGCTCGGTGCCACTTCCACGCATCCAGATAAAGGCTGCTCCCTTTCCTTTTGCATCCTTGAACAAGATTTTCAGTCCTCCCTTGCCAGAAAGACTATAATCTGAAAGATTTCTTGTTTCTTTTGTGCCATTGTTACAGATGGCTTCATAGGAGGCAATTCCATAGTTCTGTGCTAGCTCATCTTTTCTTTCTTGCCAGCTTGCTTCAAACTCTTTTTGGAAACGAGCCTTCAGCTCACCGTGATCCGTTGTTTTGATTTTCAATAAGGCACGGTTTTCTGAAACACCAGTAGTAGTATAGACCGGCAATGTGGCAATAACGTCTGCAAGGGTAAAGTCTGCTTTGTAGGCTGCTTCCTGACCAGACTTACAACACCACCGATGGAACAAGCCCTGCTTGACTGTGCCATCTTCTGTGGTTGTATCTTGAATTGCCAAAAGTTTGACTAAGGCAAAGATAGTGTTGATGGGGTCACGAACAGCAGCTGGATGAGTGATATTTCCACCGTTGGAGCCTTCTCCTAAAATCGGAACAGTATAACCCTTTTGTCGTGCTTCACGAGCTAGGTTTACAACGTTTGCTTCTCCTACCTCAGCTCGGAAAACTGTGGCACCAAAGGCTTCTGCAATTTCTTCGATTCGCATGGAGGTGGGATCGTTTACAGAAACTCCAGCCTTAATTGGTTCCATTGTTGATTCATTTCTATAGTCAAGATAGGCTAATTCAGCCAAAACAGAAAGGGCAAATACCTCTTGGGCCTTCAAAACCTGGCTTTTTCCACTTGCATCATCCCAGTACACAATGTTTCCTCTGTCACCATCGCAGTCGGGCATGTAGCCTAGGGTAACAGCAGGATTGGTAGGCTTTTGTTCCTCCATAAAACGGGCACAGTGTACAAGATTTTCTGGCTCGGGAATAATTGCGTGAACAATTTCTCGTGGCTTGTTGTTAATGGCATCAAAACCAATGCCACACTCTGGAAGGAAGTCCTTATCGATGGAAAGACTTCTGGCAGAACCGTTCATGTCGCAGGACACGGATAGGGGCTTTTTCTTTGTGGTTTGAGCAATTAAGTCAAAGAATGCCTTTTGCTGTTGTTGGTCCTCTGTTCCAGAAACTACAAGACGAGTAAAGTTACGATAGCTAGCTACAGCACGGGCTTTACAGCTGGCACTTTCTGCAAAGATTTTCTGAATAGCATCTTCTGAACAAGCTGCCACTAGCTGGGCTGCAAGTTGAATGGACTCACTCTTGCTGCAAAGCTGGGTAAAGGCTGCAGTAAGCTTTGCTGTTTCCTCTCCAGGAAGGACGCCTCCATCATTTAGGCCGAACTTAATTCCGTTGTGTCCCACTGGATTGTGACTAGCAGAAACATAAACGAAACCATCAAGCTGACGACTATAGGCCATGATTTCTGGTGCAGCGGTGATAAAAAGATATTCCACCTGAATACCACGACCTGCCAAAACTCGAGCAATAATGTCTCCAATCTGTGTACCAGTGGGACGAGCATCAAGTCCCAAGGCAATCTTACAGCCAGGACCACATCGTTGGATAATGTAGTCTGCAAAGACCTGAGCAATGAGGGCAGAAAGTACGCCGTTTGCAGCACCAATCTCTGTTGTAGTATCCTCCTCATCTCCAGAAAGGGCAAAAACCTTTCGCCATCCTGAGGCAGAAAGAATCATTGCACTGAATTCCTTCTGTAATTCTGCCATTGTGGGCAGCTGACTCTGTTCTGATAAAGGTATAACCTGGGGGTTTCCCAACTGAAATCCTGTCTGAGCATCATACATCACCATAGTGAACCTCCAAAAGATATTGTATTGTACATCAAGGTAGCTAATGAATCAAGAAAGGTGTAGATACGGCTTATTACAAAAAAATTAAAAAAAATTGTATTTTTTTTATTTTTCTTGTAACCCTCCTGTTGCTAGGTGGTTTGTTTTATAGATTGCAAGAGCAACAACAATCACCGCAGTTTCTTCAGAAATATGCAGCTGCACACACTGCATTTTCTGGTTTTCTGCATCCTCCTCTCCTTTTTTGTGAGGGCTTGATAAGTTTTATCAGGCCCTCTTTTTTTATATATTTTCCTTTATAACTAAGCCCTTTTTGCCGATAAAATAATGAAGAATTATGGATTCATGGAGGATGCCTTTATGGACAAAAAGGCAGCTGCAGATTTGCTGGCTATCCTGACTTCTCAGAACGAGTTGCTTGACTCGATGATTGAGTTGCAAAAGCTTGTTCGCCAGGCAGTTACAGAAAAGAACTGGGTAGATTTAGATACTAATCTTTTTAAGCTCAATGAGTTGACAGAGAATTTTACCCAACTGGAAGTGAAGCGGGAAGAACTTTGTTGTCAGATTTGCGGTGTCTCAGGTTCACAAAAGGTGCCTGATATGCATCAGGTATCCACAATGCTTCCAGAGGATTTGTGTCCCGTGGTAAAGGATGTACTTCATCAAGTGCGACGAAAATTGTCTGTTTCCAAGGTGGAAAATGACGCCTTGAACGATTACATACGGATTACAAAGGAATTTTTACAGGAAGTTTTTGATTCTGTAATCCCAAAGAATCGTAATACAGTGTATTCCAGTACTGGCTCCGTTATTAAGCCAGTTCCAGAAAACCTGTTGTTTAATGCCGTATTATAATTAAAGGAGTATAGGATGGCTTCTTCATTTGCAGGAATTGAATTAGGTAAGCGCAGTCTCATGGCTCAGACCACTTCCATTGAAACTGCTGGTCACAACATCGCAAACGCCGACACAGAAGGTTATTCACGTCAGCGTGTACAATTGCGTCAGTTTGATCCCTTGTATCGCCCAGACTTAACTCGTGCTGAGCGTCCCGGTCAGATTGGTCAGGGAGTAAGCGTGGAAAGCATTACTCGTGTGCGTGACGAAATGCTGGAGTCCCGCATTGTTGCCCAGACAAATCAGGAATCTTACTGGTCTACACGAGAAAAATATTACGTCATGCTGGAGCAGATTTACAACGAGCCCCAGGACGTGTCCATCCGCTCCAATATGGACAGCTACTGGCAGTCTTGGCAGGAATTGTCCTTGTATCCTGAGTCTCAGGCAGCTCGCCAGGCCATCGTTTCCCGTGGAGAGACCTTGGTGAACTCCATCCGTCAGCGTGAAAATAGCCTTGCAGGAATCGGAACCCTCTTGAATGGAGATATTGAAGCCACCGTACAGCAGGTAAATAACTATACAAAGCAGATTGCAGAATTAAACAAGGAAATTGTTCGAGTTCGTGCCATGGGAGACAGCCCCAACGATCTGTTAGACCGCCGTGATTTGATGGTGGAAAAGCTTTCTTCTTTAGTAAACGTTACCACCGACCAGCGTGATGCTGATGAGTTCATGGTTCACCTTGACGGTCAGGTGCTGGTGCAGGGTGGGGTAGCCCGTACCTTTGATACTATTTCTCCTACAGATAACAATACCTACAGCCAGGTAGTGTGGTCTGACACTGGTAACTTGGCTCAGATTTCTGGCGGTTCTCTGGGGGCCTTGATTGAGCTTCGTGATGTGGATGTTCGCAACGAATTACAGGAGCTGAACACCATGACCATGAACTTTGCCGACTTAGTAAATGATATTCATCGTAATGCTGTAGGTGCCAACAATACTACTGGACTTGATTTCTTTGTTCAGCAGCCCTTTGTTACCGATGTGGCTGGTAACTTTGACCGCAACGGAGATGGTGTGGAAGACTCATCCTATATTTTCCGCCTCTCTGGTACCCATGCACTGAATCCCCAGGAGCAGGTTGGTTTTGAGGGAACTATTACCATTGCTGGTAAAAATGGCAACATCGATGTACCTTACTATCCCACAGATACTGTAGAATCAGTTATTGCCCGTATTAACGACTCTGACGGTGAGGTAAAAGCCTACCTTGACCGCAATAACCATCTGGTGCTAAAGGCCACCACTGCCCAGGATCCATCAAATCCTGACTTTGTGATTCGTCACGTAGAGGATTCTGGTCATTTCTTGGCTGGATACTCTGGAATCTTAGCTGGTTCTGGTGCTGCAAATGCTTATGATTTTGCTCAGCCCAACGCAGTAAATGCTTTGGCAGGAGCTGGTACTGGCAATGGAGCCCAGTATGCTGTTTCTCCTGTACACAATCCTTCTGCCTATATTGCCGTAAATCCTGCCATTGTCAGTGATGTACTGTCTGTGGCTTCCTCCTTCCCAGCTGGTTCTGGCTATGGTGAAAATGGAGATAGCTCTGCTGCCACCGAAATTGCCTCAATCCGCAATTCTCAGGTAATGATTGGTCGCTACCGCACCTTAGATGACTATTTTGCTGAGTCTGTTACAAATGTAGGTCTCAAGGGTGAGCAGGCTGAAATCAATCTGTTGAGTCAGCAGACTGTTATGGAAGACCTTCGCACATTGAGAGATTCCATTTCTGGTGTCAACATCGATGAGGAGTTGGCAGACATTATTAAGTTCCAGCATGGCTATAACGCTTCTGCTCGTTTCATCACTGTAATTGATGAGCTGCTGGATACCGTTATTAATAGACTCGGGGTATAACCCAAAGGACATAGAAGATGAGAAGAGTTAGTTCTGCAATGATGAATAATGACCTGCAAAGCAGCTTGCGATTGCAGGAGTCCCGCCAGGCACGAGTAAATAATCAGCTCAGTAGCCAGCAGCGACTTCAGTCTCTGCGGGAAGATCCCTTGGCTGCAGGCCATTTGGTTCGCTATCAGTCATATCTTGGACGTGTTCAGACCTTTGAGAAAAATGCTCAGGTACTTACTGATCGTTTGGCCTTGACTGAAGGCTACATGGATCAGTCCTTGGAAATCATGCATCGTGTCCGTGAGTTGGCTATTACTGGGGCTAACGGAACATATACACCAGAGGACATGCAGAACATGGCTGCTGAGGTAGATGAGTTGCTGGAGGAATTGGTTCAAAATGCCAATGCCACTGGTCCCGATGGAAATTCATTGTTTGCAGGAACAAGAACAAACCGCACCGCCTTTGATGTTGAAATGGCCACCGTTCCTGGAGCCTCAGAGCCAAAGATTGCTGCAGTTCGCTACAATGGTAATGTGGCAGGAAACAAGGTTGAAGTGGATGAAAATGCATACCTCGAAACTTCTTCTGCAGGAAACAAGGTATTCTGGTCTCAGCCCCAGGAATTGTATTCTAGCCGTGATGCTTCCGCCTTCCGTGTAAGTGCTGATGGTGTTATTTCCGTAGATGGCCATGAAATTGCCTTGAATGCTGGAGATAACGTGTATGCCATCGTTGCCAAAATCAACGATTCTGGTGCAGCGGTAAAGGCTTCTATCGACCCTGTAACCTTTGGTTTGAATCTCCAGACCACTGATTCTCGTCAGCTGTGGCTGCAAGATCTGTCTGGAACCACCCTTAACGATCTTGGTCTTATTAAGGATGCAAGCCAGCAACCTCCTTACAATTTAGGAAATAGTGTTCGTGTTTCCGGTGGTTCCCTTTTTGATAGCGTTATCGCCCTTCGAGATGCTCTGTTGACTGGAGACCAAGAAGCCATTGGTGGTCGTGTACTTGGTGGAATTGACGGTTCTGTAAGCAACTTGGTTGCTCGTATTGCTGAATCTGGTTCCGAGTACGAGAGAGCCATGCAGAATGTCTCCCGTAACTCCTTAACTGCTTTAAATGTTACTTCTATGATTAGCCGTGAAGGTGATTTGGACTTCACTAAGGCGGTAACTGATATGAAGATGATGGAGTATGTACAGCAGGCAACCTTGAGCAATGCTGCAAAGCTGTATTCAAGTACACTATTGAACTACCTCAGATAGGAAGGCTAAATGCAAGTAGAAACAAAGGCCAAAGGCATTATTACTGTAGATGATAGTCAAAAGCTTATTTTCCCAGAAGGTTTGTTCGGTTTTGAGCAGTTCACGGAATACGTGTTGTTTGAGTCTGAATATGAGCCTTTCTTTTGGCTACAATCAACGGAAAAAAAAGCCTTGGCCTTTCTTGTTGTGGATCCCTTCTTGATTTGCAACGACTACGAGCTTGATGTAGATGATAAGGTGCTTTCATGGATTGATGTTTCATCTCCAGCTGATGTTTTTGTACTTTCTATTGTTACTGTTCCTGCAGCAGGTTCTCCTGTTACTATCAATTTGCAGGGGCCTATAATTGTAAATAAAAAGAACAATAATTGTCTGCAGGTAGTGATTTCTGATTCCAAATGGGGTACCAAGCATGATATTCTAGAAGAAATGAAAAAACGGGGGAATCTATGCTGATACTCTCCCGAAAAATGAATCAGAAAATCAAGATTGGCGAAGAAATCACTGTTACCATTATAGAAATCCGTGGAGATCAGGTGAAGATTGGTGTGGAAGCTCCAAAAAACGTAAAGGTCTTTCGTCAGGAAATCTTTAATGCAATCCAGATAGAAAACAGAGCAGCAGTTTCACCAGAAAATATTGGTGCCCTGTCTCATTTGTTTGGATAAGGCTCCCATTTTATTTTTTTTAATGAATTAAGGCTTACCTTCTGAAAATGTACTTCAGAGTGTAAGCCTTATTTGTTTTATAGGAAAATATTTTTTGAAAAACTATTCTCCGTCAGCTACAATTCCATGACGGCGCTGTTGGAATTTCTTCAACATAGCAACACAATTACGCTTTCCATTGTAAACAAAACCACCATTCCAGTATTCCAATGCAGCGAACAATGCGTTTCCTCCGTCTTGATCATCACTACGGTTGGTTCTAAAGGAAACGAAGTTTGCTAATTCCTCAAAATTCTGGTTATGAAGACAACTGAGACGCTTTCTGTTAAATTCATTCCACTTTTCCAGATCCTTAAATCCTTCTCCTTCATCCTCTACAATGAGATGGGCATGGGTAGGACTGAAGGAATACCAAACACGAACCTTCTTGTTAATATCGCAATCATTTCCGTGTTTAACTGCGTTCTTGATAACCTCACTTATCTGCTGCTCTAATAAGTTAATCTCCTTGATTTCAAGGGGAGCAGATTGAACAATCAAAAGGGTAAAGTATCTGATTTGACGGAAATCTGAAGGAAATTCCTTGAAAAACATATTTGTTTTATCAAAAAGAGCATCATTCTCGTCTGAGCGCAACTCCTTAATCTGTTCCATTTGTGCCTTCCTTATTCACTTAATGCGAGAATGGCTTCTTCTACACTGTTAGAGATGGGGAAATAACCCATCAATTTGGTTAGCTCAATAACCTTCTTTACAGAACCATGAATATTAGAAATAGAAAGCTTCAGGTTCATCTTTTTAATAGTAGAACAAATGAAAATCAAAGCTCCAATTCCAGATGAGTCAATATAATCTACCTGTTCAAGATTTATGATGAAATTTTTGACATTTTTTTCCAGCATTTTCATTACAAGTTCTTTTAACTTGTAAGAATTATATAAATCCATTTCGCCGTTTACATCGATGATGTAAATCTCACCATTTTTCCGTATTTTTAGTTCCATAGATTCCTCCTTAATTATTGAACCTTGATAATCAATAATGTTTGATCATCATGTTGAGTATCAATTCCAGTAAATTTTAGAATATCAGATTTAACGTGCTCTGCGATTTCTTTTCCAGATAAATGCTTATTCTTGATGATTACATCGAGCAATCTTTCCTTGGAATATTGCATACCACGACTATTTGGTGCCTCGATAACACCATCTGTATAGGTTATAATTATATCATCGGTTTGTACAGAAAAATCCTTATCCTGGTATTCTGTCTTTTTTTCAACACCAACAGGGTCACTCATATCAGAAATTTTTTCGATCTTGTCTGTAGCGGCATGATACAAGAGGATTGGTGTAGTACCAGCTGTAGCAATTTGAATCTTTTGGTGTTCTCCATCGTAGTTAATGAGGGCCACACTGGCAAAGTGGTCAATGCTAGTTTCGCTAGCAATTCCTCTGTTTGCCCAGGAAAGAATAGTAGCTGCACTTTGGGTTGTATTAACCGTTAGTCTGAGCATTGCTCGCAACATAACCATAATCATTAAGGATGTCATTCCTTTTCCAGCAACATCAGCTAATACAAAAGAAATTCTATCTTTGCGAGCAGGAATTACATCGTAATAGTCACCACAAATACCATCAGCAATTCGCTGGAATGAACCTAAAGAAAGCCCTGGAATGGTAGGCAGAAGTTTTGGTGGCAGGGTAGCTTGAAGTTTACAGGCAATATCACCTTCTTTTTTCAACTCTTCATGCTCCATAACCTCTTGATAGGAATATACAATCTTAATGGCTGCACTGGCATAGTTACTCAGGGTAACTGCAATATCGTATTCTCTTTCGGTAAAAGTTTCTTCTCCATAACGACGAGCTAATGCAGCCACACCAATTACTGTTTCTTTAATTTTAAGTGGAATAAAGATATAGCTTCCACACTTCAAGAAATCCTCTGGTCCGTTCTGGATAATACGGATATCGGAAAGGGGATCAGTAATCAATTCTCCACGACCACTACAGGCTACAGCACCAAAGATTGTTTCTGTAAGGGGAAACTGAGAAAAACGGAAGTTTGTTTCCACACGAATTACCTTGTGGGGGAGATCCTCGGGAAGACGATAGGGTGGTGGAAAGTCTCCAGAAAAGGATTTTACTGCAAGAATATCTTCAAATCCATCTACCAAAAGAATAGCTCCACCATGAGCCTGTGTCTCTCGAATAAGGCTTTCATTTATGCTATCCAATAATGGAACTAAGTCGGCATTTTTTGATAGTGCTTCAGATGCAGTGAGGGTAAAGTTCTTACCTGCCTCCAGTAATGAGACAGAAGCTGTAACTGGAGAAGGTGCTTCTATACTCGTTTCTTCTTCCACTTCCTGTGTCTGAATCACCTTCTTTTCTTTTGGTTCCCGTGGTTGTGTAAAACGGTTTGTCAGAGCTGCAGCCATCATCAAGATGGAAGAGCAAGCCAATACTACTGCAATAGGTAAAATCAATGGATTTATTACAGTATAAACTGATGCAATAGACACCAAGATTGCGCAGAGGATATGGAGGGTTATTACTACTGGATGATACCTTTCCCTATTTGCTGCAAGAATAATAATTGTAATAAAAGCAGCCCCAGTTGCTACCAACAAGGGAAGGTATGCGAAACTGTCATTCATCATGAACTCCGAGAAATACCATAATAATATAGTTTACCATTGAAATCTTGTGTCGTCAAGGAGACTTTTTTTTCAAGTAGGATCGAATTTTCTGAATAAATCCCTTGAAAAAGCCTGTTCCATACTCCAGGGTAAAGCTGTAGGCTGCCACATCGAGACTATAGTCATTGCCAAATTTCTGCTTTAACTCGTCCCAATATTTTATCAGCCAAACATACATGTCGGCAGGAGTTCTGCCCTTAAACTTTTTCAAGATTTTTTGCTGTTTGATGACAGTGATGACAGGCAGATACACATTCTCATACCAAGAGGTAATGGCCTCTGTCATGGGGATTTCTTCTGTCTTGTTTTGATTGATATAATACTTGTGAATCAACAAATGGTGGTAAATAACATCGTACTGTCCTGTGGCGGTAAAATCAAGGTTCCAGTCTTCAGTTATATCTCCAAAATGGGTTTCACCATAAAAAACTCGTTTTTCATATTGAATAACTTGACGAATCATCTGTTTGGGAGTAGACCCAGCCTTTAGCTTAATTTCACTTTGCAGACTTACAACCTCTGCATCTAAGTCGGTGATACCTTGTGATTTAGCTACAGAAACTCTATGATTTCCATCTCGTACAAAATAAAGTCCCCCTAGCTCATAGAGGGTGATAGGTGGCAGAATAATGTCTTCTAAATGGGCTCGATCGATATTTTCCCATCGCTGCTTGAGGTGGAGATTCTTGGGAAAAAAATGGTTGTCAAAGTCGTGATAACGTCCCTCACTACCTACAATGAGTTCCACAGGGACGGTACGCATTCCCTGGTATACCTCTCCTGTGGGTTTAAGCATTTTCTTTACATCATCTAAAGAAAGAAGCTGTGTTTCCTCTGGATTGAGAAAATGCTGCAGCTCGTTAAATAAGGCCTTGTTCCTAGCCTTGGCAAAGTCTTCCTGGGATTGTGTACGATGAGACATGTTAGTGGGTGCTCCAGGGAATATCAAGTATATAGTGGCTGAAAACATTGATGATTTCAGTTTGATGATATTGAGTAGTTCGTGGTTCCTGTAGGTCGTAGAGGTGAATATGGCCGTGAACCATATATTTGGGTTTAAATCTTTCTAGGAACCAACGGTAACAGGTGAATCCTCTGTGGCAAGGATCCTCTCGGTCTTGCAGATGGCGAGGGGGAGAGTGGGTAAGGAAGATGTCCAAGTACCGTCCGTACCGTAGTTTGTTATAAATTAACTTAGGCAGCAGCTTTAAAAGCTTGAATTTCATGGTACTGTCGGTATATTGAGCTAAACCCTTGTTGTATTTGATGGAACCAGAGGCTCCTACCATCAGTAGGGGGCGGCCTGGAACAGAAGTAGGAATTCTGAGAGCCTTAAATCCTGCGTAATTTGCCCCGCCAGAAACAGAATCCAATCCCATCAAATCATTGGAATTACTATTGGTAGCACCAAAGGATTTGTGGAATAGATGAAATTCATTAAGATTATGATTACCAAACACAAAAAAAGTGGGCAGGTTCAAGGAGGAAACGATGAAATCAATGTATTCCATGGGAAGATCACCTGCACAGAACACCAAGTCTACGTCAGAAAAACGCTCCTTTACTGAATTACTATATACTAAAGGGTCGATTTGATCTGATACGCAGAGTATTTTCATAGTTTTAGGTTATATTCCTGCTTTTTCCAAGAGCATTTCCAGCTTTTGCTTGTTAATAAGCTCAATAGGACGGCTTTCTGCAAAATTAGAGGCAGCTCTACTAAAACCTGAACTGGTGCAAACAAAGGCCTTGGTGTAGTTTTGTTTTTTCACCTCATCAGCAATTTGTCGTATTACTGTATCCTCTAGAGGATCGGGATCCCGGAAGAAGTGAATGCAATACAGCTGCTGTCTCATATTCATCCAGTTGTCATTTTTTGCCTCTGTAGCCACAATACGACAACCGTATTTTGTTGCATCCACATTTTGGGCAGCTAATCCCATGCTATTTAAGGCCACCTTCTTACATAACTCCATAAAGAATTCTGTGGAGCTTGTAAGGTATTCCTTCATGTTGTCGTTATTTTGCAAATCACGATATTCAGAAAGTTTGGTGGATGTATCTAAGAAGTTCTTATTTCTAGCACAGATTTTTTCCCATTGTTCAATGGCAAGTTCAATCTTGTGCATTTTTTCATAACAGGCAGCCAAAAAGTATCGTGAGTAAAGGGTTTCTTGACTGGAGTCATTTTTTGAGGCTTTTACTGCTCGGTCAAATTCGATGAAGGCTTTATCTGGATTGTCAACAGCCATAAAACAAGAACCACGTTCCAAAAGAGCCCGCTGCTTGAATTCAGGATCACGCATGGCCTTTTCAAAGGAGTCTACAGCTCCAGGATAATCCTTTGCCTCTTTTAAAATCTTTCCCAAATAGAAGTAGGATGAGAATTCATTAGGATTTAGAGAAATAGCTAATGAAATTTCGCGTTTTGCAGATTCCAGCTGCTTTGTCTTGTAAAGCATCATTCCCAAGGAAGCATGGGCCTTTACGTGCTTTTTATTCAAAGCAATTGCCTGCTGATAAAAGGATACTGCTTGGTCGGTCTTATTTCCCTGCTCAAATAGCTTTCCTGCATTGTAAAAATGCTCTGCATTACGTGGCTCTAGCTTTGTCAGCAGAAGGAATTCCCGTAAAGCCTCGCTGGGCTGATTAAATTTAAGATACAGCTGAGAAATTTGCTTTCGGAAATCCACCTCTGGCATATCTGAATCAAAAAGAGCATTCTGATTAACAACCTTGAATTCCATCAATGCCAGCTCAGGCTTGTTGTCTGCTAAATATGCCTTACCAAGGTAATAGTGAGCCTTGTAGTCCCGTTGATTCTTAGCGATAATTGATTTGGCCAGTTTTACTGCAGCTGCGGTTTTTCCCTGCTTAATCAGTTTGTTTATTCCCTCGACTCGTTTGGGAGCAACCATGGACTTAATAAGAAAATATGCGAGAAAACCCACTGCAACTGCTGATACTGCGATAATAATTATCTGAACAGCTTCCATTAGAACTCCGATACTATAGTTATACTTCTTATTCTTGAAAGAGTAACTTTTTTATGCGAATATGTCAAATGGGTTACTTTGATAAATGTAATAACTTGGGAGGTGATTTTGGTGAAGCGGAAACTTTTTTTAATGGTAGCTGTTATTACCATGTCAGTTTTTACTTCATTTGCATCTGATGCCTATGAAACGGGATACAATTTGTTTTCTACAAATAAACCTGCAGAAGCAATTCCCTACCTGGAAACTGCCTTGAATGATTTGGCGGTGTCTCCTTCGGTATATATTTATTTAGGAATTGCCTACTATCAGACAGGAAAATATCCTGAATCTCTGGATGTCTTTAAGCGAGGCTTATCTGCTTCTGGGACAAATAAACGAATCATTGCCTTTAATGCAGGAAATTCTGCCTATGCCATGAGAGATTATGCTACAGCAGAGGAAATGTTTTCTCTAGCCTCTGTGGCAGATCCAGGTTACGCAGCTCCTGTGTTGAACAGGGCAAATGCTCGACTTTCCCAAGATAAGTTGCAGGGTGCCTTGGAGGATTATCAACGATACCTTGTACTTGATCCCTACAGTAGTCAGCGCACTGAGGTTGAAGCAATTATCAGGGCATTGCAGGGTGAGATGGTGTATCGTGAACAGGAAAAAGAACGTCTTGTCCAAGAAGAACAGCGTATGAAGGAAGAAGAAGCCCGCATTCAGGCTGAAAATCAACGTATTGCTGAAGAAAAGGCTGAGGCTGCTCGTAAGGAAGCAGAGCGTTTGGCTGCAGAACGGGCGGCAGAGGAAGCTCGATTGGCAGCACAGCGGGAGGCAGAGGCTGAACGTAGACGTCGGTTGCTAGAAGAGGTAGCAGCCTCCTTGCAGGATACAGAGACAACAGGAATGAATGCAGGATCAGAAGGAGTTATTGAATATGAGTATGAATCAGAATTGGACTAATAATACAGAAGAAAAGAAGATGGAGACAAAAAGCAGTAATTCCACTGTAGATTACCGTACTAGTTTAAATAAGAATGCTAGTACCAGTGAAGAAAAGGCTCCTGCTCAGGAAGATGATAAAAAAAAGAAGAAAAAGGGTGTTTTTGTCGCCATTGCTGCCGCTGCTGCTTTGTTGCTTTTGGGAATTGGTGGATTTGGCGTATATTCCGTGGTAAAAAAAGGGAATGCCGCTGCTACAGAACGGGATAATACCCTGTCTTTGGTTCAACGGTATCTTGATAGAGGTGAATATGACCGGGCCCTTGATTTACTAGAGGAGCTACTAATTAAAAATGCCAATGATCCAGAAGCCTTGGCTTTGCTAGAAGATATTATGACTCGTATGGCATTGGAAGATCTTTCTGATGATGGAAACATTGATGAAATTCTTCGTAAGCTGGCAGAGAGTGGTGCCTTAGGTGGTATTGAAGGTCTTGATGGAATCAACGGTATGGAAGATTTGAAGGCTCTTATAGAAGCTGCCAACAGAAATAATGCCACCATGAACGAGATTTTGCGTCAACAGCAGGCTCAAGGAAGAGCTGGAGCGGGAGGAGCCGGATCTGGGGGGGGAGCTGGAGGCTCTGGCAGTGGTTCAAGTGGAAATAGCATCAGTAATATGAGTCAGAATGAGGTTGCCAATCGAGTTGATCAGCTGCTAAAAAATGGCGATTACAAGGGCCTTGAAAATATGGATAACGACGAGTTTGCCAAATTGATGCAGGAGCTTGCTGCTGATGGTAGCTTGGAGGGATTGAGCCAAGAGGAAATCGCTAAACGAATTGAAAAGCTCATTCAGGAAGGTGGCTATGAAGGTCTAGAGGGATTGGATAGTTCTGAGCTTGCCAAGCTTGCTAAAAATCTTTCTAAGGATGCTTCTGCAGACAGTTTGGAAGATATGAGTCAGGATGAGATTGCCAATCGAGTTGACCAAATGTTAAAAAATGGCAATTACGATGGTCTTGAAAATATGGATAGCGATGATTTTGCCAAGTTGATGCAGGAGCTTGCTGCTGACGGTAGCTTGGAGGGATTGAGCCAAGAGGAAATCGCTAAACGAATCGAAAAGCTGATTCAGGAAGGGGGCTACGAAGGACTGGAAGGTTTAGATAGCTCCAAGCTTGCAGAACTTGCCAAGAATCTTGCTGAGGATACTGCTTCTGGTGTTGGTGGTTCTAGTTCAAGTATTGCCAAGGCAGAGGCGGAGCGGAAGGCTCAAGCAGCTGCTGAACAGAAACGTCAAGAACAAATTGCCCAGCAAAAGGCTGCCGCAGAGCGAAAAGCTGCGGAAGAAAAGGCCTTGGCAGAAAAGAACAAGGCTATACAGGAGCAGATGAACAAGGTAAAGGATGAGATTTCCTTGGGAAAGGCTGCTGCCAATTCTGGTGATTACGACAAGGCTATTGAGCATTTTAACAATGCAAAGGATAATTTGCCTCAAGAACAAAAAGCATTTTCTGCTGAGCAAATGGCAGAGGCTGCCTTGGTAATGAGAAATGCATCTGATGAAATTACAGAGTCAGGTTCTGGAACCTCAGGTTCTGGAACCTCAGGTTCTGGAACCTCTGGTTCTGGATCTAGTTCCAGCACTGTGGACAAGAAAAAGACTGCTGCCGCTGCCAACGATTATGCCAATACTACCGTTCTCTACGATCCTAAAAACGCTGCAGCCCACTATGTTTTTGGAAAGGGTGCGGAGGATGTGCAGAATTGGCCTACAGCACTGGATGAATACACACAGGCAGTGCAGTCTGACAGTGACAATTACCTGTATTACTATGAACTGGGAAAGGTGCAGTATAGAATGGGTAAGTTTAGCGAGGCCCGAGCTTCCTTTGAAACCTGTTGCAAGTTGAATACTCGTTTTGAAAATGCCCAGTACAATTTAGGTATGACCTTGAATAAACTGGGACGCAGAGATGATGCTATTGCAGCCTATCGTAAGGCTTATTCTATCAATCCTCAGTACGATAAGGCTTACCTTGAGGCTGCTCGTCTGTTGCAGGCGAAGAATGACACCAGTGGAGCTATCACCGCCTATCAGCAGGTAATTCGTATTGATTCATCTAATACAAATGCCTTGCGAGAGCTGGGTAATGTGTATGCTTCTGTAGGACGATACAGCGAAGCAGAAGAGCAATTCCGCAAGGCTCTAGCTTTTTCTGCTGATGATCCATTGACAAACTACAATCTTTCTACAGCCCTGTATGGTCAGGATAAGCTAAAGGATTCCCTTACTTATGCACAAAAGGCCTATACTGGAGCTAAAAAGGATAGCAAGATGGATACAAAAAATAAGGTATCCATCATCTATAATTATGCTCTGTTGCTGGATGAAAGTGGTAAAGTGGATGATTCAATTCTTGTGTACCAAGAAGCACTGAAGCTAGATGCTCGCCATGTTCGTTCTCTTATTAACTTGGGAAATATTTTCTTGGAGTCTGGAGATGGAGCTTCTGCACTTACCTTCTTGATGAAGGCTGTTGCCCTTGAGCCTTCAAACTTCGAAGCAAACAATAATATGGGTAAGGCCTACTTGCAGCAAAAAGATTATCGTACTGCAGTTGATTATTTCCAAACAGCCTTAAAGTTGGATTCTTCTAACAATGATGTTCGGGCAAACCTGGCTCGTGCCTATGCCAGTGCTGAGGATTATGAAAATGCAAAGGTTGTGTATACAGACGTTATCAAGGCTGATAATAAAAACTGGGATGCATATATTGAACTGGGTAAGGTTTGTATGTCCTTGAATGACTCAGAAAATGCAGAAAAATATCTGGTGTATGTACAGGAAAAAAATCCTGGATATCGTTCCAGTGAAATACGAACCTTGTTATCAAGTTTGTAATATGTAAAATGACAATAAAATGGGGCTGTTTGTAGTGTACCTCTGTAGTGGGGGTACACTGCAAACAGCCCCATTCTTTTTTACGTGTTAACGGTTTTCATGCTCTCTACCTTGTAATCTTCAGGTATATAAAATCAAAAATTACAATGTCCAACCAACAGATATTGTAGGTGCAATAGACAGGAGAATCATATCAGGAGTAAATGATGCAATAAAGTCTGCACCAGCTTCAAAGTAGAGTCCTCTCCAAGCATATCCAGCAATGGAAACACCTGCTGTTGCTGCTGGATATATGGCAGATAGAGGCTCTGAGTACAAATCCTGGGCAAAGGAGAGCATGGTTGCAAGGGCGTAGGTAAATCCTCCTCCTACACGAGCTTCTACTGTAAGCTTATTTCTGATAATGGGATAACGATAAGTGAAAGCAAGGAAGGAATTGGTTAAATGTGTATTGATACTGTATTCCGATGAACTACCTGTAACAGCATTCCATCTACCATTAACGGAAACACCAAAATATCCTATCCGTTTTTTCAGGAAGATAAAGGTGCCTCGAACATCAAATCCCAGGGGCATGAAATTAGTAAAATAATAGTTTTTAATATTTTCATCATGGACAATAACTAGGGGAGAGTAACCCAGTGACAAGGAAATGTCATACCATTTCATAAACTTAATGGTTATAGGTTGTGCTGATGTAAATCCACCTGGGTTTTCTGCCCTCAATAACCAATTACCTGTATCAAAGGTACGGGGATCAAAAACTACATCTGCACGACGATTGTTATCGTCTCGAATAATTTCTATGGGGCGAATAATTTCCTTTTCATTGAAAAGATAATAATCTGTGTTAAATCTGAGATTAGTTCCAGTAACACGGATTGAAGGATCATAGAGGGTGTCAAGGTAAATCAAGTCAGGAGAAATCCGTTCTATTTCAGGAATATATGCCTTGTTAATTTCGAATTCAGTATATTCTGTTGAAAAGGCTTCTTGACCTAAAAGATTGTAAGATGTAACTGCATAGCGATATTTTTGTGGTTCCCCAGATTCCTTTGCTCGAAGGCATACGGTAATGTGATTTTCTTGGGACTTGTAGATTCCATCTGAAATCAATTCTGGAATACTTCCAAGAATTACATTTGTATGTTCTGCTGGGATTGCATTATTGACAGGAATCCAGGTTTCTGTTGCATCATCAAACATTTCAAGGGTAATTTCATACCATTTGATGTGACTTCCTGCATTCCATTCCAATTTTTGGAAGATCAAGAAATTATCTGATTCATCCTGATGGATGAAGTAGTTTTTTGAATCATCTTCCTGTGCTGCACCAGAAAAGGTAAACAGAAATAAGGCTACAAGCAATAGAACAAGGCTCTTGAGGGAAAAACGTGTTAAAAAAGAATAGGGAGTTCTTGTAAAAATATTAATTGCCATATAAATCTCCCGTAGCGTAGGTTGTAATCTCCTCTGTGGGCAATGTTACCACAAAATCACTGGAGGCTGCTTCACCATCTTTTAGTACCATATCTGCTACCCAGTTTCTTGGCTTTGTAGTAGGTAAATATTGCCGTGCTTTAACTGTCCAAGTGTAATGAGCTACGCCAAACTTTGTTAAATCAAGGGTATAGCTCATTGTAGATTGGTTTGGCATGGCTGGAACAATTATGTTCATAACCTCCTCATTTGTGTCGTTATTGAACAAAAGTACCTGATATGCCTCTGCATCTGCTATGGTCTTCCAACTTAACTGTAGACTGGTGGTGGATGAAAGGTATTTTTCATCAAAAACACTGCCATTTTTTGGTTCCATTCCCTGAACTGGTGGGAAGGGTGGCACAGGATGCACTGTAAAGTACCGAGGTGTTATATTACTGATGTCGTAAGAACCTTCTGTTGTGGCGGTAACTGTCCACCAATAGGTTCCTGCTGCAAGAGGTGGCAACTGTTGCTTTGATCCTCTGTATACAATCTCCTGCTCTGGAATAGTCACCGATGCTCCATATTCGGTAGGAAGCTGTGTCTGAAATTTATCCTTTACGACAAATATTTCGTAGTTCTCAATTGGAGAACGAGAGGTAAACTGAATAGTATCTGGATTCATAAAGGCATCCATACCATCATATTCAGCACGGATAGTTGGGTTTTGCAGGGTTACTGGATATATTTTTTTAACTGTAAAGGATGCTTCTGTTAACAAACCAGTAACACGGGTAGACATAGGAGTTTCATTTGCAAAGGCCTGAATAGTCCAGTAATAAGCCCCTTCAGGATGTTCATCAAAGGAAATCTCCATTTGTGTATCTTCAGAGAATAAATCCTCTGCAACAGGTTCTGCTCTACTAGTATGGTACACCAATACCTGATAATAGTCTGCTCCAAAAACAGGATTCCATTGCAAGTTCATGGTGCTTTCTGGCCGAGAAATCAATAGAGAACCACTGATAGGGGATAATACTGCTGCTTTGGGAAGCTGAGGAACAACTTCAAACTTCTTTGGTTGAGTTATGATAGCTGTATCCCCATCTCCACTTTTTACTCTCCAATACCAGGTTCCTTCTGGAAGTCGTGATGTATAGCCACTAACTGTATCTGAGGTGTAGTTTGTTTCGTAGGCAATGGTAGAAAAATTGGGAGAATCTGAAATTTGGAATGTAACAGAATCTTCCAAATTGTTCTTCCAGGTAAATCGAATGTCCGTAATACGAGTGTTGGCAATTTTATAGCCTTCTGGAGGGAACAGTGTGTTAAAAATAATTTCTTTGTCAACGGCACGGAAGCTACGAACGGGAGAGGCGGGGGATTTATTTCCCTCTGTATCCACCTGGGCTACATCCCAATACCATTGTCCCATGGAAGGAGGTAAAATTGGGGTATAGTTATCGGTGGTTGTAATGGTTTGTGCAATTGAGGACATATTCTCGTCTCGACTGAGACGAACAATATATTCGTGGGCCTCTGTCTCTCGTTTCCAGGAGAATAGGGGGCCTTGTCCAGTTTCTGTATTTGCAATGTTCACCAATTCTCCTGAAGCAGGATAGATTGGCTGAGGAATATTTAGCTGCCCCTGTTGAACAATGGTAAAATGCTCAACTTTTGAAGGTATACCATAGCCAATACCATTAAAGGTATAATAGGGGGTAACTCTCCAATACCAGGTTCCTGCATTGAGGATGGACACAATGCTAGAAGGTTGCTGGGTTGTTTGACTTACCAAGGGGTTTTGCATTTGAGGGTTATCTGCTACTTCAAAGAGGTAAGATGAGGCATATTCATTACCATTCCACATAAAACGAACTGTGGGGAGCTTTGTTCTGTAGGTGAAATTATCAGTATTCAAGGGAACAATGGGAGTAGGGGTATCAGCATTGAGAATGTTAACCCGTCCTGTTTCCATAGAATCCTCTACAGGTACTCCATCTATTGCAATATAAAATCTCCAGTAATAAATACCTTCTGCAAAACCAATATTCATGGAACTTAGTCCAGACAAGCCAATTTGATCTTGAATTTGATTAAAATTCTTGTCCGTGGCGGTTTCAAAAATAAGCTGACCATTTTGAGGAATTGAATTTGTCTTCCACTTGAATTGCAGGTTCTGGGTAGGCCCTTCAAATTTCAATAGACGAAGATTTGAAGCAGGCTCCAGAATGGTAATGGGACGCAGGGAAATGTTTCCATCTGCACCCATAGACATAGTATCTCCCTGCATTATGGAGTGGTTTCCATCTGCACTATTGATAATTGCGTTTCCTGCAAGTACTTGTAATGACAAGGTTTCTGTGTCAGAACTTCCTGCACGGGCATTTAATGAGCTTCCTTCTTGTAGCTCTACCATTACATTACCAGATTTTAGCTGCATTTTTGAGCCAGCACTTGAATTTGCAGACAATGAACCTCCAGTTAAATTGACGGAGGTAGTTCCTGTATCATCCATTTGAATCTGAATAATGGTATTTTCACCCAAATGTAATTCACTATTTTCAAAAGAAACGGTGGTTTCTGCCCCTGTGGCGGTTCTGATGGTATCTCCATTATACACAGGAGAATCCTGCTGAAGGCGATCCCAAATTAATCTATCTGAAAACTTTCTCTGGGCAGCCTTGTATTTCCAGCTTACTGAGGCAATGGGAAGCTCATTGTTTTTTTCCATTACTGCATTAAAGTCTTTCCAAAACAACCATAAACTATAGGTTGCAATGCTGAGACAAATCAGTATGGCAAGGATATCTCTAACCCTGGATGTTGTATTTCTTTTCTTCTTCATCCAAGTTCACCTTTGCAAAATCAGGAGTGGGAATACCCAACATTTGTCGGACTTCTGCCATGGTTTTGGGACCATCTGGGCCTGCTCCAGGAATATCTGTTGCTTCAGGCATGTTGATAACAGCGTACATACGAACAGGTTTTTCCTTTCCCTTTACAGTAACAGAAGGCATTTGTTCCACAAGCACATGGTCTTTTACTAATTCATAAGTATTTTCAGTTATCAGAATATCTGTTCCGAGAGGTTTGTTCAGTGCCTCTGTTCGTGATGCAAAGTTTACCGCATCACCGATTACAGTGTATTCCATTCGCTGGCTAGAACCAATCTGTCCTGCAATAACAGGTCCAGTATTTACACCACAACCAATTTTGATGATGGGTTTTTTGTCACCACCTCGTCCTACATTGAATTCTTGCAAAGCAGAACGCATCATTAGGCATCCTCTGACACAATTCAAAGCATCCTGAGCAGGGGAACCTGAGGATACAGGGGCTCCCCATACGGCCATAACAGCATCACCGATAAATTTATCAACAACACCATGGGTATTGTTGACACATTCAACCATGCGAGTCATGTAGTCATTTAAGAATTCAACTACCTCTGATGGCTCTAGCTTTTCTGAAATAGCGGTAAAGGATCGGATATCGGAGAAGAATATGGTTACTTCCTTGTGTTCTCCACCCATGGTCAACTCTCCTCGAGCTGCCTTTCCTGCAATTTCCTTGTTTACGAATCGGCCAAAGCTGTCCTTAAGGCGCTCTCGTTCTGCTAAACCTTTTCCCATGGATACGAATCGTTCTGTCAACAATCCGATTTCGTCCTTGGATTTTGGCTTGAGATTGACTTCGTAATCACCTCGTTCAATCTGATCAGAGGCTGCTGCCAATTTCTTTACTGGAGTACTGATGGTTTTGGAGAAAAAGTAGATGAACAGGATTGCAATCATCAAAACTGCTATCGTCAAGTATATGTTTCTGCGAAGGGTAGCATAAACTGGTTCCATAACCAGTGAAGATTGGATGGTAGTCACCACTCCACAGTCTGCTATAGAAAGCTTGTGGTAGGAACCATAGAATTCTTGGCCATCTTTATCATGAAACACCATCTGACGATTTAAGTCATTATTGGCTCTCATCTCTTGGATGATGGTCATGTCAGAAAAGTTTGCTCCAGCCTTAATTAATTCAAAATCGCTGTGAACCAGCAAATCATTGTTATGATTGATGATAAATGATTCGTTAACAGATCCAGTACCAAAGGCTTCTACCAATGACTCTGCGGAAAATAATACCACGGCAGCCTGTTGCAAGCCACTTTCTTCCCAAGGATAGAGGAGGGCCAGCACGGGAATACCAAATACAGGCGTACCAGAAAGTACAAAAACCTCTCCCCTTGCAGAACGTTGAATCTCATCCTTGTGCATATTCTGGAAGGTTGTCAACATTCCTTCGTCTAGCTCATTGGAAAGAAAGAAGCGAGAATTAACGAGAGTTCTGTCATTTCGGTTGGTTTCTACATTGTATAAAATTATAGCTGCTGTTTCTTGATTACGTTCAAAGAAGAATGTGGTAGCCTGTCGTGCAATGGCATTACTATTTCCCGCACTACTAAGCATATCTAATAGAAGAAAGCTATTTGATCGGATAGTGGTTAGTTCAGATTCTGCAGAAACAGCTGAACGTGAGTTTAAGGTGTGGTTGTTTTCCTCTGCGGTACGTTTTGTTTCGTCACCAACAAAGTAGGAAACCATATAGGTTACCGCACCTAAAGAAATTAATACCAATACGGTAATAATACAAATTAGCTTAAAACCAATAGAAAATTTTATTTTTTGCATACAACTCTCACATCAGACTTTATTTATAGGTTAAATATCGGTACAAATAACAAAGATAAAAGTCTTTTTTAAAATCTCTCCATCGGAAATATACCCCGATGGAGAGAGATTGTCAATTAGAAATGAGCTTTTTTAATATCCATTACTTCATAGGAATAATCGTGGTCGTTGATAGTAAAGTTCAAGGTTTCTTGAACCTTTGCATCCATCAACTTGCTTCCCAATGGAGACTGGAAGGAGATAATCTTTTTGTCTGGGTCAGATTCCCAGGGCCCAAGGATAGTAAACTCATCAACCTCGTTGGTTTGGAGATTCTTGAGGGTAACAATGGTTCCAAAGGAAACCTTGCTGGTGGTGATGGTGGCTGGATCAAAGATCTTAGCCTTACCCAGTTCTTCGTTCAGACGAGAAGCTCTGTTGTTCAACTCGTTCTGCCGTTCCTTAGCAGCCTTGTACTCTGCATTTTCCTTCAAGTCACCCTGAGCCATGGCTTCACTGATTTCCTTGGCGTTAGCAGGCATTTCCACGGTGGTAATATATTCCAGTTCCTTTTTCTTGGCATCCAGCATTTTTGCAGTAACCAAGAATCCAAGGTAGTCCACAGTCTTTTCTTCCACACCGCGGGTCTTGAACTCGGGGAATTTCTTCTGCAGCTCGTTTCTGATATTCAGCTTGATAACTGCATCAAGGTCCCGCACATCGTCCACCAGTGTGAACAGACGTGTTGCTGTGTCCAGATTGTTAGACAGGATATAGCTCAAGAGGCGAGGATAGGGTTGGCCAGCATCTTTTTCTTCAAAAATCAACTTTTGAATTTGACGATCCAGCTTTCTGTTGTCGGTGGTATCTACGTGGTTTGCAATCTCACGGTAAATCAGATTCAAGATATGAATCAATGTTACCAACTGCTTTTCTTGAGAAATACCTGCTTCCTTGAACCATTCCTCGTTTCGACATTCACGGAAGAAGAAGATAACTGCTTCACGGTAAACGCGGTAATCCTCAAAGCTTTCCACTGCCAGCTTTTTCACTGCATCCACATGGCCATTGGCAATGAGCTGATCTAGCATTTCGCGGCGAAGCACGGTAGGGAAGAGTTTGGTATAGATTTCCTTCCAGTTGGGCAGCAATGTTCTGATACAATTAAGGAAATCCTGTCTCAGACTAGTGTTCTTGGTATCCTTGAGAGACAGATACATTTCTCGTGGATCTTCCAAATCTCCAAACAAATCTCCAAAGGTATACTTAAAGTTGGGGTTCAGATGTGATCTTTCTGCTACAACTTTACGTACCACCAAGTATGATGCCATTACCTGCTCTGTAACGGCACTGAAGGACTTGAGGTAGTTGGCAAAATAGGAGAACATTTCAGTAAAGAGCTCTGAATCCTTGTCTGTTTCATCGGAAGAGAAGTACTTCATGAAAATATCAATGCGAGCAAAGAACTGCTTCTGAGCCTTGAATTCATTGGAAAGCTTTTCTTCCTGAGAAATGGCGTGAGGACGTACAGTATACATATTGATATCGTTAGGATTGATACCAAAGGTAGCATCTGTTTCAAGAATACGGCGAGCATTGGTGCTCCAGCTGGTCCACTCACCTGGAGTGAGGATTGCAGGTACCAGCTCAGCCTTTACACGCTTGAAATCACAGTTATTGCCAAAGCTCTTGATGATGGTCTTCAAAGCCCAAGCCTTGTCGTCCTTTACCATCTTTGCCAAATCTTTTGGTGTTTTTGTAGCCTTGAGAACCCAAATATGGTCTGGAGCCAGAGGCTGGAGTGCTTCAATAGCCATGTCAGAAGTCATTTCTTTTTTACCAAACTTCTTTCCAAAGTTAATGAGCAGTTGCTTGTCTGTTACCTTCTGGATGATACCAACACCCCAGTAGCGATGGAATACAAAGTTCTTTGTGTCAAAGGCAATACGCTTTTCAAAGCCAGAGATGGCATCAAATACGTTGCGGGCACTTCCAATGAGGCCAGACTCTCGGATACATTCCTCTAGACGGCTGTGGTTCTTGTACTTGTTGCGGAAGCAGTCAGTAATCTCACGGCGAGCCCAAAGGTCTCCGTTATCAATGGACAAAATCAGCTTGATGATGTCGATGGCTATATCCCAGTACTCGTTGGTTTTGTAGTACTGGTACAATTCCTGCATTAAAACAGCACTCTTGTCTTCACTAATATTCTTTGCAATCTTTCGCTGAACAAGATAGAAAAAATCAATTTCATTAGGAACAAGAGCCACCAGCTTTGACCACAATTCCTTAATCTGGTTCATGGTATTAATACCGTTGTTGATGTAGCGATGGATGGCCTTCTTGTAGTAATCGATGGCTTCTTCCTGATTGCCTTCCCTTTCGTAGCGCTCTGCTAGGAGTTTGGCAATATCAGCTTCCTCGTGGTCTATGCGAACAAGAGTTTCATAAATATCCCAAAGCTTTTCATTCCCTTCTTCCCGGTAACATTCACCTAGGGTACGAAGGGCAAATTTGTTACCAGCATCTTCTCCAAGAATTGATTCACACAGGTAGGTAACAATATTTGGTTTATGATTGTCTAGAAAAATGTTAATGAGACTTTCCAAAGCGGAATTGTCTAAGGTTCCCTTCTTTAGTCCCAGCATACCAGAAATGTACAAGGCAATGATGCTCTGCTTTGTATGGGACAAATGCTCGTCACAGATGGCTTTAATCTCATCGATGCAGTTGTGGTTTCGGGCATTTTCCACGATGACAGCCAACTCGATGAAATTATTCTTTGAATAATTACTGATGGTTGCCCGTGTCCATTTTTCTTCAGTTAGCATTTCCTGTACAGATTTTACCAATTCCTCAGACATATATCACTCCTGTTTTGCCAGCACATTTCCTTATTGCCAGCGATTCTGCTTGATTTTTCCACCTACCGCTACATGGTGTATGTTCTATACACGTCTTCGTTAAGTAACCGTATTCGACGGAGGGTATCCTCAATCATTTCCCTGTCGTCATTTACATTCATATAGTAGTCAATAAGCCAAAAGTACTTATTGATGAGCCTTGGCACCAAGAGGGACGTTTCACTGGTGGAAGACTGAAGCTCGTTCTCAAGGCTGGTGATGTCCCGCTTCAAATTGCTGAACTCAATAGGCCTCAAGGGGCGGTTTATATTTAGAACGCCATAAAGGACACCGTATACTGGTATCCATTCCTGCATTACCCGATGGGGATAGCCAAGCTGCCGTACCAGCTCCACTAATCGTAAAATTAACTCAGAGTCAAGAAAGAGCAGGTCAATCTTATTTGCTCCGAGAAAAAAAGCCTCTCGAAAAAAAACCTTGGCATAGTTATCTTGACCACAGAGGGCATAACAGTCTGCCATTTCGGCTAAAATGGGTGCTGCATCCTCCCGCTTTGTTATATTATCTAACAAAGTGTTTGCTTCCTTCAGGTAGGTTAATGCCACCTCGAAGGCACCAAGCTGCTTATGGCAGAAAGCGGCCTTTCGATAAGCTTCTGCCCGCAAAATCTGCTGAGGATCATCTAGATGTTGTTGATAATTTTCCAACGCCTGAACAAAGACTCCTCGTCGTACAGCATAAATACTGGCTTCGTAGCTTTCATCCAACAAATCAAGGATTCCTGTTATGAATCGCTTCCAAGCTTCTATTATCCGTTCTCCCTTTTCAAAGGGAAGAAGAATATTTTCTACTGCCGAAAATTCTTCTTTCCAAAAGCTGGCACATCGGATAGTGAATAGAATCTCCTTGTTGTCTAAATCATCTGCAAGAGCGTCCTCCAACAGGGGCTTTGCCATGGCAGGTTTGCCTTCTTTTAAAAGTTCGAATGCCTGGTGCAGTCCATTGTTTAGTCGAGTATTCATAGCTATACTTCTTATTATACAAATAAATATTCTTTAGTCAATTGCATTTTTTTCAAAAGTGGGGAACATTTATAGTATGTTTTGCTAGTGTACGTCAAGGGAGTAAAGCCTTGTTTTGAAAAAATTCATGGAAAATCAACAAAAAAATTATATATTTTTTACAGGTCTTCAGTTTTTTTCTGGGTCAACTGGTTTCATTTAGAATGATTTCGAAAGAAGTATTTACATATTCAACATCATTTGTTACTATTTATGGGTTATGGATACTGTAAATTCAATTCGAAAACCCGTGTTGTTGGCTCCGTCTCTTCTTTCTGCTGATTTTTTTTCCCTAGAAAAATCTTTTAAATACATGGAGGAAAAGGGTGCAGATTGGGTTCATATCGATGTAATGGACGGAACCTTTGTGCCTCAAATTACCTTTGGACAGCCCATTGTTAAAGCCTTGCGGCCTCATTCCTCTCTTCCTTTTGACGTGCATCTTATGGTGGAGCATCCAGAAACTCAGATAGAAAGCTTTGCTGCCGCTGGTGCTGATTATATTACTATCCATTGGGAATCCACGGTTCATCACCATCGTGTTATGGCTGCCATTCACCAGCTGGGAAAGAAGGCTGGGATTTCCATCGTTCCTTCAATTCCTGTAAGTGCCATAGAAGAAATTTTGCCTTATGTAGACTTGGTTCTGGTTATGACTGTGAATCCTGGTTTCGGTGGCCAGGAATTCATTCCTCGTGCTGCAGAAAAAATCGCTGTTCTCAACAAGCTTCGTGAAGAAAATGGTTACAATTATTTGATTTCTGTAGACGGTGGAATAAATACAGAAACGGCAGGTTTTGTAATCGATAAAGGTGCCGATATATTAGTATCAGGATCATCCTTTTTTAGCGGATCCTTGGTTCTGTGATTTTTTTTTGGAGATAAAGTACCTGACAATGAAAAGAGGAATATTTTTAGCAATACTGTTATGTCTGCTGTTTTGCCAGCCCCAGGGGCTTCTTGTAGCAAACGAGGCTGACGAGCAAGATCTTTCCATGCTGCAAGGGTACGAGTCATTCCGTAACGGAGATTGGGTTTCCGCCTTATTCTTCCTAAGAAAGGCTGTTGGTTCTGGAGTTGCCACAGAAGAAGCGTGGTATTTGTTGATTTTATCAGAAATGTATAGTCAGGAATATGAGGCTGCAATTCAAGATTGCCAGCATTACATGTCCTTGTATCCAGAGGGTGGATTTTATCCTTTGGTGGAATATCAGTATGGTCGTTCCTTATATTGTTCCGGTAGGTATCAGGATGCCATAGCCCAATTTACTGATTTTTGTCATACATATCCAGACAGCCAGTTTTATCCTTCTTCTCTCTTTTTTATTGCTGAATCTTTTTTCAATGAATATAACTATCATTCCGCTAAGGTACTGTATCAGCGACTGGTAGATGATTATCCTTTAGCAGAACGTGTGCCAGAAGCTCAGGATAGACTAAGAATCATTAGTCAGGCAGAACGGGAAGAAAAATTACTGTATTTGCTGCGGGTAACTGGTGAAGAATATCTTGCTGCAAAGGAAGATTATGAAAAGCAGCTGCGAAAGTATCAATCTGAGGATTCCATGGGGCTACAGGATCAGCTTTCTAAGAGCTTTTCTGACATAAAGATAATGCAGTCAACAGTGGATGAATTGCAGTATCAGAATGATGAGCAGGCTCGTCGTATAGCCCAACTAGAAGAAGAGAATAAAATGCTGGAGATTTCCGCTGGTGAAGCTCGTCGGTTGGCTTCAGATATTGCTGCCGCAAGTCAGGCTTCCAATGAAGCTACTACAGTAGTGGAAAAGCCCCAGGTTCAGGAGCCTATCGTTCAGGAAGCTGCTACAGGAACAACTACAGGGTATCCAGAGTTGGAGTCTCTACGGGAAAAGGTAAAAGAATTGCAGCGCTTGCTAGAGGAACGATCCATTAAGGGAGAAAACTAATGAGAAGGCCACAATTTATTTCATTTATATTGATTTTTTTTACTGTTATGGCTTTTACTTCAGCGGCTACAATAGACAAGCGTTTGGGAGATTTTGTGCTTCAGGTTTCTGATGACGTAGGAGCCTTTAATCTTTGTTATGCTCCTGAAACATCAAGTTCATCTACGAATTTTTTCGTTTCTCACAATGATTTTGCCACAACCTATTTTAGTGTGCTGGTAAATGATTCAGTCTATCAATTGCGCCGTGGTTCTATTTCATCTATCCGTCTTGTGGAGCAAAATCAGGGAGCAAGCCTTGTTTATAAGGTTCGGGATAAGCTGAATGTGGGAGTGAATTTTACTGCGATTTCTGATTTTTCAGAAACAGGTGTAGGAGCGGTAAAGGTGGAGGTAGAATTAGAAAATATTTCTTCTACCACCTTGTCTGTAGCTTTGAAAGGTATTTTTGACACAGTGCTGGGAGAGAATTCTGGAGTTCATTTTGTGACTGCACGATATCCCTATGTTAGTGCTGAAGAAAGCTTTTTAGATATGGAACAGCTACAGTGGGTACGTTCCTCCAACGGCAATGAATCCATTCAATTCCTCTTTGATGGTAACGGAATTTCCAGTCCGAAAATGGTGGTATTAGCCAACAAGGATGTGGTAACTAGTGATAGTTGGATGCCAATTGTAAAGTCAGGAAGAACCTTTAACTCTGTGTTTTCATATAATAATTCTGCCATTTGTGCTTTGTGGGAAACCATATCCTTGACCCCATCTACAAAGGGATCCCTCACCTTCTATATCACCTTAGCTTCTCGGGCAAAGATTCCTCCCACAGCCAGTTTTCTTGGGCCAAAGCAAGGTGCTAGCAGTTTGACAACAGGTGATAAAATCCTATACACTGATGAATATGGTGTTGTTTACACTGTAGGAGACCTTAGTGACAATATGCTGAATATGCAGTATATCAACGATTTGTTAAATAGAATCAGAAAGCTGGAGGAAGATCCAGCTCACATAGATAGAAATGAACTTTTGCGTCTCAATGCAGAATTAGATGCTGTTTTGGAAAAAGTAAGGCGGCTTTAGGTATGTCCAAATCTGCTGGACCTCTTAAAATTGCTGGAAGACTTCTCCGTGCTAGAAAATTCTTCAATGTTATAACCTTGTTGGAGCAACATGAAGATGAGTACAAGGATAGTATTGATTTTTACTATTATCTTGGTACAGCATGTTTATATCAGGACGATAGGGCTGGTGCAAATAGCTATTTTGATGCAGCAAGAAGGCTTACTGTTTCTGACTCAAGGATTATTCTTGCCCAAGCAGCTTTGTTTTTGCGGCGTGGAGAGACAGACAGGGCTATAAACTATTATCTTGATGTGCTTGATATAGAGCCAAAGAATAAGACAGCTCTAAAAGCCTTGTCAGTAATTGAACAAAAATCCAAAAGCTCGGAGTTGCTTCACGAATTTATTTCTGCTGGTGGAGCGAGAAAATTTTATCCCTCTTTGGGAATGCATCCCCTTGTAAAATTCTTTTTGCTGTTGATTTGTGTGCTAGTAGTGGGATATGCAGGTTTTCTTACGGCTCAATTCCACAGCCTTGTTAATCCTGCCCAACCACGGGCTGATTTGTCTGCCTTTGCCCTATCTGTTGACCAACGGAACAATGCTTTGCAGGAGGATTTATCTGCTGAGGCCTATCACTACATTATGAATGCTCGGCAGGTAAATGAAACCTACGATGCAGCTCGTAGCTTGTTTCAACAGCATCGAGATAATGCTGCTCAAGTTGAAATCAATAGGATTCTTCATTCTAATGCCTCCACTGCTATCAAGCAAAATGTCCGTATGTTAATGGATTACCTACAAGAGCCTACTTTTGATTCTTTTAGTGATAATATCCCTTATCTAGAGGTGATAAAGGAACCCCATTTGTACATGGATTGTTGGGTGGTCTGGAAGGGACGAATTACTAATGCTCAGTCTAGCAACGAGGGATTTACCTGTGATTTGCTGGTGGGTTATGAAAATCTACAGCGGGTAGAGGGAATTGTTCCCTTGGTATTTCAGCAGGCCATGGATATAGATGCCACCCTGCCACTTCAGGTACTTGGCAAAATCGGTGTGCGAGAAGACGGCAAGCTTTTTATTCAAGGTAAATCTGTGTACCAGCCACGTGATGGAAGTTCCTTGTAAGTTTTTTCTAAATTCAGTATCCTTTTTCTAGTTGCTTTTATCCGAAAAAAATGATTTTTTTTCTTAGAACTTGCACGAAAATCAACTGTTTACACCTATAATATATACGGGAGGAAAATAAAGGTGGCAAAAATGGCTGTAGAAATGAATGTTCCGGCTGATATGTCGGAAAAAATGAAGGCTTTGGAGGCGGCTCGTCTTCAGATTGAAAAGCAGTTTGGTTCTGGCTCCTTGATGAAGCTGGGAACAAGTACTGATGCCTCCGGTGTAGAGGTGGTTCCCTCTGGTTCAATCCTTTTGGATGAGGCTTTAGGTGTAGGAGGTTATCCTAAGGGTCGTATTATTGAAATGTACGGTCCTGAATCTTCTGGAAAGACAACCTTGGCCTTGCACGCCATTGCAGAGGCCCAAAAAATGGGTGGTATTGCAGCATTTATCGATGCAGAGCATGCCCTAGATCCTGTGTATGCCAAGAACCTTGGTGTAAATATTGACGAATTGTGGGTTTCCCAGCCAGATACAGGAGAGCAGGCACTGGAAATTGCTGAAAATCTGGTGCGTTCAGGAGCTGTGGACATTATTGTTGTGGACTCTGTAGCAGCCCTGACTCCACAGGCTGAAATTGAAGGTGATATGGGAGACTCTCACATGGGACTTCAGGCTCGACTTATGAGCCAAGCCCTGCGAAAGCTCACCGCCATCATCGGTAAGTCAAAGTGTATCTTGGTATTCATTAACCAGATTCGTATGAAAATCGGTGTTATGTTCGGTAATCCTGAAACTACCACTGGTGGTAATGCCCTTAAGTTTTATTCATCTATCCGTTTGGAGATTCGCCGTATTGAATCCATTGATGCCAAGGGTGCCGAAGATGCAGTAGGAAACCGTGTTCGGGTTAAAATCGTTAAAAACAAGGTTGCCCCTCCTTTTAGAAAGGTGGAACTGGATATTTACTTTGGAAAGGGAGTGTCCGCCATGTCCAGCTTGTTGGACGGTGCGGTAAAGTATGGTCTCATCGACAAGAAGGGGGCTTGGTATACCACCGAGACGGAAAAGGTGGGGCAGGGTAGGGAAAATGCCCTTACATTCTTGGAGCAGAATCCAGACTTTACTAAGGATATTGAAATCAAGCTACGGGAAAAAATGTTTCCTGGTCAGCAATTGAAAAACAAGGATGAAAAAGAAGATAAGCCTAAGGCTGGAAAAGCAGCTTCTGGGGCTAGTTCAGCAGAAAAAGCCAAGGCTACAGCTGCCCCCGCAGATGTAGTGACACCTGCCCCTGCTGCTACTAGTGATAATGGAGCAGGATCTGTGCCTCCAATTCCTGACGAGCTTTTCTAGGATGGCTATGGAATCAACAATTGTGGTTCTGGGGCTTGGGTCAAACCGTAGCTACCAGAACCAATCTCCCCGCCAGCTTCTAGATGTCGCCTGCCACCTGCTTTCTCAAAGAATAAAGGATTTAAAGGCTTCTAGCCTGTATCGAACTGCTCCCCTGTATTATCATGAGCAGGAGGATTTTTACAATATGGTGGTGGCAGGCCACTTTGTTGGTAGTCCTCGTGATTTGTTGTCTTTTACTCAGCAGGTAGAAGCACAGCTGGGGCGAGACAGAAGCAAGGAAATCTTCAAGGGGCCTCGTTCCATGGATATAGACATAGAGCTTTTTGGCAACGAAAAAGTTCAGGAGCCTGATTTAATCATTCCCCATGCTGGACTTACGGAACGTGCCTTTGTCCTTGTGCCCATGCTTGAAGTTTTTTTTCAGAATGCCGATTTAAGTATAAACAAGTCCTTTTACAGCGAATGCTTGGAATCCCTTTCACATCAGGAGATTGTTAAGGTTCATTAGTATTCCGACTTGTTCAGGAGGAATAAATGAATCAAGCAGCTTGTACATCATCGGCAGATACCTTGTTGGCAAATGAAAATCAGGACAAGGACGGCAGAACCTTTACCCTCAATGACTTTGACGGTCCCCTTGATGTGCTTCTATTTCTTATTAAAAAGAACGAGGTGAATATTTACGATATTCCCATCGGCCAGATTACGGAGCAATTCCTTGAATATCTTGACTTTGCCGTAACTCCTGACTTGGAAAACTTAACAGATTTTTATTCCATGGCCTCTGATTTGTTATATATCAAGTCACGAATGCTTCTCCCTGTGGAAATTTCCTTTGGAGAGGATGAACTGGAAGACCCTCGTCAGGAATTGGTTGAAAAGCTCATTGAATACCAGAAGTTCAAGAAATTGTCCGCCCTTATGGAAGAAAAGGAAGATGAAGCAGATTGGAGCTTTGAACGAAGAAAAATCCAGCGTCTCCTTCCCTTTGAAGAAGAGAATGTGTGGGAAAAGCTTGATACTTGGGATTTGTTGCAGGATATGCAGAAAATTTTCAGAAACCTTGTATCCTCCTATTCAGCTGAAAAGATTCTTGATTTATATGAAGAAATCTCTGTAAATGAAAAGGTTACCCTGATGAATGAGCTTTTTGATGAAAAGGGTGAATGTTTTTTTACAGATTTAATTACACGAAAGGGCAATGTCCTTGATGTTGTCTGTGCCTTTATGGCAATCCTTGAGGCAGTAAAATTCAAGGTAGCCTGTATTTACCAAAACAAGATGTTTGGTGACATCAAGATTTGCCCCTACAAGGCAGCGTAGTATGATGGAGATTCAATTGGAAAAGGAAACTGGACTCATAGAAGCGATTTTATTTTTGGAATCAGAACCACAAAATGAGCAAAATCTTGCCCGTATTTCTGAACTTTCAGAGGATGTGGTAAAGATTGCCTTAGATAGGCTGAAGGAAAAATACGCTGCCGAAGATTCTGGCATTGAGCTGGTGCAAATTGGTGGTGGTTGGTCCCTCAGTCCTAAAAAAGACTTGTGGAATTATCTGAAGGAACGGTACGGCAAGAAAAACGAAGGCAAGCTTTCCCGGGCAGCCATGGAAACCTTGGCTATCATCGCCTATTCCCAGCCCATTACCCGTGCCGAAATTGAAGCCCTTCGAGGAGTTTCTGCAGACAATATGATTCGTATTCTTGTGGAGCGAAACCTCATTAAAGAAGTTGGCAAAAAGGATGTTCCTGGAAAGCCCGTTCAATTCGGCACCACCAAGGATTTTTTGCAGCTATTCCGATTGAATAGCATTGCAGATTTACCAAAACTAGACGAAACAGAAAGCGAGAGGTTCGAACTTGCAAGATAATTCAGCTAGCCGATTTTTAAAGAAAAATACCACTTCCTCAAGGCCCTCTCAGCCAGCTCCAGCTGTAAATTCAGCTGATCAAGCAGTAGCTCCTGCAAAGGCAGCAACCAAAAACAGGGAAAAAAAAGGTTTATCTGCTCAAACAACCGCTACTCCTGATTCTGGTGTGCGTCTTCAGGTTTTTCTTGCTCACAGTGGCATTGCCAGCCGTCGTGCCTGCGAAGCCTTAATTGCAGAGGGCCGAGTTTCTGTCAACGGAACTGTGGTAACAACTCCTGGAACCAAGGTCTTGCCCAGTGACAAGGTTTTGTTTGACGGTAAACCAGTGGTGGTGGAATCAAAAAAACGGTATGTTCTATTGAATAAGCCTGCAGGTTATGTTTGTTCCTTGGCAGACGAGAAGGGCCGTTCTACTGCGGCAGAGCTTTTGTCTCCCCACTTTAGCGAGCGGCTCTACAATGTTGGGCGTCTGGACATGTTCTCCCAAGGCTTGGTGCTTTTTACCAATGACGGCGATTTTGCTGCCCGAGTGTCCCATCCTTCATCTCAAATCGAAAAGGAATATGTGGTAGATGCTACCCAAGCCATTCCCCAGGAATTGGTGGACAGGTTTTGTCGTGGTATCCGCATTGAAGGTGTATTTTACCGCTGCATGGAAGCTCGTCTGGTGCATCCTCGTCGCCTCATTGTAGTGTTGGTGGAAGGCAAGAACCGAGAGATTCGCCGTGTCTTTGAGCATTTCGAAATCCCCATTAGGCGGCTTACCCGAGTGCGCATTGGTAACTTAAATATGGATTCCTTGGAGGAAGGTAAATTCCGCGAGCTTGATACAGCCCAGGTTGAAGGACTCCTTGCATTGTGCCAAGAAAATTAGGTATAGTATACAAAGGTTAGATTAAAGGAGGTCATAATGGTTGTGGCTATAGACGGTCCTGCTGGTTGCGGAAAAAGTACCATTGCAAAAATTATTGCAGACAAGCTGAACATCACTTTCTTGAATTCTGGTAGTTTTTATCGTGGAATCACCCTGTCTCTGCTGCGAGCTGGAATTCCATTAGAGGCTCAGCAGGAAATTGTTGAATTTGCTGGAAAGCTAGAGATTGACTATGTGAATTCCCGTCTTGTTATTAACGGAGCAGATGTAGAAGATTCCTTACACACCGATGAAGTGGATGCCCACACCGCTCAGGTTTCTTCAATTATTCCATTGCGTCACATTGTAAATGAAAAAATTCGTCATATTACCAAGTCATTGAGCATTGTGTGTGAAGGCCGAGATATGACCACTGTGGTGTTTCCTGATGCTGAGCACAAGTTTTACTTGGATGCCTCCATCGATGTTCAGGCTCTTAGGCGATTTAAGCAGGGAGTAAGTAATCTTTCCTTGGAAGAAATTAAAGAAGGAATTCGCAAACGTGACGAAATAGATAAGTCAAAAGCTGAAGGAGCCCTTAAAATTGCTCCTGATGCAACATATATTGATACATCGGACTTGACGATTGAGCAGGTTTGTGAGATAATAATTCGTAAAATTCACAATTAAGGGTTTGTTATGGAGCAGATGGAAGTGGAAAAGAATGTAGCCAAGAAGGGGAACATTCAGACACAATTGCAGGAAGAGACACTCAAAAGCTTTGAGTCTCTTGAAGAAGGTCAATTAGTAGACGGTATCGTAGTTCAGGTCACCTCTGATTATGTTTATGTTGATGTAGGATGCAAGTCAGAAGGTATGATTTCTACCGCAGAATTTACGGACTTGCCAGAAGTAGGTGACACCGTTGCTGTTGTTCTTGAAAAGAAAGAAAATAAGCATGGTCATGTTGTAGTGTCCAAGCAAAAGGCTGATGTAAAGCAGCTGTGGAAGAACCTACGACAGGCTTTGAATGATAAGACTCCTGTTGAAGGAACTATCGAAAAGGTTGTAAAGGGTGGTTTTGATGTAAACCTTGGTAGCGGTATCAAGGCATTCCTTCCTATTAGCCAGTCTGATAGCCAGAAGGTTGAAAAGGCAGAGAAGTTGCTGGGTCTTACTGGTAAGTTCTATGTTGAGCGCCTGTACAGCGACAACAAGGCTAATGTGGTAGTAAACCGCCGCAAGTACCTTGAAGAATCCATGGAAACTAACCGTGATGCTTTCTTCAACGACATTACCATTGGTGATACCGTTAAGGGTACAGTAAAGAGCTTCACTAGCTTTGGTGCCTTCATTGATTTGGGTGGCTTCGATGGATTGCTGCACATCAATGACATGAGCTGGGGTCACGTAACTCGTCCCAAGGATTTTGTAAAGAAGGGACAGGAAATCGAGCTGAAGGTTATCCGCCTTGATCCAGAAGAGAAGCGCATTAACCTTTCACTGAAGCACTTTAGTGAAGATCCATGGTTGCACTTCGAAGATAAGTATCACGTAAATGATGTTGTAAAGGGAACTGTTACCAAGCTTACTGACTTTGGTGCCTTCATCGAGTTGGAAGAAGGAATCGAAGGTTTGGCTCACATCAGCGAGTTCTCTTGGGTAAAGAAGATCAACAAGGCTTCTGACATGGTGAAGATTGGTGATGAAGTTGAGTGCATGGTTTTGGGTTATGATATCCAGGCTGGCCGTGTTTCCTTGGGATTGAAGCAGGTAACTGACAATCCTTGGAACTCCATTACTGAAAAGTATCCTGTTGGAACACGTCTTACCAGAAAGGTTGTAAAGATTACCAATGCTGGTGCCTTTGTTGAGCTTGAAGAGGGAATTGATGGATTCCTCCATGCCGACGATCTTTCTTGGACAAAGAAGGTTAAGCATCCTGGTAGCGAGTTAGCTGTTGATCAGGAAATTGAAGTTGTGGTTATCGAAAGTGATTCTGAAAACCATCGCATCCGCTTGGGTGTTAAGCAGCTTTCTGAAGATCCATGGCAGCAGTTCTGTGCAACCTATAAGCCAGGTTCAACCTTGGAAGGTGAGGTTGTATCCATCGCTGACTTCGGAATCTTTGTAAGAGCTCCTGGTGGAATCGAAGGATTGGTAAACAAGTCCAATTTGAGCGAAAGCCGTGAGGAAACCTTTGAAGAGGCTGTAAAGAAGTACAATGTTGGTGACAAAATCAACGTATACGTTGTAGATGTTAATCCAGAAAAGCAGAAGGCAGCCTTCTCTGTAAAGGAATTCAAGAGAAAGCAGCAGCGGGATGAAATTTCCCAGTACATGTCTTCTGTTGATGATGGCAACGATGGTGCTTTCACTCTTGGAGATCTTCTCAAGAACAAGAATAACTAAAGAATGTTTCGGTGAGGGACATGGCTTGTGAGACTTTTGAAATAGACAGACTCAAGACCCTCATCGAAATTAATTCATTGATAAATTCAAATTATTCTGACTTTGACGCATTGTTGATTTATATTCTTAAATCGGCAATGCGTCTTGTTGAATGTGAGTCATCAGCCTTATTTTTGCCTAATCAAGGGAATACAGTTCTAAATTTTAGGATTGCTTTAGGTCCTGCTGGAGTGAAGGCTATGACCATTCCCGTTGACATTAACAATAGTATTGCTGGATGGGTATTCAGAAACAACGAGAGTCTTGTTATCGATGATGTACAGCATGACCAGCGTTTTTGTGCTACAGTTCAAGATAGAACGGGATACAAAACTGAAAACATGATTGCCATTCCCCTTAGAGTAAAAAACTCTTGTGTGGGTGTGATTCAGTTATTAAACAAGACTAACGGCCAGAAATTTAGTCAGTCGGATTTGGGAATTCTAGAGTTACTGGGTGCTCAAGCTGGTATGGCCTATGAGGTTGCTGGTCAATTCAAGACAGTTCAGGATGAGAACAGTGTACTACGAAGCAGAATTCAGTATGGAGAGGAATACCATACTTTTTTAGCTCATAGTTCTGTGATGCTTGATTTGGTGAGCACTCTTGATGAGGTAGCCCAAACAAATATTTCTGTATTGATTCTTGGAGAAAGTGGAGTAGGAAAGGAGTTATTTGCTGAGCAGCTTCATCTAAAAAGCGATAGAGCTGAAAAGCCCTTTGTTCGGGTGAATTGTGCCGCCCTATCTCCACAATTATTGGAAAGCGAGCTTTTTGGTCATGTAAAGGGAGCCTTTACTAGTGCTGTTAGTGAGCGAGTGGGCCGTTTTGAAATGGCCAACGGTGGAACCATCTTTCTTGATGAGGTTGGGGAATTACCCTTAGATTTGCAGGCAAAGTTATTGCGGGTGCTGCAATCTAAAACCTTTGAAAAGGTAGGATCAAGTAAAACCATTTCTGTGGATGTTCGCATTATTGCTGCCACAAACCGTGATTTGGAGGGAATGGTTCAAGAAGGGATCTTTCGGCAGGATTTATACTACCGATTAAATGTTTTACCCTTAAATGTTCCTCCACTGCGAAATCGGAAGGAAGACATAGAGCCTTTGGCTCAGTTTTTCTGTCATAAATTTAGCAGTGAGGTAAAGAAGAATTTTGTTGGGTTTTCTGATGATGCCTTAGCTGCATTGCATTCCTATTATTGGCCAGGCAATGTGCGGGAGTTGGAAAATACCATTGAGCGGGCTTGTGTTTTAGGAAAGCCCCCCATCATACGAGCAGATGATCTTCGTCTGCAAAACATATGTGTTTCTGGTAGCACAGAGACACAGGAGCATACTACGGTATATGATCTTGATTTGACTAGTGGAGACAGAACTTTGAAAACTGCCATAAACAAATTCAAGAAGGCATATATTACCCAAATTCTTGATGAGACTGCATGGAATCAGACGGAAGCGGGAAAGATTTTAGGAATTCAGCGGACCTATGTTTCTCGTTTGTTAAACGAGCTTCATATCCGTTAATGTAAGGAGCATATATGGCTGAGAAGAATACAGAAGAGAAAAAGACCCTTGCAGATAAGGTAAGTGGTTTTTTGACAAAGTATCGTGTTCTATTCATTGGTGTAATTGTAGCACTTATCGTTGTAGCTATCGTTTGGGGTGTATTTTCTTCCATGACTACTTCATCCCACCAAAAGGGATTGAATCAGTTGGATAGTATTATTTATACCTTGTCAAAGGCAGATGAGGCTTCTGTTGATGCTGCTCGTGATGTTGCCCTGCCTCAGGTACTGGAGTTGGCAGAAAAGAACAAGGGAAATATTATTGGCTTGCGTTCTAGTATGGCTGCAGCTGAGATTTATTTTAGCCAAGGAAAATGGAGTGAAGCTCGTGACTGCTGGTTAACTGCTGCTACTACAAAAAATGCTGGATATACAGCTCCTATTTGTTATTACAACGCAGCAGTTTGTTCTGAGGAGCTTGCTGAAGTTGATACTGCTATTGATTATTACAATGCCGCTCTTGCAAGTGGAGACTGTGAGTTTGAGCCTCACATTCTTTTTAGCCTTGGTCGCTTACAGGAAGGCAAGGGAGATTATTCTGCAGCAGAAGAGAATTATTCTAGCTTAAAGGATAAGTATCCTTCTGATTCTTGGACAAATTTGGCTGAATCCCGCCTTATTGCCTTGAAGGCAGAGGGAAAGATTCAGTAAGAGGATACAAATTATTTTAAGGCAAAAGATTTTATGTCTTGAAAAAAGAAGGCCAGCAAGATATTATTTGTAGTGTATGAAAAAAATACAGATAATGTTCAGCTGGCTTTTTTTATTGCTGTTTTTTTCAGCCTGTGGCCTCGATACTTTTTACTATCTCGATCCCCCCATCTCCATGGATTTTATTGATGAGGTTGAGAGTTTAAGCAATGATGCATTAAAGCAGTTTGTTTCATTTATAACTGCATCACCTAATGCTGACAATGCAGATATTTTTCAAGGAACGTCGGTATATTATAAGATTTTTAATGATACGAACCAATTAAAATCAAATAAAATTTCCATAGAGAATATTAATTCAGAATATACGAATCAGGGGATAGAACGACTGATAAGTTGGGGGTATCAGCCCTTGACCACAGATAAGGTAACTACAGCAAACCTTGTATCTGCTGGCCAAACAAAGGCAGTTACTATTCGCCTTGCAAATGCAACAAAGACTAATCAAGGATATGCGTATCATGCTAATATTACTGTAGATGGGCAGAGCATTGGTATTCCTGTACGGAGTGTGGAAAATAAAACCTTTTCTTTTAGTTCAACGGCAGAGTCAAATTCAATCTATTCCCTTCCTGAGGAAGGACAGGAGGATGTAAATTATAATAGTGGTGCTGGAACTAATATGTGGTATGTAGCCTTATACGCAGTTTCTACAGGAATGAGTCCTTCTTTGACCCCTGTGTATAGTAAGGTTGTATATCTTGGTTCCTTAGCCATTGAGCCATCAAATTAAAAACTGGCTTGATATGCATCAAGCCTTGATGTGCACCAAGCCAGTTCCGAATGATTTAAGATTGAAGTTTTTTACTCTTACAGTTCCTCTGTGGGAATGTGATAGACACTGCCACAGTTATGGCAAATAATTTCCAATGGGTTTGGCCCGTTCTTTTTCATGTCTTCTACCTCATCTTGTCCAAGATTTTTCACTGCTGAAAGGTATTTTTCTCGGGAGCAGGAGCAATCAAAGATAATGTCCCGCTCTAGGGCCACGGTGGGCTTAAAGTCACGGAAAAGACCGTAGATAATATCCTCTCGATCACCACCTTCTGAGAACCATTGTCCATAGGAAGGAGCTGCTTGGAAGGCGTGTTCTACAGCATCGGTAATTTCTGCTTCGTAGGCTTGGCGTTCAGCTAGTTCTTTGCCAGTAAGTCCTCCTTGGGCAGGCATTTTTTGCAGGAACATTCCACCAGCACCCACTACCTGTCCTTGGCGGTCAAACTGAATGCTAGTGTTAAAGGCAGTATAGATTTGCTCAGACTGGGCAAAGTACCAGGCCAAGTCCTGGGCAATGTTGCGATGCTTGATTTCTACGCTACCAACCTGTGGTTCTCGGGCTCCTTCGTTAAATCGAGAAATAGTCAGCGTTCCTGGTCCAAAGAAAGGAGCTAAATCCCAGCTTTCTAAGGGCTTGGTAATGGGAATGGGATCTTGTAAAAGATAGCCACGAACAGAGCCAGAGCTATCGGCTTCGGTACAAAAGCCTGCGGCAGGACCGTTGGTGTCGTAACGGAAATTAACACGTCCCCGTCCCTTCATGGTGGGAATTAACAAAGCGGTGGACAAGTAGGCTTGGCCAAGAACAAGGGTTTCTAAAATCCCCAGTTTGTGGTTTGCTCGCATTTGATTTATAAATCTTGTGCCGTGGAAAAAGGCTCCACGATACAGTCCATCTGCCATAACAAAGACAGACATGCCATCCTTGTGGATAGAATCGAGATGTTGCAGCACGTGCTGGTCAGTAATTTCTGCAGTAATCATATTACTACTATACTAATTTTTTTTATTGACTTCAATTATCTTTTCTTGACTTCACCTTTCTTTCTTACTATGCTTAAATAGTCAAGTCCCAGTGAAAAGATTGACGGGATGCTTGGCAAAGGATTATGCATGTCTAAGAAAATTTATGTGGGAAATCTTAGTTTTAGAACAACTGAAGATGGGCTTTATTCAGTTTTTTCTCAGTTTGGTACCGTCATTTCTGCCCAGGTAATTCGTGATAAGTTTACTGCCCAGTCACGGGGATTTGGATTTGTGGAAATGGATCAAGATGGAGCTGCAGATGAGGCTATTGCTACCTTGAATGGCCAGATGATTGACGGACGGAGAGTGCGAGTAAATGCCGCCGAGGAAAAGCCTGCTGGATTTAATCGAGAACGAGGGGAAAATCGTTCTTCCTTTAACAGAGGTGACAGACCACGGCGAGAGGGCCAGCGGGGAGAGTTTCGAGAAGGACATTCAGCAAGAAATTCCTCTCGGTCGCAGCGAGATTCATGGGATTATTCCTACTAAATTAATTTAGTTTGGAAAATTTGATTCAGTTTCCTTCTTGAAGTTCCGGGAACAGAAAAGTCGGTTGGAATTGGTGGAGTGAGTTTCCTTCAATTTAACCGACCTTTCATTATATCTCCCTTGCGTATGGCCTTTCTTTTTATTATAGTTAAAATATGGATTTTATTAGACTTATAGTTATTGGAGTTATTCTTGGAGTGGCAAATGTGATTCCTGGCGTTTCGGGAGGAACCCTTGCCGTTGTCTTCAATATTTACGACCGGCTCATTAATGTTATTACCTTGAATGTAAAAAAGATTCTTTCTGAGTGGAAATTCATCCTGCCCTTGGTTATTGGTATGGGGCTGGGAATTATCTTGTTCAGCAAGGCAATTACCTTTCTTTTTGAAAATTATCCAGTGCAGACAAACTGGTTCTTTATCGGCATTATTCTGGGAAGCATTCCCATGATTGTAAAGCGATTGTTGGTGGCCAGTAAAAATGGTGCTCAAGGGGCTGAAAAAAAGGCCGTGCCTGTTTCTGCCATTGTATGCGGTGTACTGGCACTGGCGGTAATGGCTGTTATGACCTATGCCAATGTGGCTGAAACTGGGGCTCCCATTCAAACTGAACTGACCCCAGTACTGGCGGTAAAGCTTTTTATTGGGCTAGCTTGTGCCACCATTGCCATGATTATTCCCGGAATTTCTGGCTCCTTTTTGATGCTGGTGGTGGGAGTGTACAGCACGATAATTGCAGCAATTTCTGACTTTAACATTCCCCTGCTGATTCCTGCTGTAATTGGTGGGGTGGTTGGCCTTTTAGGTGGAGCCAAGTTGGTTCGATTCCTGATGGAAAAGGTTCCCGCTCAAACCTATGGTGCAATTATGGGATTGGTACTGGGCTCTATTTTGGTGATTTTCCCCGGCTTTGGTGGTTTTGTAACCTTGGCCACCTCCCTCCTTGCTGCGGCAGTGGGCTTTGTGGTGTCCTTCTTTGCAGGCCGAGAAAAGATAGAATCCTAGGCTGGGGTTCTTGCCTTTGCCAGAGCATCTAGCAATGCTTCCATCAAAGGGAAGGATTCTGGGGTGAGGCTGGCAAGGTTATCGTATTCGGTGTGGAGGAGTCGCCAGGTCATGGGCATTTTTTCCTGCACCTGGTAGGGCTCCAGTGGCTTGATTTTGCGGGCTCCCACCTCTTGATTCTGGCTACTTTTCATAATGGCGGCTTGGAGCCCTGGATGTTGCTTTAATTCCCGAAGATAAGAAACGACCTCTTGGGCTGGTAGCAGGGTAATGGCTACGGCAGGAATACCACAGGCAAGAAAGCCTGCATTGTCGCTGTAGGGCACTGGTAGTGGAGCCCATTTTCTTCCAGCTACGGATTTAATCAAGTCTTCCGTTCGTTCCACCAAGCTATTGAACTGTCGTTGGAAAGGAATGCTACCTTTTCCCATGCCAGCTTGGGAAAGAATCACAAAATCTCCCCGTCCGCAGCAGTCAAAGGCATACACATCCTGCTGGGTAAGCCCTAAGCTCCTGAATTTGGTGGCAATACCAAAGGCTCCCTGCTCGGAAACACCTTCGCTGCCCCCCATTTCCTCTCCGTCAGAAAAAATAATCTGTACATTATGGAAGCCTGGAAACCGCAAAAGGCGTCGTGCCCAGTAAATAATCTGGAAAACGGCGGCACTATTGTCGTTGGCACCAGGACTGGTATCCACTCGGTCATAGTGGGCCAGCACCGTCTTCATCTTGTACTGGGGATTATAGGCTGAAGGAGGGAACTTCACCAAAATGTGGTGGGCTCCCTCCAATGACAGGGGAACAGCAGGAACTCCAAAGTCTTTCAGCATATCGAGAATGAATTGTCTTCTGTCACAATCTGGGGCAATGAACCTTTGAAAGTCCCCGTGGTCCTGCATCTTCTTCAGCCTTTTTCGAGATTAAATGTCAAAGATTTCAGCAAAGGCCTTTAAAGCACCCTCTGTATTGTGAGCCAACACCTGCTTGGTGAGAATCTTTCCTAACTGAACACCTTCTTGGTCAAAGCTATTCAAGTTCCACAGGAAGCCCTGGAACATAATCTTGTTTTCAAAGTGGGCCAGCAAGGCTCCCAAGGCTTCTGGAGTTAGCTTGTTTCCGTAGATGAGGCTAGAGGGTCGTCCTCCGGGGAAGTACTTGTTGGGGTTCTGGTCATCCTTTCCACAGGCAAAGGCCATAATCTGGGCTACCAGGTTGGCACAAAGCTTTTTCTGGCTAGTGGAATCGTCAACTATTACGTCGCAGCCAGTTTGGTTTTCCTTAAAGCCGATGAACTGCAGGGGAATAATGTCTGTTCCCTGATGCAACAGCTGGTAGAAGGAGTGCTGACCGTTTGTTCCTGGCTCACCAAAGATGGCAGGTCCTGTTACGTAGTCTACGGGCTGGCCGTCACGGTTTACCTGCTTGCCGTTGGATTCCATGTCTGCCTGCTGAAGGTGGGCAGGGAAGCGGCTGAGGGCCTGGCTATAGGGCAGGATGGCGGTGGCAGGGTAGCCCTGTACGTTCCGCTCATACAAGCCGATGAGGGCGTCCAGCATGGCAGGATTCTTGGTAATGTCACTGGCACAGGCGGTAACATCTGCCTCGTGGGCACCCTTCAGGAAGGAGGCAAAAACATCGTAGCCAAAGGCCAAGGAAAGGACGGCTCCGCCTACTGCTGAGGTGGAGGAATATCGTCCGCCGATAAAGTCATCAATGTAGAAGGAAGCTAGGTAGGCGGGATTGTTTGCCAAGGGGCTTGTTTCGGAGGTAACGGCTACCATGTGCTTGGCAGGATCAAGGCCAGCTTTTTGCAGGAAGTCCTTAACGAAAAGCTCATTGGCAAGGGTTTCCTGGGTAGTACCGCTTTTGGATACTAGAATAAAGAGGGTGTGGCTCAAGTCAAGGCTTGCCACAACACCTGCTCCATCGTCAGGGTCAACGTTGGAGATAAAGGCGGCCTTCATCTTGAGGCAACCGTTAGTACGAGCCCATTGCTCCAAGGCCAGGTACATGGCTCTGGGGCCTAGGTCAGATCCTCCGATACCGATTTGGGCTACTGTGGTAAACTTTTCTCCAGCTGCGTTAGTGATTTGTCCACCGTGAACCTTTTCCACAAAGGCCTTGATGGCTTCTAGCTGCTGCTGGTAAAAGGTTCCCTCGTTCTTGCCCTGGTGCAGTACATCTTGTCCCAGCTGGCCCCGCAACAGGTGATGTAAAACCTTGCGGTTTTCTCCTGTGTTGATGGTGGCACCGTTGTACAATTCCTGAAATTTGCCAGTAAGCTGGGCCTCATCTGCCAATTCCTGCAAGATGGCCAGAATCTGGGGACTTACTTCTTTTGCACTGTAGTTATAGGTAAGACCAGCAGCCATGGGGGCACTATAGCGGGCTACCCGTTCAGCGGCAGTGGGAGAGGAAAGCTCAGCCTTGATGGAAACAAGGTTTTTCAATGTCTGGAGCTTCTTGAAGGACTCCAGCTTGTCTAGGTTTTGCCAAGTAATCATATTCACCTCGAGAAAATTTGATGGGGCAGGACTTTAGTTTCGCCCAAAGGGAAATCCACCTTGGTAAAAAAGGTGGTTTCACAATGAAATATAGCATAAAAATGGGATTTATGACAGGGGGAGTATTCTTTAGGAGGGAACACCCCCTCTACTCAGAAGCGGTGGGTTTCCGCACTTTTGCGGGGCAAAAGCGAGATTCGCTAAAATCGCTCAATATATCGCGATTTTCCGGCTTGAGCCGTCGCTCCGTGCAGGCACTTTTGCAGGGGCAAAAGTGAGACTCGCTAAAATCGCTCAATATATCGCGATTTTCCGGCTTACAGCCGTCGCTCCCTACCTAAAACCTCCCTTTCCCCCAGCACTGCTTAGGGGCTACTTGCCCCTATTTGTATGTATATTTGGTTAAAGAAGTGGGAACAGTAGTCATAAGATTCTTGCTGTCTAAGTGTAAACCATCACCTACGACTCAAGAACCCCATTTTCTCACTCCAAGGACACGTAGGTTTTGCCGGTGCCTCCTTCTTCTGGGCGGGCAAAGTGAAAGTCTGTAATGCCAGGGTAGTGAGAAAGGTAGTCGTGGACAGCCTGTTGTAGGATGCCATTTCCCTTGCCGTGGATAACGGAAAAGTGATAGAGGCCCTGCATGGTGGCCAAGTCCAGCTGTCGCTCCAGTGCCTTGATGGCTTCCTCACAACGCATACCTAAAAGCCGTAGCTCCAGTACTGGTCGTTCCGTGCTGGAATCCTTTACAAAACTCCTGTCCTGGGGAGTAGCAAGGCTGTGGGCCACAGAGCCACTGGAAGCATCTCCTTCCACCAGGCTATATTCCACCATTTGAGCGGGATTGATTTCCAAGGGCTGCAGCAATCGCAATTCCTTTTCCTTCATGGTGAGCTTCAGTCCTCCCACCTGAACAAGCCAGCTTCCCTTGCCGCTTTGTCTCAGGATGGTGCCTGTTCTGTTGCCCTTGATGGTGGCTACGGTGGCTCCTTCTTGGAACTGCAACTCCTGCTGAAGCTTCTTACTGCCAGCTCCAGCGTTGCCAGTTTGCTTTCCCCCTGCTGAATGTTCCTGGGCTTGTGCTACATCCTGAGCTCGAGCCAAGGCCAGTGCATCCTTGTTTTTCAGTCGCTTCTTTTTGCCAGCCTTTACAGGAGGGGCAAGAGGAGCAGTTCCATGGATTTTTTCCAGTTCCAGTTGATCCTGTTGTAGCTGCTCTTCTTGGCTTTCCAGCTTTTTTTCCTGTTCCTTGATATTGGCATCTAGCTGACAGATAAATTGCTTGACGCTTTGGGTCTTGGCCTTGGAAATCTCTCCTTCCCGCAATTCTCTCACTAGATTTTCCAGCATTTTTCGGCTTTCTGACAAGAAGATGCGGCCTTCCCGCTGGTCTTCCCGAGAAAGTTCTTGCTCCCGCTGACGAAGCTGCAATTCCTTTAAATCCACCTTTCGTCTTTTGTCACGAATGCTTTGCTGTTCCTGCTGTAACTCTTGAGCCAGCTTGTCTGCCTCTTGGTGCTTTTGGGTCAGGGAGGTAATCATGGCAGAAATATCTGCCTGCTGACCTTCCATGTAGGCGGTGGCTTGATCCACAATAGCTGCAGGAAGACCGTTGCGTCGGGCTATGTCTAAGGCACGACTTTCTCCTGGGATTCCAGCTCGAATGCGATAAGTGGGAGCTAAGGTTTTTTCATCAAACTCTGCAGAGGCATTGGTACAGGTGGGGTGGGTGTAGCCGTAATTTTTCAAAACACCGTGATGGGTTGTAACAACCACAATATCACCTTGTTGAATGAGCTTGTCCAACACCGCCATGGCAATGGCTCCTCCTTCCTGAGGGTCTGTACCGCTTCCTAGCTCGTCCAGCAAGATAAGGCTTTTCCCGTCAGACTTTTCCAGCATTTGTCCAATATTTTTCATGTGGCCAGAAAAGGTTGACAGGGACTGATCTAGGGATTGCTCGTCACCAATATCTGCAAAAACTCCTGAACACAGGGGAAGGGCAGTTTCCTCGGCGGCGGGAATAGGAAAGCCACATTGATTCAGCAGGGTGAACAGGGCTAGGGTTTTTAAGGAAACGGTTTTACCGCCAGTGTTGGGACCGGTGATAATCAGTACTCGGCAGTTCTGGGGAAAAACCAGGTCAATGGGAACGGCCTGTTCTCCCAAAAGTGGATGGCGAGCCTGCAAAAGACGTGGCTGGCTTTCCGGTGGTAAATCCTTGGCAAAGATGGCCTTGTTGTTCACTGCCCAGCGAGCCGTTCCATAGGCTCCGTCTAGCTGCACCATACTGTGATGGGCCAAGAGAATGTCTTGATGAAAGGGAGCAAGGCTTGCGGTAAGCTCTCGGAAAATACGGCGGATTTCTGCTGAAAGGGCAAATTCCTCCTGCACCAGCTCGTTGTTTTTGCGGACTACTTCCTCAGGCTCAATGTAGACGGTGTGGCCAGTTTGAGAAACCTCGTGGATAATGCCCCGAATCCGAGATCTGCTGCCAGAACGAACTGCCAGCACCTGTCTGTCGGAGCGAAGCACTGGTACATCGGACTGCAAAACATCCTTCAAGCTGGTATCGCTGGTGTAACGGCGAATGGCTGAATCAATTTCTCGGCGAATGCGGGCAATGTTTCCTCGAATCTCCCGTAGCTCTGGCAAGTCCTTCAGCTGGCCACTTTTATCAAGAACTCGGCCAATGAGCTGAATGGGCTGCTGAAGGTCTGGCAAATCCTGTGCCTGAGCTTCTAGCTGGGGAATGGGAAGGGATTTTGCTGCAGACAAAAGAGCCTTTGCTGTTTGCACTGTAATGGAACAAAAGCTAGCTAAGGTGTGGAGCTCCTGCTGATTTAAAACTGAATTGGCTACGGCCAGAATGTCGGTAATGGGCTCCACTGGTTCCCAGCCAGTGAGGGGAAGGGGACGGGCGGAATCAAGATACATAACCCATTGGCTTGCCACTGCTTTGAGGCGGCTGATTTCTTGACCTTGGGTTATGGGAAGGCGTTCTTCTAGAAAATCCCGTCCTTCTTGACTGAGACAACAGCCTGCAATGGCTGAGCGGATTCGAAGAAAATCCAATTGCTGCAGGATTTTTTCTTCCACCTGCATGAGTTTATCGCTCTGTTGCTCCATGCTAGAATTCCCAGCTTCCAGTGTTGATTTCGTCACAGATTCGCTGCCAGCTTTCAAAACGCTCCTCACTGATGATGCCACTGTACACTGCTTCTTGAATCTTGCAGCCAGGCTCTTGGTCATGGTTGCAGGACATGCCAAAGGAGCAGGTTCCCACGAGGGGCTTCATTTCCCGAAAGTATAGGGCCAAGTCTGCGGAAGCAATGTCGTGGAGTACAAAGCGACGGACACCGGGGGTATCGATGATAGAGGCTCGAGCGTTTTGCCGTCCTCCCATTAATGATTCGTTTAAGGTCAGGTGAAGGAGGGTGCCCTTGGTGGTGGTGTGGGTTCCTCGTCCGTATTTTTCTGAAAGGCTTCCTGTTTTCAGCACGCAGCTGGAATCAAGGACATTGATGAGGCTGGATTTTCCCACACCAGACTGACCTACAAAGGCGGTAAGCTTGTCTTCCAGCAAGGCTGCCAGCTCTGGGATTCCCTCGCCACTGCGGGCAGAGATTCGCAATACTTGGTAGCCGATGTTTTCCCAGTCGGTGAGACGATACTCCACATCCTCGTCGGCAGCCAGGTCGTACTTGTTGCAAATAATGATTGGAGTGATTCCAGCCTGCTCAGCCTGAGCGAGGGCTCGGTCTACAAAGCGGGGGCGGAAGGGTGGTTCCTGGGTGGTGGTAACAATCATCAAGTAGTCTAGGTTGGCTGCCAAAAGCTGTGGCGCCCGCCCTTTTACATTCCAGCGGACAAAGGCATTGGTGCGGCTTTGAAGGGAAAGGATTTGTCCCATTTCCTGCTCCAGCTCATCTGGCTGGATTTCCACCCGATCTCCAGGTGCCAAAGGATTGTAATAGCCCTGACTATCCTTGAGCTTTTTACCCTTGATGGAACACTGACGAGTAATTCCATCCTCACACTCTACAGAAAAAAAATTATTGCTTCCACTAAGAACGATACCTAACACAGGATGCAGTATAGCATAGAGGAATGAAATATTAAAGTGGTGGCTGGGGAACCCTCCCCAGCCACCAAGCTTTCAGCCCTTGACCAGAAATTGCAGGCATTTTATCCTTTGAAAGAAATACCTTCTCTACCGGGGTTCTTAGGGGTAGGAAGCCCCTAAGCAGTGCTGGGGGAAAGGGAGGTTTTAGGTAGGGAGCGACGGCTGTAAGCCGGAAAATCGCGATATAT
>JAXJGY010000043.1:0-10329 GCA_036300185.1 Treponema sp. | reverse complement strand
TGCATCTAGGGTAACACCAACAGCTGTCGCAGCTACTCCAACAACAAATAGGCTACCCAACCATGCTCCGATAGCCTTTACACCAGCAATGACAGTAGGTGCAATAAACGGAATGACGGCTATAGCTTCCCCTGTAGGGTCGGTATACTTCACTGGATTATTCCCACCGTAGTGGTACAAATTGCTATTTACTGGAACAAACCACCAAAATCACCCCAAAATGGTACTAAAAACCAGAAAAACAGGCTCCACAAACCAGCTGTACGTGGAATTTACCCTCAGAAAACCGTCCTTCCCTCGTGATGTTACCTCATTTTACCTTAAAACCTACCCTTTGACTAGCAAAATTTGGGTAAAATGGGGGAGTTTATGGCTTTACTCCTACATATTTGATTTTATGGGAGGGAAGGTTTCTTTATGGGAATGATTCATATAAAACGATTGAAGAAGCGGTAAAGGACTACGAAAACAATGATCCATACGAAGATTATAATTACAGCATTGGTTATGTACTAGCCCCTGACCACGCCTGACCTGGTGTTGGAAAAGGAGACATTGGATCAGAAGAGCGAGGAATTCAAACCTGTAAATGTGTACGGGAAATCATTCATAAGGAGCACCCTAGATAACAAACTGATGGTTGAGTCTGTAGTGATTTTCCGAGACGGAAACGAGATTAGCATCAGTACCCACAACAAGGACATCGACAGGTTCACCCGACAAATAAAAACGGCCGACTAGGCAAAGGAAGAAAAGTTTAAAGTTGCTGATTTTGTAAAAGACAATACGACCTTTTTGAAATGGTTGGGGACAATTATCAAGAATTTTGTTTTCAAGATTGGTTTGATTCTTGCAATGATCATTATCATGATTGAATATACCTTAACAGTCATAGAATTCTTTATCGTAATGGCAATGTCTATATTACTTATCCCGATGTTCTTTCTGGACGCAACCAAGAGCTTTGCGACGAACATCCTATACTCTTTAGGGTGTAGGTAGTTCACTATTGAACCCACTTTCTTGTATAGGCTTCTAAATAAAATCACTATCCCAAAATAGAGATTTCGTATAAAATAATAATATACTATATTATGGAGGAGTTATGAAAACTAAGTACAAATTTCCAGCACTAGTTTTATCTCTCATTTTCATTGTTGGATGCTTTACATCCTGTCTTTCTTCCATTATGAAAGATTATATCCAAACTTTCAACGATGGTGGACTAGAGACCTTTGCTAACTCATTAGTTCCACTTACTGAAGAAGAAGTGGAGTGGCTTGCACCAAAGAATCATCAACAGGCAAATTATATTGATAATTTACCTCGTCATCCAGACACTGAAAACTGGGTTGTATTCATGTATGTGTGTGGTTCCAACCTAGAAAGTCAAGGTAATTATTCTATCTCTTCAACATTAGAAATAGAAAAACTTGTAGACCAATACAACAGAATGCAAACTGAAGAACAGGGGCTATCCTCCAATTTGCAACATTTCCAGGATTTTACTCAGGTTCAAAAGGATAACAATCTATCTTTGCCAGAGACATTCTATGAAAAGCAGCCGATTTTTATTCCATCTGAAGTAGAGGAAGAAGAGTCTCTATTGGATACGCTTGGTGCTAAATACCGAGGAGTTGCTTCCACAGACTTAATGCACATTACCAATGTCAAGCTGCCAGAAAATATTACCTTCATTATCCAGACTGGTGGTGCCTATCACTGGGATTATCCTGGAGTTAATCCAAACCTTACACAACGCTGGAAATATGACCACACTGGTCTTTCTGAAATTTATTCAGGTCCAGCAGAAAACATGGGTTCTCCCGACGGTCTTACCAATTTCCTTGAGTTTTCAAAGTCCTACCACAGCGATCATAATGCCTTCATCTTCTGGAATCATGGTGGTGGTGCTTTTGGTGCAGAGCACGATGAAATCTTTGATGACATGCTTTCCAACAGGGAAATCCGTGAATGCTTTGAAGAGGTTTATCCTGTAAACGTAGACAATCCTCCTTTCGAGCTTTTGGGCTTTGATGCATGTCTCATGTCTTCTACCGAAGCTTGTAACGAATTCGCTGGAATCGCCCAGTATTATGTTGCCAGTGAAGAAATAGAAACTGACGGCTGGAAAAATTCCAAGTGGGTACAAGAATTTGCCAACAACCCCAACTGGAATGGTGCACAGCTGGGAAAAGCCATCATCGATACCTTCATGGAAAAGGCAAGCCAGTATACCTATTTGATGGGTGATACCTTGATTACAAACCAGCTGGGACTTTTGGATCTTTCAAAGACAAAGGACATTTATGAAGCCTATGGTCAGCTCATAAATAAAGCCTTGAAGGACTCCCTTACAAACCCTGCTGTTTTGACTCAATTTGCAACTGCATCCCAAAAGTCAATCCGTTATGCAGGAGATTACTACAACATATACAATACCTGTGATCTGGGCTTGTTCATGGACGGTATTGCAGATGCTTATCCTGAAGCAAAACAAATCCGTGCAATGATAGACGAAAGTCTTTTATATCAACGAGGAATTGGGCAAAATGCCTTTTCCACAGGTTTGTCTATTTATTTCCCCACAGAGGTTACAGAACCAATTGCACTCTTAAAGGCGCTTGAATACATTGAAGAGATTAGCACTGAGCCAGCTGTCAAGGCTTTTTATTACTATAAACTTTCAGGCTGTTTGAGTGAAGAGCATCAAGAATATGTTGAAAGCCAGGGGTGGGGTAGGGCACCAGTTATCAATACAGCACACCTTAAGGAAATTAGTTCTACTCCTATGGAAGTGCATCCTGATGGTTCTATTACACTGGAGATATCTCAGGATAAATTCAACTTTGTGCAAAAATCTACCTTGCTTCTTATTAAGTATGAAGAAGACACAAATTCCATGATTTATTATGGAGAGGATGATTTTATCCAATATAATAATGGTAAACTTACCACATCCTTTGACGGAAGCTGGCCAACCATAAATAATATTCCTCTTGGTCTGGAAGTTATCAGTTCTGACGATAAGTTTATACGCTACCAGTCTCGTATTCGTATAAACAAGGAAGAAAAAAACTTGTTATTAGTTTATGATAGAGCAACAGACGAAACCTTTATTACAGGTATTCGCGAAGCAAGTGCTCCAGATATTCTTTCTCGACAAGTAACAATTCTGGAAAAGGGTGATCAACTTACTCCTCTTTACAGATCAACTACAGGCCTTTGGGCAGACGAGGTTTTGGTAGAAGGAGAGAAAATCAAATTTGATCCAGAAAAAATAACAATGGGAGAAAATCCTTTAAAAGATGGCGTTTATATCCAATGTATTCAGCTACAAGATTTTAGAGGAAATATTTTTATTAGTCCCCTTGTTGAGTTCGAGATGGAGAAAGGCAAAGTAAAAAATGCCGCAGTCTCAGAGAACTACAGAAGTTTTAAGTAAAGATACACCGTAATTAATAAAGCCCCTAGACATTGCACCATTGAAGTGAACTTTACTTGGCACAATGTCTAGGGGTGTATTTTCTGAATAATAGTAGAAGCTCCATCCTTATAAATTTATCAACTAATTTCTTTCCAATAGGTGGGAAACATGAGTTTATACGCTTATTTTGAGGAATCAGATATACCAGATTCCAAACCTATGTCCCAGCAAGTTCCATGCCAAGCTCTAGCTCTGGTAATAGTTCACGACTCTATGATTATCCTGTACAAGGTGTTCCTTCTATATCAGATTTTACAAATGTCAACAAAGACTGAAAATCCTATTCAAACTGATGAAAAGGTTTTGGAATTGCGTGACTGGTTCAATGACTGGCGAGAATTTCGAGGTGGTCATATTGAATGGGCTTTAGAAAAATATTTTCAGGAAAGGCTTGATTCTCGACGAATGGAAGATATTGTTTCCTATCATTGTGGAGATGGCTACATTAGCACAAGCCAAGCTTCTATTCAGAACATTTATCGCCTAGACTTTTTAACCATGAAGCAATACGAATGTAAGCGTCTAATTACCACCACCTAAGAATCAATAGAATTATAGAGTAAAATGGTCTCCAACAAGGAGGGCATTATGTTTTTTGAAACAAGAGCAACACGAGAAAAATGGTTGGACAGATTTGCAGCGTCAAATTTACCCATAAATGAGTTTTGTAAAATGCATCATATCAAAAAAGAAATGTTGATAAAAACATTAAATGAAAGAATGAGCAACTACAAAAAAAACATCCGCCCAAAGAGCTTTCAGTAAAAATAACAGATTTTATGGAAGTAAAACCAGTTCAAGAGAGAGTATAATGAACTCATTATAGTTTACCCCTGAACTTAAATTTGGTAAAGCATTAAACTATGCACTAAATTCCTGGAAACATATTTTAAATTATGTTGAATGTCCGGATATTTATTTAGATAATTCAATCGCGGAGCGCTCAATAAAACCGTTCGTTCTAGGAAGAAAAAATTGGTTATTTGCAGGATCAGAAGATGGTGCTCGCTCAAGTTGCCTATTGTTTTCTTTAATAGAATGTGCTAGAATACACAAAATAAACCCAGAAGATTACCTTCGTTGTATTTTTGAACAAGCAGTTGATACAGAATGTTGGACTGAAGATGATTGGAAAAAACTGCTGCCTTGGAACATAAAAATCACTTTTTTTGAGCCAAAGGGTAGTTGGATTTCTCCCCAAAGGGTTCTTAATTGACGGACACACAATTTTAATTATATATTTAGCTTCCTATAATATAGATTCTGTCTACCAATATAAATAATTATAATAAAAATAATTAAATGTCAAAATTACTGATCATTGTCCCAATTGTTAAAATTTTAGCCATTGAAACATCAATTATTTTTCAATTTTTAATGTTCTCGGTATAGCACCGTAAACGTAGTTTCAAGAATTCTCCGTAGCAGCAACAGTTTCATAATCAGCTTTATCTTCAAGACATTCCGCTCTTTTAGTTTGCATATTATCACCTCATCAATAATGAGGATAACATTATTAAGACTTGTCAATATATCCTTATTCTTTCTTTTTCTCGTGCACTACGTGTTTAACGGTACTTGGCCCTCCCCCACACCATAGAATGCATCTCCTGTAACACCTACTGTCACTGGCATTCTGGAATGCAATACATTACACCTGGATAGGTGCCCATTGCAAAGAATGCAAGCGGAAAGAGTTCTGCGAGGATCCGATTGGGTAAAATTATTTATTCCAATTATATATTTCTTTAATAAGATTACAACAAACTTCTATTCTGTCTGAATCTTTAGAAACCACTAAAACTCCGTCTTTTAACTTTTTGTTTAATAGTTCAAAGTTATCCTTATAATTTTCAGTGTTTGCCTTTCTAGTAACTTTCCATCCCAAGCCAACAGGAAGAATTTCACAATTGTTTATTGTAAATGGTTTGCAATCTTCCAGATATCCTAGATTTTTTAGGAATTTTGTTCCTAATGCTTTTTTGATTTCCTCTGGCAATTTTTTATATACAGTATAAATATTGGAATATAGAGTTCTTTGAACAATATGATGCACATGAAACCAGAGGATTTCCTTATGGAAGTGAAAGTGGAATTTTGGGGAGATAAAATTGTAATGTTTTGATACATGCTGTAGCTAGAAAGGAACAATTCAAAAATTACAAAAAAATTGAAGAAAAGCAGACACCACCCCAGAAGGACCTCCATGTCAGATCTGGAGTAGTGTCTGCTGAAACTACATTAGCATTTCTGGATTTAGCCAAACTACATCATCGAAGTGGTCTCCATCACCATGTCCAAAGAAGCCTTCCACCATAGAGCCAGAGAAATCAAGACATTTCTGCCGAATGAGAATCAGGTTTCTGTCAGGATTGTACCTTAGGAAACTGGTGTAGCGGCTATCGACCTCACTCTTGTACAGGAGTATTCCCATGGCGATTTTCTCACAGAGGGCATTCAACCTTGTTGTGTTGAAGATGGGACTACCAACAGATGTAACGTCATTCTTGAATCCGTTTGCATAGGCCTCGTATCGGTCGGCGAGAATTTCCTCTTGGGAATATCGTGAGATACCTGGATACCAGTATATGACTTCGGAGGAATCGCCGTTGGCATGGTGCTGTGCTGCTAGCAGTGGGATTCGGAAGGTTTTTGCTAGTTTTTGGCAGCGTGATTGAGCTTGGAAGCTGTCGGTGAATGCACAGATGATGGTTCTTTCGGGAATAGCATCGATTTCATCCAGCTGCTTTCTAAAATCTTCGTCAGAGAAAGAGTCATCCAGCATACGATCCATAGCCACAACCTGAAGTGTGTCGTTGATGTCGCAGAGGCGTCCCTTCACCACACTTGCCTTGGGTTTTCCAATCTCACTGATATATCCGTTTTGAGATGCAATGTTGGAACGACTGCTGATATCCCCGTCCATCAGAATGAATTTACCTACTCCACAACGAGCCATGTCCTCATAGAATCCCCGAGCACCACCACAACCAATTCCGACAACGGTACAGTCTTTCATGTAATCTAGGGGAATTGTTGTTGCAATTCTGGCGAAAGTCTCATCCTGTGACAGGGGATCCATGGTGGTGTTTTGGCGGAGGGCCATAGACTTGAGCTCAGCACGGGCTGCCTCTAAGAGTTCTTCGCTTACATCCTTCCATTCCTGGTTTTCAGTTATGCTGGAATCCATTACCTCTATGTCGCAGTCTTGAACCTGTCCGTTGTGAGTGACAATATAACCTGTGATAGAAGATTTGGAGTCAGCAGCACTGGTGACAATGGGCATAAAAAGATATTCCATATCAAATTCCTTGCAGATTCTTGTGGCATACTCCATATCAGCTCCTGACAACTGATTGAAGTTTCCTGGATGGCTGTGGACAAAACCAGCTAGGCAGATGCTCTCCTTGTTCCACCTTCCGTTCAAGACGGTATCCAAGAATTTGGTGTTTGGGTTGTACTCCACCCTGTTGACTTTGGCATGTTTGTCGAACACAAAATGAGTCACCAAGTCCTGTTCTTCTGAGAATCCCAGCATTCCTCCCAATTCTGGCTTGCGTTTTCCGAGGATATTCATGATCTTGTTCATGATACTCTTTTCCATGTAGACCACCTTCCGCTTGTCAGCTTCTAATTCATCTGTAACAACTTCTTCATTCCGGAAGGTTCCACGGGGGAGAGAGTGCACACGAGATGGTGCTTTCTTTTGGGAACGGACATAGCCTTTTCGCTTTTTGTCCTCGTCAAGTTCCTTCTTGTAATTCTGAGCCCACACAATCATTACGGCATTTGCCTTATCAAAGGCAGTAATTTCTGTGTCCCAACAAATGTATGGATTGTCAGAAGCTCCAAGTATATGGAAGCGATGAACATCATTCTTGGCGTCGGAAAAATGGGGAGCATTGTTGATGTAAATTTTGTATTCTGGATTATTGTTATCTCCATCATTTACTATGGCAAATTTGAAATCATATGATTCTCCGTCTATCCCCTTCCAGTGAAATTCTTTGATGTATGCTCGGAAGGTTCCTGCTGGTAACTTTGGCTCCTGTTTCACCACGTTGCGCAACTGTGAACATGAAATGTAGTGGAGAAAATCTTTGCTGGCAGCTATGAGGGCTGGTGATACAGACAGATCCTTGGTGGGAATTCCTTGAAGCTTGGTAAACATCTCGGAGCAGTGCTTGAACTGGAGGAACTGTTTTTGGTTAATCTCGTTGAGTCTTACGGCCTTTTCTGCCCAGTGGCTACCGTTTCTGAATCCATAGCTGCGACCAGTCTTGTTTACCTGTACAATTGTAGAAACGAAGTCATTTGTAGTTCTCATAGCTTAAAATCTCCTTTAAATAAGTTGTTCATTTTTTCTGCCTTTGGTGTCGGCCTTACATTTAATACTGGCTTCAACAGTGCCAGCAGTTACCACTTTTTTATGAATAATATCTATTTGAAGCGAAATCTCTTCCCTGTATAATCGATACCGTTAGTGCGTGGGTTGTGGGATGAGTTCCAACCCGAAAGATGTTGGGATATGATGCAAAGTACTCCCCAAGAGAAACAGGTAGAATGATTCCATTTCGTTGCAATTGGATGCCAACTTGGGACTGAAAGGCAAACGCAAGCCTTCTTCCTTGGGACTGTTCTTTTTCTGCAATCACATGCTTCACTGTTGTTTGGACTTTCTGCAACAAATTGGAGGTGTTCCGAGGGCGAGTCTGTGAGGTAGGCTTGTTGTTGTTGCTTGGAGCTCGGAATCCAGTTGCGGGAGAGTGAGCAGTTTTTCCTAATGTTGAGCTATTGTTTAAATGGTGGAGTTTGCTTTTCCCTACAAGGTTGAACAAGTTGATAGAATGAAAACAGGTATCTCTTAGTTCTGATGAATATCCAGTAGACCTTCTTCCCTGGGTCATAATCTCACCGTAGAGTAAAATAGTTTGGATTCCCATTTGTTTAAGATCTTCCACTAATATTACGTGGTCGGCATCACCAGCGAGAAGAACTAGGTATTCAAAGGTATTGTACTGAGCCCATTTCATGACATCTGAGTAAAGCATGGTGTCTATCCCCTTTTCTCTTTTACCATGGAGAGGGCGACTTCTGGCTCCGAATCTTGCTGCTTGAAGAGATAGTTCGTATTTGTTACATGCTGGATTGGGGTTATCCAAATTCTTACCCATATAATATTGGCGGAGATTTGTAGGAGCCATGCATTTTCTGCCGATACGTCTTTCTAACTCTGCACAGGTGGCATTCACAACTTTGTTAAAATCAATTACCTTGCCATGAACCTGATTGATATTATTGTACAATGTGAGTCCAAAATAGCCATCAATGATAAATGCAACGGTAGCGGTGTTCTGTGTGTTAGTTCTCATAGTATCTCCTTTAGAAAACTTGTTCATGCCTTAGCGATTTTTGTCGCTCTGTACCTATACTGGTAACAGAAAACATTTCTGTTACCACTTTAAAATCTGAAATAAAGGATATTTGAATACAGCACTACCACAGAGTCATCACCAATTGATAAACTGGTGACACTCTGTGATAGGCCTTTCAATCTGGCTAGACTACTAGGGCTATTAGTGCACCCACTGCTGCCGCCGCTATGTACTTGCCGATGCCTGAAGACTTTGGTTCTGGTTCAAAATAATAAACCTGTGAGGGAACGTTGGTTTCTTTGTCCTTTTTTTTCTTTTTCTTCTTCTTTTCCACTGTATTGTATGAATTGGAGATGTTTGTCACATTCTTCGTCACATGATAGGTGTTGCCACAGTTGTGATAGTGGTTGTTAGCCTGGTACTTTACCTTGCGGTTGTCACTTGAGGAATTGTACTGTTGGAAGCTGATGTTCTGTTGACGAGACTTCTTGTAATTGGGGTTGTATTTCACCCATCCTCGTCGACTAGTGAAAATAAATTTGCCGTCATAACTAATCTGTCCAAAAGAAGGGTTGGGAGGAAAATTTTTTGGATTATAGCCTGAGGTATTTACGTGTCGATTGCCTTTGTGGTATACCTGCATAGCTCGGGTATTAGAACGGTTATTAGATCGGGTATCAGCTACAGCTTTGTTTTTCTGTCCATTTTTCTGAGAACACTTAACGTCTGTTTTATTTCTGGAATGCTGTCCATTATTTCTGTGATTTCCCTGATTGCCACATCTATTGTTGTTGTAAGCCATATCTAAATCCTCCATAATTAAAATACGTTTTCCACTAGCTCCCCAGTTGCCATTTCAAGAAGCAACTGGCTAAGCAAATACAAATGGCCATCCCAGCATTGCCAAGACGGACCGAACAACAGATCCTCCTTTAACTTCTTAGATTCGCTGTGATCAAGAATGCAGCCACACCAACTAAAATAACTCCTAGCATATTAAACTCCTGAAAACAAAATCGTAAAATCTATGGCAATTGAAAGCCAAAATCATTGTAAAAACATACTAGGATGGAGTACTTAGGAAGCAAACTCATGCTTCAGGTACATCCCACCCTGCCAACAAATTAACTCTGGGATACAACCGTGATACCGAATATTGCGGCGAACAAGAATAACAATGCTTCTACTAACATAATGTTTCCTCCATGTAAAAATGATATTTTAGATTACTGGCCACCACTCTGTGATGACTACATTTATTACTGGAGTTAAGAAAGGATCCAGTTACCACTTTTTTAAGAATTTTTTGAAATTTTAAATCTGTTGGAGATAAATCATCATTCACTACTGCTCCTAAACTTTGCCAGGCTCCCTAGCAACACCTTTAGAACGCAAACAACTGTAGTTCCCCGGATTTTATCTCCAGCTCTATCAGCTATTTGTAGTAAATTGATGTATTCCTCCCAC
>JAXJGY010000042.1:0-11592 GCA_036300185.1 Treponema sp. | reverse complement strand
GTGGTGGTGTAATGAGCTACAATTTTTTGTCTGGGGAACATTTGGTAAAGCTTGATTCTGGGCGCCCCTTGCTGATGCGGCTTCCCGATAGTAATTTTACTTTGGCAAATTTTGCTCGAAGTCTTTTGTATAGCTCCATGGCCACCTTAAAAATTGGCTTAGATGTGCTTATTCAAGAGGAAGGGGTGGAGCTACGGGAATTGGTAGGTCACGGAGGTTTGTTCAAAACACCAGAGGCTTCTCAGCGGATGATGGCTGCCATGGGCTTTCCTGTTTCTGTGCTGGAAACTGCTGGAGAAGGTGGTGCTTGGGGTATTGCAGTACTGGCAGATTATATGCTGCAGAAGCAAAATTATGGCAGCCTTGGAGAGTTTTTGCAAAAAAAATATTTTTCTTCCATGGCCTTGTCCACTGTGGAGCCAAATTCTGATGATGTGGCTGGTTTTGCTGCCTACATGGAAAGCTTTAAGTCTGGCTTGGCGGTAGAAGCTCAAGCTGGAAGGTGGCAAGGAGTATAATCCTTGTGGCAGCCATTATTGCTGGTGTTTGGCTTGCACTACAAAGTAGGCACTTTGGTAGCTCCAGTTCACTGGTGCAGCTGTAGCCTGTAGCAAGAGCCTGGTGATTTCTGCCAGTTCTTGTTGGGAAAGCTGCTGGGATAAGTAGCTACCATAGGCTGAAGCTGAAGGATTAAGCCACCGAAGAATTTCCTCTTGAGTTAAGCTCCGTTGCTCTGTAAGCAGCTGGTTCTGAAAGGCAACTTCAAAATCAGCAGAAAGGCTGGTGGCTACCGTCTCTTGATTCCAGCTGAACAAGGGATTTTCCTTGTTGTTAAAAAATTCTTCTTCAATACTGGCCATTTTTTGCACCAACGGAGATTCTAAGTGCTGCTGAAACAGGGCGGAAAGTCGCTGCCCCTGAGATGGAAGCTTTTGGTGAAGGATAAGCTTCCATCCGGGAGCTAGCTGATTTTGATTTGCAGCGTGCTTTAGGCTGTGACAAAAATTGGTGACAGAAGCTTGGGTAGAAAGAATGTCTCGAAAATAGATTTTGTCGAAAGGAGTCTCCTCCCACTGAGCTCCTTGTTCACCAGTGGGAATGATAAAGCTCCCTGGTTGGAGTTGATTTGGAACAACTTCTGTTACAAGGGCCAGCTGAGGACGGAGCAATTCTTCTAAGGTGTTGCTGTATTGCTGAAGAATCTTCATGCCAGCGGCACTGGAACAAACTCCCGCCACTAAACCTTCGGGGCTTTGACGCATACATTCCCAAATCAGCAGGCCGTCGTCAATGTTCCAGATAAAGTGACGACTATGGCGGGCTGGGATGGCTAGCTGAAGCATAGTTTGTCGAATGTCCTGCAGCACCTGGGATTTATTGCTCATAACTCGCCGTCGCCATTCAGCTTCGCCCCGAGAAAGGGCCTGTTTGTGGGCTTGGCTCTCTGGGCTGTAGGTAAGATTACCTCCGTCCTTTGTGGGACTTACCTTAAAATGCTCCGTCTGCCACCAAAGATTTTCTAGATTTTGCTGATCTTGATTGCTTTGGTTTTCAGGCTTTCCCTTTAGTAGGGCTTCTTCCTCCAGCAAGGCGGCAATCTGAGCTTCTCTACGTGATAGAACCTCTTGCCGAATGGAATTTTCGTAGCCCTGGGAGCTGGGATTGTAAAAAACTCTGCCATTCAGGGCATCGGGAAGGTATTGCTGAGCCACCCAGTGGTCAGTGTAGGCATGGGGATACAGATAGCCTGCTCCGTGGCCAAAGCCCTTTGCATCTCGATTACCGTCTTTTAGGTGATTGGGAACCTCTGTGTTTTCCTTTTCTACTGCGGCAAGGGCGTCAAAAAAAGCTAGGGAGCTATTGGATTTTGGTGCGGTGGCAAGATACAAGGCTGCATGAGCCAGATGATAGCGACCTTCTGGCAAGCCCACTCGATCAAAGGCGGCGGCACAGCTTTCCACCACGGAAACTGCCATGGGATCTGCAAGACCTGTGTCCTCACAGGCGGAAATCAGCATGCGGCGGAAAATAAAGCCAGGATCTTCTCCCGCTGTTACCATGCGGGCAAGCCAGTACAAAGCTGCATCTGGGTCACGTCCCCGTAGGCTTTTGATAAAGGCACTGATAACGTCGTAGTGGTAGTCACCGTCCCTGTCGTAGAGCACCACTTTTTTTTGGATGCTTTCTTCCGCCGCCTCCTTGGTGATGTAAATCTCTGTGCCTTCAGCAGGAACTGGTGGATTTGACTCTGGATTCCAGTGTTCTGGGGTGGTTTCCACTGCCAGCTCCAGGGCATTCAAAAGGCTGCGGGCATCACCATTGGCGGTATCCACCAAGTGCTCCAAGGCACCTGCTTCAAAAATCACCTTCCAGCGGCCGTAGCCTCGTTCCTTGTCTTGAAGGGCGGCGGTGGCTGCCTGAAAAAGGTGCTTGTTTTCCAAGGGCAATAGCTGGAATACACGGCTACGGCTAACCAAGGCCTTGTTTACCTCAAAAAAAGGGTTTTCCGTGGTGGCTCCCACCAAAATAATGGTGCCGTTTTCTACCCAAGGCAACAGTGCATCCTGTTGGGAGCGGTTCCAACGATGCACCTCATCTACAAAGAGAATGGTTCGGCGACTGTAGAGCTTGTAATGTTCTTCTGCTTGGGAAATGGCTTCTCGGATGTTTTGAACGCCAGTTAAAACGGCATTCAGGGTGATAAAGTTACTTTTGGTGTGGTTGGCAATGACCCGTGCCAGAGTGGTTTTTCCAGTACCTGGTGGGCCATAGAAAATCACGGAGGTAAGCTGGTCTGCGGCAATAGCTCTCCGCAACAGCCGCCCCTTGCCTACGATATGCTCCTGCCCGATGTATTCATCTAAGGTGCGAGGACGCATACGGGCGGCAAGAGGCTCCTTTGTTGGTTGCCTATGTTCAAACAAGTCCATGACAACAGGTTTTACAGACTATTCTCGGTTCCAGTTGTTGCGGCGGTTGTAGTAGTAGCCCCACAATCCGTTTATCTTTGCGTAGGCTGGCCCTCCTTTAATGGTGCTGGTATAGAGGGCGGCATTTTCAGGGGCATAACCTGTAGCAAGAACAGCAAATGCCTGAGAGTCGCTTATAGTTGCTCCCCAGTTACCGCGTGGATCGAGAACAACACCTAGGATTTCACCTGTAGCATTGTCATCCACAGGAATTTTTTTCAAACCATCACTCGTGCCTGCATAGATGGAACTTTCTGCTTCTGAAAATGTAAGGGAATATATGGTGCCGGAAAGAGTAACAGAACCTAGATCGAGATCAGGAGCAGCTTCAGATTTACCTGTGATGGTTTTACCATTTGCAGTATAGGTAACATCTGCTCGTGTGAGAATTACTGTAGAAGTGATATCTGATGTTTCTTGAAGTTGTGTTGTTGTGCCAGAAAGCTCATAAAATTTATCGGACGTATTTTTTTTTGAGTGGAGGTAAGCTTGGGGATCCGTTGCATTTCCGTTCCAAAAAATAATCTGGATTTCTCCCGCAACACTTGATGTGTCAACCTTTGTCCAAGTTGAAGGTGTTACCTGGTGACTTAAAAAATACAATTCCCTTGACTGATACAATGCAAACACACCATCTGAATCCGCTGCCAGCTTGATAATGGTACCACTGGGGCTAGCTATTTTACTCCAGCCACGGACAGCATTTACATCTTTTGAATAGATATTTCCGTCACTGGCATAGAGTGTGTCACCGCTTCTTACTATAGAATTAACGCTTCCAGTAATGACGGCATCCTCCAGCTTTGTTTCTTGGTCAATTTGATCAAAAATAGTGAGGCCATCTTTGCAAGAGGCTAACAAAAGTATCATGAATAAAATAGAAATACTGTGCTTGATTTTCATGTTCATTTTCCTTGTTTAGAAGTGGTATCTGGCAGTAATGCCGGTGTCCATAATCACTCCAAAGTAGGAGGAATCTTTTGTCCATTGGGGCATCATGTTCCAGCCAATGTTTATACCAAAGGACCAATCGGGAGAATAACGGAAAAAGGCTCCCACCTCTGGTTTGATAATAAGACCAAAGTAGCTTTCTCCAATGTAGTTTTGGAAGGCACCTCCAATTCCCAGAGTAATGGGGAACTCAAACTTGTGAGCAGTAAATTGGTACATGATTTTTGCCATCAAGGGAATGCAGGTGAAAACATTATCGCCTATGGTAGTCATGTAGGCAAAGGATGCATCACCACCAACGGCTAGGTTGCTGTTCAGAAAGCGCATATAACCCAAGGTTCCAGAACCACCCACCTTCAGCTGGGTGGTTGAAGGATGCAGGGGAATGTTTACCATAAGACCAATCTTAATAAACTGGTCACCCTTTTGGTTCATCTTGTAGATAAATTCCTCATCTTCGATATATGAATCATCAGAAGAAATAGGCTCATTTTCTTGAGGAATTTCTGCTGGTATTTCTTCTTCTTGTACAGGTGGCGGTTCATCCGCTATATCCTGCTGTTGAATCTCTTCTTGTGGAACTATAGTATTTTCTGTGTCTGTGGTGTTCGTTTCTGCCTCTTGAGCAAAGACAATTCCTACGCTTACCAGTAATAGGAAAAACAGGATGGAAAGACGCTTCATAAAACCTCGCCTAGAAAAAAAAATGATAATCCGATATAGTCAGACTATACTGTATTTTGGTATTTAGGGGAAGTGTTCCCCAAATACGCTAGATTATGTTCAAGAAACAACGAAAAACTACCTTTGTTACACAGCTTTTGGAGGATTGGTAAATGTCTGCTGAAATTATTGATGGATTTTCTATTGCACAACAGGTTCGCAAGCAGGCTGCAGATGAGGCTGCTGAATTAAGCCGAAAGGGAACAACTCCCTGCTTGGCCGTAGTATTGGTGGGAGAAAATCCTGCCAGTGTGTCCTACGTTACCGCCAAGGAAAAGGCTTTGGAGGAAGCAGGTATGAAGGGCAAGGATATTCGCCTGCCACAGGACACAACGGAAGCTGACTTGCTCCAGCTGATTCATGATTTGAATGAGGATACATCTGTTCACGGAATTTTAGTTCAGCTTCCCCTGCCCAAGCATATTGATGAAGACAAGGTGATCATGGCCATTAAGCCAGAAAAGGATGTTGACGGTTTTCATCCTGTAAACGTGGGAAATATGATGATTGGTCGTAAATCCTACCTGCCTTGTACTCCCCACGGGGTGCTGGTGTTGCTGAAAACCATGGGAATTGCCACCGCTGGAAAGCATGCCGTAATCGTAGGCCGTTCAAATATTGTAGGAAAGCCTCTTTCCGTGCTGTTAACCCGCAAGGAATATAATGCCACCGTAACTGTTTGCCATACCGGTACAAAGGACTTGGCATCATTTACCCAGCAGGCAGATATTTTGATTGCTGCAGCTGGTTCTCCTGCCATGATTAGTGCCGATATGGTAAAGCCTGGGGCAGTGGTAATTGACGTTGGCGTAAATCGTATTCCTGATTCCACCAAAAAAAGCGGATTCCGTCTGTGTGGTGATGTGGATTTTGATGCAGTGAAGGAGATTGCTTCATATATTACGCCTGTTCCTCGTGGTGTAGGCCCCATGACTATTGCCATGCTCATGATGAACACGGTGGAAGCAGCCAAAGCAGCAATGGAAGAAAACAACTGATGATTGACATTCAAAGTCAGCGGGACACTCGTGATGTACCATTACAAAAGGTGGGAATAAAGGGCTTGGAGTATCCTGTGCGGGTACTGGACAAGGCCAATAAAACTCAGGGAACCAGTGGTGTGGTGGATTTGTTTGTGAATCTGCCCCAGCATTTTAAAGGAACCCACATGAGTCGCTTTATCGAGATTTTCCACAAATACCATAGCGACCTTTCTATGAAGCAGTTTTTAGCTTTGCTTCAGGAGATTCGAGAAAAGCTAGAGGCTGAGCGAGCCTTTGGAACCATTAGCTTTCCCTTTTTTATGGAAAAAAAGGCTCCCATTTCTGGTCAGCCAGGAATGATGGCCTACCGTTGTACCTATGAAGGCACTGTTTCTGCCCAAGGAGAAAATCACTTTTTGGTGTCGGTGGAGGTGCCAGTTACCACCCTGTGTCCCTGCTCCAAGGCTATTAGTCAGTATGGAGCCCACAATCAGCGGGGAAAGGTGGTAGTAAAGCTAGAAAGCAAGGGCTTTTTCTGGATTGAGGATGTGATTGCCGTGGTGGAAGAAGCTGCTTCTTCTGGCTTGTATTCCGTGCTGAAGCGTGCTGACGAAAAGTTTGTTACGGAGCGTGCCTACGAAAATCCCCGCTTTGTAGAGGACGTGGTGCGAGAAGTGTACCTTGGACTGCAAAATTTTTCTGGGGGAGACGGTACTTTGGGAGATGATGATGCTCAGAATGGGGAGTGCTGCTTCCGCTGGTTCAGTGTGGAGGCAGAAAACTTTGAGAGCATTCACAATCACAATGCCTATGCCTACGCGGAGTTTCAGGAGTGAGCTGGCTTCATGAAAAGGCTGCTGACAAAGCTTGAAAAAATTGCTTGTATTTTCTAAAAAAACTCTTTTTCTCCCTTGACTTATAAAGTTAATAGGTCGAAAATAGTTTGAATACAAATTTGTTTGTGGAATGAAAGGTAGTACCAATATGTCTATAAAAAAAATTGTTCGGGCTGTGCTGGCAGCAGTGATGGTAGTAGCATTCTGTGGCTGCGACCTGTGGATGAACGACTGGAAGGGATATTTGGAATACTGGTCCGAAGCAGTGTTGATGGGCCGTGTAGAGGTGAGTGGTGCCACCTTCCAGACAAATGCTGATGGTGTGCAAACCCTGCCACTGGATGCCACAGCAAATATATCTGGTTACGTTATCAATCCTCAAGGCCATACTTTGCTTGATAGCTCCATAGAAATTAATGAGCCAACCCTTGCAAATAGCGCTACCAAAAATGTTGCAGATCCCACCCATATATCTGTTTTATTGCAAAATGTTGCTTCCCAAGGAATTACAGAGCATACAACCTTTACCGTAACCTTTGCTCCTGTGCGAGCTGATACAAATATTGCTTCTACTGAAACCATGTCTGTTACCTTACAATATAACACACCACCAGCAGCTCCCCTGAGAATGAATAGCGATGGTAATGGTGGCTTTGAGGTGGTACAGGCAGGAGGTACTTGGAATGCCGATAACGACGGAAACCTCTACTGGAAGTGGCCCTATACCACCACCAGTGATACTGAGCCGAATGCAGTAAAATGGTTTTCCATTGATGGAACACGACATGAAGCAGGTAGCTGTGAAGAGCCCAATAACAGTGGTATATACTACTTTCAAACTGGCAATAAAAGTGTGCGAATTGCTGCGGTGGATAGCGAGGGTATTGTTGGACCAAGCATTACCAGCGGAGTAACCGTTCCTGCTGGTGAGGTAATTGTTTATCAAATCACCTTTAATGACGATGGTGGCTCAGGTTCAAATAACCCCATTCCTGTTGTGTATGGACAAGAGCTTCCCGCTGTAACACCACCTTCAAGAACAGGCTACACCTTTGGAGGTTATTTTACTGCACAAAATGGCAGTGGCACCCAGTATTATGATGGAAATGGTGCAGGTGTAAAACCATGGGCAGAATTCAGTGATGTTACATTGTATGCATATTGGACAGCTAACAGTTATACTATTACTTTTGATCGGGCTGGTGGTACTGGTGGAAGTGATTCTATTTCCGTGACTTACGGTGGAACTCCTTCCTCAATAACTCTTCCTTCAAAAGCAGGTTATACCTTTGGAGGTTACTATACTGCACAAAATGGTGGCGGTGACAAGTACTTTAATGCAGATGGAAGCTATGCAAAAGGTACATGGAACGAAACAAGTGGAAAGACACTCTACGCTCAGTGGTCTGCTGGTACGTATACCATCACCTTTGATGCTGCTGGTGGAACCTTTAATAGTACTACAACACAAACGGTAACTTATCCTAGCAAGATATCAGCACCTTCAACTAAGCCAGTTAAGCATGGTAAGCGTTTTGTAGGATGGTATAAAAATGGGGCTCCCTATGATTTTACCAGTGCTCCAACGGAGAATTTCACATTGACTGCACAATATGGTTCTGCAGAGATTGGAATGGTTGCCTATGGAGATGGTTCTGTAGGTTATGCTGTTGAATATGATGGTAGTGCTACACCTGTAGGTATTGTAGTTGATGCAAGAAGCACAATTAAAATTCTTGCTTTGAAACAGTCTTCCCTGCAGTGGTGTTCTTCAACAAATGAAGACCTCAATTATATAACATCACCAGAATACATTAGCAGTAGTAATGATCCCTCTAAAGATACTTCTAGCATTATGTACACGGGTCTTGCTAATACTAATAAGATTAAGCAGTTATCAGGATGGGAAAATAAGTTTCCTGCTATTAAGTATTGTGTTGATTATACTGATGCTTCTGGCAATAAGACGTGGTACCTTCCTGCTTCCTATGAACTTAAAGTCTGTTTTGGTACGAATGATGCTAATGCATACAGTACTGTGGCAGATGCAATAAGCGAATTAAGTGGGAAAGGTGTTGATGTTGAGTATTTTGGTGGACACTACTGGTCATCAAATACTGACTGGGTCTCTAAACAGGGATTGAACAAAAAAGATGTTATGTATATGAGCGTGGATAGTAATACGCAGTGGGGTGGAAATTATACTGCGCCTATGACGGAATCTAAAAACGTCCGTCCTATTCGGGTGTTTTAACCACACAAACAATTCTGTCAGGGAGGAGACTCCTTGATAGGATTCATCTTGCTTGTGTAAAAGGCTTGGAGCTTGGGGTTCCAAGCCTTTTTTTGTGGATCTGGGGAGCAGGGGAACCTCACCACTCGAGATGCTTCTCCTGCCCCTAAGAACCCTAGGAGAAAATATACTGATTTACGGCTGCTGACAAAGCTTGAAAAAATTGCTGATATTTTCTAAAAAAACTCTTTTTCTCTCTTGACTTATAAAGTTAATAGGTCGAAAATATCGCGAGTATAAATTTATTTGTGGAATGAAAGGTAGTACCAATATGTCTATAAAAAAAATTGTTCGGGCTGTGCTGGCAGCAGTGATAATGGTATTGTTTTGTGGTTGTGACCTGTGGATGAACGACTGGAAGGGCTATTTGGATTACTGGTCCGAAGCAGTGACGATGGGCCGTGTAGAGGTGAGCGGTGCCACCTTCCAGACAAATGATGCTGGCGTGCAAACCCTGCCCCTAGATGCTACAGCAAAGATTTCTGGTTACGTTATCAATCCCCAAGGCCATGCTTTAGTTGAAAACTCCATAGAAATTAATGATCTAACCCTTGCAAATAGCGCTACCAAAAATGTTGCAGATCCTACCCTTATATCTGTTTTATTGCAAAATGTTGCTTCCCAAGGAATTAAAGAGCATACAACCTTTACCGTAACCTTTGCTCCTGTGCGAGCTGATACAAATATTGCTTCTACTGAAACCATGTCTGTCACCTTACAATATAACACACCACCAGCAGCTCCCCTGAGAATGAATAGCGATGGTAATGGTGGCTTTGAGGTGGTACAGGCAGGAGGTACTTGGAATGCCGATAACGACGGAAACCTCTACTGGAAGTGGCCCTATACCATCACTAGTGATACTGAGCCGAATGCAGTAAACTGGTTTTCTATAGATGGCGTTCTCTATGAACTTAGAGAATGTGAAGTTCCCAATAACAGCGGTATATATTCTAAAAATACTGGTAACAAAAGTGTAAAGCTTGCTGCGGTGGATAGCGAGGGTATTTCTGGCTCTAGCATTACCAGCGGAGTAACTGTTCCTGCTGGTGAGGTAATTGTTTGTAAAGTTACCTTCGACGATGGTAATGGTACTAGTTTAAACGGGCCTTTTACTGTTGTGTATGGACATGAGCTTCCCACTGTAACACCACCTTCAAGAACAGGCTACACCTTTGGAGGTTATTTTACTGCACAAAATGGTGGCGGTATACAGTATTATGATGAAAATGGTGCAGGTGTAAAATCATGGGATGAATCCAATGATACTACACTGTATGCAAAATGGACAGCTAACAGCTATACTATTACTTTTAATACTACTGATGGTACAGGTGGAAGCGGCACAGTCACTGCTACCTATGACAAGTTACTACCCAAGATATCTCTTCCTCAATGGACTGTGACAAGTACAAACCCCACTTATGGATTTGCGGGATACAATACAAAGAGAGACGGTACTGGTACAACTTACTATAACGAAAGTGGAACTCCTGTGGAGATTTGGAAAGAAACACAGGACGTTACCCTCTATGCTCAATGGAAGATTACGAAAATCACGTTGGATGCATCAAAAATAAACTCTGCCGATGACCTTCGTATTGAATTGGCCAAGTATAGTGGTTGTGAAATTACTGTGGATCTTAGAGGAAAAGATTTTTCTGTAAACTACGATGACTTCACCAAGTACAGGGAGTTTTTCACGGTGAAGGATGGTAACAAGGTGACAATAACAGGTGGAGCCATTAAGGTGGTGGGGGATTTCTCCTCTTCCTCCACTTCTGATGATTTCTTTCTGTTTTACGTAAGTGGTGCAGGTTCTAGCCTGACCCTATCGGATTATACCCTCTCCGCCTCCGGTGTGAATTTTGGTTCTGCGGGTATGACTGCTGTGAAGGTAAGTAGTGGTAGCGTAAATCTTATAAATACCACCATATCCGATATCGCCAGTAATGGTAGTGGCGCAGGAGTGTTCGTGAGCAATGGCAGTGTAACTATGAATGGTGGTGCTATCAAGAACAACAAGGCACGCTATGGGGCTGCGGTCTACCTTTCAGGCGGAACATTCACCATGGAAAATGGGGATATAAGGTATAATGAATGTGGAAATGGCTCCGTTATTTCAGGTGATGGATCTTTCGTGTGGAACGGGGGGATTATTTCTGGGAACACAAACGGTTCTGCTGAAGGACGTGGTGTGTTCGGTAAAGACATAAAATACGGAGGAACCAAGAATAAGAATGATGCCTCGTAGAGCTTGTTTTTGGATGTAGATGTGGGTGAAGTTAATAAATTGTAAATCTCTCCAATGTTGAGAAACAGGAACTGTCCCTGCTTTGTGCATATCTGCAAATAATATAAAGTAAAGCTCAGTGCTTCAATCCCACCTCGGAAATCTGGTTCTTGGGTGGGATTTTTTGTTCCAAGCCTTTTTTTGTGGGTATTGTGGATTTAGTTTTCTTGAACTAGCTGAAGAATGGTTTCTAGGGGGAGACTTGTACCTTGGGCTACTTGTTCTGGGGAAAGGCTCATGGAAAGAAGAGTTTTTGCTGTTTCCAAAGCTTTTTGGTAGGCTCCTTGTTTCATCCCTTGTTCAATTCCTTGCTGGAGTCCATCTTCACGACCAGCTGTAAAGCCTTCATCAAAACCTTCCTCGTAGCCATCATATCGGGCATCAGCCATTTTTAGTGCCAGTGTCATAAACGACCTCCTTTCAATGGAATTGTTTTTCAGTGTGATGATTTTGTTGAAAATTTCTTGTGTTAAAGTGGATTCAGCAACACCATCCTGTAAATAATGATAAAATGCTTGTAATTTCTGGTCAAGGGCTGAAAGCT
>JAXJGY010000041.1:0-8474 GCA_036300185.1 Treponema sp. | reverse complement strand
GTCCTGATCCTCAGGCCACACCTTATTGGTGTAGCACCGTCTTATTGGAACCACAAATCATCAGCTTTACCTCCATTGGCGAAGCTGCAAACGCCTTAAAATCCATTCAGCGTAACTGGGCACCTTATTTTATTACAGCCTTTCGTCGTGGCCAGCTAATTCAAGAAAAATTACCCTACATGAACTTAAAGCCACGACAATTTCCCTTTTCTGTGCCAGCTTCCATAGCAGGAGTATATACCCTTCTTGACCAAAACACCTTGCTGGCCTCTGGAAAAACAACCAGTAGTTTTCCTGCTGGTCTTATCCAGTTTGTGGAGGATCACGAAAATCCTCCCAGCCGAGCATATCTTAAGCTACAGGAGGCTTTAACCCAATGTCAAGCTCACTTTGGTACAATGCCACAAACTGGTCAGCGATGCTTTGATGCAGGAGCCTGTCCTGGCGGTTGGACTTGGGTGCTCGTGCAACTCGGGTGTAAGGTTTATGCGGTAGATAGAAGTCCATTGGATAATCGCCTTATGAATAATGAGCTTGTAGAATTCCATAAGCATGATGCCTTTACACTGCCACCAGAGGAATTAGGGGCCTTCGATTGGATTTTTTCAGATGTAATTTGCTATCCAGAGCGACTTTTAGAGTGGATTCACCGCTGGCTAGATAGTGGCTTGTGTAAAAATATGGTTTGTACCATCAAGATGCAGGGAGAAATCCATTGGAAGCTGATTCAAGAATTTGAAGCTATACCTAACAGTCGCATCTTCCACCTACATTATAACAAGCACGAGCTTACCTGGATTCACTGCCACTCAGACAAGGCCTAGTGGCACAAATTTTAGTGGATGTCAGTTAAGTTAAATGGTGTCTCCTGATAGACGTAATAGTTCAGCCAATTTGAATAGAACAAGTGAGCTGTACTTCTCCAGGTAGAAACAGGCTCATTCTTATTGTTGTTTCCGGGGAAGTAATTTGCAGGCAACTGGATGGGCAACCCCTTGTTCAAATCTCGGAAATATTCCTGGGCCAAGGTATCGGTGTCATATTCCAAATGACCTGTCATGAAGATTTCTCGATTGGACTGGGATTTTACCAGTAGCACGCCAGCCTCATCAGATTCAGCTAAAATATTCAACTGGGGCTTTTGAAGAATATCTTCCTTACGTACTGTAGTATGGCGAGACTGAGGAACAGGGAACACATCATCAAATCCCCGCAACAGAGGCTCTGCAGGAGTGGTACGGTGATGAGGAAAAATACCGAAAAGTTTTTCCTTCAAGGGATACTTATTCACTCCGTAATGATGGTATAAACCAGCCTGGGCTCCCCAGCAAATGTAGAGGGTACTGAACACATTTTCCTTGGCAAAATCCATAATGTCGCACAGCTCACTCCAATAGTCCACCTGCTCAAAAGGAATTTGTTCTACTGGAGCTCCAGTAATAATCATACCATCGTAACGTGACTTAAGTACTTCCTTTGAAGGGATATAGAATCGATCAAGATGGTCACTTCCCACATGGCGGGCCTGATGAGCCTCCATATGCACAAGGGATATTTCTACCTGCAAGGGAGTATTTCCTAAAAGCCTCAATAACTGAGTTTCTGTGGCAATTTTAGTGGGCATGAGGTTTACAATAGCAATTTTCAGAGGACGAATATCCTGCTGAGCGGCACGCTGCTCTGTCATTACAAATATATTTTCTTGTTCCAGCACAGAACAGGCTGGTAAGTCAGATTGTATCTTAATAGGCATAGTGCGCTGAGTATAGCATAGAATCTGGAAATTTGCTATACTCGCAACATGAGATTCTCTACCTATAGTGCGGAAAGTGGTGGAGGAGCAGGTAAAATCCATAAACGCAAAGCAATAAAAAAATTGAAGGCACTTGTTTTATCACCTAAAATAGAAATAGAGCCATTCAACGAAAAACTAGAACAGTTGCTGACCTCCCCTCGAACTCCCGCCGGTGTTGATTGCCGAGAAAAATCCTTTGGAGGGGTTGTTTGTGATGTACTTTCTCCTGAAGTGATGGCATCTAATAGACTCATCCTCTACATTCACGGCGGTGGATTTATTGCAGGCTCCCGTTCTTCATGGAGAAGCTTTTGTTCATCCTTTGCAGCAGAAGCTTCTACCCAGTTGATTTTGCCTGAATATAGACTTGCCCCACAACACCCCTACCCTGCCGCCTTGGACGATATTCAAATCGTTTTCCGAGAAATCCTAGAACGAAAAATACGTCCTCATGACAACACAACTCAACTCATTCTGGCAGCAGATGGTTCTGGAGCATCATTGGCATTAGCCCTTGTTCAGACCCTCACAGAAGAGTTACGGCAGAGCATCAAATCAATTTTCCTCATTTCTCCCTGGCTCGATATGAATCCCCAGTCAGAATTTTTGATTCAAAAAAAAGCCTTTGACGGGGTTCTTTCTGCTGAAAACATAATACACTGTGGAAACTATTATACAGAAGAAGAAAATCTTGCAAAGCCCTTGATTTCTCCTCTTTATATACCACCATTTAACTTAAAAAGTTTTCCCCCAGTGTACATTCAATGTGGTGGAGAAGAGCTGATTTTAGAAAGCTGCAAAGCCTTCCAGCAAAAACTAGAGGAAAATGCCATTCCTTGTACTTTAGACATCTGGCCAGAAATGATGTTTATGTTTCAGATGGCACATGAGTATCTCCCTCAAGCTCATTTTGCCATTCATAGAATTGGTCAATGTATTCAAAATCTTAATAAAACTCTTGAACAGGAAACAGAATAATGGAACTTGTGGCACCAGCCGGTAACTACGATAAGCTTTATTATGCCTATACTTATGGCGCGGATGCAGCCTACATCGGATTGAAGAATTTTTCATTGCGAGTTAAGGCTGACAATTTTTATGAGCAGGAATATCAAAAGATTATCAAGCTCAAAGAGCAATATCCACAAAAAAAACTCTTTTGTGCTTTGAATATTACCTTTCACAATCGGGACATCGACAAATTTTTAAGTGAACTTGATTATTTCCGCTGCTATCCCATTGATTCCTTTATTATCCAAGATATTGGTATGGTAAATCTTATTCAAAAGCACTTTCCCCAAGCAAACCTTCATCTAAGCACCCAAGCAAACTGCATCAATAGAGAAGCGGTAAAGCTTTATCGTCAGCTCGGATTTAAACGTGTTGTTTTAGGGCGAGAAGCCTCTTTGGCAGAAATTAAGGAAATCAAGGATGCAGTGCCAGACATGGAGCTGGAGGCCTTTGGTCACGGAGCCATGTGTATTGCCTACTCTGGCCGCTGTCTTTTAAGCTCCTACATGACAGGACGCAGTGCCAATGGTGGAGCTTGCTCACATTCCTGTCGCTGGGATTATAACTTGCTTACTTCTAAAAGCGATTTTGTCCATGCAGCGGCAAAACCTCAACCTACAGAGCCTGCAGTGAACTTTCTTGGTGGTCCTGTGGTAGACAAGGAACTGGCTCAGTCTGGAAATCTTGTACTTGAAGAAAAAAAACGACCTGGGGAATTTTTCCCTGTGTTTGAAGGTGATGACTTTACAGCCATTCTTTCCTCAAAAGATTTGTGCATGATTGACCATTTGGAAGACATGAAAAATGCTGGTGTTGATTCTCTCAAGGTAGAAGGTCGCATGAAAAGCATTTATTATGTGGCATTGGTAACACGAGCCTATCGCAAGGCCATTGATGCACTGGAAGGTCGTATCAACAAAGAGGAAGCAACACCCTTTGTTCAGGAATTGTACAATACCAGCCACCGAGCCTTTGGTACAGGATTTTACTACGGCCCAGATGATGCTAACGAAACTACAACTGGTGCAACCACCAGTCCCTACGACCTGTGTGCCGCAGTGGGTGAACAGGTAGATTCAACACAAATGCTTCATCAAGCAGCACAAACCTTGGCTACACGTCAACAAGAACTAGATGCAATGCATCCTGCAGCACGGGCCGCACGGGAAGCAGACTACGCCGCTCACCCAGAAAAATGTCCTCCTGTGGTTCAAGCCAAGGACGGCTGGAGCTTTTTTGTGTATGACTCCATGAACAAGATTTCTACTTCAAAGTCCAACAACAAAGCAGAGGAATCAACAGAGCTACAATTTATCGCTCCAGATACTGTTGCCCTTACTGCAACAGGGGAAGACTATCAGCTGGTAAATCCTGCAACAGGAGAGCTTATGGAGTGGGTTTGCCATGGCCACCCCTGTCTCATTTACACTCACTTGCCCCTAGCAAATGGCATGCTGGTACGAAACAGGGTATAAACTTTAGAAAGGCAGGAGAAATTGATTATCAGTTTCTCCTGCCTTTCTTAATTTATTTTTCATTTCTATCCCATTCAACTTCCAAGGTCCGCTCTTCTCGATTGGGAGTGAGACTAAAAACATGACAATCCATGCGATGAATAATAATTCCACGTCCTCTAGATACGTAACCTACAATTTCATCTCCAAACTGAGGATTGCAGCAGTGGGCACGTGAAACAAGAAAGTTGGTTGTATCACCAATTTTTATCTTTCCACTACCAGAAGCAATTTCCATTGCTCCGGTATGGGGATTACCAAGCCCCTTCTTATGACCACGTGGAGCTCCTCCACCAGCATCATCACCACTGGATTTAAGGCCTTGTCCACCATCTCCCGTGGTTTTGGCAAAGGGATTATCAAAAGTAGGATCATTTTGTGTCAACCAACTACGAATCTTACTGCGAGCCTTAGCTGTCCGCACAAATTGTAATTGATTTTGAGTAGGATGTGCCTGCTGAGAAGTGAGAATATCCACAATCTGGGTATTTTTCAAAGGCTTTGACAGAGGAATAATATGACCATCAGCCTTTGCACCAACAATCTTTTCTCCCACCGCAGAGTGAATGTGATAAGCAAAATCCACCGCCGTAGCCCCTGCAGGTAGCTCAATTACATCGCCTTTTGGAGTAAACACAAAGATTGAATCTCCAAGCAGCTCCTCTTTTATCTCGTTGAACAGGTTTTCATCTGCCAGCTGTTCACCCTTCAGTTTTTTTAATTGGTTGATAATAGAAAGGTTTTCGAGTCCAACCTTATCTGGTCCACCGAGCTGCTGCTTATACAAAAGATGACTTGCTACACCGTATTCTGCCACAGAATGCATTTCCTTAGTTCGAATCTGAATCTCCAGTGGTCTCCCCTCACACATCACTGTAGTATGCAAACTTTGATAACCGTTGGCTTTAGGCATGGCAATATAATCCTTAAAACGACCATCAAGAGGCTTCCATAAACCATGAACAAGTCCTACTAAAACGTAGCAATCCCCACTTGTTTCGCAAAGCACCCGGAGTGCAAGCAAATCAAAGAGCTCGTCCACAGACTTATTTCGCTTTCGCATTTTCTGATAAATTGAATAAAAATGCTTTGCCCTACTGGAAATTGTTACATCAAGACCAGCCCTATTGGCAGCCTTATAAATTTCCTGTTGAGCCTTGCTTAAATAATCAGCTCGCTCCTGCTTTTTTGCTGCAACAACCTTTTTAATTTGACCATATGCATCAGGATGAGAATATTTTAAGCTCAAATCCTCCAGTTCAGACTTTACTGATGACATACCCAATCTGTTTGCCAAAGGAGCCCAAATATCGATGGCTTCTTGAGCAACCTGCTTTTGCACCAATTTTGTTTCATGAGAAAGATTTCTGATTCTGTCTAGTCGGTCTGCCAGCATCACTAAAATCACTCGAATATCTTCCACCATGGCAAAAAGCATTTTTCGAACAGAATCAGCTTGCTGCTGAGTTTTATTCTTTATTTTAAGATTAGTAATACGAGTGGTACCGCCAATGAGTTTTAAAATGACTGAACCAAATTTTTCTTCAATCTCTGACTCACTAACCTTTTCAAAAGAAAGCACATTATGCAAAAAACCTGCCACAATACAGTGACAGTCTAAATCTCGTTCTGCAAGAATACATGCAACTCGCATTCCATGAACATGATAAGGAAGATTTTGAGAATCAAATTTATCACAAGACACCTCACAAAGATAATGCCATGCTTCACTAATTATTTTTTTTTCTTCCTCATTAAAATGGTCAAACTGTGTCAAAAAAAAATTTAGGATTTCATTACAATTTTTACTTTCAATATCTTTTATAAAGCTATCATAATTCACGGGCCTTCCATCCTTCCACAACTCGAAGCATTCCACTTAAATCGCTATGAATTTGTATATCAATAAAACCAGTATTTTTCATCAACTCAGCTGTTTTCTCTGCATTGTATTCTCCAGTTTCCAACAAAATAAAACCGCCAGGATTCAATGCTGCAAAGCCTTGAGGTAAAAGCCGTGCAATAAGTCCTGTTCCATCCTCACTGCCATTGCAATCTCCATCCAAAGCTAGTAATGGTTCTGAACGCCCGTCTTCCAACAATTGATTCGCAATTTTTGCAGGAACATAGGGTGGATTAGAAATTATACCATCTAGATTTACTAATTCTTCAGACTGAAATAAGTCACACAATAAATATTCTATATTACAATTATGAAAGGAGCAATTTTTTTTTGCAACTTCTAGTGCGTCACAGGAAATATCAGTAGCAAAAAACCAAGCCTTATTTACGTCAAAAGAAGCTTCCAATTCCTTCCAAATGGAAATACCGACGCAACCACTGCCAGTACAAAGATCCACCAATTTTAATCTTGAAGTCGACTGTAAATTTTTTGAAATTATCTCGATTCCCCGATGCACAAGGATTTCCGTATCAGGCTTTGGAATTAATACTGAAGGATTAACAAAAAAATCCCTTCCATAAAACTCTTTCGTTCCAACAATATATGCCACAGGAAAACCTGTACAACGTAAATTCACTTTATAAATAAACGACTCGACTTCCTGATCAGAAAGTTTTCGTTCTGGGTGAGAAAAAATCACACTGCGAGAAATTCTTAACACCTGAGATAGAATACAATCACAATCAAGACTTGGAGTTGAGATGAACTTTGTAAAAGATTCATCATTAGTCCAAGCCTTTTCTTGATTTACACTATTAAATTTCTCAATAGCAAGCTTACGAACTTCAGCTACAGTGATGTAGCACCTCCAAACTATTCAGCAACAGCGGTGCCCTTCAAAGCCGCTTCTTTTGCAGAAATATTAAGTGCTTCAACCATTTCCTCAATGGTTCCCTGCATAAACTGATCCAACTTGTACAAGGTCAAGTTGATTCTGTGGTCAGTAACACGGTTTTGAGGAAAATTATATGTTCGAATACGTTCAGAACGGTCACCAGAACCAACCATGCTCTTTCGAGCAGCAGAACGCTCTGCATGTTTTTTAGACTCTTCCAAATCAAACAAACGTGCACGCAATACACGCATAGCCTTTTCTTTATTTCTCAACTGGCTTTTTTCATCCTGCTGAATAACAACTAATCCAGTAGGAATATGAGTCAAACGAACAGCTGAGTCAGTGGTATTAACACACTGTCCACCACAACCGCCAGCACGCATTACATCGATTCGTAAATCTTCCTGACGAATTTCAATTTCTGTTTCCTCAGCTTCTGGCAAAACTGCCACAGTTACCGCACTAGTATGGATTCTTCCCTGAGCTTCAGTTTCTGGTACACGCTGAACACGGTGCACACCAGCCTCCCATCGCAAGCTTCCGTATACAAACTTACCACTTATGGAAAGGGAAATTTCTTTATATCCACCAACTTCTGTCTCACTGGCATCCATAATTTCATATTTCCACCCCTTTGATTCGGCATAACGTGTATACATTCTGAACAAGTCTGCTGCAAAAAGAGAAGCTTCATCACCACCAGTTCCACCACGGATTTCCATAATGATATTTTTTTCTTCCAGTGGATCAGGTGGAATAAGCATCATCTTCAATTTTGATTCCATCTCAGGCTGCTTTGCTTCAAGCTCTTTCAACTCTTCCCGAGCCATCTCCTTCATATCAGGATCATCTTCCTCAGCAATTATTTCCTGATTACCTTTAATATCCTGTAGTAATTTTTTATATTCCTGATAAGCAGACATCAATTCACTCAAATATGAGTGCTCTCGCATTACCTCTTTATATTTTTTGGGATCCTTAACAAGATCTGGTTCTTGGACCATTTCCTCCACAACAACATACCGTTGTGATAATTCATCTAATCTCTTTAACATGCTTCTAGCATATCAGAATAAGAAAGAAAGTACAACAGAGTATTTCTTTAGGTAGTATATCGTTTTAAAAATTGATTATTACAACTTTAGTTTTTTGAATAAAATTTATTTAAGAAAATTATATGGAATCAACAGGAAAGAAATGCACACCGCAGCTAACTTTTCCACAATCACAAAAAAATTAAAGGCTAGACATCATTCAATGCCTAGCCTCAATCCCATAGAATCTCCAGGAAACTATCTTCAAAAAAAGTGTAATGGAAACGATAATATGGTCAAGCCTCACGACCTATTAGTATCG
>JAXJGY010000040.1:0-98821 GCA_036300185.1 Treponema sp. | reverse complement strand
TTCTTGTTCCTTTAATGAAAGGTGCTGCAAATGTTTCTCTTTCAATGAAAGACATAGCAAAAGTAGAAATTCCTTTACCATCAATAGAAAAACAACATGAATTATCAGAATTATTTGTTGAAACTCAAAAAAAATATAAAGAATTATTAGAAGAATCTGAAAAACAAAAATCCTATGCAAAACAACTTCGCCAAAACATTTTGCAAGAAGCAATAGAAGGAAAATTCACAGAAGAATGGAGAAAAGAAAATCCTGTTGTAAAAGGAAATCCGGATTTTGATGCAGAAGCGTTGTTTGAAAAGATACAGGAAGAAAAACGCCACACGGATTCGGAATTGCTACGCAATTCCAAGAAGAAAGAAAAAGCTTTACCTGAGATAACAGAGGATGAAAAGCCATTTGAAATTCCGGAAGGCTGGAAATGGGTGAGATTAGGAGAGATAATAAAAGATTCTCCAAGAAATGGTTATTCTCCTAAAGCTGTTGATTTTGAAACTCCTATAAAAACTTTAAAACTAGGTGCTGTTACTTATGGAATTTTTGATGCAAGTGAATTTAAATATATAAATGAAGAGATTCCAAAAGATGCTCATTGTTGGTTAAAAAATGGTGATTTTTTAATTGAACGAAGTAATTCCGTTGAATATGTTGGCATTTGTGCAATTTATACAGGTAAAGATAATGAGTTTATGTACCCAGATTTGCTTATGCGATTTAGAACAAGTGATTCATTATCAAAAGAATACATTCATAAAGTATTAGTTTCCCCCTTTAATCGACAATATTTTATGAATAATGCAAAAGGCTCTCAGAAAACAATGCCAAAAATAAACCAAGAAACTGTTTCAAATACTTTAATACCTCTTCCCCCATTAGCAGAACAAACAGAAATCGTTTCTCGTGTAGAAAAACTTTTGGCAAATGTAGCAGAATTAGAAAAACAAATCACAGAACGAGAAGAAATGACAAAACAAATGTTGCAAAGTATAATGAAAGATGCGTTTAGGGAGGGGTAAAAGATGGATATAACAGAAAAAATATCTGCTGAAAATAAAATTTATCTAGATGAAATATCAAATCGTCTATTTACAAATCATGCTGCCATAATGGTTGGTGCTGGTTTTAGTAAGAATGCAATTCCTAGTACTTCTTCGTGCAAAGGTTTTTCTTCATGGAATGAATTAGGTGATGCATTTTATGACAAATTGTATGGTAGAAATGCAAATTCACCAAAAAAAGAATATATGAGTGTCTTAAAACTAGCTGAAGAGGTTGAAGCAACTTTCGGTCGCCCTGTGCTAGACGATATACTAAAAAATCATATTCCAGATTTGGAATATGAACCATCAGAATTACATAAGAAACTTTTAGACCTTCCTTGGATTGATGTTTTTACAACAAATTATGATACTTTATTGGAAAGAGCAACAAAATATATCTTCAATAGAAAATATACAGTTGTGTATTCTAAAGATGATTTGGTGTATGCAACTAATCCTCGAATAATAAAACTTCATGGGAGCTTTTTATCTTTTCGCCCTTTTATTATTACAGAGGAAGATTATAGAACTTATCCACAAAAAAATGCCCCTTTTGTTAATACTGTACAACAATCATTACTTGAAAATACTCTTTGTTTAATAGGTTTTTCTGGTGACGACCCAAATTTTTTGCAATGGATAGGTTGGTTAAGAGATAATCTTGAATCTAATATTTCAAAAATTTATCTAGTTGGAGCTTTTAATCTATCTACAACTCAGAAAAAATTATTAGAAAAAAGAAATATAGTATTAGTAAATCTTTCAGATAATCATTATGAAGCACTAAATATTTTTATAGAATACCTTTCGGTAAAATCAAGAATAAATAATATAATGCTATGGCCATATACCAATAATAGTCAACGACTCCCACCAACTGATAAAAAGGAATTAGAAAATAAATTAGTAGAACTAATAGATTTATGGAAAAAAGAAAGAGAAACATATCCGGGATGGGTGATTCTTCCAGAAGAAAAAAGAAGTCTTTTCTCAATGAATACAGAATATTGGATTTATGAATTGGATGAAAAAGACAATATAGATGATGATATAAAATATAATTTTGTATTTGAATTATGTTGGCGTTTAGATAAAATGTTGTATCCACTAGATAAAAAAATAGTTAATTTATTATTAAGTTGTATAAAAGAAGAATATTGTTCTGAAAAAAACATTCTTTTAAGTGTGTATCTATTAAAATATTATAGACAAAATGGATTAACTGAAGAATGGAGTAATTTATATTCAAAATTAGCAAAAAATGATTCAATTTCTGACTCTTTAAAAGGTGAACTTGATTATGAAAATAGTTTACAATTCTTATTTTGTTTAGATTATCCTCAACTAAAAAAAATTACTTCAAATTGGAAATATCCAAATAACACCCCATTTGAAAATGCAAAAAAAGCAGGAATACTAGCAGAAATTGGACAATTAAATAAAGCAATAGAGATAGTTGAAAATTCCTTAGTTACTATTCGTGAGCAACAACAATCAATTATATCATCAACAGATTGTAAATTATTATCGCAAGAATCGTTTATATTAGATTTATATCTAAATTTAATATTTGCTAAAAATAACACAAATTATGAAACAAAGTATAAGGAATATAAAGATCGAGTTTCTTTCTTGAACAAGTATTTATGTAATCCAAATAGAGAGCAAAATCATTTTAAAGATTTACTATCAGGAATTTATCAAGAAGAAAAAACAGAAGAATTTAAGTATAAATTTGATATAGGTGAATCAATTACAACACATCATTTTGGCAAATCTTTTGCAGAACAAAAAAATGCATTTTCTTTTTTAATATATTGTGAAAATATAGGTATGCCATTTTGTATTCACACAAATTGGTGTACATATAATTTATTGTCAAAAGAGGCTCTGTTAGCAATTGAACGTATTGCCGAATACAATCTAATTTGGGCAGTAACTATTTATTTTAGAATAGCTGAATCTAAAAAAGCAGATATTTTATTTACTCGAAAATCAATTATTAATCTTTCTATTGAGTACATTAATAGTTTTTGTAATAAATTAATTACAATACTAAATGATAATGAAAAAGATATTTACGAAGACAATAATGATTCAAAAAATTTTGCTCAAGTATTAGCAGAAATTCTTCCAGAAATTATTTCAAGATTATGCACTAAGTGTAACACAGAAACAAAATCTAGAATATTGAAATTAATTTGTGCAATCCTAACATCAAATTATCAGCATAAATATGAAAATATTGATAATCTAATTAAAAGATTTATGAAGTCTCTTCTTCCCTCAGAAATTGAAAGATTTTTTATAGATATTTTGAAGTTACCGATTCCAAAAGAAATTTCTCTTAATGAGAATAAACTTATGCCACCATTATTCTATATTGATTGTTCTACAAATATCAGACAAAAAGTTTCTAATATCATTTTAGTTCCTTATTTCAAAGCACTAGAATCTGAGAATGAAAAAATAGTAAACTGGGGAATATTAACTCTAGAAAAATTAGTTGAATTAAAATTACTTAATCACAGTTTGCAAACTAAGTTTGGTAATCTTCTTTGGAGAAAAACTGATAATTTGGGATTTCCTCATAATACACTCCTTTGTAAATCAATCTATGTACAACTTCCACATCCATCTAAAATTGAACCACTGGAGATGGTAAAAAATTATTTAAAAAAAATGCAATGTGCAAAATTAGAAATAAATGGAGTGTATATGTCGGGACATAGTGATTATATCGATATATTTATTTCGGAACTAAATAATCTTTTAGTTGAAAATCTTTTGGAACAAGACGAAATTTTATTTTTTACAAATCAAGTTTTTTTGCTGTGGGAAGAAAACTCTTCTGTATTAAAAAATGAATATTTTAGAAAAGAATCTTTGATTTGTTTTAATCACATTATATGGATTTTGGGAAAACTATTAGATAGACTTAAAATTAACTTTGATAATACAAAACTAATAAAACTAATTGATGAGGCTGAAAAATATAATGTTCCATGTTTATATTTAAAGTATAAAATATCAGATGCATCTAGTATGAACAAACTTTCAAAAGAATTGGAAAAAAATATTGACAGTGAAAGCAAAGATATAAGAATTGAGGCTTTGTTAGCAATTGAAAAAATTGTAACTGATAAACAGTGTTTAGATGATAATAAATTGACTGATATTTTATGTTTTTCTATTTTGTATGGAAATAACCATCTTGTTGTTCATAATATAAATATTTTAATTAATATTATTACAAATCAAAAAGAAATAATTTCAACACAAAAAAATAGATTATTAAATATACTTTCTCATTTAGCTTCATTTACAGAATATAAAAATAATAATTCAATTTTATCTTTTGAAGAGAAACTATTAATTCGTTCTGTTACAATGCATCTTGCATTTATAATTAATAAAAATCTAGACAATGATACAGTGGAACCAGAAATAGAATATTGGGAAAATTTATCCGAAAATGAAGATGAATTTTCAGATATACGAAATCAATGGAAATAGAAATGCCGTAGGCATTTCCAATCCGTGTGGCAATAAAACGGGGCGTTGCGGGGTGTCCCCGCTAGAAGGGGTAGCGAGCAACGAAGTGCGAGCGAGGGGAAGGCTTTCCCCCTTAAAAACAAAGTAAAAGGAGACAAACTAAATGGCTAACATTTCAAATATCGTAAAATCTTTGCAGAATATCATGTGGAAAGATCCTGGGGTTTCCGGGGATGCACAGAGAATTGAGCAACTTGGGTTGATGATTACACTTAAGATTCTTGATGACAAAGATGCGTTTAGGGAGGTGTAAGGGGATGGAAAAGGAGATAATAAAATACACAAGTCAAATTTATTCTGCTATTTCTGCCTTGATTGATAAGTGTAAGCATTCTGTATTACATAAAGTTAATAACGAAATGGTTTTACTTTATTGGAATATTGGAAAATATCTTGTATGCACAGTGCTAAATGAAAATAAGGCAGAATATGGACAAAAGATTGTAGAAGAACTATCAGTAAAATTATCATTGAATTATGGGAAAGGGTTTGAGAAAACTTCATTGTTTAGAATGATAAAATTTTATAGAGAATTTCCGGATATAGAAAAAGTGGCGACATTGTCGCAACAATTGACGTGGTCTCATTTTGTTGAGCTTTTACCGATTGAAGATGAAGTTAAGAGAAATTTTTACGCCATAATGTGTTGCAATGAAAACTGGAATGTTCGTACATTGCGTGAAAGACGTAAATCAATGCTTTTTGAACGCACTGCAATATCCAAAAAACCGGACATAACAATCAAAAATGATTTGTTACTTTTACAAGCAGAAAACAAAATGTCTCCAGATTTATTTTATGGGGATCCATATATTCTTGATTTTTTAGGATTAAAAGATACATACAGTGAAAAAGAAATGCCACCAAAAGATGTTTTGGAACAAAAACTTTTACAAGCAATAGAAAATGCAAAATCAAAAGGTGCAAACTGAATCCCAAAAAATGTCGTAGACATTTCCAAGACCTGTGGCAATAAAAAGGAGACAAAAAACCATGGCAAATGAACCAAGTTTAAACAAAAAAACTTCTCTTTACAATAAAATAGCTTCAATCCTTGAAGAAAGCAGAAAGTTTGTTGCAAGTACTGTAAATACTGCCATGGTTCAAACTTATTTTGAAATTGGCAAGCTCATTGTAGAAGAAGAGCAACACGGAAATATCAGGGCGGAATACGGCAAAGAAACTCTAAAAAAACTTTCAGAAAAACTGACTGCAAATTATGGAAAGGGATTTTCTCAACGTAATTTAGAGCAGATGAGACAATTTTATTTAACATATTCAACTCAAATTACGCAGACACCTTCTGCGAAATTCACTTTAAGTTATTCACACTATCTTTTTCTTATGCGAATTGATAATCCCGATGAACGAAAGTTTTATGAAATTGAAGCAACGTTTTCAAACTGGAGTCTACGAGAACTAAAACGTCAATTTGATTCGGCTCTTTATGAAAGACTTTCTTTAAGTAAAGATAAAGAAAAAGTGAAATTGTTAGCACAACAAGGACAAGTTGTTGAAAATCCTAGTGATATTGTAAAAGACCCTTATGTATTGGAGTTTTTAGGATTACCGGAAAAATCTTACTATTCTGAATCAGTGTTAGAAAGTCGGCTTATCGAAAAACTTGAAAATTTTTTATTGGAACTGGGGAAAGGATATACTTTTGTAGGTCGTCAAGTTAGATTAACGTTTGATGAAAAACACTTTTTTGTGGATTTAGTTTTCTACAATAGATTTTTGCAATGTTTTGTTTTAATCGACTTAAAAATTGGCGAAATAACTCATCAAGATTTGGGACAAATGCAAATGTACGTTAATTATTACGACAGATTTGTGAAACTCCACCATGAGAACAAAACCATCGGAATAATTCTATGCAAGAAAAAATCAGATTCATTGGTTGAAATCACTTTACCGGAAAATAATAATCAGATTTTCGCAAGTAAATATCAGACAGTTTTACCAAATAAAGAAGATTTGATAAAATTGATTCAATCAGAAGAATAGTTTTTACGGTTACTGAGATTCTCGAAGTAATCCCTGTGGCAATTAAAAGGAGAATAACTAAATGGCAAACATAGCAAATATCATAAAATCCCTGCAAAACATCATGTGGAAGGATCCAGGTGTTTCTGGCGATGCCCAGCGATTGGAACAGCTTGGCTGGATGATTACCCTGAAAATCCTTGATGACAAGGATGCAGAACTGGAGCTTTTGAATGATGACTATGTTTCGGTGATTCCAGAAAAACTTAAATGGCGAACTTGGGCAGCCGACTCAGAAGGCATCACTGGTGATGCCATGAAGGAATTTGTGGACACGGAGCTTTTTCCCGGCTTGCAAAACCTAGATGTTTCATCTGGTAAGGAGGGAGTGAACAAGCGGGCTGTTCTTGTCCGAGACATTTTTGCTGGCACCAACAACTACATGAAAAATGGCACCATTATCCGTCAGGTTGTGAACAAGCTGAACGAGATTGACTTTAATGCCAGCGAAGACCGCCATACCTTTGGGGACATTTACGAAAGCCTTCTGAAAGACCTGCAAAGTGCTGGTAATTACGGCGAATTTTACACACCACGTGCCGTAACGGAGATAATGACAGAAATCATAAATCCCCGTCTTGGAGAAAAGGTTCTTGACCCAGCCTGCGGAACAGGTGGATTTTTAACCAGTGCCATTGAAAATATCCGTTCTCAGGACGTTCATTCTGTGGAAGATTTGAAGACACTGGAGGAAACGATTCAAGGTCACGAGCTCAAGCCCCTTCCTTTTATGCTTTGTGTTACCAACTTGATTTTGCACGACATCGAAATTCCCAACGTCATCAATGGTGATAGCTTGAATCGTGAATACTTCAGTATTTGCGAAAAGGACCGTGTAGATGTTATCTTGGCAAACCCTCCCTTTGGAGCCAGTGTTTCCGATGGCGTTGAAACAAATTATCCTGCCCAGTTCCGCACCACAGAAAGTGCAGACTTGTTCCTGCTGCTGATGATTCGTTATTTGCGTGATGGGGGCCGTGCTGCCATCGTTCTTCCAGATGGCTCTTTAACTGGAGACGGAGTAAAACAAAGAATTCGTCAGGAATTTTTGGAAAAGTGCAATGTTCACACAATTGTAAGATTGCCAAATTCTGTTTTTCAGCCTTATGCTTCTGTTGCTACAAATTTACTGTTTTTTACAAAAGGAGAGCCAACTAAAGAAATTTTTTATTGGGAGCATAAGTTACCAGAAGGCCAAAAATCTTATTCCAAAACAAAACCAATTCAAAAAAAGGAATTTGATTCTTTAAAAGCTTGGTGGAATAATCGATCAGAAAACGAACAGGCTTGGAAAGTTGGAATTGATGTTCTTAAAAACAATGGATACAACTTGGATATTAAAAATCCATTTGTACCAGAAGCAGAAAACACCTTCACCACTTCCCAGCTACTGGAAATGCTCACTGATTCCTTTGCAAAAAGTGAGCAGTTGATACAGGAGCTAAAGGATTCCCTTTAACCCCCCTCGTCACAGCCCTCTTGCTCTAGGTATCGACACAGAGCCTTTCCATATTGTACAATAGAAATAGGAGTTACATTACTTTTTAGACCAAAGGGGAGCACATGAATTACATCATTCCACAGGGCAAGGAGCTTCGTATCGCTATTTCTGGCAAAAGTGGCTGCGGAAATACCACTGTCAGTACCATGTTGGCTCAGCGGCTTGGAATCAAACTCATCAACTACACATTCCGTAATCTTGCCAAGGACATTGGCTTTTCCCTGGCAGAAATCATAGAGCGGGCAAAAACCGACGACAGCTTTGACCGTCAGGTGGATGGCCGTCAGGTTGCCTTAGCCTTGGAGGAATCCTGTGTCTTGGGCTCTCGTCTTGCTGTCTGGATGCTGAAGGATGCAGATCTCAAGGTGTTCCTTCTGGCAGACGAAGATGTTCGTGCTCGTCGTATCTTGAATCGGGAGGGGGGGGACTTGGAGGAAATCAAGGCCTTTACCGCCATGCGTGACCGTGAGGATTCCGCCCGCTACCAGCAGCTGTATGAAATAGACAACAGCGACTATGGCTTTTGTCACCTGATTATCGATACAGCCCTCCACAAGCCAGATGAAATTGTGGAGCTGATTCTGCAGGAGCTACATCAGCGGGGCCTTGTTGAAACTTGCTGATGGATAATTCCTCTTTTATCCTGCCCAACGGCTCCAGCGTACAGGAGTTCCAGTCTATGATTCTGGACTTTTATCGTCAGGAGGGTCGCTCCTTTCCCTGGCGAGAAACCTGTAACCCCTACGAAATCCTTGTTTCGGAGCTGATGCTACAGCAAACCCAAACAGAGCGGGTGGTGCCAAAGTACCTGAACTGGTTGCAGGAATTTCCCACCGCCCAAGCCCTTGCTCAGGCCCCCTTTTCTCAGGTGCTGACAGCTTGGAGTGGCCTTGGCTACAACCGCAGGGCAGGCTATCTGCAGGAGGCCTGTCGTCAGGTGGTGGAGGAGTTAGGCGGAGTCTTTCCTTCCAGTGCCAGGGAATTGGAAAAATTGCGGGGAGTGGGACCATACACAGCCAGAGCCGTGGCCACCTTTGCCTTTAACAAGCCAGAGGTTTTTATCGAAACAAATATCCGCTCTGTGTATCTGTTTTTGTTTTTTCCAAGGGACAATTTTCCCTCAGAACAGGAGGGTGGCCACAAAGATTCTGCTGAAGGAATTACGCCTGCCAAGGATAAGGTGGCAGATTCCAGCCTCATGCCTTTGATAGAGGTCACTCTGTACCATGAGGATCCTCGCAGCTGGTACTATGCCTTGATGGACTATGGAGCTCGGCTTAAAAAAAGTACCGCAAATCCCAATCGCAGGAGTCTCCATTACAGCCGTCAGTCCAAGTTTCAGGGGTCTTTGCGTCAGGCCCGTGGAGCCATTGTAAAAAGCCTTGCACAGACTCAGGGTAATATCTTGTCTCTCAAGGAGATAGAAGGGGAGTCTGGCATAGAGCTGTACCGCCTTGAATCGGCTGCAGAAAGCCTTGTGGCAGAGGGAATGATATGTCGGCAGGGAGACCTGTATTGCATCAACGAAAACAGATAGATTACATCGTGCGTTTTACTGGGAGGTAGACCATGAAAAAGGATAAGTTCACCTTAAAAAAGGTGGTGGTGGAGCAGGTAGAGCAGTACAACCAGCTTTTGAAGTATGTATTTCAGGTAACAAAGCACGTGTTGCAGGAGGTGGGCTGGGAGGAAAAGGAAATTCTTCGGGCAAAGCTTCCTAATTTTCAGCAGGCTCAAGTTTTGGGCTGGTTCGACGGAGATGAGCTTATTTCCCAGTGCGTGGTGTATCCCATGAAGGTGCGGATTTTCAGCCAAATCTACGACATGGGTGGCCTTACGGGAGTGGGAACCTATCCTGAGTACGCCAACCATGGCCTTATGAACAAGCTTTTGGAACGGGCCCTCTATGAAATGAGGGACAGAGGCCAGTACATTTCTTATCTTTATCCTTATTCCATTCCCTTCTACCGCCACAAGGGCTGGGAAATCATCAGCGACAAGATTACCTACGAGATTCAAGACTACCAGCTGCCTAAGAACAAGAAGGTTTCTGGGGAGATTCGTCGTGTGCCAGTAACTGGAGAGGAAATCAAGGAGGTATACAATAAGTTTTCTGCCCGCACCCACGGAGCCCTCATTCGTGATGAACTTGCCTGGAACGAGTACTTCATGTGGGACTCCGATGATGTAAACGCTGCTGTCTACTACAGCAATAAGGATGAGTTGGAAGGCTATCTTATCTATTGGATTGCCGATGAGGTATTCCACCTTAAGGAAATGATTTTCTTGAATGAAGAGGCTCGCACTGGCTTATGGAATTTTATCAGTGCCCACTTTTCCATGATTTCTAAGGTGGTGGGGCAAACCTACACCGATGAACCTCTGGCCTTTTTGTTGGAGGATGCAAAAATCAAGGAAGACATTTCTCCTTATTTTATGGCCCGCATTGTGGACATTAAGGAATTTATTGCTCGCTATCCTTTCAAGCCAGACAACAGAAAGCGTGTGTGGAATTTTACTTTGTCAGATCCCTTGCTACCCTGGAATCAAGGTTCTTTCACCCTTACCATAGACCGCCACGGCCACGGTACTGTGGAGCCAAGTACCAAACGGTTCCGAGACCAAATTGACATTCAAACCATGACTACCATGCTTTTGGGCTACAAAAACCCCGACTACCTGAACAAGATTGGTCGCCTCCGTTGCTCCGAGGCCACTGTGGACATGCTAGAAGACGCCATCGAGCAGCAGACACCTTACTTTTCTGATTACTTCTAGGGGCTGAATAAAGGGAGGCCATAACCTCCCTTCCAGCCTCCCACTTTATTTTTTACTTGTTCTGTGCCATACTTATATTAAAGGTGGTCTTTTATGATGTATCCCTACATAACTTTAGCAGATGAAACTATGATTGTTCATTCAGAGCTCAGACATGATGACGGAAAACCTTTTGTAGAAGTACATTTTGAGCGGCCAGAGGAGCAGGGCTTCCTTTCGGCTCGTTGTGTGCTTCCATCTTATAAATGGCTGTTTAATGATGGTTTTTCTCAAAAGGAAATAGAGTTCTTTACTGAATTGTTGGCTCATAATGCCCACACCATCTTCAAGTATGCTGAGTCAGGAGGCATTAACATTGCCTAATGTTTTGAGGATTGGTGGATATTTGGTTTATTTTTGGACGAACGAAAATCTAGAACCGATTCATGTCCATATAAGTGAAGGCAAACCCACTGAAAATGCCACGAAGATATGGCTAACAAAGGCTGGTGGTGCCGTTGTTGCAAGCAATGGTAGTCGTATTCCTACAAACAAATTAAATAAAATTTTAGAAGTTATCATTGATAATCATTTTTATATTTGTTTGAAATGGAAGGAAATGTTTGGACAAGATACTCTGGCTTTCTATTGTTAACCTCCCTTCCAGCTCTCCCACTTTATTTTTTTCCAAAAATATGACATACTATCTTGAATAAACACGGCGGTCTGTCATTCATGATGAGTTATAATTGTTGCGACAGACCAAACTCAGGAGGAGTTGTTTTGTATAAACCTGTTGACCCAAAGGCGAATTTCCCCACACAGGAGGAGGAAGTTCTTTCATTCTGGAAAGAAAAAGATATTTTCAAGAAATCCATTGCCCAGCGTAAGGATAGCGAGGAATACGTATTCTATGACGGACCTCCCTTTGCAACAGGAATGCCTCATTTTGGCCACTTCATTCCCAGCACCATCAAAGATATTATTCCCCGCTACCAGACCATGAAGGGCTATCGTGTGGAGCGCCGTTTTGGCTGGGACTGCCACGGTCTTCCTGTAGAAAACCTTATCGAAAAGGAGTTGGGCCTCAATTCCAAGACCGACATTGAATCCTACGGTGTAGCCAAGTTCAACGAGGCTTGTCGTGCCAGCGTTCTCCGCTATGTAAACGAGTGGGAGCAAACCATTACTCGCTTGGGCCGCTGGGTAGACTTTGAAAACGACTATAAAACCATGAACCCCGACTACATGGAATCCATTTGGTGGGTTCTCAAGAGCCTGTGGGAAAAGGGACTTTTGTATGAAGGCCACTACATCCTGCCATATTGTCCTCGCTGTTCCACCGTTCTTTCCAACCACGAGCTGGCTCTGGGGGGCTACAAGGAAGTTCACGACCCTGCCATTACCGTCCGTTTCAAGGTAACAGAAGCTGGTCCCAACAGCAATGACAGTGATATGGCCAATGGCTCCACCTATCTTTTGGCCTGGACCACCACTCCCTGGACCTTGCCCTCCAACCTGGGGCTTACCATGGGACCCGACATCGATTACGTAAAGGTGGCCGACGGTAACGAGTGCTATATCTTGGCAGAAAGCCGCTTGGGAGCCTATTACAAGAAGCCTGAGGAATGTACTATTTTGTGGAAGAAGAAGGGAAGTGAGCTGATTGGCACCCGCTATGAGCCATTGTTCCCCTATTTTTCCCAGCTTAAGGAGGCTACCGACGGTTCTGATGGCAATCCTCCTTCCATTGGTGCCTTCCGTGTCTTGAACGGTGACTTTGTTACCACAGAGGACGGAACTGGTATCGTTCATACAGCCCCCGGCTTTGGTGAAGACGACAACAAGGTATTCAAGGGAACTGGTGTTCCTACCGTTTGCCCCATTGACAATGAGTGTAAGTTTACCGACGAGGTACCTGATTACAAGGGCCGCTTCGTAAAGGATTGTGACAAGGACATCATCGATCGCCTTAAGCAGGAAGGAAAGCTGGTAAAACGAGACCAGATTCTCCACTCCTATCCCTTCTGCTGGCGTTGTTCTAGTCCCCTGATTTACCGTGCCGTTGGTAGCTGGTTCGTTAAGGTAGAGGATATTCGTCACAAGATGGTAGCCGCCAACCAGAAAATCACCTGGCAGCCTGACCACATCAAAAACGGTCGCTTTGGTAAGTGGCTGGAGGGAGCCAGAGACTGGGCCATTAGCCGTAACCGCTACTGGGGAAACCCCATTCCTGTGTGGAAGTGTCCTGACTGTGGCAAAACTCATTGTGTAGGAAGTCGCCAGGAGCTAAAGGAGCTTTCAGGTGTATACCCAGAAGACCTGCACAAGCACTTTGTAGACGAAATTACTATTCCTTGTGAGTGTGGCGGTACCATGAGACGCATTCCAGAGGTTTTGGACTGCTGGTTTGAGTCTGGCTCCATGCCCTATGCTCAGAATCACTATCCCTTTGAAAACAAGGAATACTTTGAAAGCCACTTCCCTGCAGACTTCATCTCCGAAGGTCTTGACCAGACTCGTGGTTGGTTCTATTCACTGACAGTTTTGGCTGCAGCCCTTTTTGACCGTCCCGCCTTTGACAACTGTATCGTAAGCGGTTTGATTTTGGCCTCCGATGGAAAGAAGATGTCCAAGAGCCTGAGAAACTACACCGACCCAGCAGAGGCTGTTCGTATGTTCGGTGCAGACGCCATCCGCTTGTTCTTGATGCATTCCACCGCCGTAAAGGCCGATGACCTGAAATATAGTGACGAGGGTGTTCGTGATGTTCTCAAGGGAATCCTTATTCCTCTGTGGAATAGCTATAGCTTCTTCGTTACCTACGCCAACATCGACGGAATCCAGGCCAAGGGACATGGCTTTGCTGACAATCTTCCTGTAAATCCTCTGGACCGCTGGTTGCTTTCCATCACCCAGAAGATGGTGCAGGATGTTACCGTGGCCATGGATGCCTATGACTTGTCCAAGGCTATTGACCCCATCGTGGCCTACATTGACCAGCTGAACAACTGGTACATTCGTCGTAGCCGCCGCCGCTTCTGGAAGAGCGAAAACGATGGTGACAAGAATGAAGCCTACGAGACCCTGTACTGGGCACTGAAAACCTTTGCAAAGGTAGCAGCCCCTGTAGTACCCTTTATTACAGAAAGCATGTGGCTGAACCTGCGGAACGAAGATGACCCAGAATCTGTTCACCTGGCAGATTACCCTGTATACAATGAAGCTCACCGTGACTTGGAGCTGGAATTCAAGATGGATACCGTACAAAAGGCTGTTTCCATGGGACGCTCCCTGCGATACCAGTACAACTTGAAGATTCGCCAGCCCCTGAAGTCTGTGGAATTCGTTACCAGAAATCCCGATGAAAAGCGGGTATTGCTGGAAATGGAAGAATCCATCAGAGAAGAGTTGAACGTAAAGAAGGTTGTGTTCCACCAGCGAGAGGATGAGCTTGTAGAATACAAGGCAAAGGCAAACTTCCGTACCTTGGGTAAGGAGTTGGGTCCCTTGATGAAGGCTGCTTCTGCAATTATCGCTGATTTGGGGCAGGATTCAATCCAGTCCATTTTGGAAGGCTCAACCCTCAGCATCGATGTACAGGGCACCACCGTAGAGCTTGACGAAAGCAAGATTCTCGTGGACCGCATCGAAAAGGCAAACCTCAAGGTGGTAAACGAAGGAACTCTTACAGTAGCCCTTGACTCAGAGATTACCGACGAGCTGAAAAAAGAAGGCTATGTTCGTGACTTGATTCGTGGTATCCAGAGTCTTCGTAAAGAAAGCGGACTTGCCGTTACCGATAGAATCAACCTGAAGGTTTCTTGTGGAGAAAATTCTGCTGATACTCAGGAGCTTAAGGATGCCTTCAGCCAGTTTGGAGATTTCATCCGTGGTGAAACCTTGGCAGAAAAGCTTGACTGGGAAGAAGCCCTTCCTTCAGGCACCCAAGTAGAAGCTGGGGATGCAGTTTGGAGTGTTGCCCTTGAGAAGGCTTAAGGTGTCATCAACATCTTTGTCTCTTGTTTCATTTGCCAAAAATGGCAGTAAAATTACTGTCATTTTTGGCCTTGTACTGATAACCTTGTTCTTTTTGACTGGTTGTGCCAGTAAAAAGGGCAGGGTTTCGGATACTGATTATTTGTCCATGCTGCCGGAAGATGCTGATATTTATCTTCATTTTCCGGTGCAGGAAAATTCTCGTTTTGCTTCGCAGCTCATTACGTCCTTTGCTCCTAATATAGAAGCTGCGGATACACAAAAGCTTATTAAACGTTTTAACACAATTTATGGAGCTGTAAAAAATGGCCAGTTTTCGGCTGTTGCCACAGGTTCCTTTCCAAAGCTCGGTTTAAGTTTTGCGCTAAAAGAAAAAAATGGCTGGAAAAAAATCAAAGATTCAGCTATTCCTGTAACAGGTGCTTATTATCAATATCAAAATCTTCCCTTTCAACTGGCATTTCCCAGTTCATCTGTTTTGATGATGGCTTCTCAAGTAGATGAACTTTTGTCTTCCTATGAACAGCAAATTGAAGGTACGACTATTATAGAGACACATCCCTTAGCTGTTTTTGTTACTGACCATGAATATACTTTTACAGAAAATAATAATCTAGATGAAAATACTATTTCTAAAAATCAATCAATCGATTTTTATGTTTCTGATGTTGTATCAGTTGTTCTTCCCATTGTAAAAACGACACTTCCTATTAATTTACCTCTTACTGATTTGTATGGTAGCTTCATTCCCCAGGATGATTCAACTGAAAATACTTCTACAGAAGAATTTGAGTACTCCTTTATTGGATATTTAGGTTTATCGGATGGTCGTGCAATGAAGCCAGCGTTGACGGTTTTAAAACTTGTAACCCGTGGGCTATTAGGTTTTGATGTAACCTATACTTCCGTAGGTGATACAACCATAAAGATTTCAGGAGTTACTGTATCTGAAAAGGTTTTAGGAGACTTATTGAAGAAAGCACTTCAATAAGTTAATTTTGCTATGATCTTATAGACTATAGAGTTAATTTTGGAGGTAGGAATATGGATTCAAAGATTATTTTAAAAGCGGAATCCTTGGATGGTTATTTAACAGAAAAAGACCAGGCGTATCTTTCCCAGATGGATGGCTTATACGAAAAGGCCATGAGTTCATTCAAGATTATCTCTTCTGGGGGATTTAGCTCTTCCATTGCAGCTGAGGAGAAGCGTGTTATAGATGTTTTTAATGAAATGGGTAATCTTATGCAGGAAATCTGCAACGAGGTTCCTGGTCTTCAGGTTTTCTCCTTCTGTACCGAGCGAGGAAGTCACGCAGAAGCCTCTCGCGTTATTGCAAAGCTGCGAGATATCCGTACTGACCATCAGGAATTCGTTTATTATAGCCAGCGTGCCTACGAAATGTTATTTCGTCAGGCTTATACTGGAAGCCCATCTGATGACAAGAATTATCTTGTAGTAAAGACTCCTGTTACCGCCCCTGTTCAAAACTTTTCTGTCCACAAGATTCCCGATATTGACCACAAAATCGAGAATTCAGTTATGTGCGTTATGCTTCGTGGTGCATTGCTTCCTTCTATGATCATGTCTAAGGAAATTGAAGAATATTCCTCCAAGGGCTATGTCACTCCCTTTGCCTTGTTCAAGATTAAGCGCAACGATTCCAAGCATGAAAACGATATGGAATATATCCTTGACCTGAAGAATTCCTTCTTTAATCTAGAGGAATTGAATGGCAAGGATCTTATCTTTGCTGACCCCATGAATGCTACTGGTGGGTCCTTGGTAACGGTTGTAAAATACCTACTTGAGCAGGGAGTAAAGCCTCGTTCTATTAAGTTCTTCAATGTAATTGCAGCCCTCAAGGGAGCATTGCGGGTAGTTCGTGCCTTGGACAATTGTACCGTTTATACTTTGTGGATGGATCCTGTGTTGAATAGCTCCGCCTACATTATGCCTGGATTAGGAGATGCTGGAGATCGTCTCAACGGTCGTGACACCGAGGATTCTCCCCGCAACATCATTCAGCTTATTGCAGACTACGGAACAAATATTACTGGTTTGTATCGTTCTCAGCTCCGTAAAATTGAGCAAACTGTTTTAGGTACTGTCTAGCAATGAAAAAAGGCTTGTACCCTTTTGTTCTTGTTGCCTTTGTGTTTTTACTTTTTTCCTGTAGTTCTCAGCAGGGAATTGGTATTGTAGGGGAGAAAGACCGAATCTACAGCAATATCTTGTCTGAATATTATCTTATTGGCGATGCGTATCTAGATAATAAGAATTATCAGAAGGCTATTGAGTATTACACAAAGGCACTTGATCATCCTGATTTAACTGAATCTGCTCAATACAAGATAGCCTTTACCTATGCTTTATCAGAGAATTGGGAAAAAGCCCGACTTGGATATGAACAGCTGTTGGAAAAAGACCCTGATAATAGTGAACTCGAAAAAAGTCTCGCCTATATTTACGCTCGGCAGGGTGATTTAGCCTATGCAAGTGCAAGTTATCGTAAACTGGTGGAGAATAATCCCTACGATCAGTCCCTGCAGGAGAACTTTATCACGGTATTGATTACAGGAAATTATCTTGAAGAGGCTGAAATTGCCCTCCATCAGCTTAAAACTGATTTTCCAGATAATAGCTCTATCGATGATTTTGAAAAAAAGCTTACAAAAGCTTGGGAGTCTCAGGAAGGAAAAACTGCTGTTTTGGAGGATGAGATTTTAGAAAAGTCTCAAGAACAAGATCAAGGTGATAAAGATCAAGAGCCTATAGTTGAAGAAAACACAAATGAGTAAGCTTTTTAAGAAGCTTTAGCAAAATAAAATGGGCTATTCAGCTTGAATTAACTTCAAACTAGATAGCCCATTTTTATAGTATTAATTATTATTATTGTTCTTCGTCAGCGTAAGCAGAAATATACTGTCGATATTTTTCAGGATCAACTCTAAAGGCAACAATGGCAGTTTCTGGATCTGTAAAGGCACGGATCAAGGCCTGCTCAGCTTCTTCAAAAATTCTCTTTCCGGGAATTAATCTGAAGGAACGGGTGGAAATACCAATACCAATTTCATTATCCATACCGTTATCTTTTAAAATCTTTGAAAGGGCAACATAAACTTGCTCAGCCAGATCCAAGGCAGTATCCACATTGATGCTGTGTACAATGCAGGAGAATCCGTCATTTCCGTATTCAAAAATTAAATCTCGGAATTTATAGAATTCCAACAAGGTGTCATAAATTGCTTTATTTCGCTGGTCAGTTTTATCAAGTCCCTGGATTCTTACAATCATAAGACCAATATCTTCTTCTGAAGAAGCAGACCGAATCAACTCAGAGTCAAGACGCTCTTCAAGATATGCTTCCCAACCAAAACCAGTTACTGGTGAAAAAAGACCTGCAGGCTCAGAAGATACATCTGAAGATTCTGCTGTAACCTCTGGTGATTCAACAGACTCTTGCACTGGTTCATGGAGATTATCTGTAACAGGCTCAAAGAAATCTGGCTCCTTTGTGGTGTCAATTTCTTGTGGAACCTCCTTTACAGGTGGCTCATAGCCTTGTAATGCCATATCAATATTAAATTCATCCTGGGAAGCATTTTCAGAAGCAGGTAAATCAAGGTTTTCTTGGGTGAATTTTGCTTGTGTCACTACTGCATTTTCCAACTCAGTTTCCGATGGGATTTCTGGTTCAGTATCATAAATTGGATTTTCCTCAACTGGAGGTTCCAGTTCCTGTTCAAATGACTCAAAATCCTCTACAACATAATCATTGTGGGTAATTTCAGTTAAGTCTCCTTCTACTGGAGGGGGAACAAAATCTTCCTGCTGAACAGTTTCTTCTTCTACTGGAGGCATGGGATAGTCAAGCTCAACCTCTGGAGACTGAAAATCTTCAATAGAAATCTCTTGTTGTTCCAATTCTTCTTCTTGTGGAAGTGCAAAATGAGACTCTGCTGGAATTTCATCTGCTGGAGGAAACTCAAAGGCTTCTTCTGGAAGATTATTTTCGTCAAAAAACTGATTTTCATCATCTGCTGGAAAATCAAAGCCATCATCTGCCAATGCATCAATGGAAGCTTCTGCATCTACTTCAGGAAAGTCAATCTTACTGTTTTTTAATCGCTGTGCTGTTGCAAGATCGTCAAAGCTTGTTTCTGTTTCCTGTTTTTGTTCGGTAAGATAAAGGTACATTAAGGCAATACCTGCAATCAATGTTCCTGCTAAAATGATGAGGAAAGAAATGCGGATATAAGAATAAATTACTGCAGGCTGCAATGAATATAAGGCACTGGTAATGAGGTAATTTCCACTAGCCAGCTCTACGGTATCGCTTTTAACCTGAACAAAGGAAGATGCAGCTGATACGGTTGGTTGACCTGTAATACCTTGAACGATAAAAGGTGAGGACAGAGGATAGGCAAAAATAACATTATTGTCTTGAGCAATAGTCACTACTGCAATAGTTTTATTTGAAGCAATTCTTGCTCGCAGTACATCTGAAAATTGCTGAGTACCAGGAGTATAGTATTCTGAGGCTACACCAACATCAGAGGTAAACTGATTCAATGTTGAATCAATGACTTTTGGTGCGTTTTTGTATTCAACAAGTAGTCCAACTGCAAAAAAAAGAACTGCCAAGGCGAACAAAGCAACGAGGCAGATAGAAAGAATCTTGATAGCTTTATTTTCCATAGGTTTCAGTATATCGTACAGTTTGAGAGTATGCAAGTTTCATAATATAAAAAATATCACATTTATCATTGTTTTTTTTAATATACCATCCAAATAGGGGTAAAATAGAGGAAATAACTTCTTGTCTTTTTTCTTTCAATAGGTTGGTATACCAAGTCACAAAACCTTCATAATTTTTTTTACTGAGATGGGTTATTTTGATGGAATTGGAAGTTGAAAGAGGGCTTTCACTTGAAATTTTGTCCTTGGCTCCTTCTAGATAAATCCTTTTAGTATCAGTAATAATATGTACATCAGTATGGATCTTTATGTATTGCTGAAATGATTTTCTGTATTCATCTAAAACTGTTGTAACAAGCCTGTCGTTTTCCTTGAAGGTTGTACCTCGATACATGAGTTCAACATATTTTTGCTCCAATGGAGAAGTTCTATCTGCTGTAGTGGAAAACTGATCCTCAAAATAAGTACCCCGGCAATAGGGCTTTCCCTGTACATAGGCAAAGTCTCCGCCACCTACTTGAATCTGAGAAAAACCCATTTTATATGCTAAATCCACTGCTGCTGCAGTTACTGTTCCGCTTCCTGTATCGATTTCTGGAAGCACAGATTCATATACATCGTGATTGTCAGAAACAATTTCTTTTAGATATGTTTCTAGCAATAGTGGCAAAGGATTTTTATTACGAAAAAATAAAATGGGACAGCCCCTTTCTTTACAACGAAGTACAACATCTGGAGAGCATGAAATATCGGCAGCTAAAACCATGGAGCTGGGAAGTTTTTGCAAAAAATGACGTGTAGATGCAGCCTGTCCGTCTATGGTTACTGCCATGTCTGGTATAATTCCCTGACGTAAAAGCACTGGCAAGGCTGTATCTGTAGTAATCAAATAGATTTTTTCCCGAATTAGGCTGTTTTTTAAGTCAGGAATAAATGAATCAAGGCTGGGGCCTGCAGCTGCCACAAAGGCATATTTCTTTTGTATTTCTAGCTGAAAATCTCTGGGATTTGCTACAAGAGCTTTTAGGTTCAAAAAAAAGTTTCTAAACCAAAGCTTTCCGAAATGAGCTTGAGTTGAAAAATCGCCTGCAATGGATGCTAATGCTTGTTCCAAGGAAATTTTAAGTTGAGAAGCTTCTTCTGGAATTTGCTCGTACCAAGAACGTACAGGCAAGAAAAAAAAGTTCCCATGAAGCAGGGGATTGTAGAGTTGTATAAAGCTTTGTGCCGCCTGACTACTGGAGGTAAGCCAAATATTATCCATGGAAAGCAATGTTTGTAAGTTAAAATTTTCTTTTAACCACTGAATATCATCAAGATTTTGTTCTATAACCAAAATCAGGCTTTGGGGAAATCTTTTTCGTAAAGCTTGAATGTGAATTCCGTTGCCAAGTCCAGCTACCACAAAAAATCCACCTTGTTCACCTTGTAGGTTAATAGTAGCACCAAAATTTTCTACCTCCTTCAAAGGAGCATAACGAGAAAACATGGTTTTTCCATTAAAAAAAACTGGTACTAAGGTTCCATCCTTGGCTTCCACTGTAGATTTATATAACATGGTCTTTTTTTTCTCCAATGGATTTTAGGTAGTCAATGATTTCATTTATGCATTTGCTGGACTTGTCTTTAATTTCTGCCTCAAGCTCAGATTTATCAAGGGTCCTGCCTAACAAGGCTTGTTCTGCTGGTAATAGGGTAGAAAGCCAATGGTGAGGGAGCTTCTGTTGCTTATAATTTTCCAAGGCTTCTAAGAGTAAATTATATCGTTGACGTTCATCTGGAATTATTACAGAACGAATTACAGGAAAACGTACTGTTGCTTTATTTTTTTTGTATTGGGCAAGAATTGCTACAAATTTTTTCCAATCAATATCTTGGATTACACCAAGTCTATTGGAGAATTGATAGCTAGAATGAGCTAATCGGTAAAATCGATCCTTAAAACGAGTACTTTGACTTACAAACCACTGGGCATAAATCTCCAAGGATTGGGACGGAAGCTGCTGAGGAAACAATCGTGTTTCCTTAGGTGCAAGTCTCTGATCCTTTGCTTCAGCTGCCATTTCTAGTCGATTAGGCTGACAATGCTGGAAGCCCACTGCTGTGGCTAAATCAAGTCCACAGGCAAAAACTGGTCCTGTAGTAAGAGTGAGTGCCAGTTCCAACGCAGTTCCGCTGACAGTACCGTTACGAAGGGCTTGGAGAGAGGGGATTTTACAAATATCTAAAAGCTCAGATTCTGGGGCATCACCATACTTAAGAGGAATAATATTTTTTTCAAAAAGCTGTGCTGCAATAGCAGCTTCTGCTGGTAAGGCTAGGGGAATAGAGCAAAAATCAATATGGCGCTTTGCCCAGTAGCCACCGTCTGTAGAAATACATATATCTGGTTGGATTCCTGCTGCCAATAAAGGTGAGAGAGCCGAGGATAAGGCAATCAAAAAAAAGGAATCTCTGTACTTGATAATATAATCTAGAGAAGATTTCAATGATGGACCAGAAGCAACAAGTAAGATAGGTGCTGTTCCTGGTTCTATAGTGGAAGTATTTTTTACCCTGCTACAAAAAGAAATGGTATTTTTAAGCCATCGTTTTCCAAAATAAGCTCGAGTTCCTAAAATATCTCTGCTAGTTTGTACAAGATTTTTAATTTGCTGCCAGCAGTAATTGTATTCTTCTGAATATACCTGCTGAGATGGCTGCCAAGAGAGAAAGCCTGTAGCTAAAACCACATCCTCACCATAGATATTTAATATTTGAATAACATTATCATAGTCAAAAACCTTGTCCCATAAATAATTATATTCATCAAAATCATGGGTAAAGCGTATGGCCACAAGAATTGCATCTGGATAGGCTTGTCTTAAAAAATCTACACAGTAGGAGAGAGCTGGCTCTGTTACAACAATAAGCTTTGGAATAAAGCCAAAGTCTACGCCAGAGACAAATCGTTGGGCTTCTTTTACAGGATCATAGGCTGAATGAAGGCGAATTCCATTAACGGTACAGGTTCGTTTCCCTGTTTTAGCTAGACTATATTGAATCGTATTCATCCCAGACTCCGGGATACTATGACTGAACTGATTCAACGAGAATCTTAGAAGCGGAACTTCCTAACAAAGGAATAAAATACTTTTGTAACTGGAATTGCAGTAAATCTGCATCCATATTATCAGCATGAGAAAAGAACAAGACAATATCAAATTCGTTCAAGGGGAATACAATATCATCACTAGACAGGATCTGCTGCAATCTATTTAAGGTTTCTGATAAAACAACAGGGAACAACAGGTCTAAGGCTTCTGTGTCAATATGTAAAATATCAGTAATTTCTGCAACTGGCTCCTTGATTGAAACTGAAAAGATTCTGCTTCCTTCCTGCAAGGGAGTAGGATGGTTAGCTTCTATTGAATTGGATATTTCTGCTGCAATATAATCTGCTAACTCAGGAATATTTTCATCAATAAACTCACGATCGATTGTTTTATCTGCTACAAGAAGAATTGCTTGGATAGGAACATCCGCAAGCAAAATAAATGATTTTATGTGTAAGTCGGTAAGATTGTGATTGAACTCGCTAGAAAAAAGTTGGTAGAATGGCTCTAAATCATCACCAGAAAAGGTATGCCATTGCTGATGTTGTGGAAGTGTTCCATTCCAAAAATCAACGGAAGAAACAGATTTGAAGATAGAAACCGCATCAAATCCATGTTCATACCGCATAAAAAAACGCCGACCAAAAGGTACAAGGACTGCACTTTGCTTTAATGCAGCCCTTTCTGAGAAACTGTGGTAATCCTCAATTTTCTTCTTCTGGATGGAGTCGTCCATACTGCCAGAACTCCGAAGAGCCTTATCTCTGGCAAGTATGGCCTCCATGTGGCTTAATAAACCCATTATAATCCAAATTCTGTAAATAATTTCTTATACAACTCAAAGTGCTCTGAACGAGCAAACTCTGCGATTTTTTCTTCTGGCAAGCTATCAAGTAACTGATCCATGTAAGAAAGAACAGACTTAATATCTTCCTTAAGATCATCGGGAAGATTTGTTGTCTTTGGTTCATCAACTACAACAGGCTCTTCTTCCTGTACAATCTCTTCAACAGCTGGAATATCTGTAATTTCCTCAAGGTCATCTGTTACAGGAATCTCTGCCAATTCCTCCAGAAGCTCTTCTTCTGCCACAGAAACAGTATCCACAGGCTCTTCTATGATAAGAGGATCATCTGCAAAAGCACTTTCTGCTGCGTCTGAAACAAATCCCATGGTTTCTTCTACAACAGGAGCTTCCCACTGATTTGATTCAAAGACAGTTTCTACTGGTTCATCAGTAATTTCTTCTGTAATCTCTTCTACTACAGATTCAACTTCCTCTGTAATCTCTTCTGCTACAGGTTCAACCTCTTCTGTAATCTCTTCTGCTACAGGTTCAACCTCTTCTGTAATCTCTTCTGCTACAGGTTCAACCTCTTCTGTAATTTCTTCTACTACAGGCTCGATTTCCTCTGTAACTTCCTCTGCTACAGGCTCGATTTCCTCTGTAACTTCCTCTGCTACAGGTTCAACCTCTTCTGTAAGCTCTTCTACTACAGGCTCTTCCCACTGGTTAGATTCAAATACTGTTTCTACAGGTTCGTCGCTGATTTCTTCTACAACTTCCTCTAAAACAGGCTCTTCGATCTCTTCTACAGGTTCTTCAATTTCTTCTATGAAGGCTTCTGAATCAGAATCTAATGCAGGCTCTACAAAGTCCTCTGTAATTGATTCCTCTGTAATTTCTTCACCAGATTCATCTTCACTAGAATACTCTTCAAGCTGCTCTTCTGTTACATCAAAGCTATCGTTGTCAAACTCTGATTCTGGAGTATTTTCCTCAAAGATTTCTTCTGTTCCCTGGTCTTCTTCTTCCAGTTCAATTTCTTCAAAAATCTGCTCCTGTTGTGCAACAATTCCTGTGGGAACATCGATTTCTGTAGGGAAGTCGTCAGAATCATCATCTTGGAAATAATCATCATCAATTACAGGCTCTTCAAGGGTTTCTGAATCAAAATCCATGGAAGGTAATCCATTGTCAGAATCTTCATCCTGCAACTGTGTTTCTGCGTCTACAGATTCCTCTGTAAAATCTGCAGTGTTGAAGATATTAGATAATTCATCTCCAGATAAGGCAATAGTGTCATCACCTGTATCATCAGCAAAGAATCCGCCAGAAGTTTCCTGCTGTACTTCTTCTTGGAGTGGAGAATCCTCTGTTGTGGAGCTGTTGCCACATTTAAAGGCTTCGAATTCACTTCTGAGACTTGAAATCTCGTTTCGAAGCAGTGCTATCTCACCAGCAATATTACGGATAAGTTCTTCTGTTGGTGATACGGCTGGTTGTTCCATTTCATTCTGGTTAAATTCCATTGCTTCCTCCGGCTTTTCCATGATACATTCCTGTGATTCTTCTTGCATCTGCTGATCATCGGAGGTTTCACAAGGAACTGCAACCTGTTCTGGCTGGAATTCTTCTGTTTTTTCTCCAATATCTTCTACTTCGGCCATAATTTTATCTACGTCAAAATCATCAGAATTGTAGCTTTTATTAGTATAATCTGTAATTTGCAATCTAGCAATACTTGACTCTTCATTTTTCTCATTTTTTTCTTCTGGTTCACTAGATGACAGAAGAATACCTTCATTGTTTTCCTGATCAGAATCAGTTTCTGCTATTTCTGAGGTGGATTGATTTTCATCATCGACACTTACTGTGAGGTTATAATCCTTTGGACCTTCTTGTTTGGGCTCCTGTTGTTTTGGTTCAGAAAATTCACTTAAGAAGTCATCAAATTCATTTACCTCATCAAACTGGAATTCTTCAATTACAGGTTTAGCAGCAGGAGTTTCTTCTGTTACTTCTTCTACTACTTCAGACTCATCTACAATGTTGTCAAACATTTGATCAAAGTCATCCATATCATCAACTGTAAAAGTATCATCCATTTGACTTACAGGATCTGTGGTGGTTTTTACTGCAAAATCATCGTCAAAGGTGAGTTCCATTTCCATTGGAATTTCATCGAGAATATCGTTTTTCTCCTGAACAGGAGTGTCAATAAAGGCTTCCAAAGAAATCTCACCAGAATCGGATAGAAATTCATCAAGGGAAACCTCATCAGAATCATTCAAAAAGTCGTCAATGCTGATGACTGTTTCGTGTTCATCTTGATTATCTTCTTCAAAGCTTATTTCTTCAACAGGTTTTCCTTCTGCATCGGTAAAATCTTCTGCTGCAGGTGTTGTTTCTTCCATAAAGGAAAGGGCTTCTTCAGTAAATTCTGGTGGAAGCTCCATATGGATTTCAGGCTCTTCCTGAGGATTTGGTTCAGGAAAGGGATTAAAATCCTCTTCAATTTCATCAAAATTTTCATTGATGTTATTTGTAAAGTCATCTAGGAAATCGACGTCAATAATTCCTTCTATTGGAGATTCTTCTTGTGATACTTCTTCTTGTGGCATATCTACGGAGACATCATTCTCAATACTTTCTTCCAGCTCTAGGAGTGAGGATAGGTCTGAAGTCTCTTCTCGAGCCATGGATTCAAAATCATCAATGGGAGAAATTTCTGGCTCTTGATAAGCTTCCTGCAGGAGTGGTTCTTCCATACTATTATCTTGTTCATTCTCCTGGGAGCTCTCTTCGCTGAGAACAGTTGTTTCTTCTATATCACGAGGTGGTTTTTTTACCCAGACACCATATTTATCTAAGTCTGTTTCTCTATTAATAGAATCAATCATATCTTTTTCATTAAAATCAAACGCCATATAATCTCCGCTTGTAAATATGAATTCTCGATTCTATTATCGGTAGCAATCTGTTAAAGAAACATAATTTTTTAAAAAAGAATCAGGTGGGCAAAAATGAAGGTCGTGCCGATTAGTAGAAGTATGGTAAAAGCTAAGATATTGATTTCTATCAGTGTGGGAACCCTTGTGTATGTTTTGATTTCTTTTTTTGGTGGACAAAACGGTTTATGGGCAATGAGACAATTAGAAGAGCAAAGACAGAATATCAGTATTAATAAGGCTAAAATAGAAAAGATACATGAAGAGCTGACTTTAGAGTATACTTCCTTAAGAAATGATATGGAGGTAGTTGCAGCCTATGCTCGACGACTTGGTTTTGTAGGTGAGGGTGAAATGCTCGTAAAAATTAGTGGTTTACCTACTTATTATACCACTATGTACGATGCAGGAACCATTATGCGTCAGTCTGAAACTAAGTTTATTCCTGAGTGGATTGCTAAGGTAAGTGGTTGTATTGTATCTGCATTAATGATGATTCTTTTACTTTTGAAGGATTTATCAAAGAGTGTTGCTAATCTCTCCCGTCCTGGACCTTCATATGAAGCTGGTATAAGTGTTGGTGGTTACGATTCATCAACTACAACCTATTTATGAAAGATTTTTCTCTAACAACAAAGGTTATTTCTCGTACTGAAGAGTCTACTGTAGATTTAGTGGCTCAATGCATTAAGGATGGGGGGATTTGTGTGCTTCCAACAGATACCGTCTACGGTTTTTCTGGTATTGTTCCCCATAGTCAGTCACGTATTTATGCTATAAAAGGCCGAGATGAAGGAAAACCTTTTATCCAGCTGCTTGCAAAGCCAAAGGATATTTATCGGTATACTGATGTGGTTATTCCAGAACAGCTTTTTTCTCTGTGGCCAGGAGCTGTAACGATTATTGTTCCTGTTAAGCCAGATGACGAGGGTGCTACTGAAAAAACTACGGTGGCCTTTCGTTGTCCTGGAGATAGCTGGCTTAGAAGAATTATAGACTTAGTGGGAGCTCCAATTTTTTCTACCAGTGTTAATCGTAGTGGCCAGCCAGTTATAGGAAGGGTAGATTCTATTTATCAAGAGTTTGCTGGAGAAGTGGAATTGATTGTTGAAGGGGATGAAATTGTTCCTCAGGCGCTGCCTTCTACCTTAGTGGAATTATTACCTGATGGAAAATGTCACATTATACGACAGGGAAGTGTAGTCATTCCCTGTGAATTATTGAAATAGATTACTGTCGAGTCCAAGTAACTTGACTTGTTCCCATTTCTGCACCTACTGCTGAACCTGCCACCATAATAGCCTGAAGACTTTGCTTAGTACCAGTAAGCGTACTGTTATTTGAAAGGGTCATAGTCCAAGTGATAGGCTGTGCATCCATGGCAGCCACCAAGGCAACTTCACGGGGAAGTTCTGGAAAGAATGAGGCGTTGGGTTTTCCTGATTGTGTACAGACAATGGTACTACCTTGTATTTCCACATTTATGTTCATGGATGCGCCATTGTTGAAGATAACAAAACCACGGCCACCACGCAAAAGCACAATCTTGTTTATAGAAGATTCGCCACTCCAAGTACCAGACAAGCTATCAAAGGTAGGAACTCCAGCTGAACCTTGGGGAGCTGTCTTGCTAGAAGCTACACTGGTGGATGAGCTAGAAATATTGGCAAACAATTGGCTAATAGAAGATTTTGCATCAGAAAGAATCTTAAAGTAAGAGTCGTAATTGCTTGTTACTTGTGATTTTTTGTTTAGATGGGGCTGTTCCAGTGTGAGGGTACAAATCCAAGTGTTGTCTTGTTCCTGAAGCTCTCCATGGAAAATCATAGTATCTTGATTGGGGTTGTCAGTATTCCCACTGTAGCTAGAAGGTCGTTTGTCTACCACTCGGTATTCTGGGAGAGACAGAAGCTGGGTATAGAATAAGTCCTCTGTCATTTTGATTTTGCTAGAATCACTGTGGGTGGAATTAAGACTATAAAATTCTACATCTACAGCTACAGCAGTAGTACACATCATGAAGATAGTGAGAAGATATACTGCAAGCTGTGTAGAATATTTTTTCATCTTATCCTTGTAATCCCTTGCGGAACTCCCGCTGTAAGTCACGCTTAACATCACGATCTCGGATATCAGCACGCTTATCAAACTGCTTCTTTCCTCTACATACTCCTAGGTTAACCTTTATTCTTCCATTTTTCAAGTAAAAATCTAATGGAATAAGGGTACAACCCTTTTCTTCCACCTTGCGGACAAGGCGTTTTATTTCATCACGATGTAGAAGAAGCTTTTTTGGGCGGTCAGGATCGTGATTAAATATAGAAGAAAAGCTATATTCTGCCACGTGGAGACCTCGCACCCAAACCTCACCATTCCTAATTTCGGCAAAGGCATCAGGAAAGGATATATTTCCAGCCTTAAAAGACTTTACTTCAGTTCCTTCCAAAACGATTCCACACTCAATAGAATCTTCTATGGTGTAATTAAATCGAGCTTTTTTATTCTGTGCTAGTATTTTTCTTCCTTCTGCCATAATACCTAGTATATGCTATCCGCCCTCTTGTCTCAAGTACCTAACAATGAGTATCAACGTTCATTATATGATGCCAAAGTACTCCCTGTCCAGCTGCAATATCTTTGGAAAGCCTTGCTCCAATTATTTGGGAAAAATATTTTGGAGCAAGACCAGGCTCTAAGATTTTTTCTGTGCGTAATATTGCAATGGAATCCTGGGTAATAATATCTCCTGCTTTCATATCATTGAGTACGTGGATGGATCGATTAGTGCGACCATAATTAGCTCGTTCTGCAGGAGCGAGCTTCTTTATGCCTGTTCCCAACACGGATTGCACTCGATCTTTACCATATTCTTCTTCTAGTTCTTCCATTATTATTGAAGCACCACATTGACAACCATAGTTCTTAATGGGAGTTTCCCACTGACGAACCCTTTGCACCATAGAGGCAAATTGTGCTGGCTCCAAAGCAACAGGATCGTCTAAGCCCTCTGTTTGCCGTGAAAGAGTAATATGTTTTTCTATAAAATGTGCCCCGCAGGCTGTGGCCAGCACAGGAACTAGGTGGGGGTCAAGGCTATGGTCACTAACACCAACCTCCACTCCAAAAATTCCCCCTAGATTTTGTAAGACCTGAAGATTGTATTCTTCTTCTGGTGCTGGATAGGAGGTGACACAGTGGAGCAGGGTAATTCCCTGGGTGTTGCCTTCACCATAATTTGAAAGAATTTCAAGAGCCTGCTCAATATCTGCCAAGGTGGAAACACCTGAAGAAATAATTACTGGTACTGGGGTTCTCCCCTGTAAACGCTGTTCTTGGCGGATTTCCGCTAATCGTTGTAATAAGGGGTGATGGTTCAGCTCTGGAGAAGCAATTTTAATTGCATCAGGAGATAATGCAGCTAATTCTTCCAAGCTTTTTAGACCAAAGGGAGAACAGATAAATTGGCATTCCTTGCTTCTTGCATAATCTCGTACCTGCTGAAAAAACGAAGCAGGTACTTCTAGCTGCTGAAATCGCTCGTAAAGAGGAATTGCTCCACCTGGTAACTGCACCAATCCCGTATTCGGGTGAAGAATTTCATGAGCATACACCCACTGAAACTTTACAGAATCAGCCCCTGCATCCACCGCTACATCTATCAACTGATAGGCTTTTTCCAATGAGCCACCGTGAGAAGTACCAATTTCTGCTGATATGTGAACGAGATTCTGCATGGTATACCTCCACCCATTTATTATAGGTTTTCAAAGAAATAGCTACACATAGTTTTGATTCGATTCATGAAGGAAGTTTCTACTCTATCCCGCAAAAAGAAGATACTAGGAGCCTTAACACCCCCAATGCCATAGAGAATCCAAGAATCACCAAAACGGAAAACGGAAACGATGGATTTCATACACTTATCCTTAACAACGGTGATTCCTTCATGATATTTCAAGTTATTCAAGTTGGTGTTTTCATAGTACAGGGATTCATCATCAGTTACTAAAATAATATCAGTATCAATTCCACCAAAGGGAGACATTTCCATAATGGCATTGAGTCGTGCTGTGTTTCCATTATCGCTTTGACTTTTAATTTCTACGGAAGAATACAAGTCATAGTATGTTTCATGGCGTTCAGAATAGTAAGGAATTCCTACATAATCTTCCACATTTAAAATGATGGGACGTAATTTCTCTAACAAATCCTCATTACCAGCGTATGGAACCATTCTGATTACCTCTGCTAGGTATGAAGGATTCAAATCTTTGATGGTATCAATAGTTTTACTTAAGGTATCGTTCACCCCATTAATACTGATATTCTTTGCTTTACCAATATTTCTAATGACCAGCTCTCCATTGGCAAGGCGCTGCTGCTCGTCACTGGTAAGTTTATTATTAAAAACTTGGGCAGAAAGAGAAAAAAGAGTAAAAACAAGTAAAATTACTAACATCGTAGTTTTTTTCATGGTAAACCTCCATAAATCATGATTAACATCGTGATATACTGAAAATACATAAAGGGCTATTGGGTTACAAACAAAACATATTCTCAAAAATCACCGTTGCTATTTTCCTAAAAATCCACAATTTAACTAGTATAAACGATGGAAGGGTTCTGTGTAAACAAAAACATTGCAAAATTTGAAATACCTATGTTATAATTTTTAACAGTGATTTGATTTTACTCAAATCTTTTGTGAAATTTGTTTAAGGATTTTGTATGGCTATAGCACCCCACATTAGAGAAATTATGAATAGTAAAGATGCCTCTGTCATTCGCAAGATGTTTGAGGAAGGTGCCTTGCTAAAAAAGCAATTTGGGGAAGATAAGGTATATGATTTCAGTATTGGAAACCCAGATTTAGAGCCTCCTATAGCTGTAGTACAAGAAATTGTAACTGTGGCACATAATCAGGCTAAAGGCTGTCACGGTTATATGCCTAATGCTGGTTATATGGAAACACGTGTAGCCATGGGAAAGAAGGTTGCAAGGGAGCAGGGGGTCTCTGTTGGTGGTGAAAATGTGGTAATGGCCTGTGGAGCAGCTGGTGCATTAAACTGCTTGTTTAAGGCCATACTTTCTCCAGGTGATCAGGTGATAGTTCCCATTCCTTTTTTTGCCGAATATGGTCATTACGTAAGAAATTATCAGGGGGAATTAGTTCCCGTATCTTGTAACAAGGATTTTTCCCTTGACCTAGAAGCCATTTCAAAGTCCCTTTCTGCAAAAACTGCTGCAATTCTTATAAATTCTCCAAATAATCCTTCTGGAAAGATTTATTCTTCTGTAGAAATTGCTGAATTAGCCCAATTGTTAAAAGCTCACGGAGAAAAAACTGGTAGATTTCCCTATTTGATTTGTGATGAGCCCTATCGAGATATTGTGTACGACAACAAACAGGTGGCTCCCGTATTTCCCTTGTATAACAATGCTGTGATTGTTTCTTCCTTTGCAAAGAATTTAAGTCTTCCTGGGGAACGCATTGGCTACATTGCGGTGAATCCTTCCTGTCAGGCTGGCAATGAATTGGTGGCAGCCTGTATCTTTACCACGAGAATCTTGGGCTTTGTAAATGCTCCAGCGTTTTTTCAGCGTGTGGTAGCTCAAAGCTGGGATGCTGAGGTAGATTATAGTTCTTATGAAATGCGACGGAATCAATTGATGGCAGTGTTAGATGAGGCTGGAATCTCTTATTTTACACCTGAGGGGGCCTTTTATTTATTTTGTAAAGTTCCTTCTAAAAGTGGTGGTGAAGAAGAGGATGACAAGGAATTCTGTGATTTTTTAAAGAATTACCGTGTTCTCTGTGCCCCTGGTTCTGGGTTTGGTTTGAAAGGTTGGTTTAGAATGGCATATTGTACTTCGGAAGCAACCATCTGTAATTCTAAGGATGCATTACGGCAGGCTGTGCTTGACTGGAAAAAATAAACTTTAGTGGGAGAATGCTATGAAAATTTTGATGGTAACAGCTGAGGCTGTCCCCTTTGCAAAAACTGGTGGTTTGGCAGATGCAGTATCTGCTTTGGCCATTGTATTGAACAAGCTGGGACATGATGTTCGGATTGTAATGCCACGGTACTACAAGATTGACCGTTCAACCTTGAAAGCTTTGGAAGGCCCTATGGGGGTTCCTGCTGGCTATATTGAAGCTTGGACAGAGGTTTACGAGGGAACAATGCCTGGAACAAAGGATTTACCCGTATATTTTATAGACCATGAGCAGAGCTTTGGTCGTGATGGTGTATATGGTACACCTGCAGACCCTGATTTCCACGATAATCCCTATCGATTTTCTGTGCTGTGTCATGGCGCTTTCCAGCTTTGTCGTAAGTTGGGCTGGTATCCAGACATAATCCATGCCCATGACTGGTCTGCAGCCTTGGCTCCTGTGCTTTTGCGCTTTATCCAAAGACACAATGGCTTCCAAAAGACTGCCAGCGTATTCACCATCCATAACTTAGGATATCAGGGTGTGTATGGAAAATATAACTATCCTGCCACTGGTTTGGACTGGAATTTCTTTTATGCTGCAGGTTTTGAAGATTGGGACAGAATCAATTTCTTAAAGGCTGGACTGACCACAGCTGACATGCTGACTACAGTATCTCCCACCTATGCACAGGAAATTCAGACTCCTGCATCGGGATTCCGAATGGATGCCCTGTTGCGTCATCGTAGCCAGGATTTGGTGGGTATCTTAAATGGAGTAGACACAGAGGTATGGAATCCCTCTAAGGATACCTTTATTGCAGAAAACTATAGCGTGAAAAAGCTAGAAGGTAAGGCCAAAGATAAGGCTGCTTTGCAAGAGCGGATGGGACTACCTATTGATCCAGATGTTCCATTGTTTGGAATTATTACTCGACTTGCAGACCAAAAGGGTGTAGCAGAGCTTTTTGCTCCCACCTACGGTAGCATGTATAAAATCTGTACCGAGATGAAGGTTCAGGTGGTGGTTTTGGGAGCTGGTGAGCGATGGTGTGAGGATGAATTGCGAGCTTTGGAGTCAAAGCTACCAAACTTTAAGGCCTATATTGGTTATGATGAGTCCTTGAGCCATCAGATTGAAGCTGGAAGTGACTTCTTCATTATGCCTTCACGTTACGAGCCCTGTGGTTTGAACCAGATGTACTCACTTTTGTACGGAACCTTGCCCATCGTACGCCGAACTGGTGGTTTGGCAGATACGGTACAGAACTACAACCAGGAAACTGGAGAAGGCACAGGATTCATGTTCGATGAGTTGACACCACAGAGTGTTTTTGATACGGTAGGTTGGGCTGTGTATGCATGGTACAACAAAAAGGATCATATTCTTGCCATGCAAAAACGTGCTATGACCCAAGATTTTAGCTGGGAGGCTTCGGCAGAAGGCTACCTTGAAGTTTATAAAAAAGCTTTAAGCAAACTATAGGTTAATGGGAGGCTGGGTTCGCTCAGCCTCCTTTGTATTACTGGTATCTTTAAAGTAATCATAAAAAAATGCGAAAAACTAAATTGAGGAGTCATCATGTTAGGATATTTTTTAAAATTATTTAAAACTTTAAATAGTAATTCACATCCTGGAGAAATTGCTCATGGGGTAGCCTTGGGTGTGATTATGGGAATGATTCCCAAAGATAATGCATTGTGGTACATTCTTTTTGTTTTATTTTTCTTTATCAGAATTAACAGGGCTGTGTATTTGCTGGTAACACTAGGAGTTTCGCTTTGTATTGCACCCTTAGATATGATGCTTGATTCTATTGGTTATCAAGTTCTGATGTTTGAGCCTGCAATTCCAGTGTATCGAACACTGCTGGATATTCCCTTTGTTGCTTTTACAAAATTTAACAATACTGTTGTTATGGGTAGTTTAGTAGCTGGCCTCCTGCTGTATATTCCCGTATATATTCTTTCTCGGTTATTGGTAAAATTGTGGCGGGTAGTTTTAGCTCCGAAAATTACTGCATCAAGGTTGTGGGTTGGAATAAAAAAATTACCACTTGTTGAAAAAGTAATCTCAAAGTCTCAAGAAATTTCAGGAGTGATAAAAAGATGAGCATGGAAAAAGATGAATTTTTGTTACATGAGATACATGATTCTCAAAAGCTAGATGAGACTACTCCTGTAGTACAAGATGAAATAGCTACTACCTCGGAATTGGAACTTTCTGAATCTCCTGTAGAACAACAGGTTCTAGAACAGGGGAAGCAGGGGAAAAAGAAAAAGACTCCTAAGACCTTTCCAAAGAAAAAGCTTCCAAAGCTTTTACGAAAAAAATATTCCCAGAAGAAGTTTGAAAGAAAAATTTTAAAACGAATTTATATTCCTAGAGACAAGGAATTTATCAAATCTTATTTTATGCCTTTAGAAGGCTCAAAAAAGCCCTGTGTAATGATTCCTGATGATAGGGTTTTTACCAAGCAAGAGCTTGTTCGTCTTAAAACCCTTTCTAAGGAAATCCGTAAGCAAAAGGGAAGAGTAAAACTCATTCCTTTGGTCGCAGTTACAGGTGTTATGGTGGTAATGGTATCTGCAGTGCTAATTTTCAAGGATCCCCTCATTAAAAAGGGCTTGCAGTCAGTAATGCAGTCCATGTTTGGTGCAAAGGTTGATATTGCCTATCTTCACCTCGGCATCTTAGACTCCAATTTCACCATAAAGGGCTTGGAGGTTGCAAATCGTAACAACACCATGAAAAACCTTTTTGAAATTGGTGGACTTAGCGTTGACTTTGACTTAATTGAATTGCTAAAAAAACGATTTGTATCAGATGAAATGAGCGTTACTGATGTGCGGGTGAATACCGATCGGGAAACCGATGGAGCCTTGCCAGAAGATTTTAAGGGAGACGAGCGCTTTGACAAGATTAAAGGTCAGGTTACCGCATTTACCTCCGCAAAAACTGAGGTGTTAAAAAACGGTGTTGCAGATATTTTTTCTGAATACAATCCAGAAACTCTTTTAAGTAATTTTTATTCCCAGCTTTCCACTCCAGAGTTGGTGGAGGAAATTGAAAAAGAGATCAATGTACTGATTTCTAGCTGGCAGCCAGTTCCTGATGAAATGAAGGTCTCTGTTAACAAGGTTATTGCAGAGGGACAAGCAATGATTAATTTTGACTGGAATAGTATTCAGTCTGATCCTACTCAGATAAGAAGTGCCCTTGCTACCTTAAAGTCAGTAACAGATAGTACTACCACTTTGTACAAGGAATCCGAAAAGACCATGAACATGTTACAGCGGGATGTAAAACAGGTTCAAACCCTGTCCAACAATGTTCAAAAAGCCATTACTGCAGATTTTAACCTCATAAGTAAGGAGGTAGATAAGATTACTTCATTTTCCATTAAGGATGATGGAATGAATATGCTTACTGCCAGCTTTGAGAAGATTATTGCAGATTTGTTTGGGAAATATTACCCAACATTTCAAGAGGTCTTGGTTTATGTACAGGAACTTTCTGCAAAGTCTGCTGCAAAGAAGGCTACAGAAGCAGAGAGGGAAAAAACTACAATCCAGCGTTATGCAGGACGGACAATCGAGTACAGAAATGACAATATTCCTACCTTCCTCATCAAGAAAATGCATGGTTCTGGTGCAGATGGAAGTTTTACCCTGTCTTTAGATGTAAATGATATCAGTAGTGATATGACAAAATGGGGTAAACCTGCCACCATATCTGGTATAGTTGGGCATGGACAGATGAGCGATAGTTTCTCTGGTTCCCTAGACTTGCGTGATAATCGACCAGGAGATTTAGTTGAGTTAAACTATAATGGAGCAGGCTATACTGTTGATATGACAGTACCAGAGGATGAGTCTATTCCAGGTGTGCCTACAGGTAAGGGAATCGGTGCCTTTAATGCTCGTATCACTGCAAACGAAACAGGAAGGTTTTCTGTAGGTGGTGTGATGAACTTAGAGCCTGTATCATTTAGTACAGCCTCCTTTGAGCCTGCCTTTGCCTATGATTTGTATAGTAGGGCTTTAGCCATGTTCACTTCTGTGCGGGCTGGCATTACCCTTGAATACTCTCCAGATACTAATCTTTCGTTAGCGGTGGATAGTGATATTGATCGCAGATTTGTACAAGTTTTGACTCAATTATTCAACGAGGAATTAGCCAAGGTAAAGGAGCAGGTAACTGCAAGGGCACAAGGGGTGCTTGATGAAAGTACTGCACAGATCAAAGAAAAGTTTGGTGATTTTGATGATATTAAGTCTCTCATGGATGAACAGACAAATCGTTTGGAAGCCTTTAAGAAGGAGTTGGAGAATAAGTATCGTGAGGGTGAGGAACGGTTGAATGCCCTCGTAAATGCCGCCAAAGATGCTGCCACCAAGGCTGCTCAAGATGCAGTAAAAGGTGCTACTAATTCTGCCAAGGATGCTGCTACTCAAGCTGCAGAAGATGCAGCCCAAGAAGCAGTCAATGCCCTTAAAGGCTTATTCAGTAGATAGGCGAGTTCTTGATTGTTGCAGGCCCAGTTTAAATGTATTCCAGAACGTGAGTTAAATGGAATCCTGTTCTGGGCCTGTGCAATAAATATTTTTTAAAAATCCATGTACATAGGTAGCAAAAAAGTATATAGTACACAATAGTATGAAATTTACGGAATTACAGTTGCATGAATCCCTGCTGAAGGGAATTGAGTCAGCAGGATATGTAGAATGCACCCCAGTTCAGGAGCAGGTGCTACAGGCAGCCTTGGATGGTGCCGATTTATACGTCCAGTCACAGACAGGTACTGGAAAAACCGCCGCATTTTTAATTTCAATTATTCAGCAGATGTTGGCCCGTGGTGAAGTTGCGGGAAAGAAGGCTCTTATTATGGTTCCCACACGGGAGCTGGCGGTACAGGTGGAGGAGGAAGCCAGAACATTGATTTCTGGTACTAGCCTCAAGACAGGAAGTTTTTACGGTGGCGTTGGCTATAACAAGCAGACTGCCATGTTGAAAGAAAATGTGGATATTATCATCGGTACCCCAGGCCGTGTAATTGATTTACAAGAATCTGGAACTATGGATTTGAGTCAGGTGGCTTTCTTGGTAGTAGATGAAGCCGATCGAATGTTTGACATGGGATTTTATCCTGATTTGCGAAAACTTATTAAGGTGCTTCCAAAAACAGCAGAGCGCCAAACCATGCTTTTTAGTGCCACCCTTAATACCTACGTAAAGAACCTTGCCTGGGAATACACTGAAGATCCAGTGGAAATCACCATCGAATCAAAGCAAATTACCGTTGAGGAAATTGATCAACAGCTACTCCATGTTTCCAGCGATGCCAAGATGAAGCTGTTGCTGGGGATTCTCCAGTCAGAAAAGCCAGAAAGTGTTATCATATTCTGTAACACCAAGCGAAGCTGTGAGGTGGTGGCAAAGCGATTGCAGCTTAATGGCTTAGAAAGTGAGTTCATCATCGGGGACTTGCCTCAATCAAAGCGGCTTCAAGTTCTTGATTCCTTCAGAAGTGGTTCCCTCAAGTGCTTGGTGGCCACCGACGTGGCAGCCCGTGGAATCGATGTGGACGATTTGGCCATGGTGGTAAATTATGACCTGCCTAACGAGTCAGAAAATTACGTTCATCGTATTGGACGCACTGCCCGAGCTGGTAAGTCTGGCAAGGCCTATACCTTCTGTAGTGAACAGGACGTGTACAATCTTGTTCCCATTGAGCGGTATCTTGGTCACTCCATTCCCTCAGCCGTTGCTTTTGACGATATGATGGCAGAAGACAAGAGTGCTGATGTATACATTCGCACTGGTGACTATGGTGAGGATGGAGAAGAAGGTCGACGTGGCCATGGAGATAGACGTGGTGGCCGTGGTGGTAAATCCGGTGGAAATAGAGGACGAAATGGGGCCCACCGAAACGGAAAATCTTCATCATCAGAGGATGGCCGAAATCGAAAATCTGGTTCCCACAGCAAAGGTGACTATCAAAAAGAGAAAAAATACACCAAGGACGGAGATTTTTCTGGCAAGCGGGACAATTACCAGAAAAAGAAGCGGTATGATACAAAATCTCAATCTGGTTCTGACAAAAATTATTCCCGTCAAGATGGAAGTCAGCTAAAGGGTGAGGATCTTTCTGGTTTGTCCTTTGACCAGCGGATGAAGGTCTACAAGGAAAAATATGGGAATAATTCCCAATCTGGTGGAAATAAGGGAAAGCCCAACGGACAAAAGAAGGGCTCCAAGCAGAATTCTAGCCAGCAGCAGGCAAAGCACTCAGTATCTTCATCCCAGGAATCAAAGGTAGCTACTTCTGTACAAACCCAAGAGAAGACAGCTCCCCAGAAGAAGGGATTCTTGGCTCGATTAAAGGGATTGTTTGGAGGTGGAACAAAATCCTCTCAGTCCGATAATAAGTAATTTTATAAGGAATAACAAGATATGGTAACAGTAAGCGATGTAAGTCTCAAGTTTGGAGACAGACCACTTTTTAAGGACGTAAATCTCAAATTCACTCCCGGCAACTGCTATGGCATTATCGGTGCCAATGGAGCAGGAAAATCCACCTTTTTGAAGGTGCTTTCTGGAGAGCTGGAGCACGATTCTGGACAGATTATTATCACTCCTGGTGAACGAATGGCAGTTTTGAAGCAGGATCACTTTGCCTATGACGAGTTCTCTGTAAAAGATACCGTTATGATGGGATATCCAAAGCTTTATCAGTGCCACAAGGATAGAGAGGCAATTTATGCCAAGGAAGATTTTACCGAGGAAGATGGTATTCGTGCCAGTGAGCTGGAAGGTGAGTACAGCGAGTTAGGAGGCTGGGAGGCAGAAAATCAGATTGAGCAGATGCTTTCTGGTCTTGGTCTAGAAGAGGAATACCACGATCGTATGATGAATGAGCTGGACGAAAGCCGCAAGGTCCGCGTATTGCTGGCTCAGGCAATTTTTGGTGAGCCAGATATCCTCTTGTTGGACGAGCCCACCAACGGTCTTGACTTGGAATCCATCAGCTGGCTGGAAGATTTCTTAATGGACTTCCCCAACACCGTTATCGTAGTAAGCCACGACCGTCACTTTTTGAACTCCGTGTGTACTTATATCTGTGATATCGACTACGGTAAAATCTCTCTCTTTAGCGGAAACTACGACTTCTGGTATCAGATGAGCCAGATTATGCAGCGCCAAGCCAAAGACCAGGCTAAGAAGCGTGAGGAAAAAATGAAGGATTTGAAGGAATTTATCCTTCGCTTTGCCTCCAATGCTGCCAAAAGCCGTCAGGCCACCAGTCGTAAGAAAATTTACGACAAGCTGGCTCTGGAGGAATTGCCCGTTACTAGCCGTAAGTTCCCCTATGTAAACTTTAAGCCAGATCGTGACATTGGTAACAATGTGCTTCGAGTAGAAAAACTGAATTACACCTCCGAAGGAATCCAGCTGTTAAAGGATTTTTCCCTTACTGTAAACCGTGGGGACAAGATTGCCTTTGTAGGAATCGAACACAAGTCCAAGTCTGCCTTCTTTGACATTATCACTGGCAACGTAAAGGCCGATTCTGGAGACTATTACTGGGGACAGACCATTAGCCACACCTACTTGGGACTGGACAATGCTGCCTATTTTGACACCGACGCCAACATTACCGAATGGCTTCGTCAGTATTCTCCTGAACAGGATGATGCCTATGTTCGAGGCTTTTTGGGACGAATGCTTTTTAGTGGCGATGAATCCCTCAAGCCAGTAAAGGTGCTTTCCGGAGGAGAGAAGGTTCGTTGTATGCTTTCTAAGCTGATGCTCAGCGGTGCCAACTGTTTGATTCTGGATGAACCTACCAACCACCTTGACTTGGAGGCTATCACTAGCTTGAACGAAGCTTTAGTGAATTTCCCTGGTGTAGTATTGTTCAACAGTCATGACCACGAGTTTATTTCATCTATTGCCAACCGCTTAATAGAGATTACACCTAATGGGGTTATTGACCGCATGATGGGCTTTGATGATTACTTGAAGGATGAGCAGGTAAAGAGCTTGAGAGATGAGATGTATCAGGGCATGGGCAAGAAGGTACGATTCTAGGGTACAACTTGCCGGGCAAGAAGGTACGATTCTAGGGTATGACTTGCCAGGCAAGAAGGTACGATTCTAGGGTACAACTTGCCGGGCAAGAAGGTACGATTCTAGGGTACGACTTGCCAGGCAAGAAGGTACGATTCTAGTAAAAAATAGGCTGGATATGAAGGAAACTCCATCTCCAGTCTTTTTTTTATGTTTTTATATACTATTAAACGATTTCTGGTGCTATAAGGAGATGTTAATTATTTAACAGAATATTCAATATACGACTTGCAATATTACAAAATTAGAGTATAATTGTATTATTATGGTAGTGAAGACGAGGAAATTCGGTACACTCTCAGATGGTTCAAAGGTTACTCTTTATAAGGTGTCAAATGGAAAGGTTTCCTTTGTGGCCACCAATTATGGTTGTGTAATTACTAGTCTTCTCGTTCCATCAAGGTCTGGGACTGCAGATGATATAGTTCTAGCTCCTCCTACTTTGGATTCATTAATTCTTTCTGATGCTTCTTTTGGAGGGATTGTTGGACGTTTTGCCAATCGTATTGGTAATGCTCGTTTTACCCTTAATGGACAAGAATATCAGTTAGACAAGAATGATGGAGAAAATTGTCTTCACGGTGGTTTTCTTCGTTGGGACAAGCAGGTCTGGGATGAAGCAGAAATTGTGGAGTTCCGTGATGGTGCTGGTGTAATTTTTTCTCGAACCTCTTATGCAGGAGAGCAAGGAATGGCTGGAAATCTTCGTGTTAGTGTAAGATATTTTCTAGACAAGAAAAATAACCTTGAAATTGGCTATTCTGCTCTCTGTGATGAAGATACAATTCTTAATTTAACTAATCATTCCTACTTCAATTTAGCTGGGCACAATAAGGGTTCTATTGATTCTCATTTATTAACTCTTCATTGTTCCCAATACCTAGAAGCAGAAAATTGTATTCCAACGGGTAACATTCTTCCTGTAGAAAATACAGTTTTTGACTTTACCACAGAAAAACCCTTAGGACAGGACATCAATGCAGATGTTTTACGTGATACACGAGGCTACGATCACTGTTATTGCATAGACCATAGCCAAAACAAGCTGGTTTCCTTTGCTCAGGTGCGAGAGCCAGTTTCAGGTCGTATGATGACAGTAACTACAGATATGCCTGGTGTGCAGTTGTATACTGCCAACTGGCTTAAAGGTGACTTAGGTAAGGCTGGAAAGAATTACCAGCCACGTGATGGTTTCTGTCTAGAAACTCAGATGTATCCCGATTCCCCAAACAAACCAAATTTCCCTTCCTGTGTGTTGAAGGCGGGGGAGGTGTTTAACTCTACAACAATATATAGTTTCCAGTGGTAGGAAATTGTACAGCTTTCGGGCTGTTTGATGATATGTATATTATTATTGAGAGGTCATAATGGACGTTCAATTACAGGAACTGATCGACAAGATCAAGAAGGATGGGGTTGCTTCCGCCGAAAACTCAGCTGCAGCTATTATTGCTGATGCTGAAAAGAAGGCAGCTGCTATTATTGCTGATGCTGAGGCCAAAGCTGCAAATATTGTAGCTACAGGTAAAAGCGAGACAGCCCGTATGGAGAAGGCCAGCGTAGACGCAATTCGTCAGGCTGGACGAAATCTTCTTTTGAGCTTCCGGGACGGAGTAAATGCCCAGTTGGCAGCCATTGTATCTGCTCAGACAGAGGGAGCCCTTTCTGCTGATGCCCTTAAGGCTGTAGTACCAGAGGCTGTAAAAGCTTGGGCTGCAAACACCACTGCAGAGGATATCTCTGTATTGCTGCCTGCAAAGGATTTGGCCACTGTAGAAGCCTCTGTTCAGGCTGCTTTGAAGGCAGAGCTTGCTAAGGGACTGGAGCTTAAGGCAGATAAAAGTCTTTCTGCTGGCTTCCGCATTGGTTCCAAAGATGGTGCTGCCTACTATGATTTTTCTGCCGAAGCAGTTGCGGATCTCTTCTCGGCATATCTTAATCCCAGAACTGCAGCTATCATGAAGGAAGCTGCTGCCTCTGTAGGGGAAGGAAGCAACTAAGTGGCAAGCTGGTATTATCTGATGTCGCAGCTCCCTTCTATCACTGCTACCAGTGAACGAACACCGCTGCCAATCACAGAAGAATACTTTTTGGATCTCTGCTCCCGGTTTCTGGATGCTAAAAGCATGCGGATACTGAATTCCTTGTCTTTGGAGCCACCCCGTGAAAACAAAAGAACGGGGTCTGCCTTTTTGGATGCTTGGTACGACAATGAGCGAACCTTGCGATATTCATTGGCAAAGATCCGGGCTCTCAAGATGAAAAAGGATGTGGAGATTCCCTTCCTGTCTGCTTCTCCTGACATTGTTCAGGCAGCTCGGACAGCATGTGGAATGGATAGCCCTCTCGAGGCTGAACAGTACCTAAACGAGGTGCGAGTGGCCATGATGGATAGGGTTGCTCCAGAGGACCATTTTTCAACTGATGCCGTGTTTATGTACGGATTAAAGTTGAAGCTGGCCAAAAGAATGAAGTCGTTTACAGAAGAAGCGGGCTCTGCTTCCTATCGAACGATATACGACCAGATACTTGGAGAATCAAAATGACGGATACAAAAGGAAAGGTAGTAGCCGTAAACGGAAACATGATCAGCGTTGCCTTTGACGGTGTTGTTTCCTTGAATGAGGTAGGCTACGTACACGTTGCAGGAAAGAAACTGAAGAGTGAGGTAATCCGTATTCGTAACGGACAGGCCCAGCTTCAGGTGTACGAAATGACAAAGGGCATTAGTACTGGTGATGAGGTTGAATTCACTGGTGAGCTTTTGTCTGTGGAGTTGGGACCTGGTCTTTTGGGACAGGTTTTCGACGGTCTCCAGAATCCCTTGCCACAGCTCGCCGAACAGGCTGGCTACTTCTTGGAGCGAGGAATCTATCTTGATGCCATCCCCGACGAGCGGGTTTGGGCCTTTACTCCTGTGGCAAAGGTTGGCGATACTGTTCGCCGTGGTGACGTTCTTGGTTCAGTACCAGAAGGACCCTTTACCCATAAGATTATGGTGCCCTTTGGTATGTACGGAACTTACACTGTTAAGTCCATCAAAGCTGCTGGTGACTACAAGCTGAAGGATGCTGTTGCTGTTCTCGCTGACGAAAAGGGTGAAGAAACAGAAGTTTCCATGAGCTTCCAGTGGCCTGTAAAGCGTGCAGTAGACTGCTATGCAGAGCGTATGAAGCCAGAAGAAACCATGGTTACTAAGGTTCGCCTTATTGACACCTTCTTCCCCGTTGCTAAGGGTGGTACATATTGTATTCCAGGACCCTTCGGTGCAGGAAAGACTGTGCTTCAGCACACAACAAGCCGTAACGCTGACGTAGACGTTGTAATCGTTGCAGCCTGTGGTGAGCGTGCTGGTGAGGTTGTAGAAATCCTTAAGGAATTCCCTGAGCTTACTGACCCCCGAACTGGTCGCTCCTTGATGGAACGAACCATCATTATTTGTAACACATCATCCATGCCAGTTGCTGCCCGTGAAGCTTCTGTTTATACTGGTGTAACCTTGGCAGAATATTATCGCCAGATGGGACTTCACGTTCTGTTGTTGGCAGACTCCACCAGCCGTTGGGCACAGGCCCTTCGTGAAATGTCTGGTCGTTTGGAAGAAATCCCTGGTGAGGAAGCTTTCCCTGCATATTTGGAGTCCTACATTGCAGCCTTCTATGAGCGTGCTGGTATCGTTCGATTGAACGACGGAAGCATCGGTTCTGTAACCATCGGTGGAACAGTATCTCCTGCTGGTGGTAACTTTGAAGAGCCTGTAACCCAGGCTACCTTGAAGGTAGTTGGATCCTTCCACGGACTTTCTCGTGAGCGTTCTGACGCCCGTAAGTATCCTGCCATTAACCCCTACGATTCTTGGTCAAAGTACAAGAGCGTTATCCGCAAGGACTGGGTAGACTATGCTCGTGGTTGTCTCTTCCACGGTGCCGAAGTTGGCCAGATGATGAAGGTTGTTGGTGAAGAAGGTACTAGCCTTGAGGACTTTATCCTGTACCTCAAGAGTGAGTTCCTTGACTCTGTATATCTCCAGCAGAACTCCTTTGACGATGTTGATGCCGCAGCCGATGTAGAGCGCCAGACCTATGTGTTTAAGCTCTTGCTGAAGGTGCTGGGTTCTGACTTTGTATTGGAGTCCAAGGATGATGCTCGTGGTTACTTCAACCAGATGCGCCAGAAGTTCATTGACTGGAACTACAGTGTTTGGCAGGGAGATGAATTCAAGAAGAACGAGGCTGACATCAATCAGTTGTATGCCGCCAAGTCTGGCAAGGAAACTCCAGCTGTATCAGCCCTGCTGAAGGATGGTGAGTAAGATGAACAAGATTTATAGCAAGATTGAATCAATCAGCGGTAGCGTTATTACCGTTCGTGCTGAGGGAATCAAGTATAACGAATTGGCAGAAATTGAAACTGCTTTCGGAACCTCTTTGGCAGAGGTAAACCGCATTGACGGTGACTTGGTTTCTCTTCAGGTTTTTGCTGGTGGTCGTGGTGTTTCTACTGGAGACAAGATTCGCTTCCTCGGTCGTGAGATGGAGGTATGCTTCTCCGAGAACCTCATGGGACGTATCTTCAACGGTTCTGGAGAACCTCGTGACAAGGGACCTTCTCTCAAGGATAACCCAGTAGAGATTGGTGGTCCTTCTGTAAACCCCTCCAAGCGTATCATGGCTCGCCGTATGATTCGTACTGGTATCCCCATGATTGATATGTTCAATACATTGGTTGTTTCCCAGAAACTTCCTATCTTCTCCATTTCTGGAGAGCCTTACAACGAGCTTCTTGCCCGTATCGCTATGCAGGCAGAGGTTGACGTAATCGTTCTTGGTGGAATGGGTCTGAAGTATGATGACTACTTGTACTTTAAAAACACACTGGAAGAAGGTGGTGCTTTGAGCCGAACAGTAATGTTTGTTCACACCGCAGCTGACCCCACTGTAGAATGCTTGAAGATTCCTGACATGAGCTTGGCTGTTGCAGAACAGTTTGCCCTGCAGGGAAAGGACGTATTGGTACTTCTTACCGATATGACCAACTTTGCTGACGCCATGAAGGAAATCGCTATTACTCAGGAGCAGGTTCCTTCAAACCGTGGTTATCCTGGAGACTTGTACAGTCAGTTGGCCAGCCGCTACGAAAAGGCTGTTGACTTTGACGACGCTGGATCCGTAACCATCCTTGCAGTAACCACCATGCCTGGTGATGACGTTACTCACCCAGTTCCTGACAATACCGGATATATCACCGAAGGTCAGTTCTATCTGAAGGGTGGACGTATTGAGCCCTTTGGTTCATTGTCCCGCTTGAAGCAGAACGTAAACGGCAAGACTCGTGATGACCATCGTGCTTTGATGGACGGTATGATTCGATTGTATTCATCCTACAAGGATACCTTGGAAAAGAAATCCATGGGATTTATGATGTCTGAGTGGGACGAAAAGCTTTTGAAATATGGTGAATTGTTCGAGAAGGAGATGATGGATCTTTCTGTGAACATTCCATTGGAAGGAGCCCTAGACAAGGGATGGGCCATTTTGGCTGCTTGTTTCAAGAGTGAGGAAACGGGCTTGAAGTCCGAGCTGATTGCTCAGTATTGGCCCAAAAATTAAGGGGTTTAGCTGATGGCTACAATAAAGCTGACAAAGAATGAGCTGAAGGCCCAGAAGGATGCCTTAAAGATGTATAATCGGTATCTTCCTACCTTGACGCTCAAAAAACAGCAGCTACAAACGGAAATTCGCACCATTGACGAGCGTGCACGTGAAGTTCGTGCTCGACGCAAGGCTTTGGAAGCTGAATTTACCAAGTGGATTGCTGTTTTTGGCGAGGCTGATGCCTTCAAGCCAGATATGGTTACTGTCAGCAATATCCGTAAGGGTGTAGGAAATATAGCGGGTGTTACCATTCCTGTGTATGAGGGAGCGGATTTTGCTCGTGGAGACTACGATTTGTATTCCACCCCTTTGTGGATTGACCTGGCAGCAGATAAAATGGAACAGGCTCTTTCCCTTGACTTGGAGGCTGATGTGCTGGACGAACAGGTACGATTGCTGAATATTGAGCTGCGTACCACCACCCAGCGTGTAAACCTCTTTGAAAAGGTAAAGATTCCTGAAACGAAAGCTAATATCAAGAAGATTACCGTCTACTTGGGTGACCAGCAGGTTGCTGCCGTTGTTCGTGGTAAGATTTCTAAGAAAAATCTTGAACGAGCAGCACAAAAGGCTGACAAGGAGGTATCTGAATGATTGTACCTATGAAAAAGGTTTCCTTTGTATTGTTGGAAGAACATCGAAAGGAAGCCCTCAAAAAGATGCGACGGCTAGGAGTAGTGCATCTAGAAAAGGTGAGTGGTGCTAGTGAGCAGCTCACTGAATTCAAGGATACCTATTCCAAGGCAGAGACAGCCTATGCTATCCTATCTGAAATTAAGTTGCCCAAGAAAGCTGTTTCTACAACCACCTTTGATCGGGACAAGGTTCTGGCTAAGGCTGAGGAAGTAGTGGCACTTGCTGATAGGAAAAAGCTGTGCAAGGATATTATTTCTGCTCATACCTTGGAGTTGGAACGGTTTGCTGCTTGGGGAGATTTGGATGCAGAGAGCTTCCAGTATCTTGCAAGTAAAGGAATTATCCTTTCTTTGTATGAGATTCCTCGGGATGCATATCTTTCCATACCAGAAACCATCAATACTTTGGTGGTAAATGAGAATAAGTCCTTGGTTCGTTTCCTGCTGATCCAGTATGGTGAAGTTGGTTCTACTTTGGCTACTGCTCATCGTCCTGCTGATATGCCTGCTGAGGCATATGCTGTTCCTATGATTAGTTCTTCTTCAAAGAAGTTGCGTGATGAGATTGTTGCACTGAAAGATGAAATTGTCTCTATTGATAAGTCTCTGGCAGAAGCAGCTCTTGATCGACAGCTGTTCAAGCAGTACTGTACTGTAGTTGAAAAGGATATCGAATTCGAAAATCTTTTCTCTGGAATGGCACGGGAAGAAGATACAGAAAATGGTCGCCCTTACATGGCATTGTGCTGGCTTACTGGTTACGTACCTACAGAGGATGTAGCTGGAGTTCAGGCTGCTGCCAAGGAAGAGAACTGGGCTATAGTTGTATCTGAACCCACTGAAGAAGATGAAGTACCCACTAAGCTCAAGAACAATAAGTTCGTTAGCTTGATTTATCCTGTATCTGACTTCTTAGGTACGGTACCAGGATATCGGGAATACGATATTTCAGGCTGGTTCCTATTGTTCTTCTGTGTATTCTTCGGCATCATCTTTGGTGACGGTGGATATGGTTTGTTGATGGTAATAGCTGCCATCTTTGCAGACATTGGTGCTGTGGCAAAAAAGAAAAAGATTCCACCTGCATACAATTTGTTGTTGTTGTTGGGCTTTTTCACCATGGCTTGGGGTGCTGTCACCTGTACTTGGTTTGGTTTAAGTACTGATATGTTGCCAACTTGGCTTACAAGCCTGTCTTTGCAACCTATTTCAAATGCTTATGCCGCTATTTCCCCAGAAAATGAAGCATTGGTAAAGCAAAATCTTCAGATTTTCTGCTTTATGCTGGCTCTTATTCAGCTTTCCATTGCCCACTTGAAGGGAATTGCACGGTACATTAAGTCACCAAAATGCCTTGGAGAATTAGGTTCCCTGTTGCAGTTATGGGGTATCTTCTTTGTGGTATTAAACATGGTTGTTAAGTTGGATACCTTCTGTGGTATTCCTACCATGGGAACAATGGTGCTAGGTGTTGTTGGAGTTGGATTTGCATTGAGCTTTATCTTCTCCAATTATGAGGGAAGTCTTGGAGCTTCTATTTTGGAAAGCTGCAAGAACATCGTTTCTGTACTGTTAGGTGTAGTAAACGTATTCTCCGACATCGTATCCTATATCCGTCTGTGGGCCGTTGGTCTTGCAGGTGGTGCAATTTCTGCCACAGTGAATGATATGGCTGGCCCTATGTTGGGTGGTGCCATCATCTTCTTGGGAGTGCTTTTGCTGGTGTTCGGTCATGGCTTGAACATGATCTTGAACGTATTGTCTGTTATTGTTCATGGTGTTCGCTTGAATACACTGGAGTTCTCCAGCCACTTGGGAATGTCATGGTCTGGTTTCGCTTATGAGCCCTTCTGTGAAGGTGCTGATAATAAATAGAGTTCTTTTTTAGGAGTATAATATGATTGGAATGTTTGGTGCAGCATGTGTTCTTGGTATTGCAGCTATCGGTTCTGCAATTGGTATTGGATGTGCCGGTCAGGCAGCTATTGGTGCTTGGAAGCGTTGTTACATGAACAACAAGCCCGCTCCCTTCATCCTGACTGTTTTTGCTGGTGCCCCTCTTACCCAGACCATCTATGGATTTCTGTTGATGCAGAATATGATTAATTCCACCAAGGATGGACTTTTCTTGTTGGCTTTGGGTATCTTCTCTGGTCTTGCTATGGCTGCTTCTGCTGTATTCCAGGGAAAGGCTGGTGCCGCTGGTTCTGATGCTCTCGGTGAGACAGGAAAGGGTTTTGCCCAGTACATCATGGTTGTAGGTCTTTGTGAAACTGTTGCTTTGTTCGCAATGGTATTCTCTATGATCGTACTGTAAGAAAAGGAGACTTCATGCATCACACACGTCAAGTGTATATTGGTGGTGCGGGAAGAACAAAAAGACTGGGTATCGGTGGTTCATCACCGGTATCCATCCAAACTATGTGGAAAGAGGGCATTACCGAAATCCTTCAGGATCGGGATGCCCTTTTGTCTATTGTTCACCGTATGGAAAAATTACAGGCTCTTGGTTGTGATATTATTCGCTTTGCAGTGCCTGATATGGCTAGTGCAGATGCTTTGGTGCTTTTGGCCAAGGAAACAGACATTCCTTTGGTAGCAGACATCCACTTTGATTATAAGTTGGCATTACGCTGTCTTGAAGGTAATGTTGCTAAAATCAGAATCAATCCTGGAAATATTGGTAGCCGAGACAGAGTGGAGTCAGTGGTGGCTCGCTGCAAGGATAAGGGGGCTGCCATTCGTATTGGTGTAAATACAGGCAGTTTGCCTCAAGATATTGCCGCCGATGTACGGGATGGTAAGCTTACTCGTGCACAGGGGCTTTCTCAGACAGCAGCCCGTGAAGCTGAAGTATTTGACAGCCTTGGCTTTGACCAGTTTGTTGTTTCCATGAAGGCTTCCTCAGTTAAGGAAACGGTGGATTCCAACAGAGATTTTGCATCCCGTTTTGATATTCCCCTTCACGTGGGAGTGACGGAAGCAGGTCCTTTGGTGGGTGGCATTGTAAAAAGCACCTTAGCCTTTAGTCGCTTGTTGGAGGAGGGTATTGGCAACACTATCCGTGTAAGTCTTTCTTCTTCGCCAGACAATGAAGTTATCACCGCTCGAGAAATCTTACGAGAAACAGGTCATAGAGGTGGTGGCGTAAAAATTGTGTCATGTCCACGGTGCGGTCGTAATGGCTTTGATGTTCATGCCTTTATGGATAAGTGGGAAGCAGAGCTTCTTTCCATGGACAAGGATATTACGGTGGCTGTTATGGGCTGCGTGGTAAATGGTCCTGGGGAAGGAAAGCATGCTGATATCGGTATTACTGGTACTGGTGACAAAGTAACAATATTTAAACACGGAAAAATAGTTCAAACGGTTTCAGCAGAATCTGCCGATACTGTATTTAGGAAGGAATTGTTAAGTCTGTGAAAAAGATAAAACTAGTATTTGTCAGTATAATATTACTCGCCAGTTCTATGGTTTTTGCCATTGATTTACCTTTATTCCAAAAGTCTGCACGACTTTTAGAGGATGCTCAGTTTGCTTTTGATTCAGGAGAATACGGTAAAGCCTTGTTATTGGCAGAGGAAGCAAAGCTCTTACGTCAAAAGGAAGCAACTGAATCTCTTGATGCATTGAATGCAGCTCTTCATCCACAAGAAGTGCAGAATGCTGGTGATAATATTCTTGATGTTATAGCTGTTTTACAATCTCGTGATGTATACGATGTGGTTAATCTTATTGAATATGCCACATCACTTCACAATGAAAGTTATTTTGATAATTCCATTACAGAGATTCAAAATCATCTTGCTGCTAAAAAGATCTTTCCTGAAGCCTCTCACCTCATGGCAAGAATCTATGAGTTTGAAGGAGAGTATGAACTTTCTTATTCCTACTATATGGATGCTTGGAATCATGGAGATATTTTAGATATTCCAGAGAGCAAGTATGATATATTGTATGATATGGCCAACCTTTCCTATAACTTTGATGATTATGAAAACTGTGAAAAGGCTTTGATGTTGATTATAGCCTCTGATCCTTACTATGGAAATGATGGTTTTACTGCAGCCCTAACAAATTCGGTGCAAAGAGGCTATAGTGCAGACAAGATTTTTAATCTTTATCGTGCAGATTGCTACCGTTCCATTCCTGCTTTTTTCCGATTGACGGAACTATATGTAGAGCAGGAACGGTATCAAGAAGCATTTAAGATGTCTTTGTTTGGTACCTTGGCATCGTTTACTCGTATGAATAATTTCTTAGCAAATCGTGTTACGGAATTTCAGTACCAAAATCTACGAGATTTCTTTCAGATTGCAGTTAAGAACTATGAATTGGCGGAATGGAGCATGGACCAAGGTTTCTGGCGATGTTTTTATCGACTTGCTGATTTAGGTTCACAAATGTTCCCTGAGAATGAAGATTTTGCCAAGGAATTGCTTGTTGTTATTGCTGAAACTGCTCCAGAAAATTACTGGCGTCAGTTGGCTGTTGGAAAGCTTTGATAAGATTTGTAAAACACTCTTTATATAATTCCAACTATAAAAAATAAAACCTGACTTTATGTAAGTCAGGTTTTATTTTTTTCTTTCTTATTTGATTACAGGTTTAATAGTGAAGACCGATTCCAATTTCAATTTCTAGTCCCTTTTTATCTCGCCAATCGTGATCCATTAATCGAGCAGCAAAATCAAGTCCCGCACTTGCCCGTACCTGTATACTTCTCATCTTGTTTGGATAGAGGATAACCTCAAGCCCTGCAGAATAAAATCCATCGTCAAAGTGTACCAAGCAATAATCATCTGCTCCGTACAAAGCTATATCAATAAAGGGTACAAATTGCATTTCAAAGTCAAAGAATCCAAACCAAGATGGCATATCTCGTTTAAATATAGCCTTTCCCCACCCACGCCAATCTGTTTCCAAAACTCTGATGGGGAAATCGAGATTCATTACAAATCCTGTTGGCATGTTAGCTCGTCCAGAATTGTAACTAGTACCGTTATAAATTCCTCGCATCCATTCAGCTACGTTCGTTGTTGTTGAATTTCTCTTTTTGACTATATCGTAATGGGTGAAAATCTTTGAACGAGTTGAAATTCCAATAAAATCGATAAAATAGAATCCTTCAAACTGGAATGCTAATCCTGTTGTCCAATCTGTTGTATGGAAATTATATCCGTATGAGTTAGTAATGCTTGAGGTAAATCCCTTTCTGAAATTTCCAACCCAATTTACTTTTCCTACAGAAAACCCATATCCTAGACCAAGGTCGGGACCGACTAAATCTGGGTGTTTAATACCGTTCAAATCCCAATGATAGGTAATGGAGGTATAGGGAGTAAATGTAATATTACCGAAAGCACCTGTTGTTCGAAGCAAGGTAACTGGTGTGCTAAACTTCAAGAATTCAGTTCCGTAAATCCAATCTCCCGCTTCCTTGTAATCATTACTAATGCCTACAGACTGTTCTGCTTCCATTTTTAAGGTAACATATTTAAACGCATAAGCTAAGTCTAATCCAGTTGAAAAGGAAAAGTTTGGACTAGAATCCCCAAAAGTATAATCAATGGAAGCATTATTATTCCATTGGGCATCAAGGGCTCCAATGGCAAAGGGAATAGAAAAATCAATTCCTAAGCCTAATACATTAGTTGTACCTTCATCTTCTTGGTAGAATTCCAAGTCGAAATTCAGGGGTTCCATAGTACCAAAGAAGTTATAATCCTTCACTTTTAATTTCAAAGTAAAACCTGAATTTGAATCATACTTAGGATAAGGTAAAGGCAAAATATTCCAAGTTTCATCAGCAATAATAAACAATGTTACAGGAATAATACCTTCGCCAGTAGCTGCACCTAATTCATATCGTACCTGAGTATTCTCCAAAACTCGTTGATCACTGAGTTTTTGGGAGATAAAATCAACATAAAGTTGAAGCTCTTCCTCAGACGCAAGGACATAATCTTTTCTGATGTCCAAAGCCTTATCTAGTGCATACTCCTTTGTTCTGCCATCCAATTCATACTGAATATCAGTAATCTGATATTGTTCTGCAAAAACTGTAAATACGGTGGCTATTAAAACCAACACAAAAAAAGAAATTTTTTTCACAATCAATATGCTCCCTTTCCTCTTAATACAACCCAAATAGTTTTTGTTATTATCCACAAATCAAGCCAAATAGACCAGTTTTGGATATAATAAGTGTCAAGATTGATTCTTTCTTCGTAGGCGGTATCAGAACGACCTGATATTTGCCACATACCTGAAAGACCAGGCTTTACGGATAGAATAAAATCGGATCGTTTCCCATATTTGTCTAGCTCAGAACAAGTAACTGGACGTGGTCCTACAAAACTCATGTCACCAGTAAAGATATTCCAAAGCTGTGGTAATTCATCGAGACTTGTATTTCTCAAAAGTTTACCAATTTTAGTGATTCGTGGATCATCCTTAAATTTCCTATCTTTGTCCCATTCAGCCCGTCGTACAGGATCTTCTGCTAAAATTTTCTCTAAAATTTCCTGTGAGTTAGTAACCATGGAACGAAATTTCCAAACAGTAATTTCTTTACCACCTTTACCTACTCGTTTATGTCCATAAAACACTGGGCCTGGAGATGAAATTTTTATGGCTATAGCTACTATAAGGGTAACTAATAATGTGGGGCCGGCTGCAATTAATAACAAAAGTATATCTGTCAATCGCTTTAGAAACAATTCAGTTGGTCGAGTAAGATTTCGTGTGGTAGAAAAACCTATAATTCCGTTGAAGTCCCGTACGGAGGAATAGATGGAACGAATATGTTGATTATAAGGTATAGCAATAGTATATCGGTATTGCTGCATGATCTTTATGTATAAATCTTGATTATCTATTAAGGTGTCTTCTTTTTTTTCTATGATGATGGCCACCTTAATGTTTAATTTTTTTATAATACGGTGTATTTCTGGAGTTGGAGGAAACTCTGGGATTCCCTCATACTGGGATTCACCAGATGTTTTTGCAGCGGTATTGATGATAATGGCTGGTTTGTATCCTAACTCAGGATGATGAATGAGGCGGTCTACCACAATGTTCTTTTCGTTGTCAAATACGTAGACTGCTGCAGGTACCCCCCATACCTTACTACGTGAAAATAAGACACGAGCAAATTGTCGTGCAAGGGGTAATCCAAGGCTGGCAAAGGGAATGGCAATTATCATAGCTACAGCGATAGTCTCTCGTCCATCAGTTTCAAAAATAACTGAAAAGGCAATTCCTACAAAGCAGAAAAAGGAACCAACTGTAAAACGACGAATTTCCTCTGCAGGAGCTAAAACCATACCAGGATATAATTTAGATACATAAAAAACAAGAAAGAAGGCTGGAAGATAAATCCAATAGTTTACGAAGGATCGAAAATTAATGTAGCTTCTGTTGATGAGGTTGATAATAAAAAAACTGAGTCCAATACAAATCATAATTGTCAGTAAATCTACTAAAAGCAACAGAAAACCTGACAAAAAAGAACTTGTACGTTTATAACGATTTTTAAACCATCGGGGGAAATCTTCAACCTGCATGGGTATAATTATATCTTGTTTATGTGGAATTGTCCACATTTTAAGGTGATATAAGGCAAAAACTCATGAATTATTCAATATTGTCCTTACTAGATTCAATCTTGTTTACCTCGGTAATAAACTCATCAAGATTTTCAAAATGACGATACACAGAAGCAAATCTGATGTAGGCAACTTTGTCGAGACCATGAAGCTTTTCTAACACCAAATCCCCCAGTTCCTCTGTGGGAATTTCTCTGGAAGTTCTCCCTCGGATAAAGATAATATCCTCGATTTCAGAAATTAAATTGTCTGTCATGGTGGCAGAAACAGGTCGTTTTTCTAGGGCTCGGGAAATACCTTTTTCAAGCTTTGCTCGATCAAAGGGTTGACGTCGTCCATCACGTTTTACCACCATAAAGGGCTTTTCTTCAATTCGCTCATAACTTGTGAACCTGTAGCCACAACTGATACATTCCCGTCGCCGTCGAATACTTTCTCCAGTACCTAAGGTTCGAGATTCAATTACCTTGTCGTCAAGACTGCCACAATAGGGACAACGCATATAAACTTCCTCTCAAGTTTTGTAGTATACACTACAAAAAAATTCCCTTCAAGGGTACAGGAATTTAGTCAAAATCTTCTTCTCGACTTAAAATTGCTAGCCAGGTATTTTCTGCTTCTGTAAAGGAGAGAAGCAGAAGCTGGGGAAATAAAATACAAATCATTTTAAGTCCAGCTGTTCCACCGCGGGCCTTCCAAGAAAGCTCTAGCTGATTCCACAGCTCCATGAGGCGTGGAATGAAAGAGATTATCATGGTGAGGGTAAAGGTAATGGAAGGTCGACTCTGGATTTTCTTTCCACAAAACGGGAGTTTTTGGAAAAGCCTACGAAACTGCACCTCGATTTTTTCCAGACTAAATTTTAGCTGGGTGGTGGAGGTGGTTTTGTAGAAGAATCGGGCGAGCTGAAGACTCACTAAAAGTCGCAGTATTGATAAGGTAATTGTTTCTGAGGGAATAAAAATAGTTTGATTTAGTTTTTTAATTTGTCCAAAGTTGATGAAAATATTTACAAGATAATATATCAGGATATAGACGAATATGGGCTTGAAATCTTGGAATTGACTTTTAAGGGAAAAACCCAAAGGAATGGAAATCAAGATAAGGAGAAAAAATAGGATTGTCGTTGGAATCAAATCTAGATAAAACAATGAAATAATTGCAATAAATAAAAATAGGAGCTTTAATCCAGGATTGATTTTTGCTAAGGGACTATTGGTGGACTGAAAAGAAAAGAGGCTTAGTTCCATACCAAGTCTTCCAAGGCCTTATACTGTCTGAGAGGATTGCGAATAGCCCAGGATTCAAGATTTTGTTGTAAACCTTCTTGTGGACTATCGTCAAAAACAAGCTGACCATGGTACAACACTATAAATCGTGTGGCCAAAGCAAGACATTTTTCTAGCTCGTGGGTCAAAACCACAAGGGTTTTTCCCGCTTGATGGAGTTGTTTTAAAAGACTGTTGACTTGCTGTACTCCAGGATAATCTAGGTTGGCATAAGGCTCGTCAAAAATGATTATATCCCGCTCTAAGGCAAGAATCCCTGCCGTAGCTAGCCGCCGTTTTTCTCCTCCAGAGAGACTGCGAGAAGGGAAGTGAGCTTTTTCTGAAAGGCCCACCTTTTGTAAGGCTTCTTTACCCAAGGCATTAAGCTGTTCACCTTTTATTCCCTTGTTTTTAGGCCCAATCAAAACATCCTCCCAAGGAGTTTCTCCTAGGATTTGTAGGTCGGGATTTTGAAAAACTAGCCCAATGGAGCTTTTTCTTGTTACTTTTCCTGTACTTTGTTTAACGAGACCTGCAATAATAGTCATAAGAAGGCTCTTTCCTGAACCGTTTGCACCACCTAAAACCACAAAGTCATTTTTATTCAGGGAAAAGGTAATATCTTTTAATGCATAAAAATAGGTTTTATCTTCATTGGCATTGCTTGATAAGGGGAATCGTTTGGTAATTCCTTCCAAGGAGAGAATCGGTTCTTGAATAATACTTTCCTCGGAAGCATTATTCAAGGAAGAACAGCTTCTTTCTGTATTGTTGAGAATGAAATCTTTGTCGTTACCTGTCATGAAAGTTCTTCTTCTCCCTGGTCATTCTGTATATGACGAGCTACCACTGGACGAAGCCGAGCTACAATAGGAACCATGATACAAATCTTTATAATGTCAGGAATGATAAATGGAATGATGCAAAGAGACAGAGCTTGAGAAAAGCTTGTTCCCGTAACTCGTCTAAAATTCAATACACCAATTAAATAGGTAAATGCTAGCCCCGCAATGGCTCCTCGTGCCAGTCGGAAAAGTGTCTCTTTAGAAAAAGCCTTTTCTTCGACCTTTGGTTTTGTTGCAATGGAGCCTGCAATGAAGGCTCCCACGAAATAGCCGATTAAAAAACCTCCTGTGGGGCCGTTTAAAACAGCAATACCACTTCGAGCACCAGAAAAAACAGGAAGTCCCAAGGTTCCAACTGCCAAAAACATTCCCACAGCAGCAGCCCCTTGTGGAAGTCCAAAGACGAGTCCTGCAGAAATTGCTACAACATTTTGCAGCACTAAGGGGATTGGTCCCAAAGGAATGGAAATAAAACCTGTTATACAGATAATTGCAGCGTACATGGCCATAAAAACTGAGATTTGGGATGTTTTTTTCATTGTCTTCTCCCTTTTTTTTCCATCACAATCAAGTTTGTCAGCACAAGAATAAAGCAAAGGGCTGGTAGCCAATTACCAAACATACAATACACTGTAACCTGTCGTTGGTAAATGGGGACTGAGGTATACAATGATGCCTCTTCAAAAAGGGGCATATCTGCAATCACCTGTCCTTTGGGATTTACCACCACAGAATACCCTGAATTGGTGGAACGAATGAGGGTTGTCCTAAATTCTATGGCTCGAAAGGCTGCAATTGCAAAATGCTGAAATTCTGCGGAATTGGTCATGGACCAAGAATCGTTGGTAATGTTTACAAAAACCTCACTACCAGCACGGAATAAGGCACGGCACACCATGGGAAAAGCATCTTCAAAGCAAATGGGAATACTGATTGTAACATCTTCACCTGCTTTCAAAGGTACATTAAAAAGGGTAATCTCTGTCCCTGGTGTCCAGCCACTAGAAAAACCTACAACGGCATTCAATAATTTTCGCACCCATTCATACTGTGCACCAGGAATTACCTCCGCAAAGGGCACCAGCTGCATTTTACCGTAGTATCCCTGATATTCACCTGTATTGTCAAAGAATAGGGCAGCATTTGCATACATTTCTTTTGCTCTGTCTACAGTAGCAGCCCCACCAATGACAAAGGGAACGTCTATTTCTCTGATATAAGGAATTAGGGGACGAGGGGCAGGATTGTCATGGTAGTAGAACTCAGATTCAGGGAAGGTATAGGAAAGTACTGATTCGCTCCATACCACCACATCAGGCTTTGCTCCTGTAGCTTCTATGCAATCCTCTACAGCTGCATCAGTCAACTCTTGTGAAATCTGTATTGGTTGATCGTCCCGACCTACCACCCAAGAATCGATATTTTGTTGTACCATAACTGTTTCCATATGCTTTACCGGTACAAGTTCCTTGTTTAGCTGCCAAGCTCCGTAGCCTACAGAAACAGCAAATAAAAGGAGACAGCAGGCAGTAAGCTGGCGGTATTGGAAAAATACGATTCTATTATTTTGTGTAATGGAAGAGGATAGCAGGTAAATTCCTTCTCCAACCAAGGCACCAAAAAGAGAGAAGAGAAAGCTTAACCCCCAAGTACCAGTTATGTCTACAATCTGGGTCAGCAGATTCCACTTGTAGGAGGTCATAACAAGGGTCCCCCAAGGATAGGCTAAAAATCCAGTGGATTTTGCCCATTCATACAATGTCCAGATACTGGCAAAAAATAGGGCAGAATGAAAAAATTTCTTTTCTCCACATAAAAAGCTGTAAGGTTTACGACCAACAAAATAGTGGAAATAGCAACCAAAGACAAAGCCAATAACTCCTGTTCCTAGGGCAGAGGCCCCCAAGGTAAAGATGGCAAAATCCCTGAAAAATCCCAACCAAAAGCTGGACATGAGATGAACAAGTAAGGTTTGTAAACCAGTAAGCAATGCAGATTCTAAATAGGATGAGCTGTTTCGCAAAGCAAGATACAAGGGTGTTAGGGCAAAAAGCCCGAGAAAAGGTGACCCCAATGGCAGAAATTCATTTTGAATGGCAAGGGAAAAAATTATTGCCGAAAAAATTACATAAAAAACTTGTATAATTCTGTTCATTGTATTATTATCTTATCAATATATTGTACTTAGTGCAAGATTTCACGATGTACATCCGTGAATAAACAATAGCCGGAAGTATTACTGAATGAAAGAAGTTATAGAAGCACATCTTAAAGAGTACGGGAAAAAACCTGATTTATTAGTTTCCGCACCTGGTCGTTTTCACCTTATCGGGGAGCATTCCTGGTTCTGCAAAGACAAAACCCTTTCCATGGCTGTGAATTTCCCAATCTATGTAGCCATTTCTGTGAGGGATGATGTAACGGTCCGTTTTAACTTTGTGCAGATGGACGAACGAAAGCGATGTAATCTCACAAACTTAAAGTTCCGCAAAGAGGATCGTTGGGCTAATAGTATCAAGGCCATGATATACGGCTTTACCTCGGGAGGCTTTTCTGTCAATGGTATGGATATTACCATTTGGTCAGAAATTCTTCCTTCAGCAGGCTTTGGTATTACCACTGCCATGAAGGTGGGAACTGCCTTTGGTATTAAGCATCTGTGTGGTTCCACCTGTTCTGAAGTCCAAATGCTACAGGCCATTGAGCGAGGAAATAAGCTCTTTTTAGGGGCAGGAAATTATATAGCCGATATTTTTGCCGCAATCTATTCCAAGCCAGGTTCCTGTATCCTTACTGACCATGCCTCGAATAGCTATGACATTTTACCGTTTCAGTTTGAAGATGTTTCAATTCTTCTAACAGATGCTCGTGTTCCTCGTATTTCAGTCTGGAATGAGGCTTCTGTTATGGAGCCTGAAAATGTATTGTTATTGGGAGAGTTAAAGGAACGGAAGAGCCGTGTCTATGGTGGCTGGCAATACGAAGAATCTACTACAGAAATTAATGAAGTACTTTCTGTGGTGGATGAGGATATGGGGCGCCGTCTCAAATGCATTATGTTGGAACATAAATATATTCTCAACGCAGTAGATGCCTTAAAAAACAATGATTTTGCCCTGTTCTGTACCACTGTCAGTCGTTCCCAAGACATAATGCGAGATTTGTATCTCATTTCCTGTCCTGAAATCGATTGGTTAGTAAAGCGGGTTCAAAATTTTGATACCACTATGGTACGAAATCCCAATGGTTGTTCAAGAATTACTGGAAAGGGATTTGGTCGTTGTACCTATACTATCCTGCAAAAGAAGGATGCTGAGCTTTACAAGCAAAAATTATCTGAATATGAACGAATTTTTGGTTTCCATCCATCCTGCTATGATGTTGAACCTGCTGGAGGAGTTCATTTATGCGACTTTTGATCACCAATGATGATGGTATTGATGCTCCTGGACTTGTGGAGTTAGCTCGCAGTTTGGCTACAGCCCATGAAGTATGGGTGGTGGCACCAGACAAAAATCGTTCTGCTATTTCCAATGCCATCTCAATGGCTGATCCCCTCAAAATCACTAAAAAAAAGGATCGTTGGTATGCTTGTTCTGGTGTGCCAGTAGATTGTGTTGTTAGTGGATTGAGAACTATTTTACCAGGTCCTCCAGATGCTATTCTTTCTGGTATTAACAAGGGAGCAAATCTTGGTACTGATGTAATTTATTCAGGAACCTGTGGTGCCGCTCGTCAAGCCATCATTTCTGGATATCCTGGGATTGCCTTAAGCATAGAAAATTTTCAGACTCGTACGAAGTGGAATTTTAAGCCCTTGGCAGATTTTGTACGAAAAAATCTTCACGAGCTTATTGCTTTGTGTTCTCCTGATGTATTTGTTAACATAAATGCACCTTCAGCAGATGCTTATGCTGGTTGGAGACTTACCCGTCTTTCTACACGAAGGTATAATAATTCAATTGATACCTTTACTGCTCCCGATGGTTCTTTTTATACCTTCTTTCAAGGCGGAAAGGTATCTACAGAAGGTGGCTCCGATAGTGACTTTGCTGCTGTGAACCAAGGATTAATTTCTATCGGCCGTATTCATGCTCAGCCAACAGATGCCGATGATATGAAAGAGAAGGGTTTAAAATTAAGTCTGTAAGGCTTTTGTAAGGAAGGATAATGGAGCAACGGTTAATTTCACAAGGTATTCTCTTATACAAGACAGGGAAATATACAGAAGCCTTGCATTTTTTTCAGTCCTTGTCTTCTGAACAAGTAAATGATTTGGACGTGATTTATTTTATCGGTCTGTGCTACACTAAGTTAAAGCGTTACGAGGATGCCTTGTTGTATCTTGAGCAAATTGTAACAGCTATTCCTGAAGATGATGTACAGCAGGACCGAATTCTGCAATGCCGTCTTGTACTGGCAGTAATTTATGCCACTACGGGACGTTCCCGCCTTGCTGAATTTGAATTGCGAAGCTTAAAGGAGACTGGATACAATCCTTGTGCAGTATATGCTGCCATGGCCTATATTTCTTGGTTACAACAGGACTATACAAAGTCCATTGAGCAATATGAAAAGGTTTTGGAGATGGAACCAGAAAATATTACCGCCCTCAATGGGCTTGGATATGTTTTGGCCTGTCTTAATAAGGATTTAACTAGAGCCCTTATGCTTTCCAAGCGTGCCTTGGATATTTCTCCAAATTCACCAGCATGTTTAGATACCCTCGGATGGGTATATTATAAGCTTGGCTTGTTAGATGAGGCAGAAAATTTCCTAAGAAAGGCCCTTGATAAGGATGGTTCCAATGAGGAAATCCTAGAACACTTAAAAATGATTCAAGCAAGCCGAGAAAATTCGGCATCGGGAGGAAAATAAATGAAAAAACTGCATCTTGCATTGGCAGTATTCCTAAGCATAAGTATTTGTACACTTTTTTCCTCTGATTTTAAGTCTGTAACAGTGGAAACAGCTGACTCACTCTTTGCAGAAGAGGAGTTTCGCCGTGGAGTTCATTCTTATTATCGAGGAGCCTACAACGATGCCATTCTCTTGTTTGAAAAAGCATTGTCATACTTGCCTACAGAGAATCTGATTCTCGACTGGTTGGGGCGAGCCTACTATCGTGCGGGAATGGAAGATGTGGCCTTGCAGCATTGGCAAATTGCTTCAGATGCTGGCTACGGCGGAATGTTGTTGGCAAACCGAATTGAAATTATCCGTGAACGACGAATTTCTGGAAAAACATCTCTTGTTTCCAGTCAATTTGCAGAAGCAGGAAATTATCCTGGTCTTGTAAACGGTAATCTGATTTTCAGTCAACCTTCTGCAATTCTTGCTAACGACAATGGTACAAACTGGGTTTTGGCCTATGGTTCCAATGAGCTGCTACTAATGGATATTAATGGTTTTATCATTAATCGAGTGCGAGGTCCCCTCCAAGGCTTTGACCGTCCCATGGATATTATTAAGAAAAGTGATGGAACCCTGCTTGTTTCTGAATATGCTGGTGACAGAATTGCTGTCCTTGATAGTAATGGTAATTACAAGGGAACTATTGGTTCAAAGGGTGTGGGTCTCGGTCAGTTTGTAGGACCTCAGTACCTGGCCTTAGATTCCTCTGAAAATCTGTATGTAACTGATTTTGGTAATGCCCGTGTTTCAGTTTTTGACAAGGATGGAAATCCATTGTTTAATTTTGGAAAGAAAAACGGCAGCTTTCCTGGCTTTTCTGCCCCTACAGGTATCTGTATCTTTGATGATATAGTGTACGTAGCCGATGCGGTGAAGGGTACAATCTATTCCTTTGATCGTTCTGGAAACTATGGGGGAATGTTAGTACCAGAAAAAACCTTTAGCCGTCCAGAATCCTTGCGTCTCAGTGATGATTATATTCTGGTAAGTGATGGAAATAGAATCTGTTCTGTGGATTTGTCCACAGGTGCCGTTTTTGAAAATGGTCGAACAGGAAGCGCTCCTTCTCGCATTCTTTGTGCTCAGCCTGATATTAACGGTAATATTTTAGCCTCAGACTTTGTTTCCAACGAGGTGTACGTACTGTCTAAAATGACTGAGCTTGTAGGTGGTCTTTTTGTTCAGATTGAACGGGTTAATGCAGACAAGTTCCCCAATGTTACCTTGGAAATTAAGGTAGAGAACCGACAGCGTCAGCCTGTGGTGGGATTAAAGGCAGAGAACTTTTATCTGACTGAAAATGGAATCCCTGTAACAGCCCAAAAGCTTGAGGGAGCAGCCTATTCCAATGAGGTTTGTGATATTGTAGTGGTGCTTGACCGTTCAGTACAAACAAGCCAGCATAATGAAGCACTGGAAGCAGCATTAAAAGAAATTGCTCTTAGTATGGAGGGGAAGGGAACCTTATCTGTAGTTTCTTCTGGAGCTGTTCCCACCACAGAATATGCTGGTGCTCCCAATAACTTAGGAGATTTTACCGTTGAAGCACTGAAAACTCCTGTCTCTGATGATTGTACCACAGATTTGGCCTTGCGGTTAGCAGCTAATACCTTGGTGAATGGTGAGAAAAAACGTGCTATTATCTATTTGACTGGTGCATCTAACTTAACCCATTCATCTTTTTCTACCTACGGATTATCCGATATGGTATCTTATTTTAATAACAACGATATTTGCTTCTATACTGTTAATTTAACTCAAAATGCATTGCCAGAGGAGATTATCTACATTACAGAGGCTACTGATGGAAATACACTGTTTGTATATCGGCCAGAAGGCTTAACTGGTATTGTAAAGGAAGTCATTGCCACACCAAACGGTTCCTATCGGCTGTCTTATACCTCTTCTTTGAACACTAACTTTGGAAAGGATTATCTTCCCTTGGAGGTAGAAGCCTATCTTTTGAATCGTTCTGGACGTGATGAGATTGGATATTTTGCTCCATTGGAATAAATCGAAGGATAGTTAATTTTTTAATACCCCCTAAAGCTAGACTAAACGTTTAACTTTAGGGGTTTATTTTTTTATGAATGTTGTCGGCTAAAGTGATGGAAGGTTTTTCCATCCTTATGGAAAACGTGGGTCTGAATATTAAATACCTTATCTAGAAGACCTGTTTCAATAACTTCATCAGGACTACCTTCTGCATAAAGCTTCCCTCGTTCCAGTAGCACAATGTTGTGAGAGTTTTCCAAAGCTAGGTTCAAATCATGAAGTACCATAATAATGGTTTTTCCCTGACTGTTGAGAAATCTCACTAAATCCATCAATTCTAACCGAATGTTAATGTCAAGGTAGGTGGTAGGCTCGTCCAAAAACACGATGTCCGTGTCCTGAGCCAAAGCCATGGCAATGAAGGCTCGTTGCCGTTGTCCACCAGAAAGACGAGTAAGAAGACTGTTTTTCAAATCATGGAGCTGTACCTGACTTAAAGCCTTTTCTATAGCCTCATGGTCTGTTTGGGTCATACTCTGTCCATATTTGTGGTAGGGATAACGACCATAGGAGACTAAGGTTGCTACAGTGATTTCTGGTGGAAAATTATTTTGATGGAGGAGGGAAATCCGCTTTGCCACATCCTTTGATTTCATAGAATGTAAATCTTGTCCGTCTAATAACACCTGACCTTGCTGAGGACTAAGCAAGCGAGCTGCAAGCTTGAGTAGGGTGCTTTTTCCGCTACCGTTAGAACCAAGGATGGTGGTAATTTTACCCTCTGGAAAGATTAAATTAAAATCCTGGAAAAGGGGATGACGAGAAGGATAGGCAAAAGTAACTTGCTGTAGCTCAATCATTTTGGCTCCTCTTGCTACGTATTACAAGATAAATAAAGAATGGTCCACCTGCTAAGGAAAGAAGAATTCCTACAGCAACTTCATAGGGAGCAAAAACAATTCGGGAAACAAGGTCACAAAGGGTTACAAAGCCGGCTCCTGCAAAGATACTGGCTGGAACCAAAAGTCGATGATCACTACCGATAAAAAAACGAATAGCATGGGGAACAATGAGCCCTACAAAGCCAATTAATCCAGCAAAGCTTACTGCCGCTCCAGTGAGAATAGCTGCAGTGGCAATTAACAAGAAGCGAGTGGTGGATACAGCCATTCCCAAAGCCTTTGCCGTATTAGAACCTAAGGCAATAATATTCATGTCTCGCCGTAAAACCACAGAAAGAACGAGTCCAATAATGATATACACTACTGCAAATTGCAGATTGTCCATGGTTACAGAACCAAGTCCACCTACCAAAAAAGTACTGGCTCCAATGTAGGCATCGGGAAAGAGGATCATGATAACATTCATTCCTGCTCCAAGGATACTGCTCATGGCAATTCCCGTAAGAACAAGAGAGAGCTTGGTGGAACCTCTTCCCATGGCTAAGGCAAATATCATGAGGGCAGTAATGAGAGCCCCCAGAAAGGCTGCTAGAGGGAGAATTGCTGGTTGACTGGGAAATAGTACAGAGCAGGCAAGCACAAAGAAACCAGCACCATTGTTTATACCGATGATATTTGGACTGGCCAAGGGGTTTTGTAAAACAGCCTGCATAATTGTTCCTGCCACAGCCAAGGCACTTCCTGCCAGAAGGGCACCAAGTACTCGTGGCAAGCGACTAAAATAGATGATTCTGTAGGCTGGTGCTGTTGTATCTCCTGTCAGCAGTGCTCGAAAAAAATCTATTAAAGACACCTTTGAAGACCCAAAGGATAGGGCAAGGAGCGTAATACAAAGGGTTAGTGCAATTGCTGCAACTAGAACAAGCCGACTTTTTTTTAAGTTGGCTTGTCCCAAGTCGCTTTTTAATTCTTCATTCATCTTACTGATTTACAGGGTTATTTTGAAAGTATTCTCCCAGATAGCGATAACTTTCTGCCCAGCGATCATTGGGCTTGAACATGAATTTTTCTGGAGGAAGGGGATGATATCGCTTGTTCTTCACTGCAGAAAGCACGTTCCAAGCTGGATTTTCCTCCACGCTGGTGGTCAAAGCCCGCAATGCTTCTTCATCGCTATATCCCATGGGAATTACAAAGATGTAGTCTGGATCAATTTCCATAACCTTTTCCATGCTGAAATCCTTTAGGAGACTGGGATAATCATCAATGATGTTCTTGCAGCCCAGCTGAGCCAACATTCCTCCAGTCATGGTGGTAGAGGCCTGAGGTCTAATGCCACCTGAATAAGTAATCATCAGAAGGGCAGTGGGCTGGCTTTCTAGCTTGTACTGACCAAGAACCTGCTGGATTTGTGTTTCTACGTTCAAGCCTTTTTCTGTGTAGGCCTGCTGATTTCCAGTAAGCTGGCAGCAAATCTCCAGCATCTTTAAGTAATCCTCAAAGTGGGTTACGCTGAAATAAGCAGCAGGAATTCCCGCTGCAGCAAGGCTATTCTTGAAGGCTACATGGTTGTCCGTGCGAACTGTTTCGGAGGACAAGAGTACCAAGTCGGGAGTCTGGGCAAGGATAGCTTCCAAGTTAGGGGACTGGTAGGTTCCCACATTTACCACCGTTTCTGGAAGTCCCAAATCTCGCTTGTCCTGGGTATCCACGGCTGTTCCCACCAAGGTATCACGTCCACCAGCCAAAAGCCAGATTTCCGTAAAGCTTCCCATGAGGGAAACAACACGCTTAGGACGAGCCAAGGTTAACTCCTGACCTAAGGCATCAGTAAAGGTAATTACTTCAGAGGTAGCTTCAGAAGCAGGGGCTTCAGCTACATTTGTGTCCTGTTTTTTTGCAGTAAAAAAGTAAACGATACCAAGTATTAAACAAATACAAAAACAGACAAAAAACTTCCTTGCGGCAGGTGAAAGTGGACATTTTTTTGGTGTGCTCATACTATTCTCCAATGCTTAGGCCTGTTCTCGTCTACTGAGTCCATAGGCACAGTAGGTATCTTCTGCCAAAATATTTCCATCGTGGTAATATGCAGAGCGAGCTCGGCATCCACCACAAATATTGTTGTAATCGCAGGTTCCGCAGGTTCCTTCGTAATGCTTTGTTCTTAGGGTTTTGAAAACCTGGCTTTCCTGCCAAATCTCATCAAAGGCCTTTTCGTGAACGTTTCCAGCTTCTTCTACCATGTAGGCACAAGGGCGAACAACACCGGTGGGGCTAATAATACAATAGGTAAGACCTGCTAAACAGCCTCTAGTAAAGCGTTCGTTCAGTTCGATGTCCATTTCAATTGCTACACGAGTAAACTGGGGAGCACAGGTTGGCTTGATGGAAATAGGAACTTCCTTCTGCTTAGCCATGATTTTCTTTAGCAATTCTTCGTATTCCTGAACTTCCACAGCGTTCTGTTCAATAAATACACCACGTCCCACGGGAATCAAGAAGAATAGATAGGAAGCAATGGCACCCATTTCAACAGCAAAGTCAATAACATCACAAACCTCTTCCTTGTTCCAGTCCATAACAGTGGTATGAATCTGGAAGGGAAGGCCAACTTCACGACAATTTTTCATACCTTGAATTGTTTTGGAATAGGCATCAGGCAGTCCACGGAATTTGTTGTGTTTGGCTTCATCAAGGCTGTCAAGGCTGATTCCCATGGCCTGGGCACCAGCATCTTTTAGTTTTTGTGCAACTTCCTTGGTAATGAGCATACCGTTGGTACCAAATACAGGACGTAATCCCTTGGATGAAGCGTAAGCTACCAATTCATAAATATCAGGACGGAGGAGGGGTTCTCCACCGCTAAAAATCATAACTTTAAATCCAGCCCGAGCAATTTCATCAATAAGCTTTTTACCCTCGGCTGTAGTCAATTCCTGTTCCTTTGCAGCACCAGCATCCTGATAACAGTGGCTGCATTTCAAATTGCACTTATTGGTTGTCATCCAAGATACAATCATTTAAAACCTCTTTTCTCTATATTTATTGGTACCATGGTTTAGGTCCAAAAAAATGTAATTATTACAACTTTATCACAGTTTCAGTTTCTTGAAAACCCAAAAAAATGATTATTGTGAATTATTGAGATACTTCTTGAAAGGTAACAGACAATGCAGGAATATTGATATTACCTGCCTTTACCTTCAAGACTTGATTCAACTCCACCGCAGTAGTTGGCGTAAGGAGTGTCTCTTGAGCTAGGCTGGGAATAAGGCAATAGGCCTGTTTCCCTCGTATTTCTACCACCACAGCATCACCGGTCCACTGAGGATTCATAGTAAGATATACTAAAATCCAATGTAAATTACTGTTCCGTTCAGCCCGAACGGAAGCACTGGCGGCAGCATCGCCTGCTGAAATCCTCTCCAACACCTTGTCCTTATCTAGCAAGGGGCGACCATCGATAAATGCCCTCAGCTGCTGGTGAGCCACTAGGTCGCTATACCGACGCAAAGGGCTTGTAACCTGACTATACATTCCCAGACCAAGACCTGCATGCTGCATAGGGGTTATTCCCACGCTTCTGCTTCTCATACAGCGACGAAGCTTGTATTGTCCAGCTAAACCAGGAGGCGGATCAGCAGGTAGATCTGGAGATTCTTGGCTTACAAAGGGAAAGGGGATGTTGTTTTTGAAGGCAAATTTTGCCGCTGCCTCTCCTGCCAGTAGCATAAACTCTCGCACTAAGTCCCCAGATTCCCAGTGAATGCTGGGATGAATATCCACCTGTTCACCACTCACCGAAATGTGGACTTCTGGTAAGGTGATGGATACCGCCCCATTGTTCAATCGTCGCTGTTCATTTCGTCTGGCAATGGCAAAAAGTGGAGCAAATTCAGGAGAATCCTTTTGCTCATCCACCTGCTGATAGGTACATCGCTGCACCTTAACACGAGTTTTTAGTACGTCGCAGCTCAAAATTGCACCAGCTTCATCTAGCTGAATCTTAAAGGATAAAGCTCGTGATAATTCTCCAGACTCCTCTGCTAGTCCAAGGGCATAATCCTCCAAGGACTCTTCTGCCAACATACGAGCAGCTCCTTCTGGAATATACAGGGTTGAGCCACGATGACGGGCAGAAATATCAATGGGAGTATCTGGTAAAACACTGGAAGCGGGATCTGCAATATGAACCCATACAAAGCTTCCATCGTAGGCAATGGCATCGTCTGGGTCTGCACTCCAGGCATTGTCTATGGCATAGGCAACCTGATTAAGTTCCAGTCGCTCCTCCTGGGGAGGACTTGCCAGCTGCTCTGTGGCAGATTGCATGGAAAGCCCCCAGCGGGCAGGATAGGGGTTTTTGTGTATGGACCACACCCCAGTATCTAGTAGTAATTTATGAGCCTTTTCTGGTGTTTCTGTAAGGCCAGCTTCCTTCATGGTACGAGATTTTTCTGTTTTTCCAAGGGCAAGGGCTTCTACATCCTGCATCAGCTGATAGTCCCCAGGAAGTTCCAGCTGGCGATTTTTTAGTCGTTGAATAAAGGCTCTTCGTATTTCTTCTTCTCGTTCCTTTGCCAAAGTTTTTTCTTGTAGCTTTGTAATTTCATCCTGTGAACGGGGAATAAATTGTAATGTATCTCCTTGCTGTTGAAAGAAAAAGCCTCCTTTAAGGGCCTTGTAGAGCTTCCAGCACTGTTCTACAGTTTCCATTCCACCATACTCACAAAGCTCACCAAAGGAGGTTGCCGTTGAAAAAGCAGTAGCATCCTCTGTTAAAAGCTCATATAATGGCTCAATAAAGTCCTTGCATTCTGTATCCTGCAATTCAATTGACAAAAGTGAAGGAAGGAGACTTTTATTACCTTCAGTTTTTGCAAAAAGTACAGAAATATCCTTATCACGAACCTTTTGGGTAGCAAATTGAGCTGGTTTTCCTCCTGCTGTAGGAAGACTTGAACAATAAATTATGGTGTATTTTCCCCCTGACTCCTCTTGAACCAGGGCTGGCTGACCTTTGTACAGCACCAAAGCATGAGTGGCAATCATGAGGCTACTATATCAAAAAAACAATTCGATATACAAGTCCATGAGAAACCACTGGATGCAACTTATACAAATATGTTATAAGAGTTTAGCGAATAAAAGTATATAAGTTTTCTGTAGAATGTTCCTGACTAAAGCCATAGCCCAAACCGGTAAAACTTTTCATGTCCTCTGGGACTTGTAAATCTTGCTCTGCCATGTAGCGCACCATTTCCCCTCGAGCCATCTTTACATATACGCCTTTTTCCACAAGCTTACCATCTCCTTGTTCGCAAAAACGACAGGTGATGAATCTATCTGTTGGCTGCACATATTTTTTGATGGCCTTGCTATATTCGTCGGAGGCGAGATTGATAATGATATTAGAATCTTTTGTAAGCTCTTGATACAGACTTTCACCCCAAAAATCATACAGATTCTTACAAAAATCTGTTTTAAGTTTAGCCTGCATTTCTAGCCGATAGGGAACGATGGCATCAAAGGGGCGTAAAATACCGTAAAGTCCAGAAAGGATTCGTACATGCTCTTGGGCATAATCAAAATATTCATAGGTAAAGACCCTAGGAGCCATATACTGATATTGAATTCCCTCGTAGGATACTAAGGCAGGATTTGTTCCCGCATGTAAATCCATAGTTTGATATCGTTGATAATTAAGCTGGGCAAGATTTTCATTACAGGCTAAAAGTGTTTTCAGCTGTTCAAAGGGAAGGGATTTAAGATAATCCACCAGTTTTTGTGCCTGCTGAATAAATACTGGTTCTGCCGTTGGTTCCAGTGCATCGGCCTTGGTGGTCATGTTTTTAGCTGGGGAAATAATCACTTTCATGGGGCAAGTATACCTCATTGTAGGTGGGTTGAGAAGGGGAAAAGGGTATAGGTTGCGGGAATAGTTTCAAATGAAAAAGTTTAAAATATAAAAAAGGCTTGGAATAACCAAGCCTACAGTCCCTAGGGGAATCGAACCCCTCTTTAAAGATTGAGAATCTTTTGTCCTAACCGATAGACGAAGGGACCAAAGAATCCACGATGTATCGTGTTTTATTTCCCCAAGGAGGACTCGAACCCCCACAATCAGAACCAGAATCTGAGGTGCTACCATTACACAATCGGGGAATGCAATGTAGGAGTATATTAGCAAAAAGGATAAAATGTGTCAAGCTAAAAAAAATAATTTTTTAAATTTTTTTTTGAATTTAATCCTCTGATTTTTCAGAAGCATTGGCCTTGGCAGACTTGTTTAAAAGGCGTGCCTTGGTAATGGGAAGCTGTGGATTTTTTGTTTTAAGTTGCAACACCACTTCTTCTAGTTTGTGCTGTCGTTCCTGCCCAAAATCGAATAAATCCTGCTGAATGATTTCTTGACCAGGCTCCAGATTCATGGCTCCTATTCCTAAAAGTCGTATTCCCCGTCCATTATATCTTTTATCGAAAAGCTCTGTGGCTCGTTGGAAAAGATCTTCTGCAGAAGCAATGTAACGGGGAGATGTTTCTTGGATAGAGGTGGTAGTAAAATCATAATAGCGAATTTTAATACAGACTGTCTTGCTTTTCCAGTCCTCCTTCATTAATCGAAACATTACGTTTTGAGACAAATCCATGAGAGCCGTTCCAATCACGTATCTGTCGGTAAGATTTTCCTCGTAGGTGTTTTCTGCACTGATGGAGCGGGACTGAGGAGCATCACGAAAGGTGGCTGCTTCCATGCCCCGCACAGCTTTATAAAAAAATTGTCCACTGGCTTCTCCTAAAAATCCCTCTAAAACCGAAAGTGGCATTTTCAAGCCCTCTTGAACTGTGTGGATTCCATGGGAATAGAGCTTTGCCAAGGTTTTTTCTCCCACACCCCATACTTTTTTCAAAGGGAGCTTTTCCATAAATGACTGTTCCTGGCCTGCTGGGACATAGAAAAATCCATCTGGTTTTGACATACCAGAGGCAATTTTTGCCACATAGCGATTGCTTGCTAAGCCTACAGAAACTGTTAATCCAGTTGCATCAAGGACTCGTTTTTTTACCTGCTGGGCAGTTTCTTCTGGTGGCCCAAATAGTCGATGAGTTCCTGTTAAATCAATAAAGGCTTCATCAATGGACATTTGCTGTACATCGGGAGAAAATTCTCCAAATATTGTCATAACTTCCTGGGATTTTTCTCGGTATCGTCTCATGTTGGATGGAAGATAAATACCTTGTGGGCATAATCGAAAGGCTTGGTCTATAGGCATGGCTGAATGGACACCGAATTTTCTAGCTTCGTAGGATGCAGCAGCCACAACACCACGTTTATGCCCTGGAATGGCTCCCACAATAACTGGTTTTCCTCGAAAATCTGGATTGTCTAGCTGTTCTACCGAGGCAAAAAATGCATCAAGGTCAACATGGAGAAACATCAGCGTATTCCTTCCAAGGCTGGAAAGAAAAAATTTCTTTCTACAAGAATCGCCTGTTGTTTTTCCACCTCAAGATAGAGCCTAACGGTAATGTTTTGTGATTTGTCTCCATCAGCAGTATATTCAAAAGAAGTGGTGTTTGTAGGAAAATCGGGAATCAAAAAATGGGTGGTTGCACTATTTGTTACAGTTTCTTCATCAGAATTTGACTGAGGTAAGTCTTGAACTGTAACAAAATTCATGGCAGAATCGTATACAGGAATTTGATTTTCAGAAGTAACACTTACCTCATAACGGATAATGGGTACGGGAGATGCAATCTGTATTTCTACTGACTGCAATTCAAGGTAGCTTTTCCGAACAACAGAAACCTGTAGTTGTTCTGGTACCAGAGCTTCTACAAGCTGATAGGAATAGGGCTGCAAAGACTGTTGATTTAACTCTTTTTCAGGAATAGTTCTATTGAGCACTAGGGAAGCAAAAGATAAGGTGCCAACAATACAAATTACCATTATTCCCATAACTCCAATGGTAGCCATAATAATTTTTACGGTGGAAATATGGCGATTTGTTCCAAAAATATCAATTCGAACCATTATTCTAAGCCACATAATTTGAAATGGGATGAGAATACAGGCGTATAACATGTTGCCCCAAATGCCTGTTTGAACAAGGTGAAGGAGTTTGTCTTGAGAGGCATATGCCAAAATATTTACTGCATAGGGAATGAAGGGAAGCAGCATAACAAATGAGGCGATAATTAAAGGAACAAGTTTTTTGGCAAGTCTACTAAAATAAATAATGATGTATTCAAGTACAAAAATAAACAGGAGCACCAAATCGATAGAGGCAAAGATAAAAATATTCATGGCCACTACAATGGTTAACAGGTATCCATAGGCAAATTGCACAATGGGGAGACGCAGTTTTAAATGAAAAATAAAAGGAAGAGAAACTGCTACAAAGGAGAACAAGGTTTTTATAGCAAGAATTATTACCGTATTTTCAGGCACAGTTTGAACAAGTTTTCCTGCTACAAGCTGCCCCAGCCATAGGAAAAAGGTTGACAAAAAAATCGTAATTGGAATGAGATACCAAATCTTAAAAAAAGATTGACGATGAATTGCTCCCTTTTTACCTAAAAAAGAAAAACCGCTGATAATGGCCAGTACCAAAATGGTAATTATCAGGTATACAAAGATAGAAAACTGTTCTCCAATCCAGATATTATCCACAAGATGAAGAACTATATAGTTTTTACTATTGGCAGAAAGGCTTTCTTTCACAGAAAAATTTTCTGTCATGGCTTCTAGTGCAGTAAAAACCTTTTGTCGTTGCTCCTGCTCACTAGTATTAAAAGAAATTGCTACCGTAGCCATTCCTGATTGAAAAAACGGTATTAAGGCAGGATTATCTTCTGATAGATTCAGACGATAGGTAATGAGTGAATCCTGGGAAATTGGTAGGGGAACCTGCTGAATCAGCCACAGAGGGGTAAGAATTCCATCTGCACCGAACACAACGGTGGCTTCATGGAATTGAGACACAGTACCATCAAGCATAATCAAGGCACATGCATCTGGATTAGAAATATTTTCCAGTAGGACTTGGGAACCAGTAGGGTGCCATTGGTTTTCTACAGAAGCTTCTGCTTTGATGGTAGTCGAATCAATTTTTTCAAAGGTTGAAGGAAAAGGATAGTTTTCATTTGCTAAAAGTGCAAGGGTGAGGGTTACTTCAGAATCAGTTTTTTCCATCAATCTTGCCAAGGCTAGAACCTCTGCTAGACATTCTTGAGCCGTTTCTTGGGATATGGCAATAATGAGCCTTTGGATTTCTTGACGTTCTTCAAGTTTTTTTTGGTTAAAATCAAGGAGAATGGAGTAGGGAAATTGATTACTATTTGCTAGCAGCTGTCGTTGGGGTCGAAACCCTTCCTGCTGAAAAAAATTGTAGAGTTGGTTAGAAATTTCTTGATGACTGGAAGATTGTGCAAAAAAAACACCTGTAGAAAGAAATATCAACAGAGCAATTACTGAAAACCTTCCGATATTATTCATATTATACAATTATAATAATTCTTGTTTACAATGCAAGTACCTTTGTATATAATGGAATCTTAGGAGTTGTACAGTGAGTGAATCCACAAAGAAGGGGCTTTTGACCCTTCCGTTAAAGGTGATTTTAACGGAGGAAGGAGCTTCTCATTTTATCCAGAATAAAAAAAAGTTGTTGCGGATAAAACTGGCGGATAACATAGAGGAATATGGTATATCACTGGATTCTTTTGCTCCTCAGACAATACAACAAATGATTTTGGTGGATTATATTTCCAAGTTGGAAATTTCATTACCAGAATTCTCATCCTCCAAGCAGGATGTAATGGATTTAACCAAGCTGGTGGTTTTTTCCTTGCTCTACAAGCAATTTGACAAGGAAGTATATGCTACCCTCATAGATTCTGATTGTGTTCGTAGACATAACAGGGCAAATCCCTCTCAAATTATTGATGAAAGGTCAAAAATTACTGATCGTCAAGTACTGTTCCATCTGTCTACCAAGGAAGATGTAATTGCAAAGGCCCGTAAGGCAATTTTGGATCCACTGTGGCTTACCATCAAGGAAAATCCTGATTTAACTCCAGAAGAACGAAATATCTTTATGCTCATGACGGAAAAATTCCTAAACCGCATGAGTCGTCTCAATTGGTATGTTATTACTAAATTTTATGATCAAAATGGATTTGAAGAAATTCTCAGACGGATTAATATCCTGCTGAAGGATTATATGGAAAAGGGGCGTGTTGCTGAATATATTTCTCTGATGGTAATGGAGCTTGCCCTAAACTGTGAAAATACCAATATGCGTCAGGAAGCAAAGAAAATGTACCGAGGGCTTCCAGACACTGATATGCTTATTTACGATCCAGATATCCGAAAAAAAATCATTGCTGAAATGATTAAAAAGCATGAAATGGTGTTTCTTTCTTGGAAGCTAGGTGGTGGTTCTTCCTCCATTGGTAAGCAGGGAAGGCTACAGATTACTCTGTATAACAAGGATGATGAATTCCAAGAGGTTAAGGAAAGCATTGAAACAAAGAAGTCTGCAGATTTGAGAAAGCGCTCTCTTATCGACTTTTATAAAGAATTACCAGAAGGCTCTGAGGGTGTGGACTTGGGGTTATACTACCTTTCATACTTGGATGAAGCCTGTAAAAAGGTAAATGTTAAATTTGAGTCATTGGTAAACCAGTATTCTGTTAGCAATCTAATGGTTATTACCTTGGCATTTAACTTTTAATGAAATATTTGACTTCTTCTTTCATTATATCTTTCTCTTTATGCTGTATTGGAATGTTTTTGTTATCTTGTTCCAATACAACTCCTGAATTAATTTCTGTAGATGCTACCATTGTCTATGATTATCAGAGCCTTCAGGAATCTCCAATTCAACGGCTTTCTGTCTTTGCACAAAGTTCTGACGGAACAGAACGTATTATGAGTCTAAAAATTTCTTATCCGGAAGAAAAGCTGTTTTGGCTTGTAGACAAACCCTTGATTCTAAATAACGGTTCCAAGCTTTGGGCTGGTTCACCAGGGCTTATGTCTCCTTATTTTTCAACATTTCCTCAAGGACAGTATCAGGTTATTTACACTGATTTAGCTGGAAAAACAGCAACAGGACAGTTTGTTCTTAACTATCAGGAAGTGCTAGCACCTCCATTGGAACAGCCAATTTTTTTTAGTCAACAGGAGGATGATGCCCAGTCCACTGAAGATTCCTCTGATGAGCCTATCAGAAATGTAGCTCTTTTTTCTGAGCTCGATGGTAGGGGAACCTTGCTATTTTTTGACAAGGCTTGGAATGACTGGCAGAGTTTTACAGATATAAAGGATTCGTATAACAAGGCAAAATCCCTGAGAATCTGCTTGGACTATCCTAGCAGACAGGTTCGATACCTATTGCCTGCCCACAACTTTGAATAGGAGATCAACAAATGGATACAGAAAATCAAGCACAACAGGAAACAACCTTCTATCGCACTATCAAGACCTTCGTATTGAGGGCTGGTCGTATGACTCCTACCCAGCAAAAGGATTATCAGGAGCTTTCTGGTCGTTGGTGTATTCCATTCACAGATGCTCACTTAAACTATACCCAGATTTTTAACAATACTAATCCTGTAACAGTGGAAATAGGCTTTGGTATGGGAAAGGCTACCGCTATTATCGCTGCAGAAAATCCAGACAAAAATTACCTTGGTCTAGAAGTTCATCGACCTGGAGTCGGCAAGCTTTTGGGGGAGATTCGCCGTCGCAATCTTGAAAATATATATATTGTGGAGCATGATGCCCTAGAAGTGCTAGAAAAAATGATTCCAGATGGCTCTGTAAGTGGCTTTCATATTTTCTTTCCTGATCCTTGGCCTAAAAAAAAGCATCACAAGCGACGGCTGGTTCAGCGGCCACATACCGATTTAATAACTAAAAAGCTTATGGTAGGTGGTTATCTTTACATGGCCACAGACTGGGAGCCCTATGCAGAATTTGCTCTGGAACAGTTGGAACAAACACCAGGTCTTAAAAATAAATTCCAAGGCTTTGCACCCCACCAAGAGTGGCGTCCAGAAACTCGCTTTGAGGAAAAAGGCTTGGACAAGAACCACGTGATTCGAGAACTGTTTTTCTTAAAACAGGAGGATTAAGGTGGAAATAAATCTTTTTGACTCAGCACGAATTCAGGAGCTGGAACAACTCATTGTAAAGTATCAAGATGCCTATTACAATGGTGAGGCTCTTATTTCAGATCAGGAATTTGATGCTCTATGGGATGAATTAAAAAAGCTTGATCCAGCAAATGCTATCCTCCATCGGGTAGGTGCTGATTTAGGAAATTTTGCCAAGGCTCGCCACCGTATTCCCATGGGAAGCCAAGACAAGGCTGCCAATCCTCAGGAATTTATCGCTTGGACAGAAAAGCATCCCTACGATGAATATTTGGTGGAATATAAGCTTGATGGTGCAAGCCTTGAGCTACAATATGACAATGGCATCTTTGTGCGGGCGGTAACCCGAGGTAATGGTACCGTCGGAGATGATATTACTGCTAATGCCAAGAAAATGCAGGGAGTTCTTGCAAAGCTGGAGCTAGATGGAATAATTCTTCCCTACACAGGTGGTATTCGAGGTGAGGTGATTATGACTCGCCAGGTACACCGTGATTTTTTCTCTGACAAGGCAAATTGTCGTAATGCCGCCAATGGTCTTATGAAGCGAAAGGACGGGGAGGGAAGCCAGCATTTAAAGGTTATCTGCTACGACGCCCTTTTTGAAAACCATTCCTTTGCAGACGAAATTGCCAAGGTTCAGTGGCTTGAATCTTGTGGCTTTAACACCGTTCCTTTAACTCTCTGTAATTCTCCCCAGCAAGTAATTGACTTCCGAGCCCAAGTAATGGAGCTGAGACCTCAGCTTGATTATGACATTGATGGTTTGGTGGTAAAGGAACGTGCTATAAACCTAGAGGATGCTGCCAGAGCACGACCTGAGCGGCAGATTGCCTTTAAGTTCAGCCTAGAAGAAGCGGTAACAATTCTTCGTCAGGTTGAATGGAGCGAATCTGGTGCTACCTATACTCCTGTGGGATTGTTTGACCCCGTAGAATTAGCTGGAACGAGGGTCAAGCGTGCTAGCTTGGTAAATCCCAACACCATTAGAACCTTGGGAGTACAAATCGGGAGCCACGTGGTGGTAACAAAGCGTGGAGAAATTATTCCCAAGATTGAAGCTGTAGTTAATCCCCCAGAAGGACACACACCACAGGTTTTAGAACAAATAGTCTTTCCCTGTCAGTGTAACCAGTGTGGTTCAGCCCTAGTGGATGAAGGAACTCGTCTTTATTGTCCTAATAAGGCTTGTACAAAAAAGGTTCTTCACCAGCTGGAAAAATGGATTTCTGTTCTTGATATTAGAGATTTTGGAACAACCTTGTTATCATCTCTGTTTCAAGCAGGAGTGGTAACATCCATTGCCTCTTTGTATCAGCTGACAGAAGCCCAGCTCACTCCCTTTTTCTTGAACCAGGAAAGCATTTCCAAGGACAAGGAATCTTTAGGAGCAAAGAAGGTTATCAAGTCTTTAAAAACTCGAAGCACCATTTCTTTGGCTACCTTTGTGGCAGGATTTGATATAGAAGGCATTGGAGAAACCTTGATGGAACGGCTCACAGAGGCTGGTTTTCCTACTCTTGATAGACTTCTAGCTGCATCTGTGGAAGAAATCAGTGCTGTTAATGGATTTGGAGATATTACCGCAGCTACCTTAGTTCAAGGTTTGCTAGACAACAAGACAGAAATGCAAGAGCTTGTTGAAAAGGGATATATAACTATCAAAACACCTGTTACTGGTGGAGCCTTGTCTGGATTATCCTTTTGTTTTACTGGTGAATTATCCATGAAGCGAAGTCAAGCAGAGCAACTAGTGAAAGAGCAGGGCGGCACTACCAAATCTTCAGTGGTAAAGGGCTTGTCTTATCTTGTTACAAACGACACCGCCTCTGGTTCTTCAAAAAATAAAAAGGCCGCCCAGCTGGGAATTCCCGTTATAGATGAAGCAGCCTTTATGAAATTACTGAAAGTATAAAAAACTTTTTTCTGTAAAGAAATCTGGATTTACCGCCTCTCCATTCAATCGCACTTCCCAGTGCAGGTGGGGGCCGGTGGCAAGTCCTGTAGAACCTGATAAACCAACTTTATCTCCAGCCTTTACCATATCTCCCACCTTCACCCCAAAGGAATCCAAGTGATAGTACAGGCTGTACAAACCAGGCATGTGTTCAATCACCACACTTAATCCAGATGAAATTCTCTCTTCTGCCATTACCACTCGACCATCACCACAGGCGGTTACTTCAGAACCAGTGGGAATACCGTAGTCAATACCATAATGCAGGCTTGTAGAAGATCCTCCTCCTACGTAACTATATACACGTCTATCACCAAAGAAAGATGTTCTTCGTGTGGCTGTGGTGGGAGCAACAAAGGCTTTTTTCTGATATACAGCTTCAGAGTTCACTGTAAATAAAATCTCGTTTAAGGTATCAATTTGGTTCATACGAGTTGAGCTTGTATCTGTTTTGATGGCAGTATTTCTGTTATCAAGCTCTAGGGTTTCACTAATAAATTCCTTAGGCTTCACAGAAATAGGCAAGCTGAATTTCATGTATTCTCTACCGTATGCACTATACATGATTGTCACATCGTAGGAACCACTTTCTTGATAGGTAGAAAGTGGAATCATGGCACAGAGGGAAAGGGAGGTATTTGCATCATTTTTTCCATTGAGGACAAAAAAGTCAGTTTTTTTCTTTTCCCCAAACAGTAATACAGCTTGAGTAAGCCCATCTGGTTCCCTCATAGTCTTTTTTGATGGAGTAAAATCCAATCGAACACAAAGGGGATCACCTGGTTGCAGGCTTTCTGAATAGGTTACGTAGATTGAATAATCCTCACCAGTAAATACAGCTGTAGCTGGTTCAGCTGCAAAACCCAGTCCAATTACAAAAAAACACAATAACAATAAAAAATTTTTCTTCATGGCTACCAGTATAATGGCAAATTCTCTCTCATGCAAGAATTAATTTAACGACAAAATATTTACTCAAGAATTTTAATTTATGATTGTCTTCTCTGTTGACAAATAAATTCATATTTGTTATGATACCTAAACCTAGAAGGTTAGGTGATGGGCTACTAGCTCAGTAGGTAGAGCAACGCCCTTTTAAGGCGTGGGTCATTGGTTCGAATCCAATGTAGCTCAGAAAGACTTCTGCAGAAATGCGGAAGTCTTTTTTTTTCTCAGGTGAAGTTTTTTTCAATAGATTTCTATTGACAATATGGATTTGTATCGTTAATATGACATTATTACTATTTTTGTCTAAATGAAAAGCAAGAGGTATTTTTAACTATGGAATATAATTTAGAGCGTCAGCACGCAAAAGGTAAACTCCATGCCATCGAAAGAATTAATGCACTGGTAGATAAAGACTCCTTTATGGAAATTTATTCTGGTGTCCACCACAACTGTACAAGTTTTGGTATGGCTGGCAAGGAGATTCCTTACGACGGTGTTATTACTGGATTTGGAATGATTAACGGCCGCCGTGTAGCCATCTATGCCCAGGACTTTACCGTACAGGGTGGTTCTTTGGGAAAGATGCACGGAGATAAGATTGCCCAAATTATCGAGATGGCAATTGAAGCTCGTTGTCCTGTTATCGGAATTAATGACTCAGGTGGAGCTCGTATTCAGGAAGGTGTAAATTCCTTGGCTGGTTACGGAAACCTCTTTTTCCAGAATGTTCGTGCATCAGGTTATATTCCTCAGATTTCCATCATTGCAGGTCCCTGTGCTGGTGGTGCTGTTTATTCACCTGGAATCACTGACTTTATCTTTACCGTTGATGAAATTAGCTACATGTTCATTACTGGACCAAAGGTTGTAAAGAGCGTTATGTTTATGGACATTACCGAGGAAGATTTGGGGGGTGGTGCAATCCATTCCCAGAAATCTGGTGTGTCTCACTTCCGCTGTCCTGATGAAAAGGACTGCTTTACCAAGGTTCGCAAGCTTTTGGACTATATTCCCCATTATTATGGAGACCGTGTTCCTTCAGCTTCTGCCAAATACGATGCTCGTAAAAAGGCAAAGAAAATTACAGAGGTTCTTCCAGACAGAGGAACCCAGGGCTACGATATTCGCAATGTAATTGATTGCTTGGTAGACGATGACAGCTTCTTTGAGGTTATGCAGGAGTTTGCCATCAATATTGTTGTAGGATTTGCCCGTATCGAAGGACGCACTGTTGGTATTGTTGCTAACAATCCTGCTGGCTTGGGAGGAATCTTGAACTGTGATGCCTCCGACAAGGCTGCTCGTTTTATCCGCTTCTGCGATGCATTTAATGTTCCCTTGTTGAGTTTGGTTGACGTTCCTGGATTTGTTCCTGGCCCACAGGAGGAGCAGAAGGGAATTATCCGCCACGGTGCAAAATTGATTTATGCATATTCTGAAGCAACAGTGCCTAAGATTACCGTTATTACACGTAAGGCTTACGGTGGAGCATATATTTCCATGTGTTCCAAGCATATTGGTGCAGACTTCGTATTTGCTTGGCCTAAGGCAGAGATTGCTGTAATGGGTGCTGAAGGTGCTATCCAGATTCTGTATGCCAAGGATGTGCAGGATCCATCTAAGGCTCAAATGATTGAAGAAAAACTTCAGGAATATCGTGAAACTGTTATGACACCTAAAACTGCTGCTGAGCAGGGATATGTTTCTGAGGTAATCAATCCTGAGGATACCAGAAGAAAGATTTCTCAGTGTCTTCGTTTGTTAAAGAGCAAGAAATCTACCTCTTGTGTAGAAAAGAAGCACGGTAACATTCCTCTGTAATTCATAGAAACAATAATTTCCATAAACCCCACCCTTGTGAATCATTCCAAGGGTGGGGTATTTGTTTAAAATACCCCAAAATACAATAATATTGCAGACTATTAATTTTTGTGGTAGTATGACTGTTCAACATTTTACTTAGGAGGTTTAATGTGAACAAGAAAATTTTAATTGTTGCAGCTTTGTTAATGGTTGTATGTGTTGGGGGTGCTTTCTCTTGGGGAATTGGTATCCAGGGTGGATGGAATATGGGAATTCCTGGTAATGTTGCCATTACTTTCAAGTTAGATCAGTTGCCTCTTATCTTTGCGGGTAATTTTTACGTTGGAGATCATTTATTTGCCGTTGGTTTAACTGGTGACTACTGGTTCTTGAATGATAATATTGTGGGTCCGTTAAATTGGTTTATTGGAGCTGGTGCTGGTATTGCAATCCGCATTTATGATGATGGATACGAACATAAGAAAGAAAAAACCCACTTTGGTATTTCTGGTCGTGTCCCCGTAGGTTTGAATATGATGTTACCTGCTGGTCCTGTAGAAATTGAACCATATGTTCAACTTGTTCCCCAACTGTGGTTGAGTATTGTTCCTTTCTATCCTGACTTTGATTTGGATGCTAATATTGGTATTCGCTTCCACTTCTAATTTTTTTTAAAATTTCTGTAAAAACTTTATATAAAAAGGCTACCTTTATTGAGTAGCCTTTTTTTAAAATTTTAAAAAATAATAACTTTTCCAATTATTTCTTGTTTTCAAAAATAAACTTTGTTATCATTAATTATCTTTGTTTGTTGGAGGATTATAATGAACAAAAAAATTTTAATTGTTGCTGCCTTATTGATGGTAGTTTGTACTGCTGGAGCATTTTCTTGGGGAATTGGTGTTCAGGGTGGTTGGAATATGGGAATTCCTGGTAACGTAGCTTTGACATTCAAATTTGATCCATGGGCTTTTGCTGGTAACTTTTACGTTGGTGAACATCTTTTCGGTATTGGTATTGCTGCTGATTATTGGCTTCTTAATGATAATATTGCTGGTCCCTTAAACTGGTTCTTAGGTGTTGGTGGTGGCTTTACAGTAAGACTCTATGATGATGATTACAATTGGACAGCTAAAGAGAGAGAAAAGAAACTGGATAAACATACTCATTTTGGTCTTTCTGCTCGTCTTCCCGTTGGTCTTAATCTTATGTTACCTGCTGGCCCTGTGGAAATTGAACCTTATGCACAGCTGGTTCCAATGGTTTGGTTGCGAGTAGTGCCAGATTTTCATCCTGACTTTGATCTGGATGCTAATATTGGTATTCGCTTCCATTTCTAATTTTATTAATATTAATTTCTAGTATCCATAAAAAGGCTAGCAAGAAAATGATTTTTCTGCTAGCCTTTTTTACTATCTCAGCTTTTCTTCCCAGTCAGTTTCTTTAAATCCAACAAGGACAGTATCTCCTGAAATTACGATAGGTCGTTTTACCAACATTCCATCACTAGCCAATAAATCTAGCTGTTCTTCTTGACTCATGGAAGGAAGTTTATCTTTTAATTCCATAGCTTTGTAAACTTGGCCACTGGTATTGAAAAACTTTTTCAATGGTAGACCGCTTTTTTTGAACCAGTCTTCTAACTGCTGACGATTAGGTTTCACTTCTTTCAAATCAATGGCTTCATAACTAATATTGTTTGTTTCAAGCCATTTTTTAGCCTTTTGACATGTTCCACAGCGGGGATACCAAAAAAAATCGATCATATATTGCTCCTAAATATTAAACTACAAAAACACCTTCAGCTGGACGCTGATAGTTGTTTGCCAACATCTGCACATGAGATAAAAAGGCTTGGTCAGTAAAATGCTTTGCTTTGGTGTGACATATCTTAACGCAGGTTTGACATTTAATACAAACTCCTGGCACAAGGCTTGTATCTTCAAAGGAGATCGCTCCCATAGGACACCGTCTTGCACAAGCTCCACAGGAATCACAAAGCTCAAGGTGAGTTTCTGGTTTTGCCTTTAAAAATTGTACAGGCTGATTATCTACTCCAAGAGGAGTGTAGTAGGCAGCAGGATAAGCCCCTGGAACATCTAGCTCATCAGATAAATTTCCTTCCAAAATCTTTTTTCCTGCTTTTTCTGCAAAGTCTAAAACTGATGTCATGTCTTGTAAGGTTGGTCTTCCGCGGCCAATATCCTCTAAAAACACGTGTTCCGTAGGAACTGCTGCAACAGCAACCACCTTAAAACCATTTTTTTTCATCTCGTTATAGAATTCTATCGGGGCATTATCATAATTTCTGTTCCCAAAAACATTTACTGTTATGGCAATAGCACCGTTACCCTTAATATTCTCCTGAATAAAGGGGAGTATTTTGTTTGGTAAACGGCCTGCATATACAGGTGTCGTACAGATAACAATATCATCCTGTCCAAAAATAAAATTCTTTTCCCGTTCTTTAGGTAGTGTAAAGCTCATTTTTTCAACAGGTAATTGTAGCAGCTGAGAAATTTTTTCACCAATTTCTGTAGCAACCTTTCGTGCATTTCCTGTTGGACTAAAATACAGTACAACAATGCGTTTAAATGGTGTTCCATTCATTTTTAATCTTCCTCCAAAAAAAATATATCACAGCATAAAGAAAAATGATATACTGTTTTTAATAAGAAATGCCGATAGCAATTGATTTATTTTTCATTTTCCTATAATATATCTAAACCCCTTGGAGGGATTAGTATACCCTCCCAAATTGACCATAAGGAGATACTATGAGAAAGTATGAGTTGATGACTATCTTTCCCGCAGAGGAAGAGAAGTACAATGCAGGGCTCGCTACACTTCGTTCTACATTGAGTGAGTATGGCGTGGAAATTGAGAAGGAAGAACCCTTCGGAGACAGAGATCTCTGCTATGAAGTAAAGAAGCAGAAAAGAGGACGCTTCCTCCTGCTGATTATCAAGGCAAATCCTGCTAAAGTTGTAGAGCTTAATCGCCAGTTCAAGTTGAATCCTGAACTGTTGAAGTGCATGTTCGTTAAAATCGACGAGTAACAATTATTCCAGAGGAGGCAGTTATGGCAGCTGATATAAATCACATTATGATAATTGGCCGGCTTACCCGAGATGCTGACTTAAAGTACACATCAGGTGGATTTGCCATTTCCAATTTTTCTATTGCCGTGAACCGCCGCCGAAAGAACGGCGACCAGTGGATTGAAGAGGCTAATTTTTTTGAAATTAACCTGTATGGAAAATCTGCTGAGAGCCTTAAGCCATACCTTATTAAAGGAAAACAGGTGGCTATAGATGGAGAATTGCGTCAGGATAGATGGGAGCAGGACGGTCAACCACGTAGTAAGGTGGTAATTGTGGCCAATAATGTTCAGCTTCTCGGCGGAAATGCTGGTGGCAGTGGGTCTTCACCTGCTGGGGGGTACAACCAGAACAATCGAGGATCCTATCAACCAAGAATGCAGGAACCATCTAGTCCTTCTGGAGGTTATGATTCTTATGAGCCATCACCCTATGGTGGTGGAAATGATTCATTCCCAGAGGACATTCCATTTTAAGCTGTAAGGTCAGCTATCTTATAGGAGAATTAACATGTCAGAAGAAATGATCAAGGATATTGATACAACACCTGATGTACAGATGCAGGATGTTATTCGTGACGCTGATGAGCGTGCTCCACGTGCAAAGGGAAAGACATTCTTCCGCAAGAAGGTTTGTCGTTTCTGTGCTCAGAAAGCAAAGATTGACTACAAGGATGCAGATGGCTTGCGTCGTTTTACTACAGAGAGAGGAAAGATTCTTCCTCGTCGCATTACTGGTACTTGTGCAAAGCACCAGAGACGTTTGGCATTGGAAATTAAGCGAGCACGTGCAATCTGCTTGCTTCCTTTCGTAGCAAACTAATCATTTTATAGATTTTAGATATGGGCCCTAGTCCGACTCCCGGAAGCTAGGGTATCATTGGATTTTTTATACTAAATGTACAGGTATATTTAGTATACCAATAATGGAGCTTGTAAATGAAGGTAATTCTTAATCAGGATGTAAAGCACCTCGGTGAAGAGGGTGATGTAAAGGTTGTAGCTAACGGATATGCACGTAACTATCTGTTGCCTCGTAATTTGGCACTTCCTTATAACGAAATGACTGTAGCCTATTTTGAAGGCCGCAAGGCAGAAATTGAGGCTCGTAAGGAAGAAAAGCGAAAGAATGCTGCTAGCTTGAAGGATAAGTTGGAAGCATTTACTGTACGCTTGGTTATGCCTGCTGGTCCCAACGGCAAGTTGTATGGTGCTGTTACAAACCAGACTGTTGCAGACGAATTGCACAAGAATGAGTTTGACATTGAGCGCAAGCGCATTGAAATTCCTGGAAACGCTATTAAGAGTGTTGGTAAGTATCATGCAACAGTACGCTTGTATGAAGCTTCCACAGCTGAACTCAAGATTGAAGTAGTTTCTCAGGAAGATGCAGCTAAGGCTGCAGAAACTCCTGCAAAGGAAAAAGAAGCAGAGTCTGCTGCTGAATCAGCTGAGGCTTAATCATGTCCACCGCATCCCTGAAAGACAGCATTCCTCCTCATAATTTAGAGGCGGAACAGGCCACTTTAGGGGCTATTCTCTTGGATTGGGATGCGGTGGGTACTGTTATAATTCACCTTAGATCAGAAAGTTTTTATTCATTACAACACCAAACAATTTTTAAGGCAATTCTTTCATTATATAACAAAGGACAACGAGGTGACATTCTTACTTTAACAGAAGAATTACGTCAAACTGGAAAATTAGATGCTGCTGGAGGAATACCCTACATAGCATCTTTACCAGATCATGTGCCTACAAGTTCTAATGTAGAATATTATGCTCAATTGGTAAAAGATGATTTTAACCGACGAGAATTGATTAAAATATCATCTTCAACCATTTCTGAAGCTCACGATGATACTAAACCTAGCCGTAGTACTTTGGAAGATACTCAGAACAAGCTTTTTGCCTTGGCAGAGTCAGACCAGAGTCAACGATTATGGACAATGCTGGAACTAGTGCCAGATACTTTTTCCATTATAGAAAACCATTTACGTAACCAAGATGCCTATACAGGTATTCCTTCAGGATTTTCAGCTCTTGATACCATGACCAGTGGTTTTCAAGATTCAGAAATGGTGATTATTGGAGCCCGCCCATCTATGGGTAAGACAGCATTAGCTTTGTCAATGATTCAGCATATTGCCATTCAAAAAAATATTCCTACGGGTTTCTTTTCACTTGAAATGTCTAATACACAGATTGGACAAAGACTTTTTAGCCAGGTTGCTCGCATTTCTGGTTCTAAAATCCGTTCAGGAATGTTAACTCAGGCAGATTTTCAACGTTTACAAGATGCAGCTTCACGTTGTTACGATGCTCCTTTATACATTGTAGATACCCCTAATATGAAGATGCTTGATTTGAGGGCAATGGCTCGAAAGATGAAGCAACAGTATCAGGTTAAAATTATCTTTATTGATTATATTGGTCTCATTACTAGCGAGAATTATAGCTCGAATACACCTCGTCATGAGCAAGTATCAGAGATTTCACGGTCTCTCAAAAGTCTTGCCCGTGAGTTAAAGATACCTATTGTAGCTCTTTGTCAGGTAAGTCGTGATAGTGAAGGTAAGGAGCCAACACTGGCAAATCTTCGTGATTCAGGTTCTATTGAACAGGATGCCGACGTGGTAATGTTTATTCACCGTGAAAGAAAGGCTGCCGAAAATGACGAAGGTATTGAAGCAAAAATCCTTTTAGCAAAGCAACGCAATGGCCCCATTGGTAATGTGGATCTAGTATTTCTTCCGCACTACGCCAAATTTGAAAATAGGGCGGAAGATATACAACCTTCTTCTTAATCAATAAACTTAGAATTCAAACCACTGTTTTTCTGTAGTCATATACCAATCGGCCAATACAGTGCCATTTCCTGCATTGTACCAAGAAATACTTCCATCTCTATTCAAAACTGCAATACGGTTTCCACTACGAGCTAGTTTCAATGGCAATGAGGCAGAACGATTCAACTGAACCTCTCGACGTTGCTTTGTATCATAGGATCGAATCTGGCTCTTTCCAATGTTAGTATAAATTGTTGAGCCATACATGGTTAAAAATGCATTTACATCTTCGCCAGCAACCTTCATAATGGCAGTGGATGTTTTTCGTTCTGGATAAAATGCAAATATTGTAGTCTGGGTATTACTTCCTTGAGATGTTGCTTGAATACCGTAAATTACATTAGAGTTATTTTCTTGATCAAGACTTAATGAAAAAGCCACACTGCCATCTAGAGGCAGCATAACAGTTTCCTTTGTCACTGTGTTCACACTAATAAGAGGAGATCGTGGGGTACTAGAAGCTGATTTTGCCACATACAACTCATCTCCATGATACAAGACAACATCTTGAATACCAGTTCCTGTGTACAACTCAGAGTTAGAATGAGTATCCATATCATATAAATTAACTGTAGTACTACCTTCGATATAAACTAGCTTGTTTCCAAAAAGACGGAGATTTTCAACATAATTTTTTGGTGTAAACAGATTCTTTGTAGTTTTTGTCTGCAAATCAAGCAGAACTACAGTTTTCTTTGTTCCACGAGACCAAAGAAGAACATTATTTCCATAAGGAATAATGTTTGTGAATCCACTAATTTGTGCTACTGTATCAATCTGACCTGTATCATAGGAGGAAAGGAAAATAGTATCCTTTGTTAAAAAATAAAAATCATTATTGATGGAGGCAATATCATAAATTTTATCATACATGTTTTCTGTTATAACAACAGTCTTGCCAGCATTTTCAGTTTGTCCTAGAGCTACAGAAAAAATATTTCCTGCTTTCGAACCAAGAAGAATTTTTCCTTTGCTATAAAAGCCTGAAGTAATAGTATTTGCTGTGTTTATCCCAGACAAATTATATAAGGTTGAAGGATTTGCAATGGTAGCACCTTCTTCTGTTACCTTTGTTTCTATGGCTTTTAGGGTATAGTTTCTTCCGTCAGTTTCTACATAGTAAAGGATTGCACCACCATCGCTTAACAATATGGGAGAACGGGCTGAAACTCGAGCTGAAGTTTTTCCTGATAAGGCGTCAATAATGTAAATCTGGTTATTTTTAACGCCAGCAAAAAATAGATTGTTATTTAACAAGGTTCCCTGTTCAAGTTGAGCTTCTGTGGTAAAACGTTCTTTCCTACTTCCATTTGTCATGTTATAGTAGGTTAGAGAACCAGTAGGGGAGTAAAGAACTGCACTTTTTTCCGAAGCACTACCATAGAACATGCTCACAATTCCTGTTGCTTCCTTTATCTTGGAAACAGTTCGACCAGTGCTTGGATTTAGAAACTCCATACCATTTACGGTTGCTGTTCCCACTGCTAAAAGTGTTCCTTTTCCAGTAAAATTTAAGGAGATAATGTTATTTGTGTATGTTTTTACAAATTTCCTGCTAAGACTTGGCCAATTCCAAACAGAAACACGATGAATAGAAAATCCATCTGTTTCATATACAGCAATATCATTTCCGTTGGGATGAACAGCAATCATCGGGATATCTAGTTCAGTTATCTGGTAATGTTCTCCCATACCGTCTTCTGTCCAACGAATTAAAAATCCATCCTTTCCTGCTGAAAATACGGATCCATCCTTTGTTACTGCAACCTTATTGACTGTATCCTGATGAGCCTGGGTCGATAGATGGGCCTGTGACCATACAGTTAAGGTCATAAGAAGAGAAATCAAAATAAAAGAGAATTTTTTTGAAGAAGATACTGTCATTTACTACCGCCTAAAAAGTTAGAAAATAAATATCGTGCATCACTAAAAAGGGCAATACCGAATAAAACAATTATGAAGGCAATTCCAATAAATTGTGTGTAATACATTACCTTTGGATGAACGGGACGACGAATCACAGTTTCTATCAAGGCAAACAGTATTAAGCCACCATCAAGAATAGGAATTGGTAATAAATTCATGATAAATAAGGAAATACTAATCAATGCAAGAAAATTTAAGGTACTAGAAAGTCCAGCTCTAAAACCAGCTGCAAAACCACTTTGAACGGTATCTCCCAACATAACCGTTATACGTACGGGCCCTGATACTGCCTGGGTTACATCAATTCCTTTAAACAAAAGGCCAATGCTTTTGAAGGTTAATGAAACCAATTCTCCAGTTTCCTTCACCCCTTGCCATAAAGCAGGAAAAAATGAATAACGAGGAGCTTCTCTAGCAGGTACACTAAACATTAATCCAATGTCTCCATTTGCAGGAACTGTAAGGGTAAGGTCTACAGGTTCAGTTATACCATCCCGTTTTACTTGCATTTCTATGGTAGAGGCTTTCTGAGGTAGAAGCTGTTGTATATCAACAGTATTATTCACAGCCTGTTCATTGATAGAAATAATTAAATCACCTGCCTGTAGGCCAGCTCTATAAGCCGCCCCACCAACAGTCACGGAATGAACCAAGGGACTGACCCAATTCATAACTCCAATTTTTCCCTGTCCTGTGGAAGTATCCATTACAGGAGTCAGAATCATTTTTTGTTGATTTCCATCTCTTTCGATAATTACTTCCAACTCCTCTCCAGCACGAACAGCTACTGTCTGAGAGATTTGTGAAAAATCAGTTATTTCTTTACCATCAATAGAAATAATTTTATCTCCAGTCAGGATCCCTGCAGCCTTCGCTGCAGAATTCATGTCTGGATATACATCATCTGCCAAAATAACCTTATTATCTGCAGCATAAAAGGTATAACCAGTCATGGCAATAATTGACAAACTAATTGCTGCAAAGATGAGATTCATTGCGGGACCAGAAAAGGCAATAACGGCTCGCTTTAATGGGTGGACACCGTAAAATCCCCCTTCCTCCTTAGGAATTGCAGGTAAATTTTGTTCTAGGGCATCTCGAAAGGCCTGTTCTCCTTTCATACCACAATAGCCACCAAAGGGTAAAAGTGACAGGCGATAATCTGTTTCTCCTATTGTCTTATGAACAAGGACTGGCCCCATTCCAATAGAAAAACTTTCTACCTTAACTCCACAAAGTCGTGCAGCGATAAAATGCCCCAATTCATGAACAAATACAATCAGTCCGAGACAGAGTATTCCCCAAACTATTGTCACTAAAGATCCTCCCTAGAACCAGTTGAACAAGTTTTTTGTGCATTATTTACTAAAACACATGCTGCCACAGCCTCCATAGCTTGTTGGCGAGCCTGCTTATCAAACAAAAATACCTCTTCTATGGTAACAGGTTCCTGATTCCAATCTCCTTCCAAAACCTTTTCCGTCACAGAGGAAATCTGAGTAAAAGTAATTTTTTCTTGCAGAAAGGCTTCCACGGCTATCTCATTTGCTGCATTATAGGCAATAGGTCCTGCTCCCATAGAAAGAGATTTATAGGCTAGGGGAAGCATGGGAAAATCATCCATACGAGGAGGATAAAAACTTAAGGTTCCACCAGAAACAATATCCCATTCTTCTAGGCTACTTGGAACAAATTCAGGCCATGTAAGAGCTGTCAAAATAGGGTGACGCATATCTGGAGGGGAAATTTGAGCATAAAGAACACCATCCTTTGTTCTAATCAAAGAATGGACTAAGCTTTGTGGATGAACAGTCACTTTAACCTTATCTGGAGAAACATTAAAAAGTCTGCAGGCTTCAATTACTTCTAATCCCTTATTAGCAAGACTTGCAGAATCGATAGTAATCTTTGTTCCCATATCCCAAGTTGGATGTTTCAGGGCATCAGCGGGTTTCATAAAGGGCAAATCCTCCCGTTTTTTTTCACGAAATGGGCCTCCTGATGCAGTCAAGACAATTTCACCAATAGCTTCTGCTCCAAATTTTTGCACTAGCGTAAAAACTGCAGAATGCTCAGAATCAACAGGTAAAACTTTGCAATGATTTTGTTGTGCAAGCTGGGCTACCAATGGACCTGCCATAACAATTGTTTCTTTATTTGCCAGGGCTAAATCCATTCCTGAACGAAGTACATATACAGAAGGCATTAAGCCAGGAGAACCGGCTATACCATTTACTGCAACATCTGCTCCACAGGAAGTAATAAGCTTTTCCAAGGCTTCTGGAGGTTCTTTTCCCGTTAAACAAAATGGAACCCCACCAAATTCTTGGGACAATTTCTCTAATTTTTCTTTGGAATTATGAGCTGTAAGTCCTACAACTTTGAATTTTGAAGGAAATTCTCGAGCAATATTGAGGGCACTTGTTCCAATAGAACCTGTACACCCTAGAATAAGTAATTTTTTCATAGTTTTGTAAACAATAGACCTGCAATAAAATAGTAGAGTGGGGCAGCCATAAGAATTGAATCGATTGAATCTAAGGCACCACCTCTACCAGGGATAATGTTTCCAGAGTCCTTTTCTCCTGCAGAACGCTTAAACACTGATTCTGCCAAGTCTCCAAGAATAGCTGCAATAGATACAAATAGTCCTAAAACAATCATTCTCCACAAGGAACCAGAAAAAACAGTTGGCCATATAAAAGCACAAAGAACCCCACTGGCAATAGAACCGAGAATTCCACCAATAAATCCTACAATACTCTTATTAGGACTTGCTTTAACAAAGCCTCGTGTTCCCTTACCAAAAAGCACTCCAAAGAACCAAGCGGCAGAATCACACATAAACACTAAAATTAAAAAAGTAATAATAAATTCTCTTGAATGAGGAAAAATTGTCATTCTAGAAAGAAAGGAAAAAAGATAACCGCCGTATAAAAGAACAAAAAGTGAACCTAATATTTTTTTATTAGAATCTGCAAAGGGCATATCTTGATTTTGTGGACAAGGAAAAAAAATCTCCATAATCAACAAAATCATAAAAGAAGCTAAAAAAACAAGAGTAGATATAACTAAATCTAAATTAAATAAAATACACACATAGGCTGAAATAGGAATTAAAGTAGCTAAGCCTACTACAATTCCTTTCTTTTGCATGGGTATATTTTTGTTTAAAAGATTATAAATTTCGGATGAAGCAATACATGAAAATAATACTATGGCACAGTGAAGTAATAAATGATTGTAAGGTGTAAAATAAACTATAAGAACTACAAGAGGAAGTCCAATAAAAAATGTTAATAACCTTCTTAAAATTTTATTCACTGTCTCTCCTTACCTCTTGATAGCACCAAATCTTCTATCACGATTATTAAAGTCTTTCAAAATAGACAAAAACTCTTCATTGTTAAAATCTGGCCATAGTGTATCAGAAAAAAATAATTCAGAATAAGCTGAATGCCACAGTAAAAAATTACTAAGGCGTTTTTCGCCACCAGTACGAATAATTATATCTGCATCTGGAAGCTCTGGAACATCAAAAACCGCCGAAACATCCTGTTCGGATATCTCTTCATTAGCAAGCTTTAAGGATAATTTCTTCATGGCACGGATTAACTCATCTCTACCACCATAGTTTACCGCAAGAACAACAGTCATTCTATTAAAATCAGCAGTTTCAGACTCTGCAGCCATCATCTCTTTTTGAACAGCTTGTGGTAATCTGCTTGTGTCACCAATATGACGAATACGAATTCCATGTTCTTTATAGAATTTATATTCTGCACGAAGATGGCGGGTGATGAGGCCCATGAGAAAACCTACTTCCTCCTCAGTTCTCTTCCAGTTTTCCGTAGAAAAAGTATACAATGTCACATATTTAACTCCAGCTTCAACAGCACAAGATATAATTCTTTTAGCTGTTTCTAAGCCTTCTTTATGACCTGCAGTCCTGGGAAGATTACGTTTTTGGGCCCAACGACCATTTCCGTCCATAATAATTCCAACATGAACAGGAACAGTCTTATCATCCGTCATAATGGTAGCCATTAGCCTTCCATTATTTCCTTTTCTTTTTCTTCAAGAATCTTATTGATATCTTGAATATATTTATCTGTAGATTTCTGAAGATCAGCTTCTCCTGTCTTCAAGTCATCTTCAGTGATGGTGCCATCTTTCTGCTGCTTTTTCAGCTCATCATTACCATCACGACGAATATTTCTAATGGCAACACGGCTATTTTCAGCAATTGACTTTGCCTGCTTTACCAGTTCCTTTCTTCTCTCAGCAGTGAGTGGTGGGATAGAAATACGAATAACCTTTCCGTCATTGGAAGGATTCAATCCCAATTCAGACTTCAAAATTGCCTTCTCAATCTCACTAATCAAGGATTTGTCAAAAGGTTGAATAACAATTGAACGAGCCTCTGGAACAGAAATAGTTGAAACTTGATTCAAGGGAGTAGGAGTACCGTAATAATCAACTCTTACCCTATCAAAAATTGAGGCCGAGGCACGACCAGTGCGCAAGGCCTTGAATTCATCTTTCAGTGCTGCAATGGTTTTGTCCATGCGACCCATTGTTGATTCACTTACTGACATCGAATGCTCCTCATAAAAAGCCTTGATAGAAAAACTTCTATCAAGGCTTCATCTAAAAATTATGCACCAAGCTGGTAAGAAACAACTTTTGCAAGTGTCAGTTTTGCACCAACATTCTTACCAATTTCTTCCATCTTCTTTGTTACAGAAACCTTGTCATCCTTAACGAAAGGCTGATCCATAAAGCAAATTTCGGCCAAGTGCTTGTTTACCTTACCCTCAACAATACCCTTCTTAACGTTGTCAGGCTTGTCAAGACTTTCAACCTGCTTTGTAAAGATTTCTCTCTGCTCCTCAATGTAGGTAGCATCAACATCTTCACGCTTAATGTAAGCAGGGGAGAATGCAGCAATGTGCAAGCAGCAATCATGAGCAAATTCAACAACATCTGCATTCTTTGCAGCATCGGCAGGATCAGCAGAAACAACAGTAATTACACCAGTTTTTCCGTCGCTGTGTACATAACCAGAAGCTGTAGCATTGGCAGGAATTTCTACCAATTCCAAGCGACGTACAGTCATGTTCTCGCGAATCTTTGTTGCCAAATCCAACAACATATCGGACAATTCCTGATTAATTTCTGTATATCCCTTAGCGATAACAGTAGAAACCATATCATTTCCGATCTTGATGAAGTCTTCATTCTTTGCAACGAAGTCAGTTTCACAAGTCAACTCACAGATAGCGGCCTTGTTTCCTTCGATCTTGATGAATACACGTCCCTCACCAGTCTCACGGTCAGCACGCTTACCAACAGCAGCAAGTCCCTTTTCCTTCAGCAACTTTTCTGCAGCAGCGGCATCACCATTTGTCTCAGCGAGAGCCTTCTTGCATTCCATCATTCCTGCACCAGTTCTATCGCGCAGTGCCTTTACATCAGCAGCTTTAATTTCCATTCTATTTTTTCTCCAATATTATTTATACAGCTTGTCTTCATCCAAGTCATCATCATCAGATGCATCAACATCTTCTTCTTTTGGCTCGGTAGGAGTATAGTTGCTATAGTCAATAATCTCTTCTTCGTCAGATTTTCCCATAACGTCAGAGGTCATTTCCTCATCATCATCCTGCAAGTTTTCGATAATCTTGAGACCGGCTTCATTGTCAGCATCGATTACAGCATTAGCGATAATCTGTGTGAACAATGTAATAGCACGAATAGCATCATCGTTACCAGGAATAGGGTAGTCAATTCCTTCTGGGTTACAGTTTGTATCAACAACTGCAACAATAGGAATACCCATACGACGAGCTTCTGTTACGGCAATCTGTTCCTTGTGAGTGTCAATAATGAAGATAATTCCAGGCAGTTCCTTCATTTCCTTGATACCGCCTAAGTTCTTCTCCAACTTTGACTTTTCCTTCTGGAGAGATGCAATTTCTTTCTTTGTAAGATTGTCAAAAGTTCCATCAACCTCCATCTTCTCAAGCTTCTTGAGACGGGTCAATGACTTCTTGATGGTAGAAAAGTTTGTAAGCATACCGCCAAGCCAGCGGTTATTTACATAGTACATTCCACAGCGCTCAGCTTCCTTGGCAATAGCCTGCTGTGCCTGCTTTTTTGTTCCAACGAACAGTACTGACTTACCAGCTACTGTTACCTTGCGTACTGCTTCGTATGCATCCTTGATGGATACAATAGTCTTCTGCAAGTCAATGATGTGAATTCCATTCCGCTCTGCAAAGATATACTTCTTCATGCGGGGATCCCAACGCTTAACCTGGTGACCAAAATGTACACCAGACTCAAGCAAACTCTTCATGGTTACAACTGCCATGAGTCACTCCTTCCCGGAAACCGAAGTTTCCTCCAAACTCTATTTCTCGTAACTCGCTCCATATTAAATGGTTAAAGCCCGGAAGATTCGACAAGTAGGGCAACCTACGGTTAGCCACAGCCTGTAGACAGAAATTATTCCAATCCTATTAAGGAATATCCCTGTTCTTTCAACATATCATATAATTCAAAGAGTGGCAAGCCTACAACAGTACTACTTGTTCCCTCTATTTTTTTTATAAAATATGAGCCAAAGCCCTGAATACGGTAGCCTCCAGCAACATTGTGCCACTCTCCTGTAGAAATATACCAATCGATTTCTTCTTGGGAGATGTCTGCGAAGGTTACCTTTGTTTGGGCTGTTCGTGTTGATAAGTATTTCAACTTACCATTATACAAAGCCATAGAAGTGATTACTGTATGGGTTTTTCCTGAAAATTCCTTTAAGAATTTAATGGCCTCATCAATGTCAGCGGGTTTTCCATAAACCTTCCCATCCATAATCATGATGGTATCTGCACCGAGAATCCAAGGTACCTCTTGTTTTGCAGGAAGCATCTTGGATACGTACTCGACTTTTTTTGCTGCCAAGTACTCTGGTAGCTTTTCTAGTTCAATTCCCTCTGATAAATTTTCATCTATTTCTGGAATGATAACCTGAAAGGGGACTCCCAGGGTTTTAAGTGTTTCTTGCCGACGAGGTGAGCCTGATGCTAAAATAATTGGTTCCATAATTTCTCCTCACTTGACATTTCAATTAAATAATTATATCCTTCTACACGCTTGAGAGATTAGCTCATTTGGATAGAGCGTCGCCCTCCGGAGGCGAAGGTGGCAGGTTCGAATCCTGTATCTCTCAGTTCCCACAAAAAAGGACGCTTTTCAGCGTCCTTTTTTATTTAGTTAGTTGGATGATCCAACTCCTGTCAACTGTCGCAACAGCTCATAAGCCTTCTGACGAACAGGTGGAACAAAGGTGTAATTAGAAGCAATAGCAGAAATTGACTGAATCATTGGAGATTTATCTTCTACACTGCCTGCCAATCTTTCATAAGCAAAGAGAATCTCCATAGCCAAGCTACTGGTAGGATTCAATGTTGCATACTTCTTCTGTACCCAAATAATAGTAGAAACAACTTCATCATTCTCATTAATACCAATATTACCCAAACTGCGGATTGCAGCAGTTACAACCATTGGCTCATTGTCTGCAAGAGCTGTTTTAACGAGAATAGTTTTTGATTCTTCTGTTTTGATTTCTCCCAACAATTCACATGCCTTTGCACGAACATCAGGGAAGTTGTTCATAAGACGACCATTTGTACGAGCCTGAGAAGAGATGCCCTCACCAGCCAAAGACTCCAATGAATATACAATGTCAGGGCTAGTACGACCACCAGCAACAGCTGCCTCAATATACTGGAGAGAAACAAGCTTGTTGTCTCTGTCATCTGTGTCTGCCAATTCTCGGATGATTACATCCTCAACGCTACTTAAATACTCTTGTTCAACAGTTGTCTCTTGTTCAGCCTGCTGGGAAAAAGCAAAACTAGTAAAAAGCAACCCCACACAAAGAAGTGTGAACATCTTTGTTGACTTCATTTAATATCCTCCTAAGAACAGATTATATTACTATAATACACCTATTTCAAAAAATCAATTAGAAATTCATCAAAATCACAGTGTATCAAGCTTTAACAACCACTTGTCGTCTATTTTCTCAAAAGTATAATAAACGACATCTCGTTTTTCTTTGACTTGAACAGCTTTCACTACGGTATCAGAAACATAACGTATTTCATCCACGTGGTGACCAGCACGAGCAGGAATGAAAATATACTTGAAATAATCTCTCAAACCAGAAAGCTTTAATCCCTTAACAGGAAGACGACCTTCCAATTCTTTGAGACGTTGGGCATTCATCCAATAATCCTTTGATTCCTTGGATACGTAGGTCAACCAACGAGCATAATCACCCTTTTTCATAATCTCGTCAAGCTCAGCTATTGTTTCTAGAACATCCTTCTTATCTTTTGTGAAAGTATCCATAGAAACGGCAGCTTCCCCATTGAGAGCTTTTGTAGATCGTAAAAACTCTTGTTCTTCTGGAGTAAGCTCTTTTGGCTCAGGCTCTGGAACCTCTGGTTCTGGAACTACTGGCTCAGGTATTTCTGGCTCTGATGTAACTGGTTCTGGTTCCACAGCAGGTGTTTGAACTTCCTGGGGTACAGGAACTTCCTCTACAGGTTCTACTACTTCGGTAGTAGACTTTGTTGCAGTACAGCCTGCTAAGAATAACACAATAATAGTTATGAAAATTGATAGTTTCTTCATAGTGTAACTCTATCACTCTTTACCTTTTTGGTCAAATATAATATCGTAAAGATTATGAAAACTGCTATTTTTGCTGGTACCTTTGACCCTCCAACCTACGGTCATTTAAACATAATTGAACGAGCTAAGAATATTTTTGACGAGCTTCATGTGGTGGTTGCCCTGAACAAAGGCAAGAAATGTTTATTTAGCCCTGATGAAAGATTGAATATGCTTCAGCATCTAACAGAGCAGTGGGACAACGTAAAGGTAAACACCTGGGATAAATTGATTGTTGATTATGCTAAGGAACATAAAGCAAAGATTCTCGTAAGGGGAGTGCGGAACATTGGAGATTTTTCTTACGAATTTGATCTGGCTTTGATGAATCGAGGCTTAGCTGCTGATATAGAAACAGTTTTTATTCCAACTGATCCTAAATATTTTGTTTTAAGTTCCAGCTCAATAAAAGAATTGGCTCTTTTTGGTGGAGATATTTCTACTATGGTTCCATCCTTGGTGGCAGAAAAACTAGCAGAAAAAATGAATTCATAGGCTTTTTACTAGTTTGATACTTTTTTTCTGACAATTAAACAAAAATTGTCATTTTACCGTTGACAAAACTTGTTAAAATGGTATAATGCATTGACAGCCTAGGGAAAAATATAGTATCTTAACTAGGTATAAAATTACAAATTATATTGAGAGGTTAATATATGGCAGTACCTAGAGCGAAAACGTCAAAAGCTCGCACCCGCAGACGACAGGCTATTAACATGAAGTTGACAGCTCCCAATCTTGTAGAGTGCAGCAATTGCGGAAACCTTACAATGCAGCACCGTGTATGTCCCAAGTGTGGATTTTACAAGGGCCGCCAGGTAATTTCACCTGAAAGCAACTAAAGAGGAGTAAATCATGGACGAGTTGTTTGAGAAGATTAAAGGGCTGATCGTAGAGAATCTGGGTGTTGATGAAGACAAGGTTACACTTGACTCATCCTTCCGCCAGGATTTGCACGCTGATAGCTTGGACACCTATGAGTTGGTGTATGCTATCGAAGAG
>JAXJGY010000039.1:0-32577 GCA_036300185.1 Treponema sp. | reverse complement strand
TGGATATGATCCTGTTCCATAGGTTTATACTGCTCTAGGAGTTTTATCTTTATGGAAAAAAATACTTTAATTGCAATAGTACTTTCCACTATTGTACTTATTACCTTTACCGTATTGCAAACGGTAGTGTTCCCCCCTCCAGCCGCAGAAGAAGTTGTAATTGAACAAGAGGTTCCTCTGATAGAAGAGCCTGTAGAAAGTGAGTCAATTTCTTCTAGTGATTTGGCTGTAGCTTATCCTGATGAGGATGAATCAATAAAAGAAGAAGAAATTGTAATTCTTACTAACAAGGCAAAAATTACCCTTTCAAATCGTGGTGGAGACATTATCGGATATGAATTGTTAGAACACCAGGACGGAGAATCTGGTGTACAAATGGCTGATAATATTTCTGCCCAGAATAGAGCTTTTTCTATTGCATTGGGTGGAGCTGAAAATGGCATTATTCAGGATTTGTTCCACGTAAAAAAGATTGACGATTATACTGTAGGCTTTTATAAAACCTTCCAGGATTCAAGAAGTTCAGGAAAATATATTTTAGCAAAGCAGTATACTTTTAAGCCAGATGATTATTTGTTCCGTTTGGATGTAACTGTAGAAGGTTCAGATGGAATGAATAGACTTTCCTTTGGAGATGCAGCTTACACTATTAGAACATCTCCACAGATTGGTCCCTACTACAATCCAAAGACTAACAGATATGAAAACAGAACATTCATGTCTTTTGATGGAAACAAAAAGAAGACACAGGTTATCGGTGAAGGCAAAACACAGGTTTATGAAAAAGATTTTACTTGGACAGGTGTTGGTGGTAAGTACTTTGAGATTCTTGCTGTTCCCGTTGAGCCTACTACAATGTTAGATGTAGAGTTTTCTACCGTAGTTGAAGTAAATGATTACGCCAATGCTCAGGTAATGCTTACAAGAAAGGCCATTATGGAGTCTTCTACTAAGGATTCTTACTACTTCTATGTTGGTCCCCGCACAGAGAAGGATTTGAAGATTTATAATAACTCTCAGGATAATCCATGGGGTCTATCCAACATGAAGTTGAACGAGAGCCTTCAATCCACTGGTATTCTGTCTTGGCTTGAGTCTATCCTCAAATTCTGTATGGAGCTGATTTATAAGATCATTCCTAACTGGGGTGTATCTATCATCATCCTGACTATCATAATCAAGATTCTCTTGTTCCCTCTTACCAAAAAGAGTTCTATGGGTACCTTGAAGATGCAGGAGCTTCAGCCTCAGATTAAGGAAATTCAGGATAAGTATAAGGATCAGCCAGATAAACTGAATATAGAAATGTCCAAGCTTTACAAGGAGTCTGGATATAATCCTCTTTCTGGCTGTTTGCCCCTATTGTTGCAGTTTCCATTGATTTTTGCAATGTACAATTTGTTTAACAACTACTTTGAGTTCCGTGGAGCAATGTTCATACCTGGATGGATTCCTGACCTTTCCATTGGAGATATTGTTCCTCTTCCAGTGGATTTGCCAGTTCTTGGAAATCAACTCCATCTTTTGCCCATTATCTATCTGGCTTCACAGTTAATCTTTGGAAGGGTAACACAAGCAAGTGCTACTGCTGGAGGAAATAATACCCAGATGAAGATTATGATGTATGGTATGCCTATCATGTTCTTCTTTATCTTCTACAATGCTCCTGCAGGACTTCTCTTGTACTGGACCGTAAGTAACGTTTTGCAGCTTTTCCAGCAGATGATTATCAACAGAATGATGCAGGCAAAGCGTGCAGAAATGGAAATGAACAAGACTGCTGAAAAGAAGGTCTTTGTTCCCAGAAAGAAGAAGTAATTTGATCTTAGATTAGAATAAAGGAGATATACTATGGTATACGAATATGAAGGAAAAACTGAAAAAGAAGCCATTGAGCTGGCTGCAAATGAACTGGGATTGGAAAGAGACCAGTTTGATGTAGAAATTATTGAGTCTCAGAAAACTGGATTTTTTAAGAAGGGATATGTAAAGATTCGAGTTCATACAGTGGATACAGCTGAAAATAATGAGCCTGAATTTGAAGGTGGTATGCCAAAGGCTTCTAGAGCTATTTTTGCAGATCCCCTCCCCCAGGATGATTTTGAAAAAAAATTAATTGACTTTACTGCTTCCATGATTCGTAAGATGGGATATGACGTTACAGTAGAAATCATGTTCCGTGAGGATCATAAGCTGGGAATTCGTCTTAATTCTTCCAAGTCTTCCATCTTGATTGGTCGTAAGGGAAAGAATCTGGATGCCTTGCAGCTGTTAGTAAATGTATATGCTGGTCGCCTTGGACGGGAAGATATTCGTGTAATTCTTGATACAGAAAATTATCGTATCCGCCGGGAAGAATCCTTGGTTCGTTTGGCATACAATACTGCAGATAAGGTTCGTATGAGCCGCAAGTCTGTGTTGCTGGAGCCCATGAATCCCTTTGAGCGCAGACTTATTCACACTACTTTGAATGACATCAGCGATGTAGAAACAAAGAGTGAGGGAGATGGTCTGTACAAGCAGGTACGTATTATTTACAAGGGATTAAGATAATTTTCACTATCGCTGTAACAATATCTACTTTAAGTTTTTTAATGATAAACTTAAAGTAGATAAGGCGGTTTCTTTTATGAAAATTAATGTAATACATTTATTTCGTTGTCCTAATCTAATTCTCTGTCTATGTTTAACACTACTGTTTAGTGGGACGGTTTTTTCACAATCTATAAAAAATACTCCATCTGAAATTGATGGTGAGATTTTTCAGCAGTTGTTGGAAAAAGGGGAATATCGAACTCAGTATTTTAAGGAAAAAGATAAAGATTTTACTTTGTATCCTAAAACAGAGTTAGGTTCTCTTTTGAAAGAAACCTGGACAGAAAAAAAAGAACCTGTTTTTGTATCTGAATCTCTTTTTTTGATTGAGAAACCAACAGAAGCAAATACTCTAGAATTGGATACAGATCTTATTTCTCAGATTATGCGGTCAATTTCTTCCATGGAAGGTATTGAATATTATTCCAACAGTGATAAGAAGATGAAGACCTTATATATGCAGTCCTATGCTGTGGATAATCTTGAGGATAAAAATAGGATTCCTGATAAGCTTGAAGGTTCGGCTGATAATCTTTCAATCTATGCATTCCAGGAAGATGGTTCCTTTGGTGATAATTATTATCAGATTGATTATCGTCAGCAGGAAAATGAAGTTTCTATGGTAATTAGATTGATGGAGCCCTTGAAATATGGACTTATAACCGCAGTAAAAGCCAATAATCTTGTATTCAATATTGATGTACTGGATAAGGGTGATTATCTTATCATGTATATTGGTGCAAAGGTTAAATTTCCTGCCATTAGTTTTTTGGAAAATAAATTGAATAAATCTTTTGGTTCACGAATAACCGCTTTATACGATTGGTTTAAAAGTAGTTATATTTCAGCAAAAGAAGCTGAATTGAGATAACAGAGAGGTATAAAATGACTAAAAATTTTGTGGCATTAATAAGTGCTTGTTTGATTTTAATAGGAGGATGTTCGTCCATGGAAAAAAAATCGAAGGTGATTGAAGGAAAGGATGGGGTTTTTGCAATTATGGAAACCTCAAAGGGTGACATTGTATTGGAGCTTCATTACAAGGAAACTCCCCTTACTGTAACTAACTTTGTTGGTTTGGCAGAGGGAACCTTGGATGCCACCAAGGGAAAGCCCTTTTATGATGGATTGAAATTCCATCGTGTAATTAGTGACTTTATGATTCAGGGTGGAGATCCTAAGGGTAATGGAACAGGTGGTCCTGGATATCGTTTTGAAGATGAGATTGTGGAAAGCTTGAAGCATGATGGTCCTGGTGTTCTTTCTATGGCAAATGCAGGTGCTGGAACAAACGGAAGTCAGTTCTTCATTACTCACGTGGAAACTCCTTGGTTGGACGGAAAGCACACTGTATTTGGTCGCGTTCTTGAGGGACAGGATGTTGTAAACAAGATTTCTCAGGGTGATAAAATCAACAAGGTAACTATTGTTCGCCAGGGTGATGAGGCAAGCAAATTCACTGCAACTCAGGCTGATTTTGATGGACTGAGAGAAAAGGTTGCAAAGGAAAATGCCGAAAAGAAAGCTAAGGAGCAGGAAGCAATGATTGCTTCTATCGAAGCTTCTTTCCCCGATGCAACAAAGACTGCTGATGGCATTTACTACAAGGTAACAAAGGAAGGCAGTGGCGTTGCTTGTGGTTCTGGCAAGAACGTAGCTGTTCATTACACTGGTTATTTCTTGGATGGACAGGTATTTGACTCTTCCCAGGGGCGTGGAACCTTGGACTTTAAGACAGGTGCTCATCAGATGATTCCTGGATTTGATGTAATGGTTCAGGAAATGAAGGTTGGAGAAAAGAGAACTGTTGTGCTTCCTCCTTCCATGGCCTATGGTGATGCAGGTGCTGGTGGAGTTATTCCTGGCGGTGCTTATATTGCCTTTGATATTGAACTTGTAAAGATTAAATAAATTTTTTTTGGAGGCTCTATGAGAAGGGTCAAGGGATTTGTATTTAAACGTGTTGCGTTTCTGCTCTTAGTTTCTTCTCTTGGAGCCTCAATTATTTTTGCACAGAATTCTAGTGGTAGTTCTGTGGTAACAACTTCTTCTACGGGAGGAAGTGTTCAACTGGCTCATACTTTTTCGGGAACCTATACCTTGATGGAGCGTTCAAATTGGAGTCAGTATGTAAATGGTCGTTACATTGGTTTAACTAGCCGAGAAGCTCATGGATTTATGAATCCAGTGGGTACAGGTTCTTGGCGTGGTCAATCAGGTACCGAATACACCGGGGATTTTTACGTTTTTCAGCAAACAAAGCGAGATAGTCGAATAGCTGCAGCTGGAATTGATGATATTGCTCCTTCTACCTTTGTAATGTTACGAGATGGAAGCATTCAGTTTACAGAAATGTGCTTTTATCCCCAGCTGAGAAACTTTCCCATTTTTCCCCAAGATAAAGTAAAAAAAGGTAGCCGTTGGCAGGGAACTGCAGAGCGGGTTGTGGATCCACGGAACGACAAACAGTATACTGTTTTAGAAGTTCCTGTTGAATACGAATTTGTTGGAGAGGAACTGTATAACGGTTCTCCAGTTTATAGAATTAAAGCAAAATTTGCCACACGGTTTAATCGCTATAATCCACCGAGAATAATAGACAGTGAGCTGACTCAAGCTACAGGCACACACGATGTGGATATTCTTGTGGATAAGGAAACTTGTGCAGTAATGATGATACTTGACCGCATGGATGAAACCTTTACCTATCGTAACGGAGAAACCATTCGGTACAAGGGAACTACTTCTCTTTTTACAAAGATCCCAGTTCAGGTGGATAAACGAGAATTGTATGAGCGAGCAGTTTACATTGCTCGTGGAGAAGAACCACCAGCCAGCTCCAGCCTTACAAAAAAAGATGAAACTGGTAAAGGTTCTGGCTCTTCAAAAATAGGCTCTTCTGGGATTGGTTCTGGAGGAACAAGCTCTTCGGGAACAGCTTCAGGTGGAGCTGGAAGTTCAGGAAATGTTTCCTCTAAGCCAGGTTTATCTGGAACAGGATCAAGTAGTGGAGAAGTTTCTACAGGAAAAACTTCTATAGGAAAATCTACCACAGGAAGCACTTCTTCAACAGATTCATCTAAGGACACCGGTAAAACAGGACAAAAGCCTTCTTTGGATATACCTAGTTCCAATGAAGATGATGGTAAGGGATTGTTCCAGGTGGAAGATACGGACAAGGGTGTACGTCTTTCTGTGCGGGACTTGAAGTTTGTGGCGGACAGTTCTCAGCTTTTGCCCCAGGAAAAGGAGAGACTTGATGCTGTTGCTGAAGTACTAAAATCTGTTCCAGATGGAACCTTCTTGATAGAAGGTCATACTGCGGCAGTTGGACGAGCAGCTGGAGAACAGCAGCTTTCAGAAGAGCGAGCTCAGTCGGTAATCAAGGAAATGGTAAAACGTGGCTTAAAAGAAGAACAATTTATGTTTAAGGGCTACGGTGGAACACGACCAGTGGGAGATAATAGTACAGATGCAGGGCGGGCTGCAAACCGTCGTGTAGAAATTACAATCTTGCAGTAATAGGTGATGGAGTTATGAAGAACAAGAAAAATAATGAATTGGCAGTATGCGGTTTTGCGGCAGTAAAGGCTTTGGGAAAGGAACATCCCGAAAGCATTCGTCGTTTTTATTATTCAGAGGAAAATTCAAAGAAATTTGGTGACTTGTGTCGATTTCTTGCTCAAAATAAGGTTCCATACAACATGGTGGAAGCAAAGGACTTGGAAAAATTGTGTGGTAGCGTTCATCATCAGGGTGTAGTGGCCATGATTGAAGAAAAGCCTCCTGTACCTCTCACCGCTTCTATTACTGCTAGTTGGATTGAGTCTGGTGAGTCAGCCTTACTGTTGGATAGAGTTGGTAATGCAAACAACCTGGGAGCAATAGCCCGTAGTGCAGCCTTCTTCGGCATAAAAAATATTATTCTGCCTATAAGCGAATCTCAAAGCCTTATTACAACCAGCACCTATCGTGTTGCTCAGGGTGGAATGGAATATGTAAATATGTATTCCATTCGCTCTGTAGTACGACTTTTGCAGGATATGAAGGACAAGATGTATCGAATTGGAACAGATGTTCGTGCCTCCACTCCCCTATCCAAGGTGAACAAGGGACGGGACAATAAACCTGTTCTTGTGGTACTTGGTAATGAAGAGCATGGAATATCACAGGTGGTAAAGGATAATTGTGATTCCTTGGTGGTAATTCCTTCTGCATTTAGTATGAGCCAAGCTCAGGGAAAGGGTGTTTCAAATCCAGATTCCTGGCCAGTGGAAAGCCTTAATGTTGCTCAGGCTTCTGCTATTATCCTGTACGAGATTACAAAAAAATAAGGATATTTTATATGAACTTTTTTAATAAATTCAAAGTAAAAGTAGTTCTTTGTTTAATGCTGCTTTGTGGAGCTTCATCTACCTTTGCAGGAATCGGCGATTTTTTTGAAGGAAAATCTGGTGTTTTTACCCTTGATCCAGTGTACGATGGAATTATTGGTGGTGGTGGACTTGCCTTAACTGGAGGCTTATTCATCTATGATTTTTTTGCACCAGTTCCTGAGTTTGATGGCATTGTGTTAAATAAGGATGAGGTAAATCCCTTTGACCGTTGGGCTATGAGACCTTATTCAAAGCCTTTGCACATTACAGGTACAGTAACAGAGGTTTTATCCATGGCTGCTCCTCTGGCTCTTATTGCCACGGATAAAAGTGAATGGGGAATTTGGGCTGTAATGTATGCAGAATCTATGCTATGGGCAAATGGATTAAAAGAAGCCCTGAAATTTAGCATACAGCGGGAACGGCCCTATATGTATTTTGATGGAGCCCCAGAAGATAAAATTGAGGATGGTGATTATTTGAAATCCTTCCCTTCTGGCCACACCACCATGGCCTTTAACGGTGCAGTATTTGCAAGTTACACCTTTTCCAAGTATTTTCCTGAGTCAAAGTGGAAGATTCCCGTTATTGCAGGAAGCCTTACCTTGGCTACCGCCACTGCAGTGCAGCGAATTCTTAGCGGAAACCACTTTCTAACAGATGTACTGGCTGGAGCAGCCATTGGTAGCTTTACTGGATTTATGGTTCCATTTCTTCACACATTACCCAAAAGAGAAAATCTGGAAGTTGCTGTTGCTCCAACTGGATTTTATCTTAAGTATCGGTTCTAAAAAAATGTTGGAGAGAAGTTAATACTGAAAGTGGTATTAATTTTAACTCCCCACACCTACTCCACCAAGGGTTCCTGATTTACTAAATCTTCTAGAGTAAATTTATCCACATAATCTTCAATTACTTTGTACAAGCCCTTCCAGAAGGGTAATGTTTTGCAAACTCCTAAACGCTCACAGGGCATATCGGGATTTTCCAAACAGGCAACGGGAGCCAATGGACCTTCTGTAAGGCGTAATATTTCTCCTACAGAATATTTTGCTGCTGGACGTGAAAGTTTATAGCCTCCCTGTTGCCCACGGATGCTTGTGAGTAGGCCATGTTTACTTAAAAGAGAAGCAATTTGTTCCAAGTATTTTACAGAGATTTCCTGGCGGGCAGAAATATCTTTTAGGGCTATATATTGATTTTGACTGTGAATTGCTAAGTCTATCATAAATCGGAGGGCGTAACGACCGCGTGTTGATATTTTCATAGTATTCCTCTAGGAAAATATACCAAAGAAAATTCTTCTCGTCAATCTTACAAAGAAAATGAATAAGTGGAAAAGACAAAAAAAAGCTGTGGAAAAGTGGTAGTTTTTCCACAGCTTTTTCCTTGTTAAGTACAAGTTTTACCTATTTATCAACAAGTTTTCCACAAGAAAACTTGCAGATAGGGAAAACTTACCATTAAACTATACCTTATCAGCCAAAGACTGAATCAAGTCAAGCATTCCGTCAAGCTTTACGTAGGTAATGCGAGGATTCAGCAGTGTAAACTTAAGGAAAACCTTTCCATCAAACACTGTCTGACCAATTACTACACCTTCCTGATGAATCAATGCTCTGCGAACCTTCTTGTTCAACTCATCAATTTCTTCGTCAGAAGTAGTTTTTCCCTCTGCAGGAAGCACACGGAATACCACAGAGCTGATTTCTGGCTCTGTTACGGCTTGGAACCGATTGGAGCTAGAAAGTGCGTTGTATAAGTGGGTTGCATTCTGAATACAGGTAGAGATAATCTGAGACCAGCCGTCCTTTCCACGAGTTTGGAAAGAAAGCCATACCTTCAAAGCATCGAATCTACGGGTTGTCTGCATAGACTTTCCTACCAAGTTGGTGTATCCGTCTTCCTCATCTTCTTCCCGGTTCAAGTAGTCGGCATGGAGGGTCAGGGTTTCAAAATTCTTGCCATCCTTTACCAAATATGCACCGCAGCTAATGGGCATTAGGAACATCTTGTGGAAATCTACCGTAATGGAGTCGCACAAATGAAGTGGCCCGATTCTGTCTTTGTAGCCTAGAGACATGATAACGCCACTACCGTAGGCTGCATCTGCATGAAGCCACATTCCATGCTCCTGGCAGATTTTGTACATCTCAACTACATCGTCAATGCTGCCGTAATCGGTGGTACCAATAGTGGCCACAGCACAGAAGGGAATGTTTCCCTGAGCTACATCCTGTTCCACCAGCTTACGGAAGGCTTCTATATCCATCTTCTGCTGTCTATCTACAGGAACCTTTACCACAGCGTCATATCCCAATCCTAGGATGTGAGAACCTTTTTCCATGGAAAAGTGAGAAATAGCAGAAGTATAGATTCTAAATTTACGATAATTTTCTGGTAAGCCCAGCTTTTTCACGTCGTAGTTGAGCTTTGTATTGCAGAACCAGTCACGAGCAAGCATGAGCCCCATAAGGTTGGACTGAGAACCACCAGAAGTGAAAACACCGTCAGATTCAGCTTCATAGCCATAAAGCTGGCATAGCGTTTTGATAACTTCTACTTCAATTTCTGTGGCTACGGGAGACTGGTCCCAGGAGTCCATAGACTGATTAAAGGTAGAAAGCACCAATTCTCCTGCTAGGGTTTCTAGCAAGGATGGGCCGTGAAGATGTGCCATATAATCTGTGGATGGTGTCCGTAAGAAATATGGCAATATCTTTTCTGAAAGAAGGCTAGAAACTGATTCCAAGCCCTTTCCTCTTTCTGGAAGAATCTGCCCTACCTGAATCTTTTCCTTCAATTCCTGGGGAGAAAGACCAACGTAAGCTTTTGTCGTATCGATAGATGCAGCAATATCAGCTGCAGTCTTGCTGATAAGGTCTACGTAGGTCTTTTTTGCCTCATCCTCTTCTGTTAAAAAAAGATATTCACCACAAACCTGATTATTTTGCACTGGCGTCAATCTCCGTTACAACCTTTTCAAAGATAGAAAGGAAGGTATTGATTTCGTCCTTTGTAATGTTCAAGGCACAAAGACAGCGCATTACAGAACCAAAGCGTCCACCCTTCTCCATTACCAGCTTATTTTCAAAACACTTCTGCTGTACTTGCAAAGCAATATCACCTGAAGCAGGCAAGGAACCGATTGCATCTGGCTTTCCCTTGGGATCAACGAATTCGCAGCCAATCATCAAACCAACGCCACGAACATCACCAATGATAGAAACCTTTTCCTTGAGCTTCAAAAGTCCAGCTTTAAGAATTTCACCCTTCTCCTGAACTTCCTTCAGGAACTGAGGATTTGAAACTCTATTTACTACGATGGTTCCGGCCTTCATTGCCAACTGGTTTCCTCGGAAGGTACCTGCGTGGGCTCCAGCTGTCCATGCATCCAGCTTCTTGTTGTAGATTACAACGGAAAGGGGCTGAGAGCCACCAATTCCCTTGGAACAAAGGATTACGTCAGGAACGATTCCAGCCTGTTCAAAGGCAAAGAAGGTACCAGAGCGACCAACACCACACTGAATCTCATCTACAATCATGGGGATATCCAGTTCCTGGGTAACTCTGCGTACAGTCTGAAGGAACTCAGCTGGAGCAGGAATTACGCCACCTTCACCCTGAATTGGCTCAAGGATAACGGCTGCAGGCTTAGTGATACCACTTTCTGGATCCTTCATCAATCGTTCAAAATAGGCACAAGCAGCCTTTACACCAGCTTCGCCGCCCAATCCAAAGGGACAGCGATATGAATAGGGAAAAGGCATAAAATGTACGTCAGGAATCAATCCAGTGATTCTATTTTTTGCGTTTAAGTTTCCTGTAAGGGCCAAAGGACCCTGCCCCATTCCATGATACCCACCACTAAATGCGATGATAGAGGAACGACCTGTAGCTGTTTTACAAAGCTTTAAAGCTGCATCAACAGCATCTGTTCCAGAGGGGCTACAGAATTGAATCTTTGCATTATTCTTCAACTCTTCTGGTAATACGTTGAAAAGAGTGTGAACAAATTCGTCTTTTACGGGAGTTGTTAAATCGAGAGTGTGCAAGGGGGCATTTTCAGAAATCATATCGATCATAGCCTGATTGATTTCTGGATCGTTATGGCCCAAAACCAAGGTTCCTGCACCACAGAGGCAGTCGAGGTATTTATTTCCTTCAACATCCTCCATCCAAACACCTTGTGCCTTCTTTAAGGCAAAGGGGAATTTTCGGGGGTAACTTCTCGCATTGGATTCAGTTGCTTCCTGGCGAGACACATAAAATTGGTTGGTAGCTTTTGACTCGTTTTGTACCATACTACAATCTCCATTACCGGTGGGGTTTACCGCTAAGCGGCAGTTTATCCTTTAACCTCTCTTGCTTTTTAAGCAGAATAAGTAATGAAGTATAGGCATTTTTACCCTATAAAGTCCAGTACTTTTAGAAAAAATATAGAAAGAAAATGCAGAAAGTGAATCGTTTTAGTGTACAAAAATACATACTTTTTGTTGATAAATTTATGGTTTTAAAATGAAAAACCCCGGCCTTTTACCGGGGTCTTGATTATTTTACTACAGCAGCTTTTAGAGCCACAATTTCTTCTGTAGAGAATACCTTATCTATATCTAGAATGATAATGAACTTGTTGTCCTTCTTACCAATTCCTCGGATATACTCTCCAGAAATATTGTTTCCGAATTTTGGTGCCGGTTCAATAGTATCTTCTTCCAAGTCGATTACTTCTTCTACACTATCTGCAATGGCACCGAAGGTTACTACAGAAGTTTCCTCATTTTCTGTATGAGCAATTTCGATGATGATAATGCGAGTCTTCTTAGTTGGCTCTACATTTTTGAGCTCAAACTTCTTGCGGAGATTTACCACAGAAATTCCTTGCTCACGGGAACTAATCAGACCCTCTACATAATGGATGGTACAAGGCAACCGAACAGGCTGGGTATATTCCAGAACCTCTTGAACTTGGGCAACCTCAACGGCATACAAAGCTCCGTCAAGGACAAAGGATAAAAACTGTCGACTCATTCTTCCTCCCTAGCAAGATTTTCATCTGTTGGTGCAATTTTTTCTTGTTCTTCAAAACTTAGAACCTTATCCATGTCCAGAATAATGATGAACTTACCATCTACACTGCCGATTCCACTGATAAAATCAGAAGCAAGACTATGTCCTACCTCTGGGGTATGTTCTTCTGCAGTAGCATCAAGATCCAATACCTCGTTTACAGAGTCAGCAATGGCTCCAAAAACCATCTGTCCCTTTTCGTTGCAAAATGCAGAGTCACTGGGGACTTCAAGTACGATAATTCTAGTGTCACTTGAAGGCTCAACGTCTTCAAAGCCAAACTTATGACGTAGATTGATTACGGAAATGCTTTGTCCTCGAGAACGAATTAACCCAGCAATAACAGGATCTGGACAAGGCAATTCCTGTGGAGGGGTATACTCGAGAACCTCTCTTACTTGTAGAACTTCTACGGCATACAACGAATCATTCAATGTAAAAGTCAAGTACTGTGTTCCCATGGTAATTCCTCCTTAACCAATAATTTTCTTCACAACAGCTATAAGCTTTTCTGATGAGAAGGGCTTTACGATCCAACCAGTTGCACCAGCAGCCTTTCCTTCCTGCATTTTGGATTCCTGGTTTTCAGTTGTCAAAACAATGATAGGTGTAAACTTATGTTCAGCAGTATTTCTCAACTCTTTGATAAACTGAATTCCATCCATAATTGGCATGTTAATATCAGTGATAATCAGTCCAAATTTATCAGCAGTTGCTTTTGACAGTCCATCAGCACCATTTTCTGCCTCTACAACCTCAAAATTTTCCTGTCCCAAAATAAAAGAGATACTTTTTCTAATGGATACTGAATCATCAACTGCAAGAATTTTTCTTGAAGCCATATATCCTCCTAATCTATTCTAGTATACCACGTATTCGGCTGAAAAACAACCAAATAAGTATTTTTTTCTTTAATATACGCTATTTCCGCTGTCCTGTTGCCTTTAGAACTGCTTCTGCAATGTTTTTGAGTGAAACACTTTCGTCAACACCACCCAATTTAACTGCTTCACAGGGCATTCCATAGACGATACAGCTTGCTTCATCCTGGGCAATAGTCCAAGAACCTGTATCATGCATTTCCTTCATACCCTTGGCTCCATCGTCTCCCATTCCAGTCATAATAACACCTACACAGTTTTTTCCTGCATACCGTGAAGCGGAGCGAAACAATACGTCTACAGAGGGACGGTGACGAGAAACTAATGGACCATCCTTTACTTCTACGTAGTATCGGGCACCACTTCGCTTAATGAGGGTGTGCTTGTTACCAGGAGCAATCAATACACGGCCACGAACGATTGTGTCATTATCTTCTGCTTCCTTTACTGTCACCTGACAAAGACGATTTAATCGTTCTGCAAAGGATTTTGTAAAATGCTCAGGCATGTGCTGAACTATTACCATACCAGGAGAGTCAATGGGCATCATCTTTAGGAATGTAGCCAAAGCTTCTGTTCCACCTGTACTTGCACCTACGGCAATAATTTTTTCTGTTGTTTCCAGGGACATGTGAGGTGAAGCCTTATCCAGAATTGCATCAGCGGTGAGTTTTGGCTGAATTTCAGAAAGGGGCATTTTAGAACTGATTAATTTACGAATCTTGTTCTTACTGCAATATGCTGACTTTACTGCATCACAGATACGAATCTGAGCTTCTTGCAAGAAAACCTTTGTCCCCATTTTTGGTTTTAGAATAAGCTCTGCTGCACCATACTCCAATGCTTTGAAGGCATTTTCACTTCCTGCTTCTACCTTTGAGGAACAAATGACTACAGGAATTGGCTGGGCAAGGCTATTGATCTTTTTAAGGAAGGACAAACCATCCATACGAGGCATTTCTACGTCTAGGGTAATAACATCTGGACGTTCTGCCTGAATCTTCTTGATGGCAAACACAGGGTCAGAGGCAGTTCCCATGACTTCAATGTCTGGATCTGAGTTCAAAATCTGAGTCATTGTTTCTCGAACAACGGCTGAGTCATCAATAACTAAAACTTTAATTTTCATAAAATCCTCCTGTGCTCTGAAAGGGCTAAACTCGTTGGAATACTGTTGGTGCTACGGTTTTAAAAGGTAACGTCATGCCGAAGATTGTTTCGGAATGGCCTAAAAATAGATATCCCCCTGGTTCCAAATATCTCAAGAATTGATTTATAACCCTTTCTTGATTTGCTTTATCAAAATAGATAAGTACGTTTCTACAGAAAATAATCTGCAGAGTATCTCTGAATCCATAGTCATCATCCATGAAGTTTAGTCGCATGAAATTTACATGCTCTCTAATTTCTTTCTTGAGACGAACTGATGGATTGGCAGAATTTTTCCCCTTCAAGAAATACTGGTACATGGTTTGCTTGGGAATTCCCTTAACTGCATCCATGGGATAGATGGCAGAAGCTGCCTTATCCAGTACCTTTGTGGAAATATCAGTAGCAAGAACCGAAAAGTCTCGGATAGATGATGTAGGATTTTGCCGAATAAAATCAGACATCACCATAGACAATGTATATGGCTCCTGCCCTGTTGAACAACCTGCTGACCAAAGCTTAATCTTTCCTCTTCCCTGGGCAGCGTATTCTGGCAAAACTACATTACGCATATAGTCAAAATGCTGGGGTTCACGGAAGAATTCAGTAAGGTTTGTGGTCATGGCATCAATCATCATGATGATTTCATGGTTGTCTGCATCCTTGCCTGAGAAAACATAATCAATGTATTGCTTGAAAGAATCCAGCTGTAATGCCTTTAGACGAGATGTGAGACGAGATTGCATCATAAGACGCTTTTCTGGAGGCATCTTAATACCCACATTCTTCTCAATGTAAGAGGCAATTTTTCTGAATTCAGCTTCTGATAAAGTCTTTTGCTGGAATGATAGTGAGTCCATAATCGCTTCTTTATACAGTCATCTCTGTTCTTTTAATGACATTGGACAACTTGAACACGTCCAAAATCAGCGCAACGGATCCGTCACCCAAAACTGTAGCTCCAGAAAGACCTTCTACGTTCTTGTACAAGTCTCCCAAGGGCTTGATTACAGTCTGATTGTTACCAATAACCTTATCTACAACTAAGCCCAAGCTTGAGTCTTGGTCATTTACAATAACAACCTGCTGGCTTGCTGGCATTGGGTCAGTAATCTCGAACCATTCTCGCAAGTTAATGTAGGGCAGGAATTCTCCACGAGCGGTAATGTGGGAGCAAACCTTGCCATCGTCTCCGTGCTCTGGCTTGAATTCCATACATTCCTGAATATTGGACAATGGAATAACGAAGGTATTTGAACCAATCTGAACCAGCATACCTTCGATAATAGCCAGTGTTAGAGGAATCTTCAGGATAAAGTCTGTACCTTCTCCTGGGCGTGATTCAATGGAAACGGTTCCGTTCAAGGCTGTAATGTCTTTCTTTACAACATCCATACCAACACCACGACCAGATACAGATGAAACCTTATCTGCTGTGGAAAAGCCTGGAAGGAAGATCATGTTGTAGATTTCGTTATCAGAAACATCAACACCTGGAGCTACCAAGCCCTTGTCCACGGCTTTTTTATAAATCTTATCCTTGTTCAATCCAGCACCATCGTCAGAAATGATGATGAGAACGAAGGCTCCTGCATGCTGAGCAATGAGCTTAACTGTTCCTTGAGGATTCTTACCCTTTGCAATACGCTCCTCTCTGGTTTCGATTCCGTGGTCAACAGAATTTCGAATCATGTGGATGAGTGGATCGTTAAGCTTTTCGATAACAGTCTTATCCAGCTCTGTTTCTGCTCCCTCAGTAACCAGTTCAATGTTCTTGTGCATATCGGCAGACAAGTCATGAACCAAGCGACGGAATCGAGTAAAGATAGTTCCGATAGGAAGCATACGCATGTCCATAGCATTGTTTCTCAGGGCAATAATCAGACGCTCACTTTGCTCACTAAGCATAAGCAGTGTGGGGTTGTTTGCCATTTGTGCATGCTGACCAAGACGGGCGTTAAAGGTAACCAGCTCTCCAACCAAGTCAATCAACTGGTCTAGCTTATCAGAACTAACGCGAATACTCTGCTGTGTTGTAGACTGAGGTGCATTGGATTGAGCATTTTCCTTCTGCTTAGAAACCTTTTTGATGTGCTCCTGCTCTGCCAAAGCTGAATGGAGAGATTCAGAGGAAATAAGGTTCTTGTCTACCAGCTGCTGTCCAATGGGCTTTCGTTCAGAAAGGAAGTCGTCTAATGCTTCTTGGGAAATATGCTTTCGGTTAACAAGGATTTCTCCCAGCTTTTGGGTAACATCATCAGATACATTGACTGCCTCAATCTTGATGATGGAGGTTTCATCCAAGAAGATAAATACATCCTGAATTTCCTGCTGGCTCTGGGATGTTGTTAAGATAATATCCCAGGCAAGATAACAGGTTGTGGGCTCTATTTGTGATAGAACAGGAATATTCTTGGTGAATAGGATTACTGTTGCATCTCCCATCTCTGTAAGCTCTTTAATCATTAAAGAGGGGCGAGTTCCATTACAGAGAATTGTAGGAGATGGCGTAAATGAAATTCGCCATGTTGTTAGGGGGTTAGTATCCTCCTGTGCCTTTTGAGAAGTAATAGATGTCTTTCGAATAGGTACAGAATTATCCTGAGATGTTTTTGCCTCCTCAGAAACTGTTGCTGAAGGTGCTGCATTTGAAGCAGCTTCCTTGCTGGCATTTTTGTAGGGTGCCATCAGCTGCTTGAAATCGTCAATCAGGCGGGCAGATTCATCTGGAGAAATATTTCCACCTAGCATTTCCAGAATATGGTCTCGGGATTGCAGGGTGAGCTTAATCAATTCTGGTGTAACAGGTGCAACTCCATTACGAACGGTGTCAAAGGCACTTTCAACCTCGTGGGTGAAGTTGGAGATGGCATCGAACCCAAACATACCAGAAGAACCCTTGATGGTATGCATAATGCGGAAAACTGCAGAGATAATCTCTTTGTCTGTGGGATTTTCTTCCAGAGAAAGGAGATATCCTTCCAATGACTCCAGAAGCTCGTTTGCTTCTTCAAAAAATACTTCATTGATTTGGTCAAGCATCTTCGTCTCCTGTTACAGTCTCGAGAATTTCTGTTGTGAATTCTTCACTAGTGATAAGTTCATCCATAGGTATTCCTATGCGACAAAAAAAGTCAACAAAATTATGTGGAATTTCTCCCACCAACTTGAAGGTCTTCTTTCGCATAATGGCTTCTTTCTCAGATGCGAGGATAAGCTGCACTGCAGAAATATCTAGATCCTCCAGGTTGGAGATATCCAGAAGAATCACCTCGCTGGAGTTAAAGGCCTTCAGTAATTCCTGCTTCTTTTTTTGAGCATTCTCAATGGAAACGGTGTCGCTCCATACCACTGTTGTTGCGGATTTCTTTGTTTGTCCTGCCATCTGTACCTCCAGTAAACTTATATATCTTATATATATTGAGGGTTTTCTGCTTTACTATCATCGGAAAGATGATGTATAATCATTACCATGGAAAACCAACTTATATCTGACGAGCAATACTTTACTTTTATGCTGGCTGGTGGCAAATATGCCATTGAAGTAACGAAGGTTCGGGAAATCCTTGAGTATGAGTCTATTACCAAGGTTCCTAAAGCCCTGCCTTACATGAAGGGGGTTATGAACAATCGAGGTTCTGTTATCACCGTAATTGATTTGAGAATCCTCTTCGGCTTTGAGGTTTCCGACGATTTGTCTGATACAGAAATTGTTATTACGGAGATTTCTGAAAACCGTGATCAGGCTATGACTGTTGGTGTTATTGCTGATAGTGTTGATGTGGTAACCAAGCTTGAGCTTGTTCACAGTGACAGTGTTTCCTTTGGAGCAACACCTGCTCATGAAGACTTTGTTAAAGCTGTTGGAAAGATGGACAATACCTTTGTTCTGATTTTGGACTTGGAAAAGATTTTCCATGCCATTGAAGAGGAAGTTTCTGTATAATCGATTCAACCGATAATAACTACCGGCGGTGTTATTAAAACCATACAATATCGCCGGCATGTTCTTTCTTCTCCTGAACCTTGTGAATATACTCGGATTCCTTCTTCTTGATGAATTCTTGTTCGTGAATTGTCTTGCGAATATACTTGAGCCAAATTTTTGATGATTTTGGATCGTAAAAAATCTTTCTTGGTCTATCTCCACCAGTGTTAGAGGAGATAACAGGAATTTGCTCCTGTTCAAGATAATCGAATACAAAGTTGATATTTGCCGTTCCTACGAGGGGCGTTTTCTTTGTCTCATCTGCGCCAAGGACATTACTTCCACCAAAAACCTTTGCGGTAAGGTTACGCTTTGAAGCTCCATGCTTGAGCATGGTATTGATGAGAAGCTCCATTGCGTATTCACCAAATCTTCCAGCTAGGGTGTCATTTTCCTTTGAGCTTGTTTGGTCGTAGGCAAGCATAAAGTGGTTTAATCCACCATACTGAATTACTCTGTCATATAAGGCTACACTGATACAGGAACCTAATACAGTGGAAATATATTCCTCGCCCCCGCCGCAGTGATATTCTCCGGGATAGATTGTGACGATGTTTTTGTTGAACTGTGAATCAAAATATCTGTTCATATTGCTCTTCTAAAAAAAGGTAATGTCTCCCGGTGCAGAACCAGATTCGACTTCGAATCCTCCAATCTTACCAGCAGCCTCCTTGTGGGCTGTAATGGTAAACTTCTTAATCAACTCCTTGAATTTATGATCCTTAATCTCGTAGTTATGGAGATTCATTTCATGCATAAAATCAGTTTTCTTGTTAGAAAGTCGCTGGATTTCAGTAGTAATCTGACTATGGATTCTATTGAAGTCCATCTGGATGGACTGAAGTTGACCTAGCATGGTGTTTACATTGTCGCACTGTTGCTTAAACTCAGGGGGATAAACGGTAAAGTGCTGCATCAAGGAATAAATTCTATCTTGAATGGTTTGCATGGAGTTAAAGAAGGCAACCTTTTCTGTCCGTACCTCTGACATCTTTGCATTGTCATCAGCCATGGTTTTGGTGAATACAGAAATCATTTCCCCAATTTCTGCAATGAAGGTTTCGATGGTTACCTGCATGGTGTCCAAGGAATTGGATGAATCCATAATCAGGTTATCCATGTCGGTAACGAGATCTTTAACAGCCATAACAGCATCGTTTTTAGATACTTCTATCTGCTGGAGAATACGAACGTGCTGGAGTCTGCTAATAACTGGTCGCAGGCTTCCAAAGACATCGTACATTCCATGGGCTCTGTCGATGATGTTTCGACAAACGGTAACAACCTTTTTCTGAATACCCTGGAATTGAGAGAAATATTTTAGGATCTCTTGGAAGCCCTCTGTTGCAGACTCCAACTGGGCTACGATAGACATTTCTCCTGTGGATGTGGCACTGTGGGAGAAATTGTGAACGTAATCAGCACGGCGCTCTTCAGTTTGATTCAAGATATTTTCTACAACATCCCATTTTTGGCTGAAAATATCTGAAGCACGATTAAGATGGTCACCAATGTCTCTAAGAACGTCCTGTGCAATTTCTGACAAGGAAATGTTAAAGGCAATGGTATCGAGCTTTTCTTCGTGGTCGCTTATGGAATCATCATCTACAAACTGGTCAAAGCACATGATAACGTGATCAAATGCCTGCTTGATAATGTCCTGTAGCTGTAAGCCTTCCATTGCAGCTTGGATTTGAGGATAAACGGATTGGGAAAGCTGCTTCATTTCCTGGAGAGGAGCACAGGAATTTGCAATACAGTTGGAAATCTTGTTCATTTCCTTGGAGCTAATGACAGAAATATTATGCTGACAAGAAGTGATTTCTTGGAAAAGGTCTTTAAGGGTATTTACATTGTTAATCAGGGATGATTCTTCACTAGAAAGTCGGGCAGAAAGGGCAATCATGCTAGATGAAAGCTGCTGGAGGTTTTCTGTGATCTTGGAGAAGGCTCGTCCCTTGTCACCAGATTTGATGGAGACCACCATGGCATTAAGGGCAATAAGCTCCATTTCCTCACTGTCATTTTTGATGTGGGAAATATCGCTATTAATCAAACTTAGATTTTGAATCTTTTCGTTCAACTCCTTGAAAAGCCCTGCATATTTTTCTTCGTAGTTGGTGAAGTGAGATGTTTCTGTACGACCAGAGAGGTTATTTTCATTTTCCAAAGTTTGGAGTGTTTCCAGCAGGGTATCCAAGGTGGAGCTTTTTCCTGAGCCTAGGAGCTGAGGAAATTCCCTGGAGAAGCTCATAAATACATCTTCTATGGTTCTGCTTTGGTTGTGGATTTCTGTCGAAAGATTCTGCAAATTCATATTGATTCCTATTCCTGCTCTCCAGAAGTATATTCAGATTTTAAAAGCTCCAAGTCGGCATCATCGATGGAGAGATTGTCGTTTAAGTCGTATTCGTGGGCAAGAATTCTGTCTGCAGTTTTGTGAATTGCTATGGCAAAATTGCTTGCTGGTTCCAGAATGCTGGCAGGGGCTCTCCGAGCAACGGCCATGGGAACAATGGGATCTGAGGGAATAAAGCCGATAAAATCCATAGGTATGCTGAGCTTGGAATTAACCAAGGAGCGAAGTCTGCGGCCCATTTCCAAGTCCTGAATGGTGGAGCCCATATTTAATACAACCTGTGGTCTCAATTTTGCCAATTCCTGACAGGCAGGAATACCTGTTTCTGGGAATTGCTGGCAAAGGGTTTCCATCAGTGCAATGAAGGAGCTTTCTGTACCAGTGGCAACTGATTTAATAAAGTCCTGAATATAGGCTCTTTCTGGGCTTCTGTTGGGGAATTGATGTGTAAAGAATCTGAAAATAGCACCCTTTAGGAATGAATAGGCATTCATAATGGAGGTGATTTCAGGTGAGGTAACAAGCAATGAATTGTAGGTTAGCAGAAAGAAGTCCAAGGTGTTGTAGTTGCTTCCGCCACCCAGGTCAAGGATAACGTAGTCGGCAGGAAGCACAGTCAAATCCTTCATGATTTTTTTCTTCATGAAGAAATCCATGTTGGCTGTACCTGGGAAGAGACAATCTCCTGCAATGAACTGGAGGTTTTCGATTCCAGTTTCTTGTAACAAGGTATCTAAGTCCGCTATTTGACGATAGATGAAGTTACCCATACCAGCTTGATTGTTTTTCAATCCAAGCAAGGTATGGAGATTTGCGCCACCAAAATCGAAGTCGCAGAGTATAACCTTTTTTCCTTTTTGGGCAAGACTGACGGCTACATTAACCGATACAGCACTTTTTCCCACGCCACCCTTTCCGCTGGCAATCGGTAGAATATTAACCATAGTGATTAATTCAGTATAATACGGTTTAGTGAATAAAGCAAGTAAAGGATTTGAATATTCCCAGCTCATTATAGGGGGATGAGCTGGGAAAAATGAGGGATATATTAGAATTGAGAAATCATGTCTTTTGTAATTTCTGCAATGCTGTGAGCACCACACATTGCCATGGTATCTTCAAGCTCTGCCTTGATTTTATCTACATAAACCTGAACACCTTCGGCACCGCCACCGTAAATAACGTTTACAAAGTTGCGGCCAATGAGAACACCATGAGCACCCATTGCCAAAGCCTTGAATACGTCAATTCCAGTTCTAATTCCTCCGTCTACCAGGACGGTCATTTTGTTTCCAACAGCCTCTGCAATGGCGGGAAGCACTTCTGCGGTGGCGGGACAATGATCCTGAACACGGCCTCCGTGGTTTGATACAACGATGGCAGAAGCTCCTGCTTCCAATGCCTTCTTTGCACCAGCTACGGTCATGATGCCTTTGAGAATAAAGGGCTTGTCTGAAAGGGCTGCAATTTCCTTGAGCTCCTGTACGGTTTTACTTCCAGCAGGAGGGGTAAGGTTCTTGAGGAAGGGTAATCCTGCTGCGTCAATGTCCATGGCAATAGCGATGGGATTGGCAGGCTGTACTAGGCTGAACTTCTGCTTGATTACCTCGATATTCCAGGGCTTGATGGTGGGAATACCGCAGCCGTCACTTTTTTTGAGGGCTTCTGCAGCGGCTTCTACAATGGCAGGATTTGTTCCGTCTCCTGTAAAGGCTGCAATTCCTGCACTGGCACAGGCTGAAACTAAGATGTCGTTGTACTGTAAGTCGGTGTACTTGTCTCCATAGTGAAGCTGCATGGCACCAACGGGAGCAGCCATAACTGGTATAACGAGCTTTTTGCCAAAAAGGGTTGTGCTGGTATCTACAGGCTTGTTCTCGCAGATAGTGTCCATGTTGACGCACCAATCCTGCCACTTTTGGTAGTTGCGGATAAAGCCAGTTCCAGATCCCTTTGCCCCAGGACCGGGCATGGTGTTTTTGCAGACGATGCCGTTGCATACGTTGCAGGCCTTGCAGTGGGGGCCCATTTGGGGTCGGGCTGATTCAAGGATTTCTTGATAAGTCATGTTTGCTCCTTTTCAAGTGTTTTGATGGTAGTTTTACACCAGGTTTTGACTTACAGTTTTTAGATAAATACAATTTTAGAATTATTGAGGGAGATTGGTCAAGGGTAGAATTTTACAAATGGTTAATATACTTCCTCTGGTATAAAATATGAAAAAAATGTATAATACGGCTTTAGTATGAATACTAAAGCATATATCGTGCTTGCCAACGGGCAGGTTTTTGAGGGCAAAAGCTTCGGTGCTACTGGTTGCGTTACCGGTGAGGTTGTCTTTACCACAGGGATGACAGGGTATTTGGAAACTCTAACTGATCCCAGCAATTATGGACAAATCATTTTGCAGACCTTTCCTCTTGCAGGGGATTACGGTGTTATCCGAAAGGATGCGGAAAGCAGCAAGGCTCATGCAGTGGGCTTTGTGGTGCGGGAGTGGTGTCCTGAGCCATCGAATTTCCGTTGTGAGGAAACCCTTGATGAGTATCTGAAGGAACAGGGCGTAATTGGTATTTACGGCGTAGATACACGAGCCTTAACAAAGATTCTCCGTGACAATGGAACTATGAATGGACGAATTATCTCTTTCAGTGGTGATGCTGAAAAGGATAAGGAAGCTAGCCAACTTCTTAATTCCATCATGCACGATTTAGTATTAAACCCAAGTCTTGGAAATCATGCCGGAAAGATTCGGCTCTTAGAAGAAGTCAACGAACATGAGATAGAAAATCCTGTGGAAAAGGTTTCCCGCAGTGCTGCAGGTCTTCAGCAGGAGAACAAGGCTGTGTTTGATGCAGCCTTGGAGTATGGTGCTGTTCCTGTGGATCGCAGTGGTAATAAGTTTACCTCCTACGAAGAGGCTGCTGCAAAGGCTGCTGGAGCAAAGGTGGTGCTGTGGGATTTTGGTGCCAGAGCCAGCCTTACCCAAGAGCTTCAGAAGCGAGGTGTGGAAGTTGTAGCTGTAGATGCTACTACCACCTGCCAAGAAATCTTGGCCATGAAGCCCGATGGTGTAGTGCTTTCTACAGGCCCTGGTAATCCTGCTGATTATGAGTCCATTGTGGATGAAATTGGTCAGCTTTGTAATAGTTTTATCCCCATGTTGGGAATTGGCTTGGGACACCAGCTTTTGGCATTGTCTCAGGGAGCAAAGACCGTAAAGCTGCCTTATGGACACCGTGGTGAAAACCAACCAGTAAAAAATCTTGGAACAGGAAAGGTTCTCATTACCAGTCAAAATTGTGGCTACACCGTAATAAAGGATTCTCTGCCAGAAACAGCCATTCAAACCTTTGAAAGTGTAAACGATAAAACCTGTGAAGGTATTCAATACCGAGGCTTCCTTGGTCTTTCTGTTCAGTTTTATCCAAAAACTTCTGGTGGACGTCAGGATACAGGCTTTGTGTACGATCAGTTTGTGGATATGGTGGCAATGCATCATCAGAGTCAGCTGTCAGAAAATCAGAACTAAGGGGAGGAAGAAGAAATGCCATTGAATCAGAATATACATAAGGTTATGGTAATTGGTTCTGGCCCCATTGTAATTGGTCAGGCCGCTGAATTCGATTATGCGGGAACCCAGGCTTGTAAGGCCTTGAAGGAGCAGGGACTAGAGGTTGTTCTGGTAAACTCTAATCCTGCTACCTTGATGACTGACAGCCACATGGCAGATGCCATCTACATTGAGCCACTGAACATAGACACCCTTAAGAGAATTATTGAAAAGGAAAAGCCCGACAGCTTGCTTTCTACCTTGGGTGGCCAGACAGGCTTGACCCTTTCTATGCAGCTGGCTAAAGAAGGCTTTTTGGCTCAACATGGAGTGAAGCTGCTGGGTGCTCGTCCTGAAACTATTGACCGAGCAGAAGACCGCCAGATGTTCAAGGATACCATGGAGTCCATTGGTGAGCCTTGCATTCCCTCTAAGGTTGTAACAGATTTGCACTCTGCCTTGGATTTTGCCGGTGAGATTGGCTATCCTGTTATTGTTCGTCCCGCCTTTACCCTTGGTGGAACTGGTGGTGGTATTGCTGCCAATGAGGAGGAACTGCGGGAAATTGGTCAAAACGGATTGCACCGCTCCCCTATTCACCAGATTCTTGTAGAAAAATGTATTTCTGGCTGGAAGGAAATTGAGTTTGAAGTAATTCGTGACAGTGCGGGCAATGCAATTACCGTATGTTCCATGGAGAACTTTGACCCAGTTGGTGTTCATACTGGTGACAGTATCGTTGTGGCTCCCGCAGTAACCCTTTCTGATAAAGAATACCAAATGCTGCGAACAGCCGCCTTGAACATTGTTTCTGCCTTGGAGGTAGAAGGTGGCTGTAACTGTCAGTTTGCCTTGCATCCCACCAGCTTTGAATATGCGGTAATCGAGGTAAATCCCCGTGTTTCCCGTTCCTCCGCTTTGGCTTCCAAGGCTACAGGATATCCCATTGCCAAGGTAGCTTCTCTCATTGCCATCGGTTATCACCTGGATGAGATTCCTAATGCAGTGACCAAAACTACCATGGCCTGCTTTGAGCCAACTATTGACTATGTAGTAGTAAAATTCCCCAAGTGGCCCTTTGACAAGTTTGTGTACGCCAAGCGAACCTTGGGAACTCAGATGAAGGCAACTGGTGAGGTAATGTCCATTGGTATTTCCTTTGAGCAGGCCTTGATGAAGGCGGTGCGGGGTGCAGAGATTTCTGTTAATACCTGTCGATTACCTGCTTTCTTGGAGGAAACTGACGAAGCTATCATTCGCCGTGTAGGAGAATGTACCGACCAGCGGCTCTTTGCTATTTATGAAGCCATGTCTCGTGGTATACTTCCTCTGGAAAAGATTCACGAAATCACCATGATTGATATGTGGTTCTTGAACAAGCTACAGAATTTAGTGAATGCAGAAAAGGCCATGGCTGAGCTTAAGGCCAGTGGTGCTGAGTTGACTCCAGAATTCTATGGTGAGCTGAAGGTGCTGGGCTATCCTGATAAGGTTATTCAGGAAATGACTGGTGTTTCCATTCCTGGTGCTAGCGGTGTGCTGGCTCAGGCTCAGGAAGCAGAGGACTTGCGAAAAGCAGGAAAACTGGCTCACCTGCCTGCTTCCTACAAGATGGTTGACACCTGTGCTGGTGAGTTTAGGGCACTAACACCTTATTTCTACGGTAGCTACGACAAGGCCAACGAGGCAGAGGAATTCCTTGCTGCCCAGGATTCCCAGAACTGCGTTATGGGACACCAGTCCAAGGGACGGATTCTAGTTCTTGGTTCCGGGCCAATCAGAATTGGACAGGGAATTGAGTTTGACTACGCCTCCGTTCAGTGTGTGTGGGCATTGAAGAAGCTGGGCTATGAGGTTGCCATTGTTAACAACAACCCAGAAACTGTTTCTACCGACTTTGACACTGCAGACCGCCTGTACTTTGAGCCTCTGACTCCAGAAGATGTTATGAGCATCATTCGTACCGAAAAGCCTCTGGGAGTTGTGGTGGCCTTTGGTGGACAAACTGCCATTAAGCTCACTAAGTTCTTGCATGAGCAGGGTATTCAGATTTTGGGAACAAGTGCAGACTCCATTGACATGGCAGAAGACCGAGAACGGTTTGACGAGCTTTTGGAGCGGCTGGATATTAAGCGCCCCAAGGGATTCTCTGTGCTGACCATGGAAGAAGCCCTTAAAGCAGCTGAAAAGCTGAATTATCCTGTGCTGCTGCGTCCCTCCTACGTATTGGGTGGCCAGAACATGATTATCGCCTTTACCGAGGATGATATTCGTGAGTACATGAAGATTATTCTTGCCCAGAACATTGAAAACCCTGTATTGATTGATAAATACCTAATGGGAATTGAGCTGGAGGTTGACGCCATTTGTGACGGCCAGGACATTCTGATTCCTGGTATTATGGAGCATATTGAGCGAACTGGTATTCACTCAGGAGACAGTATCGCTGTGTATCCGGCATGGAACGTAAACGACATCATGACGGAAAAGATTATCAATCAGTCTCGTGAGCTGGCACTGGCACTGGGTACAAAGGGTCTGGTAAACATTCAGTACCTTGTGTACGACAACGACCTGTATATTATCGAGGTGAACCCCCGTTCTAGCCGAACCATTCCTTATATCAGTAAGGTAACTGGTGTTCCCATGGTAGAGCTGGCAGTACGAGCTATGCTGGGTGAACGGCTGCAAGACATGGGCTTTGGAACGGGCTTGTACAAGATTCCACCCTACGTGGCAGTAAAAGTTCCTGTCTTTAGCTTTGAAAAACTGATTGACGTAGACACCCACCTAGGCCCAGAGATGAAGTCCACTGGTGAGGTTTTGGGCTTGGCTCGCACCTTGGATGAAGCTCTGTACAAGGGCTTGGTGGCAGCAGGTTACCGCATGAAAAAGAAAGGTGGCGTGCTGATTACTGTGCGAAAAAGCGACCAGTTTGAGATTGTAGACACTGCCAGAAGATTCTATGATCTGGGCTTTAAGCTCTACGCCACAGAAGGAACTGCTAAGGTAATTAGCGGTTTTGGCATGGAAGTAGAGGTGGTAAACAAGATTCACGAAAATCTTGAGGACAATATCCTGACCTTGCTGGACACTGGTAAAATTGATTATGTAATTTCTACCTCTGCCAAGGGACGTATTCCTACCTACGACAGCGTTAAGCTGCGACGAAAGACAGTTGAGCGAGACATTCCTTGTCTTACTTCTATTGATACGGCTAATGCCATTGCCAGCAGCTTGCAGAGTCGTTACTCCATCGAAAGTCTTGAGTTGGTGAACATCAACGACTTGAGCGAGGGAAAAACTCGGTTACGATTTGCAAAGATGCAGAGTTCTGGTAACGACTTTGTGGTATTTAATGCCATGTATCAGGACATTATCAATCCAGCGGGCTTAAGCGTGCGGCTTTGTGACCGACGAACTGGAATTGGTGCTGACTCCTTGGTACTGATTACCAAGTCCGATGTGGCTGATGCTGGAATGCGGTTCTTTAATCAGGATGGTTCTGAGGGCATGATGGCAGGAAACGCTATCTGCTGTGTGGCCAAATACCTGTATGATAACAATATCGGTGGCTTGCAGGAGCGATGTGCTGCTGCTGCTGAACATACTGCAGAAATTACCGTAGAAACAGCCGCCGGAGTAAAGCGACTTTTGGCATATACCCAAAGTGGCGTTGTTTCTTCTGTGCAGGTAGACATGGGCGCTCCTGAGTTTGAAGCAGAAGCTCTGCCTACCCTAGCAGAGGCTGTTTCTGTAACAGGCACACCAGATGGAATGAAGATTATTGGAGGCGAGGGAGATTTGCCAGATAGTTCTGCCACAGACTGGAATGTGGTAAGCGGACGCCTTCCTTGCAAGGCTGTGGTGAACGCCCCCATTACCGTTGATGGTCAAGAATATACTGGAACAATGTTGTCTGTGGGAACACCTCACTGTGTTGTATTCAGTAGCTTTGTGGATAAGATTGACGTAGCAGCCATTGGGCCGCTGTTTGAAAACCATCAGCTGTTTCCCAAGCGGGTGAACACCGAGTTTGTTCGAGTGGTGGGACGAAATTGCCTGAAGATGCGGGTTTGGGAGCGAGGTAACGGCGAAACTCCTGCCTGTGGAACTGGTGCCTGTGCTGCAGCTATTGCCGCCGTGCTGAATGGATTCTGTCCTATTGGTCAGGATATTACGGTAAAGGTGCGGGGCGGAGAGCTTACAGTTCGGTATACGGGAGAAACAGTATACTTAACTGGTGCTGCTCGGCTGGTGTATAGCGGCGAAATAGAGATTTAATCTTCCTGTATTGATAGAAGTAAAAAAGCCACGGCAAGTCCGTGGCTTTTTTTGTGGCTTGGGGTAAGTTCAAAGCTCCTTACAAAGTGTGATTGCCTCACTTGATACCATCAGATAAAAAGAGTAGTATGAAAAAGAAGGCTGTTAGTTCGAGTTTTTTGGAGGTACAAAATGTCATACGATGCGGTTATAGAACAAGTGAGAACCTTGCCAGAATATCTTTTGACCTCAGTTTCGGCTTTTATAAAACTTTTAGAAACGGAACAGGGGAATTTTTTTACTGAACAAATAACTTCTGAAGAAAAGTCTAAGCAAGCATTTTTTGATTTAGCAGGAAAAATTCATCTTGATTCTTCCTCTGTAACAAAACTGAGAGAGGCAAGTTTGTTATGATTCTTGTAGACACAAATGTTATTATTGACTTTTGGGATACGCCAACGAAATAAAATGGTCTTGTGGTTCCGTTCCAAGATGCAATGATTGCTTACCTTGCAATAAAAAATAATTGCGAGATCTGGACAAATGATAAACATTTTAAATTAATGCAGGTTGTTTTGCCTAAATTAAAATTATTTTCAGGTGTTGTGAATTGATGATGTTATTTTGATAATCAAGGCCACGGTTTGACCGTGGCTTTTTTTATGATACAAAGTAAAAAAAACACAAAGATAGAAAAATCTATAAAAGAATATTTACTTGACAGGTATTGTTCACTCTTATATATTGTAAAAATAGAGATTTTGGATTTTATCTCGGAGGGTGTGTGGTATGAAAAATTCTTGGGAAAGCAAAAAAATTCTTGCTTATGGGAAGAGATTTTCTGTCTTTACAAGCATCATGTTGGTGCTGCTTTTTGCATTTTCCTGCAGTAACTTGATTATGAATGATGGCGGCAGTTTGATTATTGCTGTTCCTGGAGCACGTGCAGCTAGTGCTTCTAGCTATACCATTGAGCTTACTGGTACCAATGGCACAACCCAAAGTAAAACTGTTGCTGGTGGTACCACCGCCCAGTTTGACGACCTAGATCCAGACACCTACAATATTAGTGTAAAGGGAACAAATGCTGATGTTGTTGTGCTTTACGGTACATCCAGTGCAACCGTTTCTGCTGGTGCAACTGCTTCTGCTACGGTGAAGATGGGAGTAGTAGCAAATGATTTGTCTAGTTTACGGCAAGCTATTACTGCCGGTGGCACTGTGTATATTGGAAGTGATATTAATGTAGATTCCACTTTGACGGTGAATACAGATGTAACATTGTTACCTGCTTACAAGAATGTTACATTAAAGAAAACAGCTGATTTTGATTTAATTTCTGTTACAGCAGGAAAATTAACTGTTGGTGGTAATGACTATACAATTACTTTAGATGGTAACAGTGAGGTCTATAATACTTCTACAAAAAATTTAATCAAGGTAAATGGAGCTGGAAGTACTATTTACCTAAATAGGAATTCTGTTGTTATGAATAATGCTGGTACTGGTGTAAGTATAACGGGAGCTAATGCCTTGGATTCAGGTAAAGCTTTTGGATATTTAAATGGTGGTACTATTAGTAACAATAAATCTGGTGGGGTAGGTCTATCCTCATATGTTGAATTTGTCATGAATAGTGGTTCCATCGAAAATAATACCTATGATTCACGTAGTGGTGCTGCTGTAAACATGTCTACTAGTAATACTTCTTTTGTAATGAAAGGGGGAACTATTACAGGTAATACAGTAACTGGTACTACTCCTACTAATGGAGGAGCTATCAATGCAACTGCTGGTAGTAGTTTTACTATGGAGGGGGGAATCATCATCAACAATACCACAACAGGACAAGGTAAAGGGGTATACTTTGCTGGATCTGGTTCTCTTAAAATAGGTGGAAGTGCAGTTATCGATACAAGTAACGATGTATATTTTAGCTCTAGTTACAAACTTAGTATTATTAGTACACTTACAGGAGCCTCTACTGTAGCAACAATAACTCCTGTAACTTATAGTGCTGGTACTCAGGTATTACAGGCTGAAAATGGTGTTGACCTTGCAGCTATGGTTAAAAAATTTAAGGTAACACCAAATGGTGACGAAGAATGGACAATAAAAGATGATGGAACATTAATGAAAGATGAAGGTTTTTAGACCGAATTAAACAGTTTGTTTTGGATCCAAGAGGCCACGGCTTGTCCGTGGCTTTTTTTGTCCCCTTCCCTCCCCTACCCAAGTCTTGACCCCTTTTGTTGGGAGGTGTAAAATATAGAAAAATGGAGATTTAGTGGGTTAATTTATGGGGGGCGACTATGAGAAATATATTAAAAGATAGAAGATTTTTTGTTTTTAAGGCAGGGAGTGTAGGCTTTGTTGCTATAGCTCTAGCACTGCTTTGTGTTTTTTCCTGTAATAATTTGCTTATTCTGGATGGCGGCGGTGCTTTAATTGTGACGGTGCCTGGAGGACGCTCTGCCAGTGATGCTACCATCTACACTATTGAGCTTAATGGAACAACAGGTTCTGTGTACCGTAAGACTATTGCTACTGGTGAGACGGCTGCATTTGAGGAGCTGGTTCCAGATACCTACACTATTTTGGTGAAAGGCTCAAATGAAGAAGATGTTGTGGTCTATTATGGCTCTTCCAGTGCCACGGTGGAAGCTGGAAAGACAGCTTCTGCCATGGTGGAGTTGATGGCACTCCTTGGCGGATTGACCGTTGAGTTTTCAGGAACAGCTGCAACTAGTCATGGTAAGAACTTTTCCATTGACCTGAGAGGCTCCAGAGGTTATCTCTATACTAAAACGTTTACTGCAGGTGAAATCGCACAGTTTGAACGGCTTGTTCCCGACCTCTACACTATAGATGTTCACGGTACAAATGACAAAAATGCAGTTATATATCATGGTGTTAATACTGCCACTGTTGAAGTGGGAAAGAAAACAACAGCCTTGGTGGATATGGTAGTGGAGGCAACTGATTTTGCAAGCCTTGAAGAAGCCATTGCATCTGGTGGCACTGTGTATGTTGTAAATGATATAACTGTAACAGGAAGCTTGACAGTAAACAAGAATGTTGAAATTCGAGCTCTGGATAAGGATGTAACATTAAAGTATACAGGTGATGGGAGCTTATTTATTGTAAACAAGGATACTGCCAACCTAAGGATTGGTGGTGGTGGGTATATGCTTACTTTGGATGGAAATGGGCAGACTCGGTCAACTGCCTTAGTACAAATCGACTCAGGAACGGTAGACCTGTATGGTACTATTACTAATAGTACTAACAACAACAGTGCTGCAGGTATAAAAGTAAATGGCTCTTCATCTACTTTGAACATGTATGATGGTGCCATTGTGAGCAATTGTCAGTGTTCAAATACGTGGGGAATTGGTGGAGCAATTGGGCTTGAATCAGGTACTATGAATATGTACGGTGGTTCTATTACTGGAAACTCTGCACAAGATGCTTCTGCTGTTTACGTAAATAACGATTCAGTTTTTACTATGAGCGGTGGAACTATCAGTGGTAATAGTAATGATATTGCTATAAATATTTCATCATCTACTTTTAAAATTGGTGGTGGTGCTTTGATCAGCTCTGACGATAAAGTATCCTTAAAAAATAGCCCTGCTATTACCATTATCAGTCCACTTACTGGAGGAAATTCTGTGGCAACTCTAACTCTTAAGGATGGTTTTTCATCTGGTACTACTGTGTTAACTGCAGGAGCTGGTGTTACCCTTGCAAATGAAGTTAGAAAATTTGTTTTGACAAGTGGGACTATAAACTCAGACGGTAGGTTGCAGTAAGTGCAAGAAAGCCAATGAAGGCCACGGTCGGTCCGTGGCTTTTTTTGTGTACAACAGTTCAAGATTTTCCAGAGGCACCCTGTCCTACCTCATTATGTTAACAGTACTCACGTATTGTTCCAAGTCGGGGTGTTATGTATCACTGGATTTCATTAAACTTAGTATTACGTCCAGTGGGAGGTTTGTTCCTTGAGCTACTTGTTCTGGAGAAAATCCCATGGAAAGGAAGTTTTGAGCTGTTTCCAATGCTTTCTGGTGGGCTCCCTGTTCAATTCCACTTTCTAGCCCAACTAAAATACCTTCGTTACGACCAATTGCATAAGCTTCTTCTTGTTTTACTGCAATGTCGGTGGCATAGTCATATTCAGTCATTAAGATACTCAAAACCTCTCCTCCTTTTCTTTCCAAATAATCTTTTAAGACATTGTGACGTACAGCCTCTCTAATGGCTCTTGTGAGTGGTCTTACTTGACCATCTGCTTTTGCTTCAGCAATGAGCTTGAGAAACTGCACGTATTGTTCCAAGTC
>JAXJGY010000038.1:0-30257 GCA_036300185.1 Treponema sp. | reverse complement strand
CCAAAAAAAAACAAAAAAAACTCCAAGGTCCATACCTTGGAGTTTTTCTCATCCCTAGTTAAACTACTTGAACAATTCAGTAATCTCTTTTTCGTAGAGCTGGGAAATCTTGTGTCGCATGATTTCCTGCTTGGCAGAAAGAGTTTCACCCACCACAAAGGGCTTTTCCAAAATGGCAAAGCGAGAAACCTTCTCAAACAAGCGGAAGCCGTTCTTGGCACTGATTGCAGTTTGAATCTCGGTATCAATGAGCTTCTTGATTTCTGGCTTTTGCAGCAATTCGCTGTAGGAATTGTGAGGAATCTGCTGCTCCTGAGCATATCCCACAATCTCTTCTTCAGAAGGTACAATCAAGGCTGCCAAGAACCGCTGATCCTGACCTACCACCATAGATTGTGCAATAAAGCGAGAGTTATTTAGCTGCATTTCGATGGAAAGGGGCTCTACGTTCTCTCCACCACGCAATACGATGGTATCCTTGATTCGTCCACGAAGCACCAATTCTCCACCAAGAGTCATCAAGCCAATGTCGCCAGTGTCAAACCAGCCGTCCTTGTCTATTACCTTGGCAGTCAAGTCATCTCGCTTGTAGTAGCCCTTCATAACGGTGGGGCCCTTTACCTGAACAGTTCCCTTCTGGCATTTTGGCAATACGTTGCCGTTTTCGTCCACAATACGTACCTGTACATCCTTCAGCGGACGGCCAATGGTTCCAAAAACGGGAGCCTTAAAGGGGCGAACAGATACTACAGGAGCTGTTTCTGTAAGACCATAGCCTTCCACCAGGTTTACACCAATGGCCCAGAAGAACTCGTCAATCTGTGGAGGCAATGCACCACCACCAGAAACACCACCACGGAAATTATTTCCCAGCTTGGCTCTAATCTTCTTAAAGATAATCACACCACCCAGAGCCTTTAGTGGGTACAGCAGCACCCAAGGAATGAAAAGCACAATCCAAGACAGAAGGAGGTAATCGTTCTTGAATCGAGCTGTCTGCCGGAAAAGGCGACGATGGATTCTGGAATGAAGCTTTGCTGCTGCCACAAAGAACTTGAACAAGGCATACACCACACCACCAGTTTTTCGCATGGTACGGTTTACACCCTCATACACAGCCTCAAAAACACGAGGTACTGCGGGCAGCATGTGGGGATTAATCTTTTGGAAGTCAGCAAGCAGAATACTTCCCACTGGCTTGGAATAGCACAGCCCACCGCCCTGGCATAGCACAACGTATTCACACAATCGCTCAAAGGCATGCCATACAGGCAGAACAGAAAGACATCGCTCCCCAGGATGGAGGTAAATACGAATCTTCAAATCAGGTAACTGAGCAAGAAAGTTGCCGTGGGTCAACATAACTCCCTTGGGCTCTCCTGTAGTTCCAGAGGTAAAAATCAAGCAAGCTAAATCCTCAGAATTTCCTTTTTCCAGCTCCTCATCAAGTTTGTTGGGATTTTGCTGACAATATTCTGTACCCAGCTTCAAAACCTCTTCAAACTGAAGAACTTCTACACCTGCTGCCTTAGATTTTGCTTTTGTCTCTTCCTGTACTGCATCAAAGCTGATAAAGCGAGTAAGCTGTGGCAGATCATGCTTGAAATCCAGTACTTTTAAGACTTGAGCCTCGTTTTCTACCACGATAGTCTTACATTCAGCTGTAGAAAAGATAAAACGAAGTTCTCGCTCTGTGGCATCACAGCCTCTGGGAACGTCAACGGCACCAATGGCCATAATTCCCATGTCAGCCTGCAACCATTCCTTGCGGTTGTCTGCCAAAAGTCCAACATGCTCCCCTCGTACTGTTCCAAGGGAGAGCAATCCACCACCAAAGTGGTAGCTTGTATCAAGTAACTGCTTGTAAGTTACTGGTTGAAAATTCCCTTCTTCATCCTTTGCATACTGAGCTGCAACATTAGGATATTGGAGGGTGATTTCTTTTAACATTTGTGGTACTGTCTTTGCCATTACAATCTCCAGATTTTCAAAATGACATAGTTTGGCATTTTGTAATTCTTGTCTAATAGTATATAGTTAAAATCAAGAAAACGCAAGTAAAAAGGGCTGTCTTATAAGACAGCCCTTGTGTAATTATAGAAAATTAAAAGTTGCAAGCCTAGCCGAACTAATATCGAACTATTCTTGAGTAAAATTAATATCGAGCCTTTCGGAGACGAACCTGCTCAATATCCTCACTGAACAATTCACGCAAGTCGTTCAAGCCCAAGGCCATCAAAGCCATGCGGTCAATTCCAATTCCCCAAGCAAGCACTGGTACATCAATACCCATAGCCTTAGTTACTTCAGGACGGAAGATTCCAGATCCACCTAACTCAAACCAACCAAGAACTGGATGCTTGATATGCACCTCGATGGAAGGCTCGGTAAAGGGGAAGTATCCAGGAACATACTTTACATCAGTTGCACCTGCAATTTCCACAGCAAACATTTCCAAGAAGCCCAACAAGGTCTTCAAGTTTACCTCATCTCCCAGTACGATTCCCTCAGTCTGATAAAAGTCAGACAAGTGGGTGGCGTCAACCTTGTCGTAGCGGAAACAACGGGCAATACCAAAATACTTACCAGGAATCTTTGCCTTTGCCAACTGATGGGCAGACAGAACGGTTCCCTGGCTGCGGAGAATCAGACGGCGGGTAAAATCCCGGTCAAAGCTATAATTCCAACCACGGCTACCAGTATTACCACCATTTTCGTGGGCAGCAGCTACATTAGAAAGATATGGCTCTTCGATGAACTTGGCATGGGTAGGATTCTTCACGTAATAAACGTCATGAATATCACGAGCAGCATGGAACTGAGGCATAAACAATGCATCAGAGTTCCAGAACTCGGTTTCTACCAGTGGACCGTCAAATTCTTCAAATCCCAAGGAACAAAGCTTGTCTTTTACGCTTTCCAAGAATGATACGTAGGGATTTGTTCTTCCGGGAATAATACGTGCAGGGGGAACTGCAATGTTATATCCACGGAAAGTCCCAGTCTTCCAGCTGCCGTCAGCAAGAATCTTGGAAGTGAGAGATCCGATTTCGTTTCCGGTAATACCAGCCTGCTCCAAACCAGCCTTTACCTCAGTGGCAATGGGCTCAAGCTTATATACAACAGTTTCTCGTTCCACCATGCGGAAGGGTACATCGGTGGCACCACGCTTCTTTGCCAAACCGCCCATGCTCTTCTTTTCTTCATCAGAAAGATTTGCCTGATCAAGAAGACCACCCTCTGCTGCAACAGCTTTTTTTAGCAATTCTGCTGTAACAGTTAAGGATTCTGGCAGTGGAGCACCTGTGTAGGTAGCCTTTTTTTCTCCGTCCATAGCAAGAACTCCTTGCTTAGACAACATTCCAAAGGCACTTCCTACATCCTTGTTCTCTAGGCCCAAGGTAGAAGCGATTTCTGGCAAGCTGTGGGGACCAGACTCCTTAAGGAAGGATACGATTCTACTTTCGGGAGTCCCCTTTTCTGCATACTCACGACCTAAGTCTGTAAGCTCAAAAAAGGTGTGGGGCTCCCGCCGTACAACGGAAATAATATTCTTGCCCGAAAGCCATGAAAAGGCTTGATTTGCATGCCCTTCCTTGTAATCTAGTTCTTTTTGCAATAAAACTGATGTCAGTTCATCGCTTGGTGAATACTTTAACAGCACCCGAATTTCAAGGGGGTGCAAATTTTTAATGAGGGCCTGAATATCCATCAAAAACTCCGACTAGTTCAACAATTTGATATAAGATGTATAAATTACAGTGTTGGCAGTACCATCATAATAGGTATCATCTGGCTTAAGATAGGTGTAGAAATAGTATCCACGTTCCCGTACAAAAGACTCAATAGATTCCTTGATAGCCAACATAGCTGTACTCTGCTCAAACAATGGAGTAGGACAAGAATACTTGAAGCGAGCCTCATCATATGCGGGCATGTACTCAATAGTAACCTTTCCACCACCCTTCTTGAGGTAATCGCTGGTAATCTTTCCCTGGACTGTTTCGGTTTTGGTGTACTCCGGTTCAGGGGCTAGGAGAGATTCGACATCTTCAGTGGCAAATACTCCACTAAATACGAACAATACACAAAGTAAACTTACAACATACTTCAACATCATGACCTCCATGGCAGAAAATTAATATATTGTATAATTTATTATTCTACTCACATTGAGAAAAAAATCAAGGTCAACAATATATCTACCAGACTTTAAACCAATACTAGGGAGTCCGGTTACAAGAACTTCTCCAGTAATTTCCTTTGGCTTGTTTTTTGTGATAGAACGGGCATATTCCCTTACCGCTTCTTTAAGGGCCATGGTGGCTGCTTCGTAAATGCCGTCAAAGCCATCTATGAGCTTTCCTTGTCCACGACCTGAAATGCGATGGTAGCCAAGGGTTTTCCAGCTGTTTCGCCAAGCTGTAAGGTGAGGAGGACAGCGGAATTCTATCCAGCACTGCAATTTATTTTCTTCGACCCAAGGCTCTGTGTAATTAATAAGGGATTCCATATTGGGAAATTCACGTAGGAGCTTGAACTCAAAAAATTCCTCTACATTGCGAGTTTTATCAGAAGGGGTATAGGTAAAGCTCCAGCCACAAACCATTCCTTCTAAAAAAAATGGAACAATTTCTTTGAGACGGTTAACAGGATGTGCATAGGGATTTTGTATATCTACAACTTCTCCTGCCTCTGGATAGGCTTCTAAGGTGGCCCAGAGAGAAAATCGAATCAACTCCTCTTGTGCAGGACCTGCTACAGGCTTTGCAAAGGTGGGGAGGCTACAAAGCAGAAAACAGAGGATGCAGAAAACTGTTTTTACCGATATGCGTCTTTCCAAATTTTCCATGGATTAATTCCCATCCTTACTATGAAATAAAGCCAGGCAATGGCAAAGCCTGCTAGATGTGTCATGTGGGCAACACCATTCTGTAAAGTGAGCAGCTGGCTTGCTATTTCCATTCCTGCATAAATTGCTACCAACAAGGGGGCTGGAATTGGTAGTAGTCCCATTAGGTAGATTCTGTTCCGAGGAAAAATCACGGCATAGGCCAAGAGTAGGGAGTTGATGGCTCCTGAGGCTCCCAGCAAAAACACAAAGTATGCGCCAGAAAAGAGATAGAAAAAATAGGATACAACTCCACAGAAAATTCCTGATATAAAATAAATTAAAAGGAACTCCTTTGAGCCTAAGGCTTGCTCTACTGTCATGCCAAAAATAAACAGTCCCAGCATATTAAAAAATAGGTGACTAAAATCTCCGTGAACAAACATGTAGGTAAAAAATTGCCAGTACATGTTGTATTCATGAACAAGGATAACATTCAGGGCCAAGTAGTTGCTGAGTCCTCTCATTATGTTGGTAAGGAGGAATACTAACAGATTAAATCCAATAAGAAAAAAGGTTGCATTAAAAAAAACATACTGAAAAGGGGTTCGTATTTTCTTTAGAAGATTCATTGTGAATAAAACTCCTGCCACAGTTTCTTAACAATTAAGTGGCAAATATGTTACTCGGTTCCTACCTTGATGCTTGGAGTTGTACAGAGCTTCATCTGCCAAATTTACCAGATATTCCAGTTTTATTTTTTTACCGTTAGTTTCCTCTGGGTAAAATACAGTATAGCCTGCAGAAAGAGTCACCTGCATGTGAATATCAGTGAAAACAATGTCGTCACTTTCTACTGCTGAACGAATGCGTTCTGTTACCTTATCTGCTTCATATTCTGTTACGTTATGGAGCATAAGCACAAATTCTTCGCCACCATATCGGGCAACAAGATCGTCAGAACGAATATTGTCTTGTAGTATGTAGGCAATTCGCTGTAATACAAAGTCACCACAGGCATGGCCGTAAATGTCGTTAAAGCGTTTGAAATGGTCAATATCTAGCATAACAATTGCCAGAGGGGTGTTTGTTTCCACTGCGGTAGCCATTCGGTTATTTACTACATTGAAGAAAAAGTGACGGAGCTTTAAATGGGTGAGCATGTCTGTAGAAGACTGTTCAATGAGCATGGCTGTGTTAATAGATAGGGCTGCTAGGGTGGCAATATCAAGGATTTGTTTTTTTTCTTCCTCTGTAAAAGCGTCTTCTTCCTCTCCAAAAATCCGCTGACCTAAAACAAGGATTCCTACAACATGCTTTTGATAAATCATGGGAACGGCCAAGGTTGCATTGAGGGATTTTAAAATGGTTAAGTCGTATGTTCCTTCAAGAACTTCTTCTAGCTCATTTATGGAAGCACATTTTTCAGTTTCGTGTAAAAAGGGAATGAGGCCTTCTGTTTCTTTGAAGGCGTAATTCACCTGGGGGTGGAGATCAAAGCCAATGGCACTTTCGTCAAGGCGATAATCAGAAGTACCAATTTGCTTTAAACTAAAAATTCCTGCAGCCAAAACATGCATTTGTCCCAAACAGGTGTATAATAGGGCTTCGGATAGGGTTTTTGATTCCAATGTGGAAGCAAAGGATTTGGAAATTTCTAAAAGCTGACTCAGATTGTATATGTGCCGTTCCTGCTGAGAAATAACTGTTTTATACTCTTCAATCGTTGTTGGTTGCTCTTTCTCCATGTCTATTGCTTCTCTTTTTCACCTAGAGCAACATAATTTTTCATTATGCCAAAAAATAACTGCCAATCTGGTAACTGGTTTTCTAGCTGAGTTGCATTATCCTTATTGCGAGATGATGCTAGAAGCACCTTTATATTAGTGATGTTTACTGGACTAATGAGCCGTGCATCCTCGAGCATATCGAAAAGGAAACGTTGCAGATTCAGGAGATGGCCAACTTCCTCGTGAAGAATTTTCTTTGCCTCTGTATTGATTCTTGTAATAGCTTGAAGGAGCTTGTTGGAAAAGTCTGGATTTCCATGAGCATCGGCAACATAGCCCCTAATAACTGCGATATCATTAACATTGTTGCGATCAAAGGAGTTCTCGAAATTTTTAATTCGTTCGTGAGCCTCTAGTACGGAGAAAACTGCCGTAGAGAATTCTGTTTTGTAGGTAGGATTGTAGAAAAAACCTTCGATTACAATGTCATTGAGCAGGGACTGAATATGGGAGTCTGCGTAAATTGAAAGGAAGGTTTTAAGGATTTGCATAGGAGTAATCAAGGTGAAGGCTGTAGTTCCATTAAGCAATAGGAATTCATTTTGCTCAGTATTATAACCTGCAAGAATCTCTTGTTCTCTATCCTTAAAGAGGCTGTTTATTTCTCCAGCCACAATTTCATCTTGAACTTCCATCCGAATACGGTTTGTGTCTGCCTCAAATTGCTTTTTTTCATGTTCAATATAGTTTTGCAAAGCAGTACTATTGTATTGTGCTGACTCCAGCATCAGCTCTGGGTCTTGTTTGCTGAGCATGACCAATTGGTGTAGGCATGTAGGCTGAAGAATATGTCGGAAAATATAGGAAATCTTTTTCAGGTTGTTGAGAATCTTGTCCTGATCTATTTTTCTTTCACCGGCATGAATTGTTGCCAAGGCAATAATAGCCTTTGCCATGCTACTGGTTATTTGGAAATCCTTTGCTACAAAGTATAAGTCCATGAGTGTTGTTTCTAGCTCTTGGATGGGGATATTCTTAACTTCAACCTTTTCTAAATCGGTATGCTCAGTAAAATTGGGAACAAAGGTTCTGATAGCCCCGAAAAAGTTAAAGCGACAAATGTCAAAAAGTTGATAAAGCTTTGCAATGATTTGATTGATTTGAGTAAATTCTTCTTGTTCAAATATTTTTATGAATTGTTCAAAGGCCTTTGCTTGGTCGGCAAAAACCTTACTTTCATTTTCTGCCATTACCACAGCTTCTTTTCGAGCCTCAAAAGATAGACTTTGCTGTAAATCTAGAACCTCAGAAGAAAATCCTGTCATAATGAGACGGTTTGCAAAGGCTGTGGCTCGAGAGGCATCTGATGATTTAATAGTACTAGATAGAATTTCTTCGATATGCTTTGTGTTGGTGTAGAGTAAAACAAAGGCTTCTGCCACATTCGCCATAAGGCAACCATTTTTATAAATGGTGGGAACGTGGAGTTTTAATTCATTTTCTATATGTTTGAGCTCAGATCTTGCCTTACCATCCTTTGATGAGGACTTAAAAAGAGAATCAAATATAGAAGTGAAAAATTTCAAGAAATTCATACATACCTATTTTACATTGCATTGACGGCTTTTTCAAGGGTACTAAAGCAATCCTTCTCGCTGAAAGAGAGAAATATAGTCGGCTTCTGTAGCAGCTGACACAATAGCTTCTCGTAGACGGCTTCCTCCAGCCACTCCCTTTGAGTAGGCACAGAACCGTTTTCTCATTTGTCTACAGGCAGAATCTTCACCTGCGTCCTGTATCAAGCACTGTAGCTCATGGATTCCAGCTTGTATACGAACTGTGGGCTCAATTTCATCGTAGGAGCCTGTTTCTAAAAGCTGTCGAGTTTGTACAAAGATAAAGGGATTTCCCATGGCTCCACGGGCAAACATTACTCCTTGACAGCCCGTTTTCTGTAACATTCGTTGAGCATCTTCTGGGGTAAAAATATCACCACTGCCAAAAACTGGTACTGCTCCCTGGGTTTTTGTTCTAATTAATTCCACCAATTCTGCTAATATGCTCCAATCGGATTTTCCCTCGTAGCCTTGTGCCCGTGTGCGGGGGTGAATGGTGAGGGCTGCTGCACCAGCTTCTATGGCGGCAAGGGCTGCTTCCTTCCAGGTCATGGTTTGGGCATCCCAGCCAGAACGAATCTTTATGGTAACGGGAACCTGCTTGTCTCCCAAGGCTTTGCTGGCAGAAACTGCGGCTGCTACCACCTTGTATAACTGCTCTGGGCAACGGGTGAGGGAAGAGCCAGCGCCCGTTTTAGTGATTTTTGGTACGGGGCATCCTGCGTTAATATCAATGACCTCTGGAACCACCTCTCGGTCTTGCTGACTTAGCACAAGTTCTACGGCCTGGCCCATTACCTCTGGAGTGCCACCAAAAAGCTGTATGGCATAGGTTTCCTCGTTGGCTGCCCGTACCATCAGCTGATGAGTCTTGTCTGAACCTCGAACTAAGGCTTCTGCAGATACCATTTCTGTGTAGGCAAAATTTGCCCCACCTTCCCGACAGACAGAACGAAAGGCTCTGTCTGAATAACCTGCCACGGGAGCTAAAAAGAGATTTCCAGGAATGGTGAGGTTTCCAATAGTAACAGGATGATACAGCATGGAGTTATTCGGGGAGGCGGAAGAACTTGCAGCTGTTTTTCCAAAGCTGAACACTAAGCTCTTCTAGATCCATTTCCAGCATTTCTGCCAAGAACTTGGCGGTAGAAGGCAGGTATGCAGGCATGTTTCGCTTTCCACGGAATTCTGCTGGTACCATAAATGGTGCCTCTGATTCAATCAAAATGCGATCCAGGGGAATATTCAAAACTGTTTCGTGGAGATTACGTGCATTCCGATAGGTCAAATTTCCTGCAAAGGAAAAATAGATATTGTAATCCAATGCTTTGCGTGCATATTTTGCATCTTCAGAATAGCAGTGGAGAACAGCTCCTGCTGGAGGACAACGCTCTGCCAAAATATCAAGAACATCCTTGCCGGCATCACGATTATGAATGATAACAGGCACATCCATCATATTGGCAATTTCCAGCTGGGTAATAAAAAGCTCAATTTGGGAACGCTTGTCTCCAAACTTTCTATAGTAATCCAATCCAGTTTCACCCAAGGCCACTACGTTAGGGAGCTTGAGGGAATCTTCAATAACACGAATCCAGTCTCTACCAGGAGAATTAACCTCTGAGGGGGCAACTCCTACTGCATGGTAAACCCCAGATACGGTTTTTAATGTATCATATACAGTTGAAAAGTCATGGAGACTGTTGCAAATGCTGACAATGCGAGTAACATTTGCCTGCTTTGCATCTTGTACAACACGTAATTGTTCAATCGAATCATCATAAATAAGCCCGATGTGGGCATGAGTATCAAAAAACTGCATGGCTTTCTTCCAAAAAAAAGTGATAGGAGCGATGGACTCAAGCTCCTGAGGTAAGGTTTAAAAAATCTATTGACCAAAGATTCAAGTAGATTTTCCTATCTGAAATAAAGAATAACATAGGAATTGTTACCCGTCAAGTAAAAGCTTGGCAATTCATTTTTGTGGAATAGTCTTTAGGAATACAGTAAATTTAAGCAAAAGTTCTTTCCTGCCGATAAAGAGAATGGATATGTATGCATAGACTATTGAATAAATAGGTGCCATTTGACAGTGATTTTACACTATGATAGAATGGACTTTATAATATATGGAGATTTAAATTGGCTCGTACAAGGCGATATAAAAAGATAGAGAAAAATGCCATGTTTTCCATCGGAAGATTCTTCGGAAGAGGAGTTTCCAAGATTGGTGGATTTTTCTCATCTATCTTTAAGGTTTTTGACAGAAAGTTGACAGTAATGCTTGTTCCTCATTCTCAAGCGAAACCCTTAAGTTTTCAGACTAATGTATTCGCCCTTGTATTTGGTATTATTCTCGTTGTGGGAATGGCTTCATCTTTCTTCTATTTTAATAAGAAGACCATTGGAGCTAATACAGAAATTTCACGTCTCCAGGATGAAAATCGAAAGACCCTGGCTAGTTTAGATGAGCTGCGGGATCAAAATAGTGATTTGATGCAGACTGCAAAGCGATTTCAGTCTTCCTTATCCCAATCTCTCTCTTTGTTGGGAATTAACCAATCCAATCAAGCAAGTCGTTCTTCCATGCAGGGAAGTGACTTGTCTTCTCTGTTTAATTCTAATGACTTGGTGGCTGGAACTGCCAAAGAAACAGCTGATATTCAGCAGTTGATTTCTTATTTGGAAGGTGCTATTCAGCCCATTGAACAGATTGGAAAGATGTTGGAGTCTCAGGGTGCTTTGTTCTCAGAGATTCCCAGTATTTGGCCCTTGAAAAATGGTGTTGGTCATATTTCCATGGAGTTTGGACAGAACAAGCATCCTATTACTGGACAATGGTATATCCACAAGGGGTTAGACTTTTCTACTTGGCGTTCAGGAGACCCTGTAGTAAGCACTGCTGACGGACAGGTTGTTACTGTAGCCTTTGATACAAGCTTTGGAAATTACGTAATTGTTAAGCATAAGCACGGAATTTATACACGATATGCCCATTTGAATTCTTTTAGAGTGAAAAAAGGTGAGTATGTTGAACAGGGTCAAGTAATTGGTACTGTTGGAAATACTGGTATTACTACTGGTCCCCACCTGCACTATGAGGTTCATATTGGATCTGATGTTGTGGATCCGGCAAAATATATCAACGTAAAGCAAAAGTAGTATCAATTCAATCTTCCCGGAAATTTTCCGGTGTACCGAGGAGTGGTCGTGGCTTTTCGTAGCGATGATATTTCTATAAATACTTTTATTGGTTCTGGTTCGGCTGTATCTGGGAATTTGAAAATTGCGGGCTTTATAACTATCCATGGAGACTTGGATGGAGATTTGGAAGCTACTGGTAAAGTAATTATTAGTGAGACAGCTCGTGTACGGGGCAATATTATTGCTAAGTCTGCCATTATTGGTGGAGTTGTAGAAGGTAATATTACCGCTCCTGATTTTATTCAGCTTTTTCAATCATCTTCAGTGATGGGAGATATTTGTACCCATAAGCTTGTCTTGGAGGATGGAGTTCTGTTCCAGGGACATTGTATTTCTTTGGTAGATGAAACTGAATATCAGGAGGCTAGAAGTCAGCTATTAGATAAAGCAGCTATTACTTCCTCCTCCGCCTTGTTACATTCCACTAACGAGGTTCTGTAGTCATGGCACAAATCGATTCCTTGCAGTCCTCCCTTCATCTTTCGTCAATAGGAACTGCAGGAGCCGCTGCCGCAAATTCTGGTAATAAAAGTGCAAAGACTGAAAAGCCTGTAGCGAAAAAAAGTCGCTTTGCTTCCATGGTGGAGCAAAAAGTGGCGGAAAATCAGATGATTTCTGCTGGCTTGCCGCCAGAAATTGCGGGAATGGAGTTTGAGGATGCCTTAGTCTATTTGAAGGATAAGGCTGACTTGGCTTCCGATGTGGCAAAGGCTGATTTTAATTTGGAGTCTTTTAAATCCTATCGCAAGGCTATAGGAGATTTGATTCGATTCATTGTTCACACAAATTATGAGGTAAAAATGAATATCCGTCGTCGTCCTAGTAAGCGATTTAAAACGGAAAAATTTTACCTGATAAATATTGTTGATGAAAAAATAGATAAACTTGCTTCCGATATTCTGGCAAATCATTTGGAAACAATGCAGATTTTGGTGCGTATTGATGAAATAAACGGAATACTGGTAGACTTAATAATGTAGGTAGGTTTTTATGAGAGACTATTTTGAAAACGATATAGATAGACTTGCTGAGGATGATTTTTCCGACTTGGAGGATCATGAGGCTCATGAGGTGGATGTATCCTCAGAGGATTTTGTCTATCCTGAGCGACTGTTCCGTCTGAAATTGGAGTATTCCTGCGAGGGGCTGTACGCAACAGCTCCTGAAGGAATGGAGCTTTGTGGTGGTGATTACGTTATCATTCCCACAAAATATGGCAAGGATTATGCTCGTGTTATGGGACCTGTTTCCCAGCCAGTGGGAATTAAGCCTTCTGATATTATTGCCATTGATAGAAAAGCCAATGACGAAGACATGGCTAAGGCAGAAACTCTGAAAGAAAAGGAAGGCTCTGCCTTTAAGATTTTTCAGGAAAAGGCTGCAAACCACAAGCTGGATATGAAGCTGATTGCTGTGCATTATCTTTTGGAAGAGCAAAAGGTTTTGTTCTTCTTTAGTGCAGACAAGCGGGTGGATTTCCGGGAATTGGTAAAGGATTTGGTGTCTGTATTCAAGATGCGCATTGAACTGCGGCAGATTGGTGTGCGAGATGAGCCTAGAATCACTGGTGGCTTGGGTATTTGTGGACGGCCTTATTGCTGTCATTCTGTGTCCGACAAGCTAAAGCCCGTGTCTATTCGCATGGCAAAGGATCAGAATCTTTCACTGAATTCAATGAAGATTTCTGGTCAGTGTGGTAGACTTTTGTGTTGTCTTTCTTACGAATACGATTGGTATGCTGATGCTCGGAAAAAGATGCCTGGAGAAGGCTTGCGATTCTTTTATGATGGAACTAATTTCAAAGTAATTGAAGTAAATCCTTTAGCTTCTAGTGTAAAGCTCTTTGGAGAAGATGGTCGTATTATTGAATTGGAGTCATCACGGTTTGTTTTACAAGAAGGACGATGGAAAATTAAACAATAAATAATTTGTAAGTAATCCAATGAAGTGTACCCTCGGGTACACTTCATTGTTTATGGGGTCTTAAGCCTTTATAACGCAGATAAGGTTTGGACTAGATTCTGGTACAAAGGGATGTTTGGTAAAATCACTATAAAATTTTACTTCATGAAATCCTGTGTCCAGAGCGAGTTCTTCCACATCCTGAGAGGCAAGGGGATACACTGGTTGGTAGTTGCGTACTGTTACCAATCTGCCGTTGCTTGTTTCTACCTGCTGCAACATTCGTGTTCCATTGTCATCAGTAATGAGCTTTGTATAGAGCTTTGAACGAATGCTTTCAGAAACAGGAAGGTTTCCCACCTGCTGACAGGTGTAATAGGGATAGTTGGGAATTTGCAGGATAAAGTATCCGTTGGGAGCAATTAAATCCCTACAATCTCGGAAAAACTTTTCCATTTGAGAGGCATTTGGAATAGGTGGGAGCCTGTTGTTGATACAGGAAATCAGGTTATAAAATCCTTTTCCAAGATATTGTGCCATTTCGAGAATGGTCATTTGGAAGAATCGAACAGAGCACCCTGGTCGTCGGTGCCGTCGTGTGGCAGATTCCAGTAAGCCTGGAATATGATCGATTCCTGTTACATTACAATTATGGCGAGATAGATGGTGTTCAAAGACACCAGTTCCACAACCAATACTGAGGACCTTTGGCTCAATTGTAAAAGAGCTTAAAATCTCCTCATAAAACATTTTTTGCTCAGATGAGACGGGAAATAACTCATCGTAGTATTCGAGAATATTTTGCATGGAGTCCATTCTAAAGATTATAACAGATGTATTTAAAATTGCCCACGAAAAACAAAGATTCTGAGGTCAAATAAAATCAAATTGATAATTTTTTAAAAATAACTTGTATTTTTTAGAGATTTTATTCAGTAAAATTATATTTTTTATATCAAAAATTCTATTGACTATTTTAGTACAAAGTGATTTTGTGGTGTGCATGAATAGCCTTGTGAATCCCCCAAAAAGCCTCTTTGGTCCGCTTCATTTTTACAAAAAAGCTTTGTTGATTGCCCTGCCAGTAATGGGTCAGCTATTGATTCAAAACATGGTTTCACTTATCGATAACTTTATGGTGGCGGGATTGGGAGATGTGAAGATGTCTGGTGTGAATATTGCTGGACAAATCAACTTCATCTTTTTGGTCTTTATCAATGCCATATGTATTTCTGGGGGAATCTTTATTTCTCAGTATAATGGTGCTAAGAATAGCCAGGGAATGCAGCAGGCATATCGATTCAAATTGATTATTGGAATTATTGCCGGAACTTTTTACACCTGTGTTTGTATTTTTTTTCCACGACCCTTTCTTTCTTTAATGGTACATGGCAATGCCGCCAGCGATGAGATTATAACGGAGGGAGTTCGGTATATGCGGATGCTGGCTCCCTCTTGGCTACCAGCTGTTATAGCCACAACCACTGGTACTTCCCTGCGAGAAATGGGGAAGGTAAAGCCCCCACTACTGATTTCCGTTACTGCCACCTGTGTAAATACTTTTTTTAACTGGATACTCATTTATGGTAATCTTGGTGCACCACGGTTAGAAACTTCTGGTGCTGCCATTGCTACAGTAATTGCCCGTCTTACAGAAATGTCTATTTTTTTGCTGTATATCAAGAAGGTTCAGCCCCCCTTCGTTTTTAAAATCATTCATTTCTTTCAGGTAAACTGGAAGCTTTTCCTCAGTATTTTACGAAAATCAGGTTTGATTCTTATTTCTGAAATGTCCTGGGTTTTGTCAGAGACAGTAACTACTGCCTTGTACAATAGCCGTGGTGGAGCAGAGGTGGTGTCTGGCATGGCTGCTGGTTTTGCCATTGCTAATTTGTTCTTTGTGTGCTTTAACGGAATTGGTACGGCTACAGGAGTAATTCTTGGAGGTACCTTGGGAGCAAACCGTCTTGATGAGGCTCGAACCCAAAAGACCTGGTTAATGTCGGGCTCCTTTGTGTTTGGCTTTTTTGGTACGTTGATAGGATGCATCGCCGTACTGATTGTGCCTGTGGTGTTTGGAAATTTAAGTGCTTCCGCCCAAAGCGTTACTCGTGGCTTGGTGCTTTTGAATGCTGCCTACATGCCAACCTGGGCCTTTATTAATGCCCAATTTGCTGTTTCCCGCACTGGAGGGGATGCGGTACTAGGGGCAAAGGTGGATTTGATTGTCAATTGTCTTATGGTGGTACCAGGGATGTTTTTGCTAACAAGGTTTACTAATATGGGCCCAGTAGCGTTATACGGTGTCATTAAGCTGACTGATGGAGCAAAAATTGCTGGCTGCGCTATTGGGTTAAAGAAGGAACGGTGGGTTCGTAATCTGACTATTCAAGAATAAAAAAAAGGCTTCCCGAAAGGCTGTGGAATCCACTGAATTTCTGGGAAGCCTTTTTTTTATTAAAAGTGATTTATTGCAATCAGATTATACTTTCAAATCATGGATAAAGGCAGTGATAATGTCCCACTGGCTATCCATGGACTTCATCAAGGCGATTTGTGTTCTAGCCCGAACAAGATTGTGCTCAGGATAGTCGGTGTGGTAGTACACGTCTCCATTGATGTAGTCGGTAAGCATGCGCACTGCCATGATTTGAGTAATTGCTCGACCAGATTCTGCCAGCAGGCTCTTTTCGTAGTCGGAAAGGAAGGCTCCAGCCTTGGAGTAATATCCTCCGATAAGGGCACGGAACACATTGAAGTTAAAGGTTACCTTGGATAAATCCTTTTCGTCCTCAGCAGCAGTATTGGTGGCGGTACGAATCATGTCTCCTGTGTCAAAGAGTACAGTTCCGGGCATAACGGTATCTAGGTCAATGACGCAGAGTGCTTCTCCTGTTTTTTCATCAAAAAGGATGTTGTTCAGCTTGGTGTCGTTGTGGGTAATGCCTTCTCGGAGCTTGCCAGAAGCAAGGCCATCGCTCAAAACCATTCCTCTCTGTCTATTTGCTTCAAGAAAATCAAGTTCAGCCTGAGCAGAGGCCTTTCGTCCTACAGGATCTCGTGCAAGAGCATCATCCAGCTGCTGGTAACGTAGGTGCATGTCGTGGAACCGTGGAATGGTGTCAAAGAGGCGGGGTCCATTGTAGCTGGCTAATCGATTTTGGAATTCACCGATGGTTTGTCCTAACTGCTGAGCAAGGGTGGTACTATCCAAAATTTCGTAGGTGGTAACATTTTCTACAAAGAGATAGGTGCGCCAATAGTTTCCTTGGGCATCTAGATGGAATAATTTGCCGTCCTTGCAGGGAACTAGGGTGAGGGTTCGTCGAGAAATATCCTCTAGTCCCTCTTTTTTGTAGGAATCCCGTAGGAAATCGGTAACTGCAGCAATATTTGCCACAACCTGGTCTGGCTGCTTGAACACATCCTTGTTAATACGCTGGTGAGTGTAGCGCACCTTAGCTCCCCCCTGACTAAAGGTGGAACGATAGGTATTGTTGATATGTCCGTTGCCTAAAGGCTTGCAGGATACAAGGTCGCCGTAAATGGCAAAATGGGAAATGACGTCAAAAATCTCTTTTTCTTGGATTGCATTCATACTGGGAATTAAACCACAGTGAACAGTCCAAGTCAAGGCTTGTTCTTTAGGGGAAGGACAACCCTCTACAGGTCAGCGGGGTTTTCCTTCCCCTAAAACCCCATCCTTTCCCAGCACCGCTTAGGGGCTCCCGCCCCTAAGAACCCCAGGAGAAAATCTCTCCAATCCGCACTCCAAGAATCAGCTCCACGAGCAGTAGACCGTGAAATTGAAGCCCCACCAGCAGTCATTAGCTAAAGTGGAGGGGCTGCCAATGGGTGCCTGCCATCGCCGAACTGTGAGCGTAGCGAAGTGCGAGGCGAGGGTGGGCTATTGGCAGACCCGTCATTGTAGATGAGGCTCCTGAAGTGAGGGGAGGCGTCTACCGTCCCTGGGAAACCCGCTTTCTGTACTTCAGTGGAGAACAGCCTTCTTCCAGTTTGAATCGCTGGGAAAAATGGCTTATACTGGAAAATCCCAAGGTGCAGGAAATGTCTGCAATGGAGCTGTCGGTGGATTCCAGCAAATACTTTGACTCCTGAATCCGTCGTTTTAGCTGGTAGGCAATGGGGGGCTTTCCCACATACCGAGAAAATTCGTGGATAAGGTGAAATTTACTGATGCAGCTAATGCGGGCTAAGTCATCCAAGGTGATTTTGTCTGCATAGTGGCTGTCGATGTATTCCTTGACAATGGCACAGCCTCGGCGCATTTCTTCCGTGCTGTCAAAGGAGGCCTTCAAATCGGTACGACGGGTGAGCAAAACTGCCAATCGCAACAACAAGCTTTGTACCATCATCTCGTGGCCTGTCCGATGGAGCTTCATCTCGTGAAACATTTCCGTAAACACAGGCTCAACCTGGGTTACTAATTCTCCCAAAGGAAGCACGGGATGAGATTCAACGCTGCTTCCTTGAGCTTCTCCTTCTTGAAAAGAAAAATTCCGCACACCTAAAATATAGTATTCTAATGCATTGGATGGAGATGAAAATTCAGTGTGAAGCTTGTTGGGTGGAATCAAAATTAAATTTCCTGTTGTAACAGGATATTCGTTGCTTTCCAAAAGGAGGCTACCTTCTCCTCCCACCACTAGAGCGACTTCCATAAAGGGATGGGAATGGAGCTGTGAATTCCAGTCATTCTCAAACTTAGAGTAGCTGATGTATTCCAGTTGAGGCCCAGCAGGAATGGGAGATGCAGTAAATTCTTTACTATAACGAGAATTGCTCATGAGGTTATTATATAATATTTTAAAATAAAAACAAGATATTAAAAAAACAAAGCAAGATATGAGTTGCTGATTGCTGTAACTGGGTACATACTATAATTGTCATGAGTATGTGATTACTAAGTTTTTTGATACCAAAGCCTTAGTTTATAATCATCAAGGAGGTTTTATGAAAAAGTGTGCTGTCGTAGCAGGTGCATTACTGTTGGTTGCTGCTAGCTTGTTTGCTGGTGGTAAAAAAGATGCTGATAAGCAGGTGCTTAAGGTTGCTGGTTTGAAGGGAGCCTACGGTGATGTATATTGGCAGGAAATTAAGAAGGGGTTTGAAGCTGCTAACCCTGGAGTAGAGGTTCAGCTGACAATTGAAGCTCAGGTAGAAAAGACCATCAACCCCCAGATTATGGCTGGTGCAGGTCCTGATGTTATTTATTTGGCAACTGGTCGCCAGGATCAGCTGACAGAAATGATGATTTCCAGTAAGGCTATCCGTGATTTGACTGGTCTTTTGGAAAAGAATGTTTACAATGAAAATGTAAAGCTCAAGGATAGAATTCTTTCTTCCATCATGGGAAATGGTGTAACAAATCCCTATGCTGGTGATGCAACTCACTATATGTTGCCCTTGTTCTTCTCTAGCAACGGTCTTTTCTTTAACGCTGATATGTTCTATGACAATGATGGCGACGGAAAGCTTGGTGCAAAGAAGGATGGAAAATACGAAATGCCCACCACTTGGGATGAGTTCTTGGCTCTTGGTGAGCTGTTGAACACAGAACGTGCTTCTAACCCCAATACACCTTACCTGTTCACCTATCCTACTGCTGGATACTTGGACACCATGGTTCCTGCATCCATCGCTGCTAGTGCTGGTGAAGCTGTTGTAAAGCAGGCATTTAACTATGAGCCCGTTTGGGAGCAGGCTGCTGTTAAGGCTGTATTCGAGAACTTGGGAAAGGTTCGCCCTTACTTGCTGCCTACCACAGTTGGTAATGCTAACGGAACTGGATTTAAGGACAACCAGCAGTCTGTAATCGATGGTCGTGCATTGTTCATGACAAACGGTGACTGGGTAAAGGGTGAAATGGCTGACACAACTCCTGCTGGATTTAACTGGGGTTCTGCTCCTTTCTTGGCATTCACCAAGGGCGGCGAGCGCTACGGTACAGTAAATGCTGAGCAGATTTACATCAGCAACAACACTCAGAATCCTGAATTGGCAGAAAAGTTCATCCTGTACGTATACAGTAAGGAAGGTTTGGCTCACATTGCTAAGCATGCTAACGGTGCATTCGTTCCTGCTAAGGGATATGACGAGATTGCAGTTGCCAATGGTATGAACGCTGGTGCAGTTGCTGGTTACAAGGGATACTATGACGGATCTGCTAAGGTTTTGATTGGTAGCTTTGCTGCTGCTACTGTAGAAGGTGTTGACTGGAAGCAGACCTACTGCTTTACCATGGACAGTGTAATGAACGGTTCTAAGACAACAGCCCAGTGGCTGGAGCAGTTGAAGACCGACAGTGCTAAGCTTAAGGCTGCATTGAACTAAAAGCATTGAGTCGGATGTACGACTTAAAATCTAGTTAGGGCAGGTGTTATGCCTGTCCTATTAAATGAGCCCTGGCACCAAGGCGATTTGTTCCAAAGTGTAGAAAGACTGTTGGTACACTTTGTCGGTTGCCGGGGCTTTTTTTCAGGAGAGGCGTGAGGCAGATGAAGTCAAAATCAGGAAAAAGCGTCATAAAAAAGAACGACGGGGCAACGAAGCGTTTTATCGGTGTGTGTACCATTCCCACCTTCGTCCTGTATCTAATCTTTGTTATTTATCCAATTTTCAATATGGTTGGACTTTCCTTTGTTCAATGGAATGGTCTATTAGGAAAAAAGACTTTTTACGGACTCAAAAACTATCAGCTTTTGTTCCAAGATAGCCAGTTCTGGCTTTCCTTTAAAAACACATTGATTTTGATTGTCCTTGTTACCATCATTACCTTTATATTAGCCTTGCTTTTTGCCAGTTTTCTTGCAAAGGGTAAATTAAAAGGGCAAACCTTCTTTCGGGTTGTATTCTACATTCCCAACATTCTTTCTATTGTAGTTATTTCCGCTATCTTCTATATGTTATATTCCAGTGATTACGGTATTCTTGGGCCAATTATTGAAGCCTTTGGTGGCGAGTACACTGGTATTTTAGGAGATCCCAAACGTGTTGTTTATGCTATTGCCGTTGCTATGATTTGGCAGGCAATCGGTTACTATATGGTTATGTATATTGCAGGAATGGATTCCATTTCTGATGAATTATACGAAAGTGCCAGCTTGGATGGTGCTTCAAAATTCCACCAGTTCTTTATTATTACCCTGCCTTTGACCTGGCAGGTAATCCGAGTCACCTTGACCTTCTTTATTATCAGTACGATTAACATGAGCTTCCTCTTTGTAACAGCCATGACCAATGGTGCTCCCGATGGAGCCAGCAATGTGCTTTTGGTGTACATGAGCAAGCAGCGTGCTAACGGTTCCTTTGGATATGCCATGGCTATTGGTACTGTTCTGTTTATCTTTGCCTACGGTATTTCGCTGATTGTGAACAAGCTGACAGAAAAGGATCCTTTGGATTAAGGGAGGGGAAATATGAAAGTTAATTCTAAGAAACAGAAGGTGTTGCGCCACATCAAGGAAAACTGGGTGGCTTATGTGATTCTTGGTATCTTTACGGTGATTTTTGCCTATCCCATTTTGTGGTCTTTTATCTCTTCCTTTAAGACAAGTGCTGAGATTCGGCAAAGTCCCTTTTCCTTGCCTGCAGTACCCCAGTTTATAAACTATGCCAATGCTTGGAATGCAGCTCACATGGGTGATTATTTTTTGAACTCAGTATTTGTGACTGCTCTTTCCATGTCCTTGCTGATTGTGCTGGTAATTCCCTGTTCATACGTGTTGACCAGGTTCAATTTTAGACTCAGAAACTTCTTGAAACTGCTGATGATGGCAGGCTTGTTCATCAACGTAAACTACATTGTGTATCCAATTTACTTGATGATAAATAGTGTAAGTAAAACCTTGTTTGGCAATGGTTTGCTGTTGACAGATAACCTGGTGACGGTAGCTATTATCAATGCTGTTACTAGCATTCCCTTTTCTATCTACCTGCTTTCTGGCTTTTTGACTGGATTGCCCAAGGGATACGAGGAAGCCGCCCGTATTGACGGCTGTTCCAACTGGGGAATTTTGTTCCGGGTTATTGTTCCTCTTTCCATGCCTAGTATTCTCACCGTAATTTTGTTCCAGTTCTTGGCTTATTGGAATGAATACTTGGTAGCCCAAACCTTCTTGATTTCCGATGCAAAACGAACCTTACCTGTTGGTTTGCTAAGTATCATGCAGGAAGCAAAGGTTGCTACCGATTATGGCCGCTTGTATGCAGGTTTGGTTATCGTGATGGTGCCAGTTTTACTCTTGTATTGCTTTGTTCAGAAGAACTTAACCAAGGGTATTTCCATGGGCGGTTTGAAAGGCTAATTTTTCAATCAGTATTGGCAGGTATCTAAATAAAAGTATCTGGATACCTGCTGACTAGTATACTTCTAAGGGAGAGCGAGAGTATTATGGAAAACATAAACTCACAAGAAGAGAATCAGCGGGCAGAAGTAGCCCCTGGAGCAAACACTGGTAGAGTAACCATTCCCACTGACTTGGATGTGGTGGATCAAACGTTGGAAGTGATGAAGCAGTGGGGTGCCGATGCCCTGCGGGATTGTGATGGAACAGATTTTCCTGCTCAGCTACAGGGTGTGGGCGCAAAGATTTATTCTACCTATTATACCACCCGCAAGGACAATGTATGGGCAAAAGCAAATCCCGATGAGATTCAGCAGATATATATTATGACTCCCTTCTATTCTACTGGGGAAGGAGCTTTGTCCATTCCTTTGATGAAGGGCTTGTATCCAGAAATGCTGAAGGTAAATCCTCTGGATAGACAGCGCTGGTGGGAGGTTATAGACAGAACTACTGGCGAGATTGTGCCTCCCGCAGAATGGGAGTACCAAGAAGCTGGCGATGTGGTGGTAATTCCCCACGCAAAGCCCTTCCATCAGTATACAGTAAGCTTCTTGGCCTTTATCATGTGGGATCCCGTGCATATGTACAATGCTGTAGTTAATGGCTGGAAGGATGTGGAGCATCAGATTACTTTTGATATTCGCCAGCCTAAAACCAAGGCCTTTACCATGGAGCGCCTGCGAAAATTCATTGCAGACCATCCCTACGTAGATGTCATTCGGTATACAACCTTCTTCCATCAGTTTACCTTGCTCTTTGATGAGCAGGCTCGGGAAAAGTATGTAGATTGGTATGGCTATTCTGCTTCTGTTTCTCCCTATATTTTGGAGCAGTTTGAAAAGGAAGTAGGCTACAAATTCCGCCCTGAGTTTATTATTGATCAAGGCTATTACAACAACCAGTATCGTATTCCCTCCAAGGAATTCAAGGACTTTATGGCATTCCAACGGCGAGAGGTTGCTGCCCTGGCAAAGGAAATGGTGGATATTACCCATGAATGTGGCAAGGAAGCTATGATGTTCCTGGGTGATCACTGGATTGGTACAGAGCCATTTTTGGATGAATTTAAGACCATCGGCTTGGATGCCATTGTAGGAAGTGTGGGTAACGGTTGTACCCTGCGTCTTATTAGCGATATTCCTGGGGTAAAATACACCGAAGGTCGCTTCCTACCATACTTCTTCCCCGATACCTTCTTCCCCGGTGGAGATCCTGTAAAGGAAGCTAAGGTAAACTGGGTAACTGCCCGTCGTGCAATCCTGCGAAAGCCTGTGGACAGAATCGGTTATGGTGGTTACTTAAAGCTGGCTCTTGATTTCCCTGAGTTTGTGGATTATATCACCAGTGTTTGTGATGAATTCCGTACCTTGTACGAAAATATCCGAGGAACCACCCCTTACTGTGTTAAAACTGTAGCAGTGCTGAACTGCTGGGGGAAGATGCGCTCTTGGGGCTGTCACATGGTTCACCACGCACTGTATCAAAAGCAAAACTATAGCTATGCAGGTGTAATTGAGGCTCTGTCTGGAGCTCCCTACGATGTGCGTTTCATTAGCTTTGATGATATTTTGCAGGATACCTCTGTGCTTGATGGGGTAGATGTTATTATCAATGTGGGTGATGCAGATACAGCCCACACTGGTGGTTATTATTGGAAGAATCCTGTGATTTGTGATGCAATTCGCCGCTTTGTTTGGAATGGTGGTGGATTTATTGGCGTTGGTGAGCCTACCGGTCATCAAAGTCAGGGCCGCTTCTTGCAGCTGGCTGATGTGCTTGGTGTAGAAAAGGAGCATGGCTTTACCCTTGGTTATGATAAGTATAACTGGGACAACCATAGTCACTTCATTACAGAGGACGCTGGTGAGCAAATTGACTTTGGTGAGGGTATGAAGTCAATCTACGCCCTGCCAGAATCCACCGTTCTTGTGCAGCGAGAAAAAGAAGTTCAGCTGGCTGTAAACGAGTATGGCTCTGGTAGAAGTGTGTACATCAGTGGTTTGCCCTACAGCTTTGAGAACAATCGCCTGTTGCACCGAGCGGTGTTGTGGAGTAGCCACTGTGAAAATCAGCTCAACAGCTGGTTCAGCAGCAACTACAACGTGGAGGTTCACGCCTACGTTAAAAACGGTAAGTTCTGCGTAGTAAACAACACCTACGAGCCACAATCTACCACAGTCTATCGTGGCGATGGCTCTAGCTTCCATCTTGACTTGGACTCCAACGAAATACGTTGGTACAAGATATAACCTCCTTTGGGCTGGTTTCCCTTGTGGAGCCAGCCCTTTTTTTGTATATTTGTTACAAGACTTGCTGATTTGTGGCAGGAAAATTAATTGAAGGAGTTGAATATGAGAGATCCACGAATAGATACATTGGCAAAGAATTTGGTACGTCATTCAGTACAGGCAAAGGCTGGAGAAAAGGTTTTGATTCAAGCCAATAACATGGCTCAGCCCTTGGTAGAGGCTTTGGTGCGAGAGGTGTACGCTGTGGGAGCCATGCCCTTTGTTTCCCTCAAAAATAAGTCCATTGAGCGGGAAATCCTCCTTGGTGCCACCGAAGAGCAAATGAAGACTCGTGCTCAAATCGAGCTGGCAGAAATGAGTGCCATGGATTGCTTTATTGGCTTTACAGCTCCAGAAAATCTCAATGCTTGGATTGATGTTCCTGCTGAAAAAATGGACTTGTACAACAAGTTTTACTACAAGCCCGTTCACTTGGAGCGACGGCTTAATCACACTCGCTGGGTAGTGCTTCGTTCTCCCACACCTGCCATGGCTCAGTTGGCTGGTATGAGTGAGGCTGCCTTTGAAGATTTCTTCTATAGTGTATGTACCTTGGACTATGGCAAAATGTCTCGTGCCATGGATGCCCTAACCAAGGTGATGGCTGCCACCGACAAGGTTCGCATTGTCGCTCCTGGTACTGACCTCACCTTTTCTATCAAGGGTATGAGCCAGATTAAGTGTGACGGTAACATGAATATTCCTGACGGAGAAGTGTACACCGCTCCTGTACGGGATTCTGTTAACGGTGTCATTAGCTACAACACTCCATCCTTGGAAGGAGGCTTTGTATATGAGAAGATTCGATTTGTGTTCAAGGACGGAAAGATTGTAGAAGCCACCGCCAACGACACAGATAGAATCAACAAGCACCTAGATACCGACGAGGGAGCTCGCTATATTGGGGAATTTGCCATTGGTGTGAACCCCTACATCCTGCACCCCATGAAGGAAACCCTCTTTGACGAAAAGATTGCTGGCTCCATCCACTTTACTCCCGGTAATGCTTATGCAGACTGTGACAACGGCAACCGATCTGCCATTCACTGGGACTTGGTGCTGATTCAGCGTCCTGAATACGGCGGTGGTGAAATCTACTTTGACGACAAGCTCATTCGCAAGGATGGCCTTTTCGTACTGCCAGAGCTGGAGTGCCTGAACCCCGATAACTTGAAGTAAAGATTATAAGAAAGGTTCATTGCAAATATGCCCAAAGTTTTGGAAGTTAACGGATATAAATTCTTTTTCTTCTCCAATGAAGGAAATCCCCTTGAGCCTTGTCATATCCATGTGAGAAAGGCTGGTAATTTGGCTAAACTTTGGGTTGCAATGGAAATGAGTGTTGCTGAGAACATTGGTTTTTCTCCTTCTGAATTGAGGGAGATTCAAAAAATTGTTCAAAAGAATGAAGCTATTATTAGGAGGGCTTGGAATGAATTTTTCAAGGGAAAATGCTAGAGCAAAAAAGGTTTGGTTTGATGAAAACAACTTGTGGGTGGCTCTTGTAGATGGTAGACAGCTTTCTGTTCCCAGAATTTATTTTCCTCGCCTTGATACTGCCTCAATTTCAGAGTTAGAAAACTATGAATTAAGTGGTGATGGCTTGGGAATCCATTGGGACAATCTTGATGAAGACCTGTATGTTCCAAATCTTCTCCTGGAATTGGTGGAGCCTAATACTGCACAACTTCAAAAACGTGCCTGAACCCCGATAACTTGAAGTAAGTTGCAATTTGCTTGACATATCGCCCCCTAGAGGTTATATTGTGAGTAACAACGGTTGGCAAGATGGCCGTCTTACCAACCGTGCTCCCGTTTAGCCAATCATCTTGGCGATGATGGCTACTAGGATTTGGACGATTCCTGCTATGAGCAGTTCAAGTGCTTTTAGCAGGATTTTTTTTGTCCTTTCCCTCACAATATAACCTCCTTGCATAAGATTTGTAGGTCATCTGACCTGTCTTCATCCTATTCCAAAAGGTTTGCTTTGTATACAAGTGTACCCTGACTCAAGGGTGAGGCTTACCGAGCAAAATGGAGGGTTCCAATCTTGCATTGAAGGAAAGAATGGAGTACTCTGATACAGAAGGAATCAGGAGGCGGTATGAATTACGCAGAAGAATCATTAAAGTGTCATGGTGAGTGGAAGGGTAAGCTGGAAGTAATTTCCAAGGTACCAGTTAAAACTCGTGAGGATATGTCTTTAGCCTACACTCCCGGAGTGGCAGAGCCTTGTCTTGCCATCCAAAAGGATGTGAACAAGAGCTATGAATTAACTGGCCGCCACAACATGTGCTTGGTGGTAACTGACGGAACTGCAGTGCTGGGGCTTGGAGATATTGGCCCAGAGGCTGGCATGCCCGTAATGGAAGGTAAGTGTGTGCTGTTCAAGGAGTTTGGCGGTGTAGATGCCTTCCCTCTGTGTATTAAAAGTAAGGACGTGGATGAAATCGTCAACACCATCTACCTGATTTCTGGCAGCTTTGGGGGCGTAAATCTGGAGGATATTGCGGCTCCTCGTTGTTTTGAAATTGAACGCAAACTCAAAGAAAAATGCGACATTCCCATCTTTCACGATGACCAGCACGGAACTGCAGTGGTTACATTGGCAGGTCTTTTGAATGCATTGAAGATCGTGGGCAAGAAGAAGGAAGATGTACGTATTGTGATTAACGGAGCGGGAGCTGCCGCCATTTCTATTTGCCGCCTGCTTTTGGCCTGTGGCTTTGTTCATATTACACTGTGTGACAGAAGTGGAGCTGTGTACAAAGGACGCCCTGAAAACATGAATCCTATCAAGGATGAGATTGCTACCCTTACCAACTTGGAGTGTCGCTCTGGATCTTTGGCAGATGTGCTGGTAGGTGCTGATGTGTTTATTGGAGTAAGTGCTCCTGGAACCGTAACGAGCCAGATGGTGGCCTCCATGAACAAGGAGGCCATCGTTTTTGCCTGTGCTAATCCCACTCCAGAAATCTTCCCAGATGAAGCTCGTGCCGCAGGGGCTGCGGTGGTGGCCACTGGTCGCAGCGATTATCCCAATCAAATTAACAACGTGCTGGCTTTCCCCGGTATTTTCCGTGGAACCTTTGATGTACGAGCCCGTGATATCAACGATGCCATGAAGATTGCCGCTGCCCAGGCCTTGGCCAATTTGGTGGAAGCTGAAAAACTTTCACCTGAGTACATTATTCCAGTAGCCTTTGATCCCCGTGTTCGTGATGCAGTGGCTTCTGCCGTTGCTACCGCCGCCCGTGATTCTGGTGTGGCACGCCTGTAATAATATTAAATAGGAGACATTATGTTAAAAGAAGCAGCTTACATGCCTTGGTGGTTTTTCCAAAGCAGGATTTTAGGAAAGAAAAAGCCCCTGCAAACGGTGCTTTTTATCACTGACTACTGCAATCTTCGCTGTAAGCATTGCACGCCATCAGGCCACCTGTGTTCCCACACAAAAAGCTATGAGCAAATCAAGGAGGAGCTGATGTATAGCTATCAGCAAGGCTCCCGATTTGTGGACTTTGAAGGTGGCGAGCCAACTTTATGGAAGGATGGAGAGAAAAACCTCAACGATTTGTACAAGCTGGCCAAAGAAATCGGCTTTTTTTCCTGTACACTGACTACCAACGGTCAGCGTCCCTTTGGCGACACCTTGGCAAATTCCGTGTGGGTAAGTGTAGATGGCTACCAAGAGTACCACGACAAGGTGCGGGGAGAAGGAACCTTTGCCACACTGGATAAAAACATTCGGGAAAGCGGCCATCCTGCTTTGAGCATTGCCATGGCCATTAACAAGCTGAATCGCCCCTCCCTGCGAGATACCGTGAACTATGCCAAGGAAAATCCTGCCATCAAGTCCATTGCCTTGAATATTCACACCCCCTTCCCTGGCACAGAGGAATTAACCTTGAGCCTGGAGGAACGTCACGAGCTGATTGACGAAATCATTCAGCTGAAAAAAGAAGGCTATCCTATTATGAACACCGTTTCTGGCCTGAAAACCATGAAGAAGCGGGGATTCAAAAAATACTGCTGGGTGTGCAACTACATCATGATTGATGGTCAGCGTCTGCCTTCTTGCCCTGGCTATTTGCTGGAAGGCAATGTGTGCGATGACTGTGGATTCTGCATGTCTGGGGAAATGTATTCCGTGCTTCATCTCAAGCCAGACACCATCACTGCGGGGCTTTCTCTCAGGCTGGGATAAGGAATTGTATCAAGATACTTTTTTAGGAGGAAATAATGAAAAATCCAAGTTGGAAGGATAAGCTTCAGTATTGGTTTGATAACCTTATGTCAAAGGGAAGTTTATCTTTGATTGGCTTGTTGGCAGTAATTACTGGAATTGTTATTGCCATTGCAGGATGTATTGTGGCCTTATTACCAGATGCAGAGGGTGCTGGTGTGCTGTCTTCCATTTGGTTTAGCCTCATGCACGCCATTGATGCAGGGACCATTGCTGGTGACAGTGGAAGCTTCCTCTTTATGCTGATAATGGCCATAGTAACATTGTGTGGTCTTTTTATCACCAGTATGTTAATTGGTGTTATTGGCTCTGGCTTGGAAGACAAAATGAATTCCTTGCGAAAGGGCCGTTCTCAGGTGCTTGAACAAAATCACGTGATTATTTTTGGATTTAACGAAAATGCCCTGAATATTTTGCGTGAATTGATTCTAGCCAACGAAAATCATAAGAATTCCGTTGTGGTGGTTATGGATAATCAAGATAAAAGTGAAATGGAAGATACCATTGCTCAGAGAATTCAAGATACTAAAACCACGCGGATTATTTGTAGAACAGGTTCTATGGACAATCTGGCTGACGTAGAAATTTGTTCTCCCAGTACTTGTCGCTCAATCATCATCAATGCAGAAGATGACTTTATGAGTGTAAAGGCAATTTTGGCTTGTGCTACTATTTTAGAGAATAGTGGCAATACTGAGGCATACATCACTGCCTTGATTCGTAGTGAAGAAAATGTGGATGCAGCAAAAATTGCTGGCAAGGGCAGGGTAGAGGTCTTCTATTTCCAAAACTCTATTGCTCGAATTATGGCTCACACCTGTCGTCAACCAGGTATGTCATCTGTATTTACTAATCTGCTGAGCTTTGAAGGCGATGAAATCTATATTGAAGAAATTCCTTCCATGGCTGGCAAGACTATTGCTGAAGCAAACTTGTACTTCCCAAAATCCACCCTTATTGGCTTGGTTCAAGATGGAATGCCAAAATTAAATCCACCAGTGGCTACAAAGATTGCTCCTCAGGATAAGTTGATTCTGATTGCCCAAGATGATGGGGTTTCTATTCCTACCAAGGAAGCCGGCATTGTAAATAAATCACTTTTTGCTCCCATTGCCAGTTCTTCTGCTATCCTGCAAAAAACCTTGATTTTAGGTTGCAATGAATTACTGCAGCAGGTGGTTACTGAATTAGATTGTTATCTTGCTAGCAATGCACCAGTGATTATTGCCGCCTTGGAGGAAGACTTAAGCAAGAATGAGCTTCCTGAACAAGGTCAATTAAAGAATGTTGCTTTGGATATTCGCTCCTGTGACATTTTCCAACGTAGCTGTTTGGAAGAGCTCCTTGCTTCAAAGCCTGATAATGTGTTGATTTTAACTGATTCTGATAATGAGGAATCTGATGCACGAACCCTGTTGCTATTGCTGCAGCTTCGTGATATTGCTGCCAAAACAGGTTTAAAGTTCTCTGTTACCAGTGAAATGAGAAGTGTAGAAAACCAAGAGCTGGCTCAAGTTACCAAAGTTACAGACTTTGTAGTAAGTAGCAACATAACTGCCTTGATGATGACTCAAATTTCCCAGGCTCGCGAGCAATTCGTTATCCTAGATGATTTATTGTCTGATGATGGTTCAGAGCTGTATATGAAGGATGCTGGTCGCTATGTAAAGCTTGGTGAATCAGTTGACTTTTATACCATTGGTGCAGCTGCTACTCAGTATGGAGAAATAGCTTTAGGCTACAAAAAATTCCGAGATGATGGTGAGTTTGATATTGTATTAAATCCATCAAAGTCTTCTACAGTGATTTTGAGTAAGGGTGATAGCCTTATTTTACTGGCTGAAAATTAAATGTAACTAAGACAGAATGGAGTTGTTTCCCTGATATAAGGTTAAATCTGGAAAACTCCATTCTATCATTTTTTATAATAAATTTAAAATTATCAAAAATAAAACTTTATAGATAAAAAATGAAAAAAATATGAACATTTTACGAGAAAAAAAATTGCTTTTTCAGGGTGATGCTTTATAATGTAGTGAGATTTGTTTTTACCCCCCCCCCTCCCCCAGAT
>JAXJGY010000037.1:0-4908 GCA_036300185.1 Treponema sp. | reverse complement strand
TTTCTTTTGCAGAAAGAATGCTTGCTCTTACTAAACAATTTTTAAGTTCTCGTACATTGCCGGGCCAGTGGTGGTCCATAAGTTTTTGTATGCTGCTGGATGATAAATCTTTTTTATATGGTTTTAGAAAATGCTGTGCCAGCTGGGGAATATCTGTTTTTCGTTCCCGCAACGGAGGCACCTCTATAGGTAAGATTGAAATACGGTAGAACAGGTCTCTGCGAAAAAGTCCTTGCTCCACTAAAAGCTGGAGGTTGGCATTGGTAGCAAAGATAAATCGTGTGTTACACATGATTTTCTTTGGAGAACCAACCTTGCTATAGCATTGTTCTTCTAGCACATGGAGTAATTTCGGTTGGATAGAAATAGGCAGGTCACCAATTTCATCAAGAAAGAGGGTTCCCCAACGAGCTGAAGAGAAATATCCTTCTCGAGAGATTGCATCTGTATAGGCTCCCTTTGTAGTTCCAAAAAATTCAGCCTCTGCTAAAGAAATGGGAATGCTAGTCATGTTTATGGTACAAAAGGGATGAGCCTGACGGGGAGATAGCTCGTGGATAAGGCGTGCTAAATAGGTTTTTCCTGTTCCACTTTCTCCTGTAAGAAGTAATGGGGTATCTGTTTGAGCATAGTGATAGATGGTGTTTTTAAGCTTTGTCATTTTGTAGGAGTTCCCTAATAGCTGGTCAAGCTTGGAGCAAACTGGAGTGGAGTTGGAATGGAAATCGGAAAGGCAAAGTTGGTTAGAATGGTGTGTTAGAATTATTTTTTTTAATTTATTTTTTTCGCATGGAAGGTGGATTACCTGTTCGATTCCAAGTCTTTGGAAGTATTGTAAAAAATAAGAACAGTCTGTGCGGGTTAAAAGATAGCAGGGAATGCTGAATAATTGCTTGTAAAAATCTTCCAAGACCAGTGGACCACTTGAGATAAAAAAGGAATAATCAATCAAGATAAGCCTAGGTCGGTATTTTATAGCACCATCATATAATTTATTCCAGTCGCTATAAAAACTAAGTCTACATACTTTCTGTAAATAACGACAGAAATCCCGAATAAAGGGGTCTTGGGAGAGTATAAAGATGCTTTCCGTCAACAGGGCTTCCCCTTATTAGTCGTTTTTCTTCTTTGATAATTTGCACCAAAGTAATAATAGTCTATACCAAATGTACGGCAAAAACAGGAATATCTTTAATGGATTGTAAAGTATCTCTATCCAGATTTCTAAGCCCTTGTCAAAGATTGAGGCGGGAATACGTTTTGTCCGTTTGGCGAAAATGTTGATAATATCCTTATTATAGAGAAACAAGCTGGAAGAAAAGTTATTTCGTCGATTGTATGCCCAGCAATCCTTTTCAGAAACACCATCACCAACCAAAACAAAGGAGGGAGTTGCCTTGTACATTGCGGAGATAATATCTTTTTCCATGTCTTTGGGATAATGTCCCACGTAGCGTCCTACCAATCGGATATTTCTGAAGGTGGCATGTACGTTTTTTTCTGCCTTGGTAAGGGCTCGTTTTCTTCCCCCAAAAAGATAAAGGCTCTTGTAATGAGAATCTAAAATGGCAAGACAGGAGATGATGGTGGAAAAGGGATTGTATCGGACAGGCTTTTCCAGATTCAAAAACGCAGCACCTTTCAGCAGACTCTTGGAAATAGGAAGCACCAGTTCTGCATTGGCAAGACATTCCCGAAATTTGGTGTTGCGACGGGCCTTTAGTAAATCCCATAGGCTGAGAAAAATAATTTGCTTTGTTCCAGGTCGTTCTAAAAGCCCTAACAAGGTTTCTTCCAGTTTATCTGGTGAAAGGATGTCCATGGGAACATTTAGCAGGTGGATTCGTTTAACAGCCATTGAGGTCTCTCCGTCAATAAGTTTTGCAACACGGCCAAGCCATAGATGGTTGCCGTTTCTGCTCGTAATATGTTGGTATCAAGGTGTACTGGAATAAAACCATTTTCCTTGAGGATTTCAATTTCTTCTGGGGAAAATCCCCCTTCACAACCAGATACAAGGGCAACCAGGTCAGGCGTTTCTTTGGGCTCAATTTTTGCTTGGCCCACAGCCTGATGAAAGCTCTGCGTATCCTGGCTTTTTTCATACAAGACGATTCCCAGCTTTGACTGTGACGATTCATGCCATAATTCCATGGCTTCTATCAAGGGGAGGGGCGTTGAAATTACTGTTTCCACGGGAGAGCCACTTTGCTGGCGGGCTTCACGAATAATCCGTTCCCAGCGGTCGCTTCTTTGGAAAACTGCATCTTTTTGGCAATGGGCACCCATTACAGGAATTACCTTGTCCACTCCCAGTTCTGTGGCTTGTCGCAGAATCACGTCTAGCTTTTGGGCCTTGGGCATAAACTGAAACAGCCACAGCGGAATGCGTACGTGGGAATGGGTTTCTTCCACCTGAGTAGCAGTAACACCTGTTTCCTGAGTTATAGCTCCCTGACAGGGAGAAAGAATCAAACTTTTGCCAAAAACCGCAGAAACAGCCATTGTTTGCAAAAGACCTGAGGGCAATCGCACGTGGATGGCGTCTCCAATTTTGAGGCGTAATACTTGATGCAGGTATCTAAAGTCCTTGCCAGTCAGGGTGAGATTTCCCTGACTGTCTGGCATGGTGGGTGCTAGGAATTGCCGCATTTTATTTTGTAGTAGTTGCCAAATCCTTGTCTTCTGCTTCTGCATCTTGCTGAAGCTCCTTCAAGGTTTTAGCCTCTTTTACCAGCTTGTTAAAGTCCTTCTTTTGAACAACCTCCAGCGCCGCATTTAGCTGAATATCGTAGTCCAAGTCGTAGAGCCGAGGCTCCCGTACCTTGTCTGTTTCCAATCGAATGAGGCGTCGCAAAAGGCTCAAGTTCATGGGATAGGTTTTGTTCAATTCCTTTGCCAACTGAGCAATTTCATTTTCACTCATATTAGGATTGGTCACTCGTTTTGTAAGCACCTCATCTTCCATAAACTTGATGTAGGCTTCCTGCTCCTGCTCGGTAAGCTCTGGGAAGAGAACTTCCATGTCTGGTGGAATACCAATCTTGTCGATGTTGGTGTCTGTTGGAGTGTAGTAGCGAGCCGTGGTGATTTTGATTCCATCAGTGGCGGAAAGTGCCAAGGGCTTTTGTACAGAACCCTTTCCGTAGGTTCGTTCTCCCACCAAATATGCCAAATGATTATCCTTAAGGGCTCCAGCAAGAATTTCTGAAGCACTGGCAGAACCCTGATTAATAAGCACTGCAATGGGGATATTCTTGGGCATGGTGGTTTGCTTTGGAGAGGCTGTGTACATAAAGTTTTCGTAGGTAAGACGACTCTTTGTGGAAACAATGGGGCCATTGTCGATAAACTTGTCTGCCACCTCTACAACGCTGGTAATTAATCCCCCTGGATTGTTTCTCAGGTCAATGATGAGGCTAGTAAAATTATTCTTTTGGAAAGAATCTAGGGCATCTTGTACTCTCTGTGGAGTTTGAGGAGTGAATTCGATAATGCGAAGATAGCCAGTTTGACCGATCATTGCATATTTTACTGTAGGAACTTCGATTAAGGCTCTTGTCAGGGTAACGGGAAATTCCATGGAAGAGCCACGGCGAATTACCAAATCAACAGTAGTGCCGATTTCTCCTCGCAAAAGATTTAAAACCTCGTCCATGGTGATGGTGGAGGTATCAGTTCCATCGATGGAGATAATCTTGTCCAAGGGCTGGATGCCGGCCAAATAACCCGGAGTATCTTCCATTGGATGAGAAACTTCTACGTAGGCTGGTTTTTCTGGGGTAGATTCCACTGCTTTTGTAATTTGCAGGCCAACGCCACCAAAGTTACCAGAGGTGGTATCGGTAATATCACGGGTCATGGAAAGATCCATATAGGTAGTGTAGGGGTCTTCTAGAGAATCCATAAGGCCTTTCATGGCTCCTTGGTAAAGAATCTCTGGGTCAACTTCATCTACATAATTGCGATGTACAAAGTCAAAAACACTTCCTAATAAATCAATGTATTGTCGTTTTTTTGCATTATATGAGGAACTATCGTTGTTTGCTTTTGGAGCAGTCTGGGAAAAAACACTGACTGTGGGAAGGAATACCAAAACAAGGGAAATAAACACAATGAGCAGGGTTCCTGCCCAAAATTTTTTTTCATTTTTTGCTGAACATGACATGTTGTTTATTGTACTTTACTGATAGAGTTTGTCAAGTCAAATATTTTAGTTATATGAGATTAAGAATAAAAAAGAAGATGTATTTTTCCGCTTGACAAAATACTTTTTCCTTGCTAATATAATCAAGCATTTTTCTGGAGCGGTGGCCGAGTGGTTTAAGGCGGCGGTCTTGAAAACCGTTGTGCTGCAAGGTACCGGGGGTTCGAATCCCCCCTGCTCCGATTCCCTTAAGGAAAAGGTGCGTAAAGGAAGCGTGGTAGAGCGGTAATACAACGGATTGCTAATCCGTCGGTTCTTCACAGGCCGGGCAGGTTCGACTCCTGTCGCTTCCGATACAAGAGACTATAGCTCAGCTGGATAGAGCGTCAGATTGCGGATCTGAAGGCCGGTGGTTCGAATCCACTTAGTCTCATAAAGCCGAACTAGTTAATAGTTCGGCTTCTAATATTAAATGGAAAGATGCGAGAGCGGTCGAATCGGGCGGTCTCGAAAACCGTTGAACTGAAAAGTTCCGGGGGTTCGAATCCCCCTCTTTCCGATAGGGAAGAGTTGTGGGAAGAAGGACTTAAAGTCTTTTTTTTTATTATTTGGAAAGATGTCCGAGTGGTCGATGGTGCAGTCTTGGAAAGGCTGTGTGCCGAAAGGTACCGGGGGTTCGAATCCCCCTCTTTCCGAATCTACCCCGAAAAGGGGAATCTGAGTCGTAAGGCTCATTAGACTCTTTAGATGAGTCCAGGTGC
>JAXJGY010000036.1:0-40219 GCA_036300185.1 Treponema sp. | reverse complement strand
ATTCACGATGGCTGTATTTCCTTTTAATTTCACTACAATCCCCAAAATCAATTACAAGCTATTCTTTCCTGCCAAACCAGCTGCCTTATTAAATATTTTTTCTAAATATGCACACTCACCTTCTGAAAGACAGGCACGAGAAAGGATTCCACGCCAAAATCGTTCCATATCATCACGTCCAGTAACACTAAAAAATCCTATTTTTTGCAAATCATCGGCAATAACCTGAACGGTACCATCCAAACGTTTCATGGGAACAGGAGTAAGCCGTGGGGAATAAAGGCTCAATGCACGAAAAACAGTATATCCAATTACCTGTACAGCGTGAGACAAGTTCAAGGAGCCAAAATCTGGATGACTTGGAATAGTTACCCCCATGGTACATTCATCTAGCTCTGTGTCTGTAAGACCGGTTCGTTCATTTCCAAAAACAATGGCACCACCGCCGCTTTGTACCACTTGGGCAGCCAACTCCTCTGGTAAAAGCAATTTATCCTTTCGTCGTTTTCCCTGCCGCCGTGTGGTACCAGCCACAAAAGAGCAATCCTTTGTAGCTTCGGTAATGCTTTCATAAAACTCTGCCTTTTCCCAAATAGAAGCAGAATGAATCGCTAATATTCGAACCTTTTCATCATCGTAATCTTCACGGCGACCAACAATTCGCAGTTTTGACAAACCAGAATTGGCCATAGCCCGGCATACAGAACCAATATTACGACTTTCCTCTGGTCTACAGAGTACGATGTATGTTTGCGTTAAATCCATAAATACACTATACTCCTTTCAGGCAATTTACAGAAGGATTATGGATATTTTTGCAAAGAAAAAAGCAGTTGTTGTCGGTGGTTCTGGGGGAATTGGAGCAAAGCTTTCCATCAAATTAGCTCAAGCAGGAGCCTCTGTCCTTGTACACGGCGGCCACAATTCACATAAGCTTGCAGATTTAATGGAAACCCTGAAAACACAATCACCTCATGCAGCCCATCATCAAGAGCTTATTCAAGAAATTACTGGAGACAATATCGCATCCTTTGCTTCAAGCCCCTTGTTGGAGCATATTGCAGAAGCAGATATTCTCTGTGTTGCCTTTGGTCCCTTTTTACAAGCCTCTTTGGAAGAAACTACAGCCAAACAATGGATCGATATAACCTTACTGAACTATGCCCTTCCTGGAATTTGTGTTTCTGCAGCTTTACCCCACATGAAAGAAAACAACTGGGGACGCATTCTACTTTTTGGTGGTAGTCTCACCCACAATGTAAAAGCCTTTCGTACAAACGCTGCTTATGGTGGAGCAAAAACAGCACTTTGCAGTCTAGTAAAATCCACAGCTACACAATACAGTAGCTACGGAATTACCTGTAACGGAATTCTTCCAGGTCTCACAGAGACAGAATATCAAAGTCCACAGCTACTATCCCAGCTTGCCCAGAAGAATCCATCGGGTAAAATCATTCCTGCAGAAACCATTGCCAGTGCAGCACTGAATCTTTTGTCTGTAAAGGAAATAAACGGAGCACTGCTTAATGTGGATGATGGATGGACCCCCTAGCCGTAAAGAAAAAAAAACTTACAAATTCTCTACTTTGCGAAGGAAAAATTTGACAGAATAAAAAAAGTGTTATACTATTTGTAATATATTATTGCGAAAGTTCAATTATCTAGAAGGGGGTTTTATGGACAACAACGCTTTGATTTCCGGCTTTGACGATACTACTAATGACAGCCTCAGCATAACCCTTTCATCTTGTGAAGAGTTGAAGGATGGAGTTATTATTACCTTAAATGGTTATATTGATATTTATACCTCACAGTTTTTTCAAGAAAAGATTGAAAAAATTGTAAACGCTGGATATATAAACTTAATTTTCGTTTGTAAAAACTTAAACTATGTATCTTCTACTGGTATTGGTGTTTTTTCCTCACTGTTAAAAAATATCAAGCTACAAAGCGGAGACATCATTCTTGTTGAAATGCCAGAAAAAGTTCTGGAGGTATTCCAGCTTTTAGGTTTTGCACAGCTCTTTTCCTTCCGAGACAGTGTGGAAAGTGCCATCGGATTCTTCCATCAAGAGGTTGAAACAGAGGTTCCGGTATTCCCCATGATTTTTAGTTGTCCTGTTTGTTCAAAACGACTTAAAACTACCAGTCCAGGACGATTCCGTTGCTCAGAATGTAAATCTATCTTAGCGGTAGATGAGCAGGGTAAGGTTTTGGTAGGCTAAGCTTAACAAATAGCTATAAAAAAAGGCTCGGTTTTCCGAGTCTTTTTTTTGTTACACCCCTTCTTATTGAATAAAATTTTCCATTACTATAAATCTTAGTTGTATTTGTACTCTGTTCATGATATTCTATAGATAATATGAAAACTATCGCATCCCTCGTTGGTATCTTTTTCGGTGTTATAATTTTAGGTGCAATTCTCGGCTTTTGTGTGGCTTCACTCCTATTTTATTCCACAAACCTTGTAGCAGGAGAAACAGTTCAGCGTCTTTCTTGGGGACAAATAGCCTCTCTGGTTTTTGTTTGTGGAGGGGCTGCAGCCATTGCTACCCCGCCCTTTCTTGTGGCTCACACCATTCGATACCCACACAATGGATTTACAAGAACTATTACCTATTCAATTCTTATAGTCCTTGCTTGGATAATCATTATCCCAGCATGTTTAGTGGCATCTCAGAAATTCGAAGCAATAGATTTGCTCAAAGAAAAAAATCCTGTCTTAACAGCTGATTATTTTAGACCCAGTGATGGAACATTGTATTATTACACCTCCGTCAACCCTCAAACAAAGACAGCATCGGGTGTATCCTTTGCTTTAAACGATATAGACAGCTCCTCAGATCCTTCTGAGCTCTTGGAAAATGCACCTCAGTTTCAGGCAACTATTCAGCCCTTTTCTGATGTGTTGATTTATGACACCCTGCAAATTTCAAAATTAGTAGATATTATTTTTCCAGCACTCATTCTGTCAAACCAACAGGCTCAAGATGCTTTCACAAAGGGATTCTTCCCATGGTTGTTATTCGCCACTTGGGGCTTGGCAGTCTACTCCATCATTGGATTACGACGAATATTTCAGTGGCGCCTACTAAACTTCTGTACCATCATCTTGGTCTTTATTGGAATTTGTATCCTAAACCTGTACTATGCTTTGGGATGGAATGGAAATATATTCGATCTAATAACCCTACCTCAGTGGCTATTAAACTGCATTATTGCAGCAGTGTGTTCCTGTCTCGGCATACTTTTGGCCATTTTCCGCAAAGACCCTAACACGGAGCACGTAGAATGAAACGAGTTTTAATTGCATTTCTTTTTCACTGTTTAGTTGTATTCATTTGTTTGTTTTGCTTTGTTAATTTTAAATGGCATATTCCAGAGCTCATTCCTGGTATGGAATTGTCCTACAAGCTGCTTACATCTGTAAAACTACTTTTAGTTTGGTTGCCTCCAATTCTTGGCAGTGCTTATATTGTTGCTTATGCCAATATCTTTGGAAGAGACGACAAGCACATTATGGTGAAATACTCTCCCTACATCATGTCTCAATTCAAGTATGTAGCAATTTACGCCATTGTTGGAACCACCCTTGTTATCTGCGGACAAGAGGTTTGCTCCCCCTTGGTAAATCAGCGGCTACGCCACATGGAAGAAGCCCCTGCACTCTACAAGGAGTATATGCAGGCTGCCCATAAATATCATCAGAGTGGAGACTTGATTTTTGCAGTACAGTATGCAGAAGCTGCAGAAGGCTTGTATCCCCATTCACAAGAAGCTTCCACGTTGAAAAGCGATTTAGAGGTTCAGCTGGAAGGAACTGATTACGACGAAACACTTAATTCTGTACTGCTGGTTCGAGAAAACATTGATTTTTCAATACATAATCGAAATGCAAATTCCCACGAATTATTGCAAAAATCACAGGAGGCCTTTGAAAAGGAAAACTGGATTGATGCCCACTACTATGCCATGATAGCTCAAAAGGTAGCAGAACCTGGTAGTGCCAATGTGGATGATGCTAAAATGATGGCTGCAGATGCCTGGAATATGCTCGATGAGCCAGGTCGATTTGAAAACGATGCTGTAGAAGAGCAGTATCGATTAAAAAAACTCGCCTATTCCCAGTTGATGACAGGAAACATAGTAGAAGCTTATTATAGTTTTAGCGAGCTTCTGCAGCGCTATCCTGGTGATGAAGATATTGAACGATACTACGCAGCTGCCGCACTGGAAATGGAAGCACAGTACTTCTTTTTAGATGAAATTCCTATTTCCTATGGACTGGAAGACAGACGAGATGTAGCCTTCCGAATGCAGCTACAAAATGGTGGCCAACAGGTGGTATTTATCAAGGGGCTTTCTTCTGTGGGAAATACAGGAGGCTTGGTACAATATGCTCGTGGACTAAACATCTATCAGTTTGACAAGGCTGGCCAATTTCAGCAATCCTTGTATGTACCCTACGCAAAAATTCTAAGCCAAACCATAGCTTCTCTCGATAAAGCTACCCAAAAGGCACTGGAATATACAGGCATAGATATGGAAAAGGGAACAGTTCCTCTTATTATGCTAGAGTCTGTTGATAGAGTTCAGCCCAACAGCTTAAATAAGCCTGTATACACCTTTGCTCAAGGGCAAGCCACAACCACAAAGCAGATTATTACCCTGCCCATTGCCTATTCTGACTTTCTTTTGTTAAAAAATACCTTCCATAATCCAGAGCAAATGACCTTGGTAGACGTAATTCAAATGTCTTTTAAGGCATCTGATTATGGTTATTCACCAGTTGTATATGGACAAGATGCTTGTTCAAGAATGAGTAATCCTTTCCTGTACATAGTATTCTTCATTGGATTAGCTAGCATGGGTTGGAATTATCGCATCATGAGTGGTAGCTTCCGTTTATCATGGTTTTTAATGCCTATATTCTTAACAGTAGGACTCTATCTTTTGCTAGAAGTAGGACAGTATGCCCAAAAGCTTTTAAATTATGGCTTATTTGGATTCTTCCACTTTACAGCTGTACCGATTATCTTTGTACTAGCCCTCATTGGTGTATTCTGGGCCTCTCTGTTCTTTGTAAGCAGAAGAAGCCAATAGCAAAATTACCTAACAAATAAAAAAGCCAGTGATGGAACTGCTCTACAAAAGCACTCCAATCACTGGCCTTTTTGTTTGAAACAGATTTTTCTATCAAAGTCTAAAAATCAGTCTTATTCTTCAGGATATACCTTAGTAATACGAGCTCCTAAGCTCTGGAGCCTTTCTGTAAGGTTTTCATAACCTCGCTCCACCTGGTACACATTACTGATGAGACTTTCACCACGAGCAGCCATGGCTGCAATAATCATAGCCATACCTGCACGTACGTCGGGAGACACAAGATTGTCTCCATGGAGGGTACAGGCTCCAGACACAACAGCACGATGAGGATCACACAGGGTAATACGAGCCCCCATAGAAATAAGCTTATCCACAAAGAACATTCGTGACTCAAACATCTTTTCATGAATCAAAACAGTTCCGTCTACCTGAGTAGCCACCACCGTCATGATGCTGGTAAGATCTGGTGGGAATCCTGGCCATGGAGAGTCATCGATTTTGGGAATCATGCCACCAAGATCGGTGTTTACCTGCATGGACTGGGTTTCTGGCACTGTCAATACATCACCTTCAATATGCCAGGTAATTCCCAGCTTACCAAAGGCCAGCTTAATGGGGCGCATATCCTTGGGATTTACACCCTTGATGGAAATGCTTCCACGAGTGGCTGCTGCAAGACCAATAAATGAACCGATTTCCATGTAGTCGGGGCCAATACGATAGGTACAACCGTGGAGCTCTGGTACACCGTCAATCTCCAAGATATTGCTTCCTACACCAGAGATTTTTGCTCCCATAGCGTTAAGCATCTTGCACAAGTCCTGCACGTGAGGCTCGCTAGCTGCATTGGTAATGGTAGTGTGACCTTCTGCCAGTACGGCGGCCATAACTGCATTTTCGGTGGCGGTAACAGATGCTTCATCAAGGAAGATGTCTGCTCCAGCTAATTTGTTTGTGCTAAAGGTAAATTGTCCGTTAATGGCAACTCTAGCACCAAGCTCAGTTAAAGCTAAAAAGTGGGTATCAAGTCGCCGCCGTCCGATAACGTCTCCACCAGGAGGTGGAAGCTTAGCCTTTCCAGTGCGAGCCACAAGGGGACCTGCAAAAAGAATGGAAGCACGTAACTTCTTAGACAATTCTTGGGGAATTTCTGTTCCTATTCCTGAACCAGCACAAATTTCCCAGCTATTTTCTGATAATTTTTTTACAGAAGCACCTAGGGCCTGCAAAATCTCTATCATTACCCCGGTATCCTTGATATTAGGAATATTCTCAAGGATAACAGGCTCGCTGGTAAGCAGGGTGGCTGCCAAACAAGGCAAGGCGGCATTTTTGTTACCGCTGGCAGTAATGGTTCCCTTGATAGGAAAGCCACCCTCAATTAGATAACTATACATTGTATTCACAATCCCCTCCCACGGGTCTTTTCCTATTTATCGGCTTGCAATGATACAAGGTTAAGTAGTGTCAGAACACCGTATGCCATTTGGGAGAGAGAAGCCCACTCCATGCGTGAATGAAAGTTGTGACCACCAGTAAAAATATTTGGACAAGGAATTCCCATTTCTGTAAGGCGAGAACCATCAGTTCCACCACGAATAGGACGGAAAATAGGCTCAATTCCAGCCATCTTCACTGCCTTTACCAGATTTTCCATGATGTGAGGCTGCTGATCTAGCTTTGCCTTCATATTCAAGTACTGCAGATTATGATTTACCTCTACGGAGGAGCCTGCATACTTTGCCACCACAGCCTTTGCAAGGATTTCCACAGTTTCCTTGCGACGTTCCATGGAAGCTGCATCAAAGTCTCGCAGATAAATACTTACCCGTGCTTCTTCGATATGACCACTCATATCCATGGGACAATAAAAGCCCTGGTAGTTGTCAGTTGTTTCAGGAGCTTCGTGACGAGGAAGCAAAGAAAGGAAGTCTGCCATCATGGACACAGCATTTACCATGTCGGGACGAGCATAGCCTGTGTGCTTTGCCTTACCAGTGAAAACAACATCTGAGCGCCAGGCATTAAAGCATTCATCTTCAATCTCACCACCAGTGCTTCCGTCAAAGGTGTAGCACTGCTTGGCAGTAAGCCATTCGATAGGAACAAAGTCCATACCGTGTCCTGTTTCTTCATCGGGAGAAAAGATAATTTCGATGGTGCCGTGGGGAAGCTGCTTTTGGATAATTTCCTGCAAACCAGTCATGATAATGGCGATTCCAGCCTTATCGTCAGAGCCCAACAAGGTAGTTCCATCACTGGTGATAATGGTGTCGCCCACCACCAGCTGTAGCTTTGTGTCGATGCCCGGATCAAGAGTTGCTCCACCCTTTAGCTGAATGGGGTTTCCGTCATAATTTTGCACCACTTGGGGCTGCACGTTTTCACCAGAAACCTCAGAAGAGGTGTCCATGTGAGCAAGAAATCCTACAGCAGGAACTGCTTCCATACCAGCAGTGGCAGGAAGTCTGGCACAAACATAGCAATGCTCACTGATGGAAACATCGGTAATACCAAGCTCCTGAAGCTCCTGCATCATGTTTTTGGCAAAATCCCATTGCCTGTCGGTGGAAGGAATAATTCCCTGGTCTGCACGGTCAGGGTCGCTGGTGGTCCACTGCCGAGTATATCGCAAAAATCGCTCTAAAAGCCCATTGGTAAAGTCTTTGGAAAGAATTTCGTACTTCATGGGGGCAGTATAGCATAGGTAAATTGAAAGTGAAAGGGGCAACAGGGAAACCCTAATCAGCCTCGCACTTCGCTACGCTCACAGTTCGGCTGCTCAGGGGACCTCCCTCCTACCCCAGTCCTACAGTGAAATTTATCCATTTTTACCACTTTCACTTTTTTCTTAAAAAAAATATGTTCATGTTGAATAAATTTTTATTGCTCAATTACAAATCCAGTGTTAAAATGTACATGCTAAATAGCGGAAAAAATTATTTTCTTTCGCTGCCAGTTTTAACTCACCTTAATGAGATAGTGCTTGTATGAGGGGGGGGGGTATAAATGAAAAAGGAAAAATTGTTAGCTAACAAGAAAAAGTTTGTTAATCTCATCTTTGTAGTAGCATTATTTCTATTTTTTATCCATGGAACAGCAGCCCAAGAAAAAAATAAGACCATAAAAGTAGGATATGCAGATTGTGACCCCATTTTTCAAGATAAATCTGGAAATTACAGTGGCTACGCCGTTGCCTATCTAGACGAAATTGCGCGTTATACCCAGTGGGAATATAAATACATTTCTGATTCTTGGGAAAATTGCTTAAAGTTACTAAAATCTGGTGACCTAGACCTTTTGGTTATGACCCACCAAACCCCAGAGCGAAGAGGCAAATTTCTTTTTTCTGACCTTCCCATGGGATATGATTATCCTGTTTTATATGCAGCCTTAGGCAGTGACATTTATTATCAAGATTACAAGGCCTTTGCCGGTTCTCGTATTGGGGTTTCTGCAGAAACATCCTTTCATGAAAACTTGGTTGTCTACTTACGTGAATTGAATTTAGATTGCCAAATAATTCCCTTCCATACTGATAAAGAAGCAAAGGATGCCCTATTGCAGGGAGATATCGACATGATGGTATCCAGCGTCTTTGTTCCTCAAACAGAGGTAAAGGTGGTGGATCGTTTTAGTGTTGCTCCTGGTCATATTGTTACACACGTAGAAAATCATAAGTTGATGGAAGAAATCAACAATGCCATGCAAAAAATCAGAATCCATACTCCAAATCTAGAAGATACCTTGATGCATAAATTTTACAATGTATCAAAGGATGTTACCCACTTATATCTTACAAGAGAAGAACAAGAATATATTGACTCAGTGGGCCCCATTCTAATCAAGGGATTCGCAGGGCGCCGTCCCATGGGGTATACCGATAAAGACGGCCAGTTTAAGGGAATTATGGTGGACTACCTCGATCAGGTAGGTGCCATGAGTGGATTACAGTTTGTTTACGAAGCAGCTGAATATCCAACCTTGGCTGAAAATCTTCCCGCTATGAAAGAGGATCAGTTTGGTATTCTTTGGGCAGGAGACCCTGTAGCAGATAATAATATTTATCAGTCAAATCCTCTTTTCGATACATCCTTAGCATATATTAGGAGAAAGGAAGAACACTTTACCCAAGATACTGCCCATACCTTGGTAGTTAGTACAGCCCTGTATCATATAGAAGATCTTCTTTCAGAAACAAATCCTGATTTTGATATTATTTATTATGAATCTGCCAAAGACTGTATGGAAGCAGTGCTCAATAAACAAGCAGATATGGCCATTCTCAGTGAGCAAGTGGCAGATTATTGGCTCCAAAAACCAATTTTTAATCACCAATTAATGAGAGTTGCAGGAAGTGGAGCCTATATCTACGGAATGCGTCTTTATGTGCCACAGGAACACTATCATCTGACTACCATCATCAATAAAACCTTAGATCATATTAGTGATACACAAAAAGTATATATGCTAGACAATCTTTCACTATCCCACTCCTATGCCCAGCAGTTTGAAGACGTGCTTTACGAGCATGAGGAGACAATCTTTGTAATCACCATTCTTGGGGCAATCCTCATAGGAATCGCAATAAAATATCAGCAATATAGAAGTAAAAAGTACAAAAACGAGTCCTCCCAATTACGGGCACAAATTCAAAAAAGCGAAGTTATTTTCCGCATTGTTTCCGAGCATTCTAACAGAATTCTTTATGTCTACGACTTAGAGACAAAAACCACCAAGCCTTGGGATCAAGAAAATGCAGACAAAGACATTCTAGCTCATGTGTATGCTGATTCCTATTCTGAAGAAAACTTAGAGAAAAATACTGCTGTTTTCACAGAACGAAAGGATACTGTCAAGGATTTCTTTACTAATATTCATGGTGGAATTCCTTCTGGAGAAATGAATGTACGTATCAGACTTTTAAACGGACAATTACGCTGGTATCACTTTAAATATTCTTCCATCTTTCATCAGGAAAAGCCTGTTTCCGCTATGATTTCTATTCATGACATTACCGAACAACATGAGCAGGAAATGGCTTATCTGAGAATAAAGAAACTTACCGAAAGTAATATTCCTGGCAATAAAGTAAGCCTCGAGGTTAATCTCACCCTGGATCAGGTAGAAAAGGTAGAAGGAATTCAAGAAATAAGCTATACCGAAGACAAATGTTATACCCTTGCCCAGCTATTACACGAAGTTCTTGCTCAAAACATTGACTTTATACAAAAGGAAGAGGCTCTACAGTACTTTACTACAGAGAATTTTCTTGCTGCCTACGCTCGGGGAGAGCGAGATTTACATAGTGAATGGCAGGTACGCTATCCCATAGGAGCAGATCATTGGCTCGATACCGAAATTACACTGATTGAAGATCCTTATAACCAAGATATCAAGCTGTTTTTACGAATGCGAGACATTACAGAAGAAAAGATAAAGCAGCTGGAAATCCGGGAGCGTTCAGAAAAGGATGGCATGACTGGAGTTTATAATCGTAAAACTGCAGAAGATTTAATCTGCCAAAATTTGAAAAAGGATACTCGAGGAATATTCTTGTTGGTGGATATGGACAGATTAAAGCAAATTAACGACGTCCTCGGCCACAAAGAAGGAGATAAGGCAATTAAGGGTATGGCAAATATCCTTCAGTCTCAATTCCGTTCTAGCGATATTGTTGGACGCATTGGTGGCGATGAATTTGTAGTTTATTTGCCAGGTGCAGCTAAAAATAAAGAAACCATGTCCGAGGTTTTTGGTAAACTTTTAAAAAAGCTCAATACCTTTACTGTTGGAGAACAAAACGACGTGGCAATTTCTTGTAGTATAGGTTGTACCATAGAAGAGGAAGATTCCACCTATGAATCCTTGTATCAGCAGGCTGATATGGCCTTGTATCAGGTAAAGAAAAGCGGTAAGAATAACTTTATTTTCTATTCACCAGACTTTGGAGAAGATACACCGAAAAGCTCATAAAAAAAGCTGAGGCTTCTCTTGCGAGAAGCCTCTTTATTTAGCAGGGACAGGACTTGAACCTGCGACCTCCGGGTTATGAGCCCGACGAGCTGCCATCTGCTCTACCCTGCGTCGTAATGTTTCAAAATAATATCATGTAAGAAAAAAATTGTCAAGGCTTGAAATAGAAATTTTATGAAAAATACTGCAAGGCTTAGAAAAGCTTACTGTCGGCTGAAACTACTAGTTACCGAAGTTCCACAGATGAAACTTTGAAGTTCTGTTTCAATTCCTGGGCAAGATTTTCAAAGTCCACAGACTTGGGAATACGGACTTCGTAGCTTACCTTCAACACATTGTTTACTAAACTAGCATTATTCAAATTAGTCACAATTACCCCAAATTTTGCTGCCGAAGGCTTTAAATCCTTCAAGGAAGGCTGTCCCTCACAGCAGGTAAGGTACAATACCTTCAATTCCTCTGCAGGAAAAAAATGTTCTTCCAAAAACTCAATCAAAACTAGAGCCACTAGGGAAAAGGCTAGTGCAACAAATGCAGGAAAGAAAAAACCTGCACCAATAGACAAGCCTAAAGCAGCACCAGTCCAAATAATAGCCGCAGAGGTAAGGCCCTTTACGTTAAAGCCTTCTCTAAGAATGGCACCTCCTCCCAAAAAACCAATTCCAGATACGACCTGTGCTGCCAAGCGGGCAGGATCGCCACTACCTGTAAAAAGTACCTGGGACAAATAAATTGAAAGCAGCATAATAACGCAGGAGGAAACGCAGATAAGAACCAGAGTTCGGATTCCCACAAAACGCATTCGAAATTTGCGCTCCAAGCCCATAATACAGCCTGCCAAAAAGCTGAGAAGAATTCTTACTAAACAAACCTCCCAAGACAGGGCTGTACCTACAAGCTCAGAAAAAAATACGTCCATGAATCATCCTATTTTTTTTGGAAAGGATTGAAAAAACCGCTTTTTCCAGTTTTAGCTCCCATTTTGAACCATTGTGGGCCTTTTTTAACATCATATTTCCCCACAATGCTATTGGGGGCATCAAGAACCTCAAATAACCAGCTGGCAAAATGATTATCAGCAGTACCGTAATCAGCCTTTGCCAGAACAATCTTCATCTGTTCGTCCTGACTAAAGGTTGTGGCAATAGACTCAGCCAAGCCTCTAAAAGCACCTTCAGCCATTCCAGATAAAATCCCCACGGGTTTACTAAAGCCACCATTTGCCTCATCTGTACTAGTCTTTTTTAGCACAAAGATAACAGTGCCTCCACCCTTTTTCTTAAATCGAGCAAGAATTTCACTTACCAAGTGGGTGTAGCTTCCAATCATGGAATCAATAGCCTTAGAACAAATACTGGGAGTTAATTCCTCAAATTGACCTGAATACCAATTTGTATCAAAGATAATAACGGCTTCTTGAAAAGCCCCGCAGGCATTTTCTGCCTGAAGAATAACGGAACGTGCAGACAAAGGAGAATTCCTACTCCATTTTGCAGGATATATATGTTCCGAAATACAGCCATCTTCAAGATTTTCCGGCATTTCAGCAACTGTAATTACAGCAGCCCTGTTGCAATTTGTTGCTGCAATGGCAAATTCTCTCCCATCAGGATATTCTTTTCCAGCAAATAGAACAGCTCTTTCCATATTTTCTACTTCTCCAAACTACCGTGCTATTGTGGCTATCAGGGAAGGCACTGCAATAAAGTTACCGATTACACCACCCAAGGACGAGAAGAAGAATACCAGCAATACCCGCAGAATTCTATTCTTGTAAAAGCCCTTGAAAGAGGTTGCATCATCAGAAAGCTTCTCCATGTCCTCAACCTTGGGCTTGTTTATCCAGGCCTGAACCAGCCCCGTGAATAAGCCTACCGCCACCACGGGATTCAAGGTAGCCAAGGGAGCTCCTACAAAGCCCGCCACCACAGTGATAATGTGGCCTCCTGCCAGCAAGGTTCCCAAAGCAGCCAGAGAGCCATTCCACAAAATCCACTGTACCAGCATGTCAAAGGAAGCCTTTGCACCACCGGTAAAGAAGCCTGCAACAATCAATCCCACAATCAAAACCGGGAACATTAAGCCCAGCACCTTGCTACCAACTCCCGCAGGAGGTAGCTGAGAAATATCGGTGGTGTCGGAAGAAGCAGTTCCAGCGGCTAAGGCTTCCAGATGACGAACAACACCAGGCAGGTGTCCTGCACCTAAAACTGCTACAGTTTTTTTTTGCAGGAGCCCCATTTACCTGAGCCTCCCAAATATGGCTAGCCAAATAACGGTCACGCTCATCAATGAGAACAGCCTTTACTGCTGGCAGATATGCTGCAATCTCATTCATCATGGAGTCCATTTCACTTTCGTTCTTAAGCTTTTCAATTTCCTCTGCAGAAATCTCAGACTTCTCAAAGGCGCTAGAAAGTAAGACTGCCAGCAGCTTACATTTTCCCCACAGGGAATTCTTTGCCCAAGCTCGTTTTAGTGTCATTTGAATGGGACGGTCCACCATCACCGCAGGAATATTCAACTCCTCTGCTACGGCAATGGCAGCCTTCATTTCCTCTCCTGGCTTTACACCAACATCAGCTCCCATCCGCTTCTGAAATGAGGAAAGAATCAAATTGGCCATCAGCACAAAGCCCTGACCACTTTTAAGTACCTTGACAATATCCAGATTCTTCCATGCCTCAGGATTTTTCATAGAAGCATAGCGTTGCTCATCAAGCTCAATAGCCACACAATCGGGCTGTTCCTGCCGAATGGAGGTGGTAACTTGTACAATGCTTTCCTGGGAAATATGGGCTGTTCCCAAAAGTATAAATTCCCGCCCCTGCAACACAAGGCGTTTTTCTGTCTGGCTCATCAAGGCTCCTTCTTATTTTAAGCTTTCGCCAACAGCCCACTCTGCAAGTCTGTATTCAAAGAACATGGGGCTGTTAAGGGCAAGGATGTCAGTATAATACTTTTTTGCCTGAACGTCATTACCATGCATTTCATTGAATAGACCGTAATAATACATCATCTTTCCCTTGAGATTCTTATTAGATTCATTGGCAATCTTTTGTGCTACCCGCTGATCTGCCAATCCATCGTAATAAAGACGAAGCATTACATATTCAAGACTATCTGTAGGCCGATTCTTCATTACCTTGGTCAAGAAATTCTTACATTCCTTTGTCTTGTTTTCCTTCAAATAGGTGGCTGCAATCATCAAGGGATAGGAAATATTGTCTGAATAAGCTGTATATGCCTTTTCAAAGGCAGCACGAGCTTCTGCATAATTCTTCTCGTGCCAAGCCAACATTCCAATAGATTCGTAGGCAAAATAATACTTAGGATTATACTGCACAACCTTACGATACATTGCTAAGGACTCATCAAGACGATTTTGCTCATCGTACAAACCAGCAAGATAGGCATAGCCCAAGAAGTAATCTGGTCGTAAGTCCTTTGCCTTTATCCAGGCATTCTCTGCTTCCTGGAATTTTCCCTGATACCGCAGATACTGGCCGTAGTCCAGCCAATAGTCAAGGATATCATCATCAATGGCAATAGCCTTTTCAATATTCTTGGTGGCAGAATAATAATTTTCATCCACTGCATCTAGCTTACCCAAGAAAGAATAGGCAATGCTGTTATCTGGATCTAGCTCCAAAATCTTGTTAAAGGCACTACGAGAAGCTTTATCGTCACCAGTATAATAAGTAGCCTGACCATATCCAGACAGAGCATCTATGTGATTAGGATCTCCCTCCAACCCCTTGCGATAATACTGTCCAGCCAGCTTGTAGTTTCGTCGCAGCATCTGATCCTCTGCCAAAGCAACGTTTGCATCACTATTAGTGGGATCAGTTTTCAACAGCTCCTTAATCTTGGCATTTTTTGTGGCAGAATCACCAGAAGCCTTTGCCAGCATAACAGAAAGCATCATTACATCGCTATTTTCTGGATGACTAGCCAAAAGCTTATTAGTCACATCTGAAGCTTCATCAAGCTTACCTGCTGATACCAATAATGAAGCATAAATCAGCTGCATATCCATATCATCTTCATATTCAGGAGGAAGCTCCTGGAACAAGGCTAATGCATCTTCTATAGTACCTTCATCGAGAGCTTTTTGCAGACGCTGGGCAAAATTTACGGTAGTAAAAACCTCAGGCTCTTGAACAACAGGTTCAGATTTTGCGGTTTTTCCAGTGGCCTCTTGTACGGATTGAGCTCCCTCCCCCTGAATCCCTTCTGTTGGGGTTGAGCTACAAGAAAAGAAAACAAATAGGCACAGTCCCACCAAGACTGCCCATTTTACCAGAGACCTACAGTGTTGTTTATTCATACTGACTCCATTTTTTCCTTAGGATAGTTGATTTTGTCGCCGTCATTAGCTAAACTGATACAAATGAGCAAACATCCTATCCGAAAGTTTATTGGACTTAGTGTCCTTTATAGCCTTATTATTCTCGGCATTTTTCTCCTCCAATTTAGAAGCGAAACAGCAGTATCTCAGTCATTTGGAGGCTTACGCCTTCAATTGGTAGAAACACAATCTGAGTCCCAGCAAAAAAAATTGAAAAACACCTTCCAATCCACCTTCAAGGGATTAAATCTTTTTGCTGATGATCAAAATCCTGCTTTAATGACAAAAACAGACGGAACAACCCAAGAAATTAAACTCCAAAGCTGGCAGCAGCTGGATGAATCTAATTTTATCTTGAACTTTGATCAAGATATTGCCTTGCAATTTTCTGTACGAGGAGAAGGAGCAAATGATTTTCTCTCCCTAGAAGCTCAGCTACCAGAGGATATTGCAAGCATAGCCTTGTCTTATAAACCCACCAGTGGATATCTTGTTACAGACCAAACTGCACGAAGTGTAATTATTAGCTCAAAAAATCAACAATATGAAATTTCTGCAGCAGAAATCACTCCTGTGCATCTCGTTCTCAGCGACAAGGAGCAGCTTGCAACCTATAGCATCTTTGATCCTCTTCATGCCTTTGAATTCTCCATGACAAGCTCAATGCCTCTGTCTGCTGAAACCACATTTGCAGAAACCATATCCAAGTTCAAGGGTGATTTTATTCAGCTAGCATCCCAGTCCTTGACAGAAACCTCTACCGAACAGCTGATTGTTGCCTATATTGCTGCAATGGCAGAAAATCGTCAGTACAAAGAAGCTATCAATAAAATTCCCAGTAGCCTTAAAACTGGTAGCCGAAGAACCTATTTATCTGCCCCCTACTTCAATACCCTTGTTTCTATGAATACCAGTCTTGTTCGCCACATGGAAAATAGAGCTAGTATGATTACCTATGCCATTGAGCAGAGGAGCCTTGATATATTTACCATTCAAGACTTGGCAGAGATTCTTTGTACTATGGAAGGCAAGGATGCTGTAGGAAAGCTTTTGGAAATGCCAGCTCGTATGACTGATTTTAATCCCACTATTGCTCAGGCAGCTGGTATCATCAACACCTATACACGGCTCAACTCTCTCAATAAGAACTTGGCACAAATGCTCCAGCCTGTACTGGAAAGCTGCCTTGTAGCAATTTCTGAAGCCTGTTCTATTGAAAATAATATTATCCGACTGGAAGAAAATGAGGCTTCCCTGCCTATTTTGGATTCCATTTCAGTGGGTATGGCTCTTGTTACCTATGGACAGCTTACAGGCAACACTGATTACAAAGCAACGGGAAATCTGATTGTTAACTCTTATATTACTCCAGAGGTTTCTTCCAATCTCTATATCATGACAGAGCTCTATCCCATTGTTGTACCTAATAACCCCTACTACCCACATATTGATATCATAGCCAATGCTGCAAATTCAGGAAACAACAAACCAATATGGGCTTGGACAATCGCAAGAGATATAGGCTTTACAAAAAATTCTAGTGGAGATGTTACCCTTACCATTGACTTCCCTCAGGGAGAAACTAATCATAGTATCATCAATGGAGTTAAGCCCTTCCGCCGTATCGACATTTACGATATTGCATTCCGAACTGATCCTAAGTTTGAATCCTATAATTCATCAGGTTATGTGTACAATGCAGAGACTCAGACCATGTTCTTAAAGTCCCTCCACAAAGTACAACGAGAAACCATCAAGCTGTATTATAGTGCGGAAAGCACCACTGCTTCTCAGCCAGCCCCCAAAGAGGAGCCTGTAGCTGAGACAGTGGCAGAGGAAACTCCCGTTTCAAATTCACAATTTGTGCCACAATAACAGAAAAAATTTTCTTTCTTATACCAATTTTTAGTATTTTATGATATACTGTAGATTGTATAGGAGCGTCTGTGAACAAACGTGATTTTCCAAAAATTCATTTTTATGATCAGGATTTTGTAGATATTTATGATAAGACTTGGGCTTGGATTCAGGACTATTGGATTCTGCCCAAGACTGGAGAAAATAGTACTGACGGGTACTTTATCTATCCTCAAAACGATACATATACATTAGACCAGCTTGAGTCTATTTTTTCGTCCTTCTTTCTCGTTTATTCCAATAGAAATTATCCTGCATACCAGAATATTGATTATTTTTATAAACGACAAGAGGTTGATGGGGCTATTCGTTGGAAATACAATGCCTCAACTGACACTCCCATTACCACAGATTCAAATCCATCAGGAATTGGAATTCCTCTTTTTGCTTGGGCTGAATTCAATCTGTATCACAAGTCAGGAAATAAAAAGCGGGTAAAAGAAATTATGCCCATCCTGAAAAAATACATGGATTGGATTGATACTACCTTTAAGCAGGAAAATGGATTGTACGCTGTTCCTGTAGAAAGTTGCGGTATGTATGATTCACCTCGTACAGGAACACATTATCCTGTTGACTTTAACTCCTTGCTGGCAGTAAATGCCATGTACATGGCAGCCTTGGGAGATATTCTCAACGACAAGGATATAAACTTTCAGTATAAGCGACAATATTTTTCTCTTAAGACCCGTATCAATTCCATGATGTGGAACGAAGATACGGCTTTTTATCACGATCTTGACGAAAAGGCAGAACGGCTACCCCAGAAAACCATTGCAGGATTTTTACCCTTGCTGGCAGAAATTCCTAACGAGGATAAGGCAACCCAGATGATTGCCCATCTTTCTGATCCTGCCACCTTTGGAACAGATCACCCCTTCCCCACACTTTCTGCCGATAGTCCTGATTTTAGTGAGGCAGGAAATGGTTTCCACGGAAGCGTCTATCCTCCCTACAACTTTATGGTGATTAAGGGATTGGAAAAGTACCAGCGGTGGGATACTGCACGAGAATGTGCCATTCGTCACCTGTATTACATGATCGATGCCATGTTCCCCAATAATCCTGACATTAAGGGTGATATATGGGAAGCATACCTGCCTTGTAAGGAAGGTGTTGCAACTATTGCTGGAGATGAAAACTATCCTCGCAAACGATATCTTCCCTATGCGGCTCTTTCCACTATTGCCTTGATGATTGAGAACGTTATTGGACTTTCCATTAGCTTGCCCCGCAAAACTGTTGACTGGATTATTCCAAACTTGGAAATCATGGGTATTGAAAACCTTGCCCTTAAGCGAAATCTCATTACCATCCTGTCTAACAAGAGTCAGCGTGGCTGGGAAATCCAGATGGAAAGTGAAAAGCTTTACTACTTTACCATCAATATCTTAGGTCAAAAGAAAAAGACCTTGCCTATTCCTTCTGGCAAGTGTTCAATGTTGATTGACAAGCTCTAGGATATGACAGAAACAAAGGCCGTTATAGAGATTGGTTCCACGGGAATCAGGCTTTTAGTGGTTGAACTTACCCAATCAAGTTCAGCCACGCCACAATGGCACACCGTAGATAAATCTGAATTACCTATTCCTCTTGGGCGAGACGTATTTACCACAGGAATCGTTTCTCGTGACACCTTGGTAAGCTGTCTCCACATAATCTATCGTTTTCAAGAGCAACTGAAAGCATGGTCTATCCAGCCAGAAAACATTGCTGTTATTGCCACCAGTGCTCTCCGTGTAGCTCGAAATCGAGATGCGGTGCTGGATAGAATTATGGTAAAAACAGGCTACAGAGTAAAGGTGATTGATGGTATTGAACAAAATCGCCTTATGTATCTTGGGGTATGGAATTCCTTTGCAGACAACCGTGATTTAATTGAAACCCACAACACCATCATTTTGGAGGTGGGAGGTGGTGCTACTGACATTATGCTTATGGCTCAGGGAAAGATTGCTGGTGTTCATAGCCTCCGTTTAGGAACCATTATTATTGAACAACACCTAAAGTCCATGGCATCTTCCAGAGATACCTATCGTTTTTTAGAAGATTACATTAGGGTTATGCGAAGCTCCATGGATCAGGAGCTTAATTTTTCCAACATAACTCAATTTGTAGCAGTGGGACAGGATGCCCAAATAATTGCAAAAAACTGTGGCGTTTCCATTGGCTCCAAGCTGTGGCGGATCAGTCGAGATCAATTTTCCCTGTTTACCGATGAGGTGCAATCCTATTCAGCAGAGGAATGTGTACTGAAATTTAAAATTTCATACAATGAAGCTCAAACCCTGGCCATTGCCCTCATGGCCTACAAATTTTTCCTTCAGTTTACTCAGGCAGAATACATACTCGTTCCCAATACCAATACCCGAGAAGGATTGATTCTCAGTGGGATTCAGCAGCCAAATCAAGAGTTGCAAGAGAATTTCTTTGGGCAGATTGCCGCTTCTGCATGGAATTTAGCACGTCGCTACAAAATCGATGAGCAACACGCAGAAGCAGTTCGTGTTATTTCATTAAAGCTCTTTGATGGCCTAAAGGAGGAATTAGGCTTAGCTCCAGAGGGAAGAATTATTCTGGAGGTAGCTGCCATTCTCCATGATATTGGAGTCTTCATTGGAGTTGCTGACCATCACCTCCACAGTAGCTACATTATCAGCAATTCTGATATTTTTGGTTTGAGCCGAGATCAGATTGATATGATTTCCCAAATATCCTACGGACATCGGGGAAAAACCTCTCCACGAGATTTACCTCACTTTGCAAAGCAAGACCGAGAAAGCCGAGTTACGGTTTTAAAACTAACCTCTCTCCTGAGAATTGCAGATGCTCTTGACCGTGGACATGGAAAAAAAATTCAAGACTTTACCATAGAGTTCCATTCCGATACACTTATAATTAGGTGTGCAGGAGCTCATTCTCTAGCTCTAGAACAGAGAGCCTTGGAAGAAAAGGCCAGCTTATTTGAAGCTGTTTTTGGGTATAAGGTTATGCTGAGCTAGAACTGTGACCACAGAAAAAGATTTTTCAGAGAGATACTATGTCAGAGGAAGCATTATTTTTTAATCGGGAACTTTCTTGGATTGAATTTAACAATCGAGTTTTGTATGAGGCTTGTCGACAAGATATTCCCCTCATGGAACGCCTTAAATTTTTAGCCATTGTATCCTCCAATTTTGATGAATTCTTTATGGTTCGTGTGGCTGGATTAAAACGACAACTGCGCCATAATCCAGAGCAACGTGATATGGCTGGACTGACTCCAAAGGAACAGCTAGAAAAAATTGCTACACGAGCCCACCAGGTTGTAAGCCTGCAATATAAAACCCTTATGGAGCAGGTAATTCCTCAGTTAGCAGAACAGGGAATAGAATACGTTCCTTCTAAAAAATACAACGACAGACAGCAGGCCTTTACCAAGACAAAGTTTATTCAAGAGATTTTTCCCCTGCTGACCCCTATTCGTACTGATGGCCCCTGCTTTCCCCATGTTTCAAATTTGATGCTTCACGGAGCCTTTGCTCTAGAACATCTTTCTAAAAATGAGGGGAAGAAGAATCCCTTAGCACCAGCTACAGAGGAAATCCCTGTAGCCTTGGTACAGATTCCAGCCAGCATTCCTCGAATTGTAGCTCTACCTTCGGAAAACGGGGAAAAAATCGTCTTGCAGTTTACCCTGTTGGATGACATTATCTATGAATATGCTACCTTTTTGTTTCCTGGCTACAAGGTTACCGAGGGAATGCTTTTTAAGGTAACTCGTGATGCAGATTTTGCAGTGGAAGAAGATGAATCCATTGATTTATCCGAGGCCATGGAAGCAGTTTTGGAAAAGCGGCAATCATCCCTTCCTGTACGGCTCCTTTGTACTAGAACCACCAGCTACCTAAAAAACTTTCTCCAAGAAAAGCTAAATTTGAATGAGCAGGATGTGTACACGGTAGAAGGCCCTATTGATCCTTCCACACTGCTGGCTATAACAGAATGGCCTCAGGCAATCCCCCTTTCCTACGAAAAATGGGAGCATTTTTATCCACCCTTACTAGAAAAAGGGCAGCCTCTGTGGGATATCCTTAAACGAAGAGATGTGCTGTTGCACGTTCCCTTTGAATCCTATGATCCTGTTATTTCCTTTTTGAACGATGCAGCTGATGATCCAAATACCTTGGCCATAAAAATGACCCTGTACAGAACAAGCGGTAATTCTCCTATTATTCGAGCCTTGGAACGCGCTGCAAAAAAAGGAAAGCACGTTACGGTTTTTGTGGAACTAAAGGCCCGCTTTGACGAGCGACAGAATCTTTCCTGGGCAAACCAGCTAGAAAAGGCTGGCGTTATTGTGGTACAGGGAATTGTACACCTAAAGGTTCACGGAAAGCTTTTGCTGGTGGTACGAAAGGAAGAAGGTGGACTTTGCCGCTACGTTCATTTGGCTACGGGAAACTACAACGACAAAACAGCAAAGCTCTATGTGGATATGAGCCTCTTTACCACCAACCAAGAAATTGCCAACGATGCCACCCTATTTTTCAACATGGTTTCTGGATACTCCATGATTTTGCCCATGGAACGGATTCTCATGGCACCCATCACCTTAAAAGACCGACTCCTTGAGTTGATTGAACGAGAAATTCGCCTTTCTACCGAAAGCGTTCCTGGACTTATCATCGCCAAGATGAACAGCCTTGGAGACCAGCAAATCATCCAAAAGCTCTATGAAGCAAGCCAAAAGGGAGTGCGGATATTGCTGAATGTACGAGGAATCTGTATGCTGGTGCCTGGTGTACCAGGACAGAGCGAAAATATCCAAGTTGTAAGCATCATTGACCGCTACTTGGAGCATACTAGAATCTTCTTTTTCCAAAACGGAGGTTCTGAGGAGCTTTATCTTTCCAGTGCTGACTGGATGCCCCGAAACATGGAGCGACGAGTGGAGCTCATGTTCCCAGTGTTGCAGGAAGAGGTTTTTAAAGATGTAAAGCGAATTCTCAACATGTATTTTGAAGATACAAGCCATGCTCATCAGCTCCAAGGAGATGGGAGCTGGATCCCAGTAAAGCCTCGGGCAGGTCAACAGCCTGTACGTGTACAAGAAAAATTACAACAAATGTATAAACAGCGGGTAGAAACCTGCAACACTGCCGTTCCTATAGAGTTTGTGGTGCGGCGAAGAAAGAACAAGGAGAAACGATGATTTTAGGAATGACGGTGATGGAATTTATTGGCCAGATTTTTGGATTGATTGCAGTAGTAATATCCTTTGTGGCCTACCAAATGCCCACTCAGAAAAAAATTTTGTTTATGAATTTGCTGGTAACAGTGGCCATCCTCTTGAATTATGCCTTTATTGGTGCCACTACGGGAATGATTTTGAATGTGGTTTGTGTTATCAGAAACCTCATCTTTATGAATCGAGACAAGAAGATTTTTTCCTACAAGTTTTATCCCTATCTTTTAATGGTGATTATTGGTGGATTAAGCCTTTTTACCAGTGAGGGAACCTACTCAATCCTCATTACTATTGGATTAATTATCAATACCTTTGCCCTGTCCCTGACAAATCCCCAGGCCACCCGCTACTGTATGGCAATTTCATGCAGCTTTATCCTTGCCTACAACGTCTTTGTATTTTCCATTGGCGGCATGATAAACGAAGCGGTGGCCATCACCTCATCGGTGCTGGGAATAATCCGACACAGAAAGACTACTGATCCTTCAGCTTAATCTTTAAAACTGTATCCACAGGGTCTGGCAAGGGATAGGTGAATACTGGATCTTGTCCAAAGGAAACAAAGCTTACATCCTTGTACAGAGCCGTATTCCAGCCATAGCCAGGCCGCACTTGGCTTCCGTTGGCAAGATAGTGAACTGATTCCAGCTGATCTGGGGCAATTCCTGTGAGGGGAAGAGCTCCCAGTGGAGTTTCCTGCACATGGGCATAAATGGTATCTCCCTTTTGGGTATACCGTCCCCACTCAGGCTTAGGCAAAGAACAAATACCACAGCCATAGATACTTTCGTTATTTAAATCCATCCAGCGGCCAATTTCCTTCAGAATTGCCACACTTTGAGGAGGAATGTTTCCTCTGGCATCAGGCCCCACGTTCATTATCATGTTGCCACCCTTGCTGACACATTCCACCAGCTTGCGAATAATCATGGAAGCAGGCTTGTAGTCGTAATCAAAGTTGCAGTAGCCCCAGTGATTGTTCATGGTGGCACAGAGCTCCCAAGGCACAGGATTTCCAGCCTCATCAAGCACACCAGTTGGTGGCAAAAGCTGTTCAGGACTTACAAAGTCCCCACTAAAGATAGAAGGTTCAGCAGTGAGGATACTACCGTGCTTATCGCCATTACCTTCCAGCCGATTGTCAATAATTACATTAGGCTGGTACTGACGCACCATTTTAATAAGCTCTGTAGCCCGCCATTTTTCTCCAGACATGTCGCCATAGGCAAAGTCGAACCAGAGAATATCTAGCTGGCCGTAGTTTGTAACTAATTCGCGAACCTGATTGTGCATAAAATCCAAGTAGCGGTCAAAATCGATGCTTTCATCCTTAAACGCCTCATTATTCCGCATGGGATGGTACAAATCCCCATATTTAGGATAATCAGGATGATGCCAGTCGATGATAGAAAAATAAAGACCAGCTTTAATGCCTTCTTCATGACAGGCATCTACAAATTCCCGCACTAAATCTCTACCGGCCTTTGTATTAGTGCATTTATAGTCGGTGTAGGCTGAATCAAAGAGACAGAATCCGTCGTGGTGCTTTGCCGTCAAAACAGCATATTTCATGCCGGCAGCCTTTGCCAAACGAACCCATTCCCGAGGATTGTAGTCCACAGGATCAAAGTCCTTAAAATAGGGCTCATAATCTTGGATAGAAAGCTCCTCGTGGGAACGCACCCATTCACCACGAGCAGGAATGGCGTACAGTCCCCAGTGAATGAACATGCCGAACCGTGCCTCTCTAAACCATTGGGTTCGCTGCCAAATCTCTTGATTCATACTATCTCCTTAAGAATTCATCCATGATTACAAGCTTACCATCTGCAAGACGGCTTTCTTCTGCTGCCAAGGCCACAAGATGGCTTTCTACCGCCTGAATAGCATTGCTGCAATTCTTACCTGTACCGCCAGTTCCACCAAGTTTTTCTGTTACGGCTTCCACAAAGGTTCGCATTAGCAGGGTGTCGCTACCACTGTGGCCAGTAGGAGGCACTCGTAAATTAAATTCTGTTACGTTGCCAGAGGTAAAGTCTGTAAGCACCACCTTGTTTTCTTCCATACAGCCAGTGATTTGTCCACGGCTTCCCTGCAAGGTAATGTTTCGCTGACAATTCTCGGTAAAGGCACTCATGGTGAGGCTCACGGTAATATCGTCCTCAAAGAGCATGTTTACAATCTGGTGGTCCACTACGTTGTTGTCGCAGCGATATACACAGCGACCGTAGGGCCCCTTTGCAAGAGCCTTGAGGAGGGCTTCATCGGTGTCTTCAATAGCCACCACACGACGCAGGTTTCCAGAGGGAGCTTGAGGATTTTCCAGATAGAAACGAGGAGCATAGAAGGGACAGGTATCACGATGGGCACAGCCTTCAAGACAATGGCTGGGGCTGTTGGCAGGAGCATTTTCCTCCTTAAACAGCTTTAGGCTACCAAAGCTAGAAACTGCCTTACAGGGTTTTCCCACTAGCCACAAAAGAATATCAAAGTCATGACAGCATTTTGCAAGAATCATGGGACAGGATTCTTCTGTGTTTCGCCAGTTGCCCCGTACAAAGCTATGAGCTGCATGCCACCAGCCCACACTTTCCATGTGCTGAATGTTTACCAAGTCGCCGATTGCACCTTGCTCCACCAGCTCCTTGATTTTGGAAAAGAAGGCAGAATATCGTAGTACGTGGGCTACGCTAATAACACCTGTATATTTTTGAGCCAAATCACGAATTGCCAAAAGCTCCTGTTTGTCTGGAGTTATGGGTTTTTCTATGAGAATCTCATAGCCTAATTCCACTGCCTTAAGCAAAGGCTCGTAGTGCATTCGGTCTTGAGTACAGATAAAAATACAATCTGCCTGCTTTGGCAAAGCCAAAAGCTTTTCCCAGTGATCAAAGCTTTTTTCAGCAGGGATATTATGAAGACGACAAAATTCCTCTCGTCTATCCTGCCGAGGCTCTGCCACCGCTACAAACTCCAGCTCATTGGGAAAGGAGCGTGCATACTCTGCATAGGCATCGGTTCCTCTGTGGCCAGCACCAAGTAAAATTGCTGTAAGCTTTTTCATCCTTCCTCCTAGCCCTTTACTGCACCGCCAGACAAGGCTTCGATAAAGAATTTGCTGAAGATACAATAAAGGATGATTGGTGGCAAAATGATTACAACAATGGCAGAGAACAATCCGTTGTAATTGGTTCGGAAGGAGTTCGTAAAGGTAGAAAGCAGAGCTGGTACGGGCAATTTTTCTCTGGTAACAATAACCAATGATGCCCAGTAGAACTCATTCCAATTGTTAAAGAAGGCAAGGATTGCAGCAGTCATAATTCCAGGACGAGCCATGGGGAAGATAATCTTGGCCCAGGTCTGAGCATAACCGCAGCCGTCAATACGAGCAGCATCCTCCATGTCACGAGGAACGTTGCCGTAATAGTTCTTGATAATAAAGAAGCTGGTGGCAACACCGCTACAAGCATAAATCAAAATCAAGGCAGCCCGTGTGTCATGGAGTCCCAGACGGTTAATCAGGTTGTACACAGGATAAGTTAAGGCTGTGGCAGGAATAAACATGGTGCTATACAGCATAATGCTCACCAAGGATTTTCCCGGGAAATCCATACGAGCCACAACGTAGGCAGACATGGAAATCATGAGAATACTCAGTACTACAGAAACTCCGGCAATAAACATACTGTTGCCGAAATACTGCATTACATTTAAGTCTCGGAAGGTGGAAATATAGCCCTGCAGATAGATTGATTCTGGCAGCATAAATCCAGGGCGAGCCTGAGGATCTACCTTTAAGCTAGAAAGAATGAGCCAGACGATGGGGCCCAGGGCTACCACCAACACAAAAAAGATAATGATGTAATTATAAAAATTTGAAAATCTATTTTTGATAATCATACTGCACTCCTTCGTTTTTTCTGTAGTGAAATGCTATACAGCAGTCGTACTAAAAGGATAATCACCAAACCAGCCAAAATCTGGATAGTTGCCACAGCGTTGGCTCGCCCAAACTGAGTTCGTGGACTGGTAATGGCCAACTCTCGGATTACATAGCTAATACTGTAGGTACCAGCTGCACCCTTAGTTAAGAAATATACCTCGTTGTACAAAAGGAAACCTGCAGTAGCACAGAGAATGGAAACTGTTCTCAGGGTATCCTTTATCATGGGCAGGGTGATGTACCAGTCCAGCTTGATTCCTGTTACACCATCAATAATAGCTGCTTCCCGAACCTCTTCTGGAATAGCCTTAATGTTTCCAAGAATCATCAAGGTAGTAGTTCCAGTAAAGAAGATGTAAGCACCAGTCATAGCCCAGAAGGCAGGGCCTTTCAACAGAAGGATATTTTCGTTAAAGCCGTGATCAAAGAGGGCAATAATGGGATTTATTAAGCCGTACAAGGGGCTGTATACCTGCAGGAAGATCATACCCATAGCGGCAGAAGAAATCATGTTAGGAACAACGAAGATATTTCGTACCACATTGATTCCACGAATTGGTTGGGCCAGTGTCATAGCCACCAAGGTTGCCACAGGAACCTGAAGGAATACTGCCAAGGCAGCCCAAGAAAAAGAGTTTTTTAAAGCTTCCCAAAAGTAGGGATAGGTCAAGAAAAGATACTTGTAGTTATTCCACATATCTTTGAAGCCAAAGAACTCTGGATTAGCCACATTAGTATAGTCCCACTTACAAAATGAAGTGGCAAAAACGGTAATAATTGGATATAAGTAGTAAACACAGAAGGAAATAATGGTGGGAGCGAGAAAGGCAAGAATGAAGCCTGTTCTTTTCCAATCCTTGTGACGAGATAAACCACTTTTATTGGCAGCCATAAAAAACTCCTCGATGGATAAAAGAAAGGGAAGCCCTTTGTGCTCTTTACGAACACTCAGACCTCCCTCTCAAAATCTAGTGTGAACTTTAGCTGATGAGAGCAGTCAATTCCTGCTTCAGCTGGTTAAAGCGCTGATCAATGTCAGTTGCGGATACTGCACACTCCATGAAAGCGTTGATCAAGGAGTTTACAACATCGTTACCCCAAGAGTAGTACAAGCTCTTTACTACGATCTGGGCATTGTTGATCTGTGAACAAGCATCTGCCAAGAGAGCTGTATTAGGATCAGTTGTCTGTGCTGCCAACTTGTTCAAGTCTACATTGGCGTTACAGGGTGTTGCCTGAACCAATGTGAAGATCTTCTCCTGAACTTCTGGGCTTACCATGTAGGCCAAGAAATCAAGAGCAACCTTCTTCTTTGCTTCGCTCATCTTGTTAGAGATGGTGATTCCGTATCCAGCAGAAGAGATAGAAACATTTCCAGGATAGATAGAAGGCTTCAGTGTTCCAATCATGTCCTTGGAAACGCTACTTGCATTCCATGCACCGTTGTTCAACACGGCAACCTTTCCAGCAGTGTTGAAGTCAGCCATCAAGTTACCAGTGTCTACAGTTGTGTGAGCAGAACCATTAGCCTTGTCCAGGGTAGCAATAGCCTTAAAGCTGTTTTCGAATTCCTTGGAATTGATAACATCAGCGGTCAACTCAGAAGCAACAAGCTTGCGTCCGTTTTCAGTCTGAGCCATGTGAGCAGCCAACATCATTACAGAACCCTGTCCAGCAATGTAACCATAGGAACCATCGTTCAAGTTGCGAACAGCTTCCATAGCCTTTGCAAATCCGTCCCAAGTTCCCAAGTCGTTAATGGAAACTCCAGCCTTCCTCAAGATAGCCTCGTTGTACCAAATACCGCGGTTTTCAACCTGGTCGTGAACGGAGTAAACACCACCGTTAACACTGTTCTGTACGTAGTTGATTCCAACAGCAGCCTTCAGGTTGTTGGAGTCGATGTAAGGCTTAAGATCCATTACCAATCCCTGAGAAATAGCAGAGGGAGAAAGGGGGCGCCCCAAGTCTACGATGTCGGGGAAGTTTCCACCAGCAATCTGGGCACTAGCCATGTCGTCACGTGTCTCAAGGGGAATAGCCTTGAACTTTACAGGACCATCTGCGTAGCGTGCAGCAAATTCGTCATAAATGTCCCGCATTGCCTTGGCAGGGGGCCATTCACTTTCTGAGTGGAAAAATCCGTGATAGAATTCTACAACTTCTTCCTTAGCGGCATCTTTCTTTCCGCCAGCAAAAACCATGCTGCCAACCAGCAACAGGGCAATAGTACCTAACAAAATCTTTTTCATGATTTCCTCCAGTAGTTAGTAACTCTTGGATTTAATTCTATCATGTCAAAAATTTAAGGTTTGTAAATTTTTTACCTGTTTTTGCACTTTTTTTACTTTTGTGCAGAACATTACAAAAGTATTCTCGCTTTATCCATTAACAAAGCCATTTCTTCAGCAGAAATATCCCCGGCCAAAAAGGCAGCGATATTTGCATGAAAGGATTCTATTACAGACTCATGCCACAGAGAATACACCGTTGGCACTTGAACCTGTGCATTGTAGGCTTCTTCCAAAGCCATACCAAGCAAGGGCTGGGACTCACGAATCAGCTCCACCTTAACGGCTGGATTTAGAGGAACCTGTAGGGTTTCTTCCACAATCCGAGTCTGAACTTCCTCAGAAAGAATGTATTTAAGGAAATCAAGACAGGTCTTTTGCTGAGCCTGGGATGACATGGAACTAATAACATAACCTGCAGATAAGGATACGTAGGAAACTGTAACACCCTGTAATCCAGGATAGGGGCTGTAGCCAATGTCCTTCTCTAGGTCAGTACCTGCAAATACCATATTGTCCCACACACCATTGAGAAAAAACACCGAACGGCCATCTACAAAGGCTTGACGTCCGTCGTTTATTCCCAAAGGAAAATATTCTGGCCAAGAATACACGCTTAATTCTCGTAAAAGCTCTAGACTTTGAATTAAACCTCCGTCCAGATAGCCTTGAGATAGCTGTTTTAGATAGTCTTCACCACCACGACTGGCTAACAATGCCATAAAAATAGTGAGATAACGCTGTTGGTCTAGGGCAAAGGGCATAATTTCTCGTCCCGTCTGCTTACTCCACTCCACCAGCCTTTGACAAAGCACCATAAAATCATCCCAATCGGCAGGAAGACTTTCATCAGGCTGCAAAAGCCCCGCTTCCTCCAAGATGCTCCTGTTGTACCACAGGGCCTGTACCTCCAGTACATCGGGAACGGAATACAAGGGCTGATTATTCTTGATTTGGCTCAACAAGGCTTGGGGAACACTGTTATACAACTCTTGGTCATTGAGAATGTGGGGAGTAAGATTTAAAGCCGTGCCCTTGGTAGTGGCATTAGAAACATAAATTCCCCGTCCATTGGTACTGATAATATCTGGCATTCTATCCACAGCCAGCATATCACAGGCCTTATCTATTACCACAGAAATATCTGGAGCAGAATCCACCACCACCTTCACCTGGGGATGGAGCTTCTGGAATCCTTCAAAAATATCCTTCATGGCACGATGATCTGTACCGTTTCCACCCCATCCGTGCATAAACTTTATTTCAATGGGAGGTTCTTGAGAAGGAGTTTTTTTACAAGAGAAAAAGAAACCGCAGGCAAGAAGGAAACTAAACACCAGCAATGACGAAAAAAATAACTTGTTCTTCATAGATTCCTCCTTCTCCAATTACTTGCACAATAGACTAGTTTATGGAAAATTGCAACTTCTGCAGTTACTCCCCTCAAAATTCTATGATATAATTTCTAGAAGGAGTCTTAAAAAAAGGATGAAGGTTAAACACCCGAAATCACTACGACTAAAAATCATTATTCTCAACTGTTCAATTATTCTCGGTTCCTTGGTACTCCTAGTGGCATTTCTCCTTTTTTCCATGAGTTCCATCACTGGCTCCTATCTTCAAGAGGACATTGATTTTTTCTTACAGGAAACAGGAACAAATCTAGAAACAAAAACCCTCTTTGCAGAGGATATTGTGCTGGATTTACGGAAAAATTCTATCATACTGGACTTTCTACAAAAACAACGGTTGGCAAACGAAGAAATTTTACAGGAATTCAAAAATGTAGTGAATCTGTATTCCGACAAGAATACCGACTTAGTTTCTGCCCCTTTTTTAACTTCAGTATATCTATTAAATCACCAAGAAGAAATTCTTGCTGTTCATTACTATCAACAGCTTTTTAGTCAAGAACAAGAGCTCTCCCTGACGATTGCAAATCTTTACACACAATTCAAGGGAAACGGTAACGACGTGCAATTCTTTTCAGATGAAGATAGCATCCACGTTTTTCTCACCCTGTACACCAACTTTATGCAAAACATTGGTACTGTAGCCTTTAGTCTTAGTAAGGACACGATTTTTCAGCTGATGAAGACTACAGACCGCTACCAGCAAACCCTTTGGGGATTGTTTAACAAATACAACCAGCCTCTGTGCGGAGCAGAAAATTATCTTGAGCAAAGCAAAAGCAACCAACAGCTCCTTGAAACCATCGCTGCACCCCATTCTCTTACCATGAACGGACAAAAATACCGCTACCACACCCAAAATCTTAGACTTGGACTAAAGGTTGTCATTGCAATTCCAGAGAACCAGCTTATGGAATTGATTTTCCAAACCATCCGATCCTACCTTATTTACGCCATTATACTGGGAGTGGCCATTATAGGACTTTCCGTTCTGCTGATTCTACGACTCACCATTCCCCTACGAGAAATCAGAAAGAAGATTACCTTGGTAAAGGAAGGCCAGTACGACACCAAGCTCCCCGATTACAATAGCCGTGAGTTCCAAGAAATTTCCAGCGTCTTTAACCAAATGACAGAACGAATCAATTACCTGATTACAGAGGTATACCAGAAAAAGCTTTTGCTTCAGGAGGAGGAGCTAAAATTCCTTCAATCCCAGATGAATCCCCACTTTATGTTCAATGTGTTGAACATGATTGCAATTAAGGCACAGCTGGACAAGAATCACGAAATCCACAAAATGACCACCGCCTTTTCCCGCCTAGTGCAAGCCAGTATTTATCGCAAGGACAAGGAGCTGGTGTCTCTGCGGCAGGAGCTGGAATATGTGGAATTCTACCTGTACCTGCAATGCACCCGATACGACGGGAGCCTTTCCTACAAAATCACCCTGGAGGATGATAGCCTGCTGGACTGTCAGGTGCCTAAGCTGTGCCTACAGTTCATTGTAGAAAACGCCGTCGTTCACGGACTGGAGCCTAAAAGTGGCGGTGGTACTGTGGAAATACTGGTGAACCAGCGGCAGGGCTTGCTGGAAATGCAGGTAAAGGATAACGGTATGGGCTTTGGCAGCAAGGCTGGAGCAGAAGGACTGGAGGGAGAGATTCCCCTGCCCTTGGAGCTTCCAACTCACCAAGACCAAGCGGCTCATAGACACAATCGGGTGGGAATCAACAATCTTCATCAGTTGATAAAGCTCTTGTACGGACAGGAATACGGACTTTCTATCTTTAGCCAGTCTGGCAAGGGAACCACCGTCACCATTCTTATACCACAGACAACCACTAACATTCAGGAGGAATTATGTACAAAGTAATAGCCGCCGACGATGAACCCATGGTTCGTAAGGCTTTGGAAAGCCTCATAGACTGGGAAAGCCTCAACTGCCACTTGGACTATGTGGCCTCCAACGGCAAAGAGCTTATTGAGTATGCAGAAAAGAGTCAGCCGGATATTGTAGTAACCGACATCAAAATGCCAGAAGCAGACGGCATTGCAGTGGCAAAATATTTTCACGAAAATCACAGTAGCACCAAGGTGATTCTCCTGACTGCCTACGCAGACTTTTCCTATGCAAAGCAGGCCATTAGCTACAATGTGGTGGAATACGTCACAAAAACAGGAGACTTTGACGATGTGGTGGCGGCAGTCAAAAAATCAATCCAACAGCTGGAGCAAGAACGACAAAAACAAGAAGCACTTCAAACCAGCTCCCAGGTTGCACAGCACTACAACAACCTAGCCCAGCATTATAACCACCTTATTACCCAGCTAAGCCCTAACAGCCAGCAGCTCCAAGAACAGCGGGGCGGCGTGGACTTGGTACTGGAAACAACCCAATACATCAAGCAGCACCTTGATGAAGCCATTACCTTGAACCAAATTGCCGCCTACATTGGAGTGAACGAAAGCTATCTAAGTCGGGTATTCAAAAGCAAGACAGGAACTTCCATTAAGAACAGAATCAATACCATCAAAATGGAAAAGGCAAAGGAGCTTTTGGCCAACACAAACCTAAAGATTTACGAAATAGCCATGCAGCTAGGTTTAGAAAACACCACCTATCTCTCTCGCCTTTTCCATCAATACACTGGTACCACTCCCATGGAGTACCGAAATCAAAATATAAAAGCCCCATAAAACTATGGGGCCTGTTCAAAAAACTTATTCTTCTAGGGGCTGCTGAAGCTCCACTGGCACACGATTATTTTGCTTAATCGCCACCTTTACAATCACTGGATGGTTGTAGGTGGTTTTAGTTTCTGGATCCTTGCGCTTTTCAAAGCCGAGATAGCTTACAATATTGCTCTCCTGATCAAAGCTAAAGGGTGGATTTTCAAAATACTTCATGGTATCGGGAGTATACTGCAAAACATTCATGTTCAAGGATGTGGAAACAAGCTTTTCCTCAGCATTGTAGGAATAGTTGTACACAGAAGTATCATTAAAGCTTTCTTCCCAGTAAATGAGTCGATTGTGTACAGGAGAAACAAAAAGCCCATCGCAATGGCGGCGATATTCCAAGCCAGCCAAATGAACATAGCCGGGATTAGTAAAGAACACGCTACCATCTTCATACACGAACATTTCTGTAGAACCGCTTTCCAAGGTGAACTTGAACTTTCCAAAGGTAAAATCCTGGGCTTCTGCAGAAAATCGTAGCACCTGTCCTCCATCTCTAAAGGCAATGGGACTGCGAGCCTTGGTAAAATACAGGGTGTCATCCACTGTAACCATACAAATATCTTCTGGGGAAACGGTGGCCAAGCTTCCGTTTATATGAAGCTCCATAACAGAGCCTTCTTGTGGATAAATCTTCCCAATAGATGAATCTAAAGGATCTGACTTGCTTACAGTAAATGACTGAATAGCACCATTTTCATGAAAGAACATTCGGTAGCCGCTACGAGCAGTTACCACTCCAGCCTTTAGCTTTACCTGGCAATCTTCTGCCAACTCCACTGAGGATGGAACCCAATTGTCATAAAAGGTAATGGGCTTTGCGGCTACCCTGATACGACCTACAGAACCAGTAATATCAGTTTCTGTGGCAAGCTCCATTTCTTCTACAGCACCAGACTCATAAAAGGATATGGGAGCTGTGGTATAGGTCAAGGTTCCTACAGGGCTGGTATATTCACCAGATGCAGCTGGCTGAAATGTCTTAATGCTGCCATTCTCGTAAAAAAAGACTTCTTCCACCGCCTCCAATGCTCCCAAGGGAGTATTCAGCTTAGTAGCTTCCTTGAGTCGAACATACACAATCTTTCCATTGCTTTGCCGAACCTCTGTAATGCGGGCATCACTTCCTTCTGGCAGGGGAACAGCAAAGCTTGCAAAAGCACAAAAGCCCAGCATTAAAACTAGCAGTACCTTTTTCATAACCTCTCCTTCCAATAACTTAACAACGTCCGTAGCGGTCTTCAAATCGAATGATATCGTCTTCTTCCAAATAGGGACCAGACTGAACCTCTATCAATTCCAGCGGAACCTTACCAGGATTTTCCAGTGCATGAATCGTTCCCAGAGGAATGAAGGTGGACTGATTCTCTCCCAGCAAAAGCTCCTGATCCCCGTTTCGTACTAGGGCAGTTCCAGAAACCACAATCCAGTGCTCTGCCCGATGATAATGCATCTGAACAGAAAGCTTTGCCCCAGGCTTTACGGTAATATGTTTTACCTTGTATCGATGGCCTCGCTCAATAGACTCGTAGCTACCCCAAGGCCGAACACCAACTTGGTTTTCTTCCACATTACTGTGACGGTCCAGACGCTTGAGCTCTTCTACAATCTCCTTTACATCTTGAACCTGGCCTTTGTCTGCCACCAAAACAGCATCCTTTGTTTCTACCACAACGATATCACGTAATCCAACGGCAGCCACAAGACGACCTTGGCTATAAATATAGGAATCCTTTGTATTTTGGGTTAGAACATCACCAAAAATCACGTTCTGGTTTTTGTCCTTTGGGTTTACCTCCCACAAGGCAGACCAAGCTCCCACATCGTTCCAGCCTGCATCCAAGGGAATGACCTTACCCTTGGTGGTTTTTTCCATAACAGCATAGTCAATGGAGCGGGATGGACTAGTGGCAAAGGCTTCTTTTTCCAAGCGAATAAAATCTGCATCAACTGCAGCCTTGCTATAAGCAGCTTCTACACTGGCAAAGATTTCTGGTTCAAAGTGCTGCAATTCTACTAAAAAGGTAGAAGCCTTAAACACGAACATACCACTGTTCCAGAAATATTCTCCACTGTCCAGATATTTTTGAGCCGTCTCGCGGTTGGGCTTTTCAACAAACTTGTCCAAGGGGAAAACAGAGTCCCCACTTTTTACCTGAGCCTTAATGTAACCATAGCCTGTTTCTGGAGCTGTAGGAGTAATACCAAAGGTTACCAAGAAGCCCTCTGCAGCAGTTTTACAGGCAAGTTCCACACCTTTAGCTAATACTGATTTATTCTGAATCACGTGATCAGAGGGAAGCACCACCATTACCGCATCCTTGTCCAGAGCCTGTGCTTTGAAAGCTCCTGCTGCAATGGCAGGGGCAGTATTTCGTCCCAAGGGCTCCAAAATGATACAAGGATTTTTAACATTGATTTGCGTCAGCTGATCTGCCACAATAAAGCGATGACTTTCATTACAGATAACAATGGGAGAAGCAACATCGATATCTTCTAGCCGAAGCAGGGTTTCCTGAATCATGGTATTCTGGGCAGCTAAGGCTAAAAATTGCTTGGGATATTGGCTTCGAGACAGAGGCCACAAACGAGTACCTGCTCCACCAGACAAAATTACGGGAATAATAGTCATAAAAACTCCTGAATTTTAAGTATACCAGTCATGAGATATTCTGTAAAGTTTTTGACGATGAAGAATTAAATTAGAAAAACTTTCCTACTCCATAAACCGAGACACAAAGGCGTCTACTGTTTCCCAATATAATTCAGGAGCCACTTCCCGAGAATCTGCGTGACCAGCACCAGCCACCACTAGCTTTTCCTTAGGGCAGGCTGCAGCTTGATACACTTCTTCTAGCATTGCAAAGGGAACAAAGTCATCTGCATCACCGTGGATAAAAAGAGTAGGAGTTTTTGACTGGGCTACAGCTGAAACACTATCCACCTGAGAGAAGAAATATTTTGCCCTAAGCTTGGTTACAAGGGAGGTAACAGGAAGCAAGGGGAAGGGAGGCAAGCCAAAAAGGTCTTTCAACTGGTGAGTAAATTCCTTTGTTACAGTGGAATAACCGCAATCAGCAATGGCAACCTTTACGTTTGCTGGTAGCAGAGGAGAACCTGTGGCAATCATGGTGGTGGCAGAACCCATGGAAACACCGTGCATGACAATTTCTGCATGGGGCTCTTTTTCTATCAGAAGGGAAAGCCAAGCCAGCATATCAAGATGCTCCAACCATCCCATACCGATGTAGCGACCTTCACTTTCCCCGTGGGCTCGATGATGAGGCAAAAGCACATTCCAGCCTAGTTTATTGTAATGCTGAACATAGGGAGCCATACTCAAGGGGCCTGCCTTGTAGCCGTGCACCAGTAGCACATACCGTTTGGTGGTAACAGGAGCGGGAACAAAATAAGCCTTTAGATTTAAACCATCATGACTTTGGAGGGATTCCAAGGAACTATTTTGCACCAGCCATTCTTCTGCAGAACCTGGTAATGCTTCAAAGCTTCTAATATCAACACCGCCTCCAAACTGAGAGTCCAGTGCATAGGTAAACATATAGTTTGCCCCAAAAATTAGACCAACCACTGTCAGCACACAAAGAATCAAAACAAGGAATAGAACCACTTTTACAGACTTTCTCATGGTTGTACTATACCTAAAAAATCATTTTGAATCAAAGCTATTGAGCAGGTAATAATCTACCTTCAGAGGGCATAGTCTTTGGTAAAAACCGCATGAGAAAAAATTCCACCGTGGACCAGTACAGCTGAGGATTCACTCTTTGGGATTGGCCATGACCAGCTAGAGGAACTGCCAGCTTAACTTTAGGACAGGTGGCAGCAGCATACAATTCTTCTAGCATCCAGAAGGGAACTAGGCTATCATTTTCACCATGGATAAAGAGGATGGGAATTGTTGAGCGGGAAACAGCATCCACGCAATCCACTGTTCCCAAGAAATTTCCCACCTGAAGACGGGATAACAAAGAGGTAACTGGTACCAACGGAAAGGCAGGCAAGCCCAGACCACGAGACACCTTGTCTTGCAATTCTTGGGTAACGCTGGTATAGCCACAATCCTCCACTGCTGCTAGCACATTTGGAGGCAATTCAGGAGAACCAGCTGCCATCATCACCGTAGCAGCTCCCATGGAAAGGCCATGCAGCAGAATCTGCTCCTGGGGGTTTTGGTCAGTCAAGGAATTGGCCCAGAGAATCAAATCCTGATGCTCCTTCCAGCCCATGGTGATGTAGCGACCTTGACTATAGCCGTGAGCACGATGGTCGGGAACAAGCACATTCCAACCAGCTTCATGATAGACAGCAGCATATTCTGCCATGGACAGGGCAGAATTCTTGTAACCGTGGCAGAGAATCACAGTGTAGTTGGTGGGTTCAGAGGCACCAATATAATAGGCATTAAGTACTAGATTGTCCTGAGATAAAATTTGTCGTTGCTTGGCAGAAAGCAGCATCCACTCCCGCACGTTCAATGGTTGATTCAAGGCTGGTGGAGCAATCTGTATTTCTGAAGGGAAAAGCCTCCCGTTGATTTTTGTATCAAGAACAAACACCACCGTAAAATGGGCTATGACAAAAATCAGCACCACAGACACCAACAGCAAGGTAGAAATAACTGCCAAAGTAATTTTTGCAAGGTTCTTCATACTCCAAAATATAGGAGGAGAAGAACCTGATTGCAAAAAATCCCACCAAAGCACTTTTGAAGTGTACCCCAGTGGGATTAAATATGTTAGTTAACTCTGTTATTTTTCAACTACAGTCCAACCATCAGGAATAACCCCTGCTTCACGTAACAGCTGCTCCATTCCTGATGCAATAGTTAGCGTCCCAGACTCAGCTACTGTGGCCAACCATCTAACCAAACAGTCTGTTGCAGATATATTATTTGCCATCATGGTGACATTATTCAGACTAGTGCAACTTTGAAACATATTATAGTAGCAATACTTCGCCAATTCTGTTGCGGGAAGTATTGGAGCACAAGTCAAATTCTTACAAGATTCGAACATACCCATGTAACAGCCTTCTTCTAAAGTGGTTGCAGGTAACTCCACAGGACCTTTGACCAAGTTAGTACAACCAAAAAACATGCAGTTGTAGCAATTTACAGCTAAGTCAGTAATGGGTAAATCAGGAACACTGATTAAACTACTACACATCATAAACATAGAATTATAGCAATCTTTAGCTAAAGAAGTAGCACATAACTCTGGAGTAGTAATTAACTTACTACAACTTTCAAACATACTAGAGTAACAACCTTCTACTAAGGTTAGAGCAGGTAGTTTCTCTGGACCATAGATCAAATTAGAACAATTTTTAAACATAGCGAAATAACAATCATCTGCTAGGGTTGTAGATGGTAACTGGGGTGCACTAATTAAATTAGTACAATCCATAAATAGTTTGCAGAATCGAGCAGATTGAGTATTGACAACGGAATAATTCACCCAGTCCACTAAGGTACGTATATCACCACTGCAGGTTACAAGTATATCAGAATTTCCAAAGGTAAACTGTGCATAGTCGCTTAGACTACGAGCCATACCATATTTACTCTTTCCACGCATACTCAGAGAACCAGCAGCACCACCAAAGGTAATGGGGGTATCAGCTACGAGTTTTACCCATTCTTCACCACCAACAGAGTATTCCAAGGTACTATCCAAGGTATAAGTTTCTGTAACTTTTACTGTTAATGTTTGCGGACTATTGGCAGAAAAAGTAAGAAACTGACTAATCTCTGGATGTACAAATTCTCCAGACCCACTAGCTCCAGTAGCCTTTGGATTAGCCCCCGCATTGGTATCACACCCCACCAAAACCATCACACTTGCCAGCAGTACCAAGCTCACCAGCACCAATTTTTTCATGGATTTCACTTTTAAAATCCCCCTTATAAAAACTTGTTTTAGCAAACATATTGAAAAACCAGCATATAGTACTTTTGTCCACCCCTCATCACAGATAAGAAAATACAACTGGACCGTGACGAGGGAAATTCTTAGTTTAAATTACTCTGTTGTTGAAATAACTGTACGCACTACACGGAAACCTGTAGAAGATTTTCTGTCGGCAGGGTATTGCGCTGACAACACGCGAGTCTGCACAGATTTATTCTGCAACCAACTCCCCCCCCCCGATAGCTTCTAAGCACCCCCACATAAAAACCATTCAGATCCATATCAATACCATAGATTGAAATTTTTTCAAGCGAATCAAGATTAGAGTCAAACAAGTCCCAGCACAACTCTTCTACATTGCCACTCATGTCATATAGTCCTAAACTGTTAGGAGCTAAGGTTCCCACCTGGTGAGACTTGAATTCGCTATTACTCTCGTACCAAGCCACCTCATTAGGCTCATTACTTCCAGCGTAACTACAATTCCATGCAGTTTGAGTAGGATCACCACCACGGACAGCGAGCTCCCACTCAATCTCCGTAGGGAGCTGGTAACCGTTAGCATCCCAGTTACAAGTGATAGCATCCCAGTCTTTATTTTTTGTTTCGGGAATCATTCCCCACTTGGTAGGATTGGTCTGACCACCCTTTATGTATACTGGTTCCAGTCCAATTAATATACTCAGTTTATTACAGAACACCACAGCGTCATACCAACTCACACTCTCTACTGGTCTCAGCTTCTGTGTTTCCTTATCCGCTGCATCTTTTTGAAAATAACTAGGATTTGTTCCCATCACTGCCTCATACAACTCCTGAGTCACCTCGTACTGCCCCATCACAAAGCTCTGGATAACTCCTGTCCTACCAGAAATAAACACCAGTGAGGAGTTATCTTCTACATACAAAGATTCTAAATCCACAGATTTGGTAATTACTGGCACTTCACTAGTATTTTCCAATAGTTGCCCATTTCTAAATATCCCCTCAGATTCCAAGGTAAACTTTGCTACTTCCTGCACTCCTGATACAGCAGCATTTTCACATCCCACCAAAAACATCACACTTGCCAGCAGCACCAAGCCCACCAGCACCATTTTCTTCATAGATTTCACTTTTAAAATCCCCCTTATAAAAAACTTTATGTTCATCCAGTCACGCCGTTAGCACAGACTGGGAAATAACCTCAAGAAAATGATTTAAACAAAAAAAGACCAGCAAGAAATTTTTCATAAGAAAAATTCCTTGCTGGCCTTGTTCCAGATAAATTTATTGTTGTAGAAAGAGTTTCTTCTATGTGTTGTGTTGTGTTGTGTTGTGT
>JAXJGY010000035.1:0-94821 GCA_036300185.1 Treponema sp. | reverse complement strand
ATGTACAATAATAGGATTGTAGAAAGAATCTTTACCAACCTGGTTGTGGTTTGATTTCTAATTTTGATGTACAATAATACTTGTATGATAATACTATATCATACAAGTATTTACATCTATTTTACCTTGTTAAAATTTTATGTATTTGTTATTTGCTCAAATTGATTTTCTTTATTTTTAAAATAATTCTAACTGTAAGGGAATTTTTTCTTTTGCTTTTGGTACCACTCCAACATAGCTTATTATATCGCTAAATTGTTTATCGGTGAATCTTAGAATACTAACACTTCCTTCCCTTGGCAACCACGATTTGATCCTTTTTATATGTACTTCACAGGCTTCTTTACTGCTACAATGACGTTTATACACGCTATATTGCATCATATCAAATCCATCCTCAATCAATTTTTTTCTAAAATCGCTAGCACGTTTTCTTTGAACCTTTGTATTCGTTGGTAAATCAAATAAACAAAATAACCACATAATTCGGTACGCATTAATCCTATCGTAACTCATATCATATAAACTCTGGTAAAGCTAAACTGTCAGCTTCCTTTCTTAATACTCTCACTAAAGAGGCACTTGTCATTGATAAAGCAACCATTAAAGGACGCATTACATTCCCTATCTTTACATCTCTAGTAAGAGTTTGAAGAATAATTTTTTTGAAATCAATTTTAATTTCCTCTTCATGAGGATTTTGTCTCGTATACTTGATTACCTCATCATCTATAAATGGTCTATAAGGTTCCATCAAATCATTCGCTAAAGCATAGGCATCATATTTATTGTGGTGATGAATCCCTAGGGTAGGAAGCAAACCAGAACCGATTAATGCCCGAGCTGTGGCAGCTCTCAAAATTGCATACCCATAGTTCAAAAAATTATTTGGATAGACTCCAAATCTATCTCTCACCCAATCTGTATCAATAAGTAAATCCCAGTATATTTTAGCTGCAATAGCCTCTCTATTTGTTGAGTCATTACTTTTAATATTCCGAGTACACTCATACAACTGAACTGCATTCAAATTATACTGTTCTAAAACTTTTGCCTGATTCAAAATTTTCTGTTCAACTATCTGTTTCCAACATTTCTTTTTTACAGGAAGTTTCGCTTCAATTTGCATAGTAAATACCTGATTTTGTATTGTGTTGCAATCTAAAGGTAGATTCATTGTAAAAGGAAGATGCTTATCATTGCAAAAAATCACAGCAGCATTATGAGCTGCCAATTCATTGATAACAGGAATAGATATGTATGTCTGATTATTCTCAATAACAATAAATCCAATATCTTCTATGGGAACAGAAGTTTCTTCTTGAGTTTCCTTGTTCAAGATAATCAGCTGCTTGTTCTTTAAAGTTAAAGAAACAGCATTAGCAAAAAATAATGTTCGTTTAATCATATTTCATGATCTCACCTGTAGGAGTGATAATAAAATCAATACCTTCCACTAAACAAAAAAGTTTAGAATTTGAAATTCTCTTAAATTTATCAATATTGGTATCAAATAATTCCACCTCCGGACTGAATGGTGAAGAAATAATGGTGTGGACAAATTTTATTCTTCCATCTGGATTACTTGCAATACCAGCAACTCTATAAATTCTTGTAAATAATTCTTTCTTTGATAAGGCAAATACATCCTCATCCTCATGTTCTTGCATGATTACAATCTTTCCTATTTTAAGTACTTTATATAAATCTAATGTGTCTCCTTTTTTTTCTACAGTACTTGGATATAAATCCTCGCCTTTGTGTTTACGAGAAATAGCTTCTAGTAAATTTAGAACAAGATAGTCACTGATAATTTTACCATTTTTACCACTTCTACGGTATAAAGCAATTAAATAGTTTTCTTCATTTTTTACATAATACTTTTGCTTGTAATCCTTCAAAATATTTTGAGAAATATTATAATGTTTTTTGAGTGCAATCGGGGCGGAATCATCCACTTTAATTCTTATCCGTTTTGCATAAATACTTTTACCCTCTTTCTGCCAAGGAAGCAAAATACCATTTGTCTGAATATCAGCAATACTTTGCTTTCCTGATTTGAGATTTTCAAAAAATACAGATTTAATACGATTATCTATAATTTTTTCTCCTTTTTCTTTACTCAGTTCTCCACAAGAAATTCTTAAAACAAATATTTTTTTACTTTCTGTATCCTTTGTAGGAACTGTGTAGATACAACCAAAAACTTTATCTTTGTGTAATGAACCTCGTGCAGTCGCCCCTTTAATATAAACCTTTTGCCCATTTTTTAAGAGAGGTTTTCCACTTCTGTCTCTTAAAATCTTTTTTGATTGTCGTAAAGAATTATCATCAACAAAATGTTTCGGAATGATGTATTGTACAGCAGCAAGAACATCCTCATCAAAGTTTTCCCAGGGCTTTGCCATTTTTAACTGCGTTCTACTAGAACTCTTTTTAATAACCTCACACAAAAGATTATATTTTCCCCTATTCACACAAGCAACAGTTAAGGCATCCACTACATGATGGCGGTAATTTGTACGATCTTTTACCTCATTCCTGTCAAGCAATCCCCATTGCCGTTTGAATAAATCCGTCATTGCACCATTTACTGGTTGAACATAATCAAATACAGACTTCAAATATGCTAAAGCAAATTTTGTAATTATGCGAGTGTCATTAAGTTGCCTATGAGTAAATCCTGAAGTTATTTCTGACGCTGTAAAACGTTTAATTTTACCTTTTAAATACCTCAGTTTAAGTTCAGCAATATGACGAGTTACAATTTTCTTATCCTTAATAGCAGGATCTACATATCCCTTCACCTTATTTTTCTCAATTGTGGTAAGACAAGCATCTATATCTTTTTCATAGAATTTCATAAAACGCAATTTTATTTCATCATAACTAGGCAATTCCGAAGGAATACGCTGTTTTTTTACATTGCGATTATATTCCGCTTGACATAAAGTAATATTTTCCAAGGAATCATCATATGATAAAGACCGAGGGATAGTATGCTCAAAATCATACTGTGGATGAGAACCAAACAAATCATTTAGTCCAATATGATCTCCTGTATAGGGGCAAGTTTCATGTTGCTCCACCCATAATCTATATTTTTTAACATTTGTTTCGGACGGTTCATAACCATGTTCCACGAGCTTTTTTCTATACTCTTCATTTTTTGTTTCATTTTTTTTCTGAAACTCTGCGATTGCCTTCCGCCAATTCTTGTCATTCACCTCATTTGCAAGCTCAATATTTATTCTAGTAGAGCTATCGATTTCACCAGTCAAAATAAGATGATTGATAAGTTTTCTCAACTGGTGTAAAGCCCTCATGGCAACAGGATTCTTTACACTAGGAGTCCTAGGAGAGCCTAGTATTTTTTTACCATTATCTAAGGTAATTGGATTACCAGAACTATAATCCAAATCAGAAGGATGATACAATTTTTCATTTTTTTTGATATTAAAACCTTGCTCAATCAAATACTCTTCAATAAGATCGTCTGTACGTAATGGTTTATATTTATAATCATTTGGATTTTTAGTAGTAGCAATTCTCAATACATCTTCAACCTTTCTTTCTATTTCTTCCTTTATTTCCCTCTGTTTCTCAAGAGATATATCATTCCACTTTTTCTTGCCATAGAATTCTGTAATTTGTGTATCTATGATAGATTTATCCCATTCTTCACTATGAAAGTCATGTTGTTCATCTTTAAAAATTCTATCAATGCAAAAGTTGGAGAGAGAAATAATATTGTTTCTTTCCTTTAAACTTTCAGTAATCTCTTTTACTTTGGCCTCTATACAGGAAGCATTTTCTTCAAAAACTTTTATTCCAATCATAAAAGGAATATTAGCAAGAAATACTGCATGAGAATACAAATAGCCCTTACGCAAGAAAGGTAAAATCTTACGAATTGCCTTTAAGCTCAGATTACCATATCCTTGATGGAAATGAATTTTACAAAATTTTTCTGCATCTTTTTCATCCAATCCTAATTTATCTATTGCAAATTCATGTAACTTACTATCATCATCAAAATCAAATAAAACATGCCAAATATCAAGGATATCATATTGTTTAATTACAATCTCTTTCCAGTTTTCTCCAAACAAATCTTTCAATTGAGCAGAAACAATGCAACTGGGTACAATTGTATCTTTCCGATAATTAAATTCCCAATATTCATTTTTTCCTTTTAGTTTTTTTTCAATATCTGCAAACGGAAAATTATGCTTTGATTTACGAAAAAATAAGGGAACAATTTGATTTTTTTCATCTTCCGTTAGGAATTGTTTTTCTTGCACGTCATCTTCATTTTTGTTTTTAGCAACCTTAATACTGTTAATAAAGGATAACATCCTAAATTCTTCAAATTCAAAATGTGAAATTGGACACCGAGGTTTGTTCGTTTCAAAGGTACATTTTCCTACAAGAAATTTTTGTGATTTAAGTTTTCTTTGATAAAATATTGCATTATGTAATTGAGCTTTCAAATCATCATCAATTTGTTGCATCTCACAAATTTTAAAGAATTCTACTTCATAATGTTCCTTTCGAGAAGTATATCTCCCTCGTACTCTCTCTCCACTTTGTTTTAATTCATAAAAATACTGACCAAGAGTCCTTCCGTTCAGTTCTTTAGACAACAAGCCTATTGACACTTTTACCTTTCCATCTTCTCCACTCGTTGAGTCCTTTCTATTACTTAAAAATCCACGCCTCTGTGCCAAATGATATAATGCTCGTCCAATTTCATACTTATCAGCTTTTTGTTCGACACATTTTTTCCGCAAGAAATAAGGCTCCCAACTCCGTTCCTCATCGGTACGATACCAATTTATAAAGTCAACTGAAGTAGGATATATTTTTTGATAGCGCCACAAATCAAGTTCTTCCAAACTCAAAGGACACATTTGATTATTAATGAGAACTTGTAAAGTCTTATATTTTCGTAATTTTCGTCTAAATTTCAATCGTCTTGCTGAACGATATTTAGTTCGTTCAGCTGCCTTAGATTGTTCATTATCTTTCTCTTTCTTTACCCCTTCGGGGAATATATATACACCACATTTTTCAATTGATTGATTTTTTTCATCAACAAGTCCCCATCCAATAGAATTTGTTCCAATATCGAGTCCTAGAACTTTCATATCATACTCCTTACACTTGCATAATCTTCTAAACAGTGTTATTCTATGGTCAGAAATCAAATCACAATAAGGCTAAATGCCGAAGTCGTTTGACTATTGCTCCGCGTACTCCGTGGAGCTTTTTTTTATTATAGCACGCCTTTAGAATCTGTCCACATTTTTTTTCCACTCCCTCCATTATACTACACCCACTGTCCCAATGAATGCTACACCAAAAGTTTTTTTTCACAAAAAAAACAGAAACACCATCCCATTTCCCTAACCATCCCCATCCATGCTATACTATTCCTATGAACACCTCCGGCTGGAACCTGCAACAAGGCACACTTCCCTTCCGCCCTCTCCGTGAAAGCGATGTTATCCGCATTGTAAACTTGGCCTTGTCTCCAGCAAAAAAGCACACTTCCACCTACAAGTATGCTTTCTTCAAGGCGATGCTGGACAATCTTTTTAACGTAGACTTAGAAAATCATTTTCTCAGCTACGATACCATTGCTCTACGGTCACGGAAATCTACTGGAACTTGGCCCTGAACTTTCACCTAAAGCAAATGCCAGTCTCTCAGCAGCCTACAACGAAAGATTGCCTACCAGATACGCAAGTTCAACTCCTGTCGTAAGTGTCTTAAATGCGAGTCTGTGTGTAAGGCTGGCGCCATTACTATCAATTCAGAAGAATACCACATCAATCCAGATAAATGTACTCATTGCATGATGTGTGTAAATCCTGCAGTGGTGGAAAATGGTTGTCTCATGGCCAAATACCTACGTACGAAGGAATGAGTACGTCTCGTACGAAAGTGGGAAGAACTGACCTTTACTAACGACTTTATCTTTTCTCGCGTCATGCGTGATGAAAACATCTGTCGGCAAGTGGTGGAACTGATTCTTGGAGTAAAAATAGGACAGATACAGTATTTATCAGCACAAGACGAACATAAGTTAGACCCAGACACCATGCGAATAATCATGGATGTATACCTAAAAGATGAGCAGCGAATCATAAACGTAGAAATGCAAACAAGCCACAAAAAAGACTTGCCCAAAAGAAGTCGCTACTATCAGAGTGTGTCAGACGTAAGCAACACCCCTTCAGGAACAAAATATCGACAACTGCCAGACAATATTCTCATCTTTATCTGCACTTTTGATCCTTTCGATAAAGGCTATTCTCGTTACACCTTTGAATATACCTGTGTTGAATCTCAGCACCAACTAAAGCTCCAAGATGGCTCCATCCGTATATTTCTCAACACCAAGGCTACATCCTTGTCCCACCTTGACGAGAAACTTCAAGCATTTTATCATTATGTACAAGAGGGAGTTGTCAACTCCGATTTAACAGAGGCTATTGCACATAAAATTCATAGTCTCAAAGCCGATTCTATTGAGCGGAGGACCTACATGACATTGGCATTAAAAATGGCAGACATTCAGTATGATGCCTACGAAGAAGGATGGGAGGAAGGCCACAAAGATGGTATAGCCGCAGGATTAGAACAAGGACGAGAGCAAGGATTAAAGAAAGGAGCCTACAACAAGACAGTGGAAGTGGCTCAAAAACTGCTTGCCATGGGACTTTCTTTTGAGCAAATAGAACAGGTTACCGAACTCCCCCGCGAAACAATCCTGCAACTACAAGATTCTTCTTCCTCTTGAAAGTATTCCTTGCCTGTGATCCCACCTGCTCCATCAGTAAAATCTAGCAAGAAAATCCTCATCCATGCTATACTATCCCCATGAGTACTTCTGGCTGGAATCTACTACAAGGCAATATTCCCTTTCTTCCCCTTGGCGAAAGAGAGGTTATCCGCATTGTCAATTTGGCCTTGTCTCCAGCAAAGATGCACACCACTACCTACAAGTACGCTTTTTTTAAGGCGGTGCTAGACAATCTTTTTAATGTAGACTTAGAAAATCATTTTCTCAGCTATGATGCCATTGCCCTGCGGTTCACGGAAATCTACTGGAACTTGGTCTTGAACTTTCACCTGAAGCAAATGCCTGTCTCTCAGCGGACTGCTATGACGGCAGTGGAACGAAAACTGTTTGATTTCTGTCAAAAATACCACTTTGACCACTCGCAAAAGCAACAGATTTTTCCCTTTGAGTCCTTGCGTGGTGACTTACAACTAGAAATTGCCAAGGTAATCAAAAGGGAAATGCTCAAGTACGTGGTGGGAGCCTTTTACAAAGACACAGAAGGGCAGCTGTATTCTTTTAACAAGGAAGAAGGGGGAATCCATTTTAATCCCCATGCCTACACCGCCTGCGTTACGTTCAAGACGGATTTTGAAAAGATAAATTATTACGAGTGGATAAAATACCTCGAAAAGGTGAATCGGGAAGAAGATGCCTACGCTCTGGCAAGCAAGCTTGATGCCTCCACGGAACGAAGCAATCTGAGCCTGTATCGTGAAACCCTCCTTCAGTTTGGTCAGCAACATTGCTTTTACTGCCACAAAAACTTAACCCATGAAGCCACCACCATTCCAGTAGACCATTGCATTCCCTGGTCTTTTGTCAAGGATGACAAACTCTGGAACTTTGTCCTTGCCTGCCCCACCTGTAACGGAGCAAAAAGCAACACCCTTCCTGCAGAAACCTATCTTGCAGACATAAAACAACGCAACCTTTCCCTGTTGAACATGGATATCCCCTTGGTAAAAGAAGATTTCAAGTCCTATAGCCACGCAAAATTAGAAGCAATGTACCACTCCGCCATCTTCAACGGCTTCCAGTCTGGCTGGAACCCCCGCACCATACACCCCCTCCCCACCTACGGCTTTGGTGATGGAGGATATTCTGCTGTGGCGGATACTATAAATTCTTATAATAATCTCTAATTTTTTGAGCCATTAATTTCCGCCTTTCTAATAAAAATTCTTCATAATTTTCATATGTCCAATTCCGGATTTCCAAGGGGATACAATTATCATCAAGATTCTTCTTAATAGCTTCTTCTGTTTTTAGATTTCCTATATTAAAGTTCTTATCATTTAATTGATCCCAAATTTTTGTAAAATATTTACCTGGCTCTTGCTTTCCAATCACAATATTTGTTGGAGTATCGAGATATGTAAAATTTGCAACTTGGTTGTATTTACTTTTATCTTTTATCCCATTATCTACTAAATATTGCTTTGGAAAAATATGGTGTACATCCCCCATAGTTGTGATGAGGTTTGAGAATTTTGAACCTTCATTAAACAATGAATCCCGCCCTTCTCGACAAGAAGCTGCCCAAAAAATATTGATATAGGGACTATTTACAGCAGGAGTTTCAAGCTTTTGAACAAGCTCAACATTCCAGAAAGTATCTGAAAGAGTTTGCTCAACTTCTGAAAGATAAACTAAAAATCCCCTTTCTTTAATACGTCTCAAATCTTGATCCATTGCTGTTTCTGGAGATGAAATATACCTACCTGTCAAAGTACTCATCACATACCAGCGCTGAACATAATTTTTCACCTTTACTTTTTCAATATTTGTATCATTTATGAGTAAAAGATACAATGTATATGCAAAATCCAAAGTGATTCCAGAGTTAATAAGCCTTCTGGTTATGAAACCGGCATCTTTTATTGCAAGTACAAATTGCTTAAAATTATATTCATTCATATAATCAAGCACTCCGTTTGATAATCTCTGAAATGTATCTTCTGCAATTGATTCCTTAAAATCTTTTGCTTCAAAGTCACGACCTTGTAAGAGACTTACCAAATCTTTTAGTTTTCCACGGCAAAATTTATACATGAAAGCAACCCGAAGCATATCTGTGTAATCAGGATCATAGATATCTTCATTATCATCTTTGAGCCACTTAAGTTTCGCTGCAAATTCGGTTTTTACAAATTCATCATCTTTAAGCATTTCTGGATACCACTTTGGGTCAACTGCCAGATGACTAAAATAATCTATCGCTTTTCTAAGAGTATTTCCGCCGTAAGATTCATTCGCAGCAATACGACTCATAGCAAAATCTGCTTGATTCAGTTTTGAGCCTTGACTATTTATCCTGATAAAAATTTCTGTAACTTCATCAATACTCAATTCCTTGTCGAATAATTCTATTACACCAAGTTTGCGATTTTTAATATCAATGAGTCTTGTAACTTGCTTATTAAAATCTGATGGTGTAATTTCAGGATTTTTTGTACAAAAATCTTGGACAAAAGAAAACGAATCAAATGAAGTCTGGAAAATTACAGAAATATCCTGAATCCATCTTTTATCTTTTCTAATAGCATTATCTTGAACTTTAAAACATTCCTCATCATCCTTTGCAAAAGGATTATAGGAAATTGGAATTTGTTTCTTTTCAAAATCTGAATTAAAAACTTCTAGTCCAGAAAGAGCCGTCATCATTGCTGTCACACGCTGTTGACCATCAATCATAATTTTCTTTCCAATGGAAAGAGTACCATCCTTGAGTTTCAAATCTGGACTTTTAGAAATAATTAAATATCCAGTGGGATACCCCTGATATAATGAATCAACCAAATCACGAACTTGCCTTCCTTTCCAAACAAACGGACGCTGAATCTCTGGAATAGCAATTTCATTAGATTTAATAAAATTTAAGATTTGCTCTACTGTGTAATCATGTACGGTATATTTTTCTGGCATAATGAATTCCCTCTTTATTATTTCTCAATTGAAAGTCTCAGAAAATAAATTAACCTCAGTAAAAAGAAGTCTTAGTTTTACCTACTCCCATTCAGGAATACAACCTATATCCTCTTGAATTAACTTACATTTTAATTATAACTACTAATTTTAAATAATCAACGATTTTCTTCTACAATAGTTAGGAATCTGAGGAGTGGAATATAATGGATATCTTTGATGGATAGTAGACGATTACATCAGAAAGATATTACATTTATTTTATGATGATTTATCATTATACTACAATAGAAACACTTGCATTAATAGTCAAAAACAAAACTCTTCGATTTAACAAACTTACACATGTTGATGATCAAGATGAGGGTGAAACTGCTGATTATGGTAATTTAGGCGATTATTTTTTTGTATCATGTTGGACAAATAAAGCAACAGAAAATGTTGTTTTATGGAATATGTATGCAAAAGAAATGACTGGAGTTAGAATTGGTATTAATGCAGAGAATATTCCATTTGAGTTATATCCTCAGGGAAATAAAATTAAAAATATAAAAAAATTTAGTGAAAAAGACTGTGTTTTTCTCCTTAAAAATTCAGATTCTCAGTGTAAATATATTCCTGTAGAATACACAAAAACAGAACCTCCAAACCTGATTAATAGAAATGAGAAAGGTTATCCAATAATATATTTAAAAAATATTGCTGCATTAAAGTCCGAAGAATGGCAATGCCAGCGAGAAATACGATTTGTTTTATGTGGTGCTACAACAGAAAATAACTCTTCTATTGAAGTTTTCGAAACATTAGTATCCCGTAATCAAAATCCTCCTATTTCAAGTACATATGTTGATTTACAACTTAATGAGAAAACCTTTTCTAACATGGAAATTACACTTTCTCCCAAAAGTAGTGAAGCACAAAAGATTATATGTGATGCTCTGTTAACGGCATATTTGCCACCTGATATTCGTTCAACAATACAAATAAAAAAAAGTAAACTTAAGATAAGATAAGTGTTTGTTTCAAAAGAACTAATCAGAATGTTAGAATTTTTATTTAAGAAATCACACCTTTCCCTAAAATCCACCTGAAATCTTTCAAAATTATTTGCAATCCATATTTCAGAATACTATAGTTAAAGTATATTGTTATTTTCAAACAAAGGAGCCTAAATGACTTACGATGCTATTAACGAGATGATTCAAACATCTCAACCTTGTGATTGGTGCTATGATGAAAAACAAGAATATTTTACCTTTAAGCATGATTTAGACTTACAGATAAAATCTTTAAACAACAGGCCATTCAATGAACCGTGGGCAACTAGTTTCCCCAATAAAAATGCATCGTTCATTGAATATGGTATCTATTATCAAAATAAACTGATTGAAACAAAACATCTTGTTGGTATAGATGGTTTTCTGGCTATAGTACCCTTACTAAAAGCAGCTGACAACTTTTCGTTCAGTGATGAAGATTATCATTTTGCAGAAATTGTTAATAGGCTTCCCAATCTTCATAGATACATGAAGAGGATTCAAGAAAAATACAATAAAGCAACTAGCTAACCTAATCTCCCTAGTCCGTGTTATGAATTGAAGGGGGCGACTCACCACCGTTTAAAACAAAAAAAGGGAACACACAACCGGTCTGCTCAGAAGTTGCGGTTCCCCAATTTTGGAATATGGCATAGTGCCCTTAATTCATCAGGCACCAGTTCATTCCTATTATTATGTATTACAAAATATTACGCCGTAGCTACAAGGAGCATGACCCGAAAATCAAAAACTGGCCGGTCTACAGACATATTGCCACAAAAGGTGTCATGCAAAAAGTATGCAGCACCAGGCTAGACCACTTTCTGAAAGGGCATGTCCGTAAGAACAGCCTTCTTCATTTCAGATGCACCAATAAAGCTGATTCGGGTGCCATCAATGTCTGACGCTGTCACATCCTCGGCATTTTCTTGGCCATTACCACCAAAAATTACCTTGAATGTACCAAAACGGTTCAGCTTGATTTTAACACCACGCCTCAAATGCTTAGGCATCACATTCAATAATCCCTCCAACACAGCCTTTACGTCTGTGGGAGTCATTGACGTAGCATAGGAAATCTCTTCCGCCAGCTCGTCAACACCAATTTCATCAGTATACACAGGAGCAGGATAATATTTTTCCTGACTTCTATCCTGAGGATTCTTTCTTTTAATAATTTTGAACTTCATAAATATCTCCATAATTAAATAATATTTTTCAGTTATTCCACACGTGAAAATCCTTCCCTCATAAATGTAAAAGAGCAGACCAGAACTCCTTTCACAAAGGAACACTGGATAGAGGCACTGCATACAGCAGAATACCGCTACTAATTCGAATATACTACCATTCTATACATAAAGTCAAGTTTACAAAATATCTCCTCATCAAAAAACACACCATCCCCTATCTCCCCAAATTTTGTACTGGAAATCCCTCCCATTTCCAGTACAAATTCCCCCTCATTTCCACACCAAATTCATCCAATTTCCTGTGGAAATTCATTCAATTTCCAGTACAAATTCACCAGAAAACCACAAGGAATTTTCTCCGCATCCTTGGTACTCACAGAGAAAATCCCCCACCCCCTCCCCATTCCCCCACATAACTCCATCTTCCCAAATAAAACAAAAAAATTCCCCTGTATCATTCTTTGGGACAGTACGAGTGTTACAATGAGACAAAGCTGGTTAGAGACATGCCAGCACAAAAAAGGAGGATAACATGGTACAAATGCTTCCACCCTACAGGACATACCAGGCTACCTGCAGGAGCAAGAATTACAAGGCCAGCGTAATGGAGGGGCTTGACGGCTCAGAATGGGTGACAGTCACAGACAAGCGGACTGGCAAGACAAACCTACTGCGGATTCCCAACAGCCTGTACCAAGACCTGGCCAACATACCAGAGGTATTTCGGATGCAATTCACCAGTGAGTGCGTGTCGGATATGATAGACAACTTCATGTAGAATAGAAAAAGAGTATTGTACAATATAAGAAAATGTTTTCGATTACTTGGACAATATTGATAATTTTGATTGAATGATTTACCTTAAATTCACAGGAGGAGCTTACATAAGGAATCGGAGATACAGAAACAGATGATATCAGAGAGGCAATAAACAGAGCCGTGAATGCTCTGTTTGAAGAATAAAAGGAATTTCTATGAAACAATTAATCTTATTTCTTACACTCATTTTACTTGCATTTTCCGCTACGGCACAGAACAAGTACAACAATCAAACTGCCACCACTTCTCCAGCATCAGGAAGATACGAGATAATCACAAGTTCTATAGCATTGCGTGAAACCTATTTACTTGATAAAGAAACCGGTGATACATGGCAGTTAGTATCGGGTTATAGTGGGTATGTTTGGGAACAGATTCCTAGACAAGAACACCCTCACGATATAGTCCCAGAACATCATAAAGGAGCTGTTTATCAAATCACCTTGTCTGGTATAGCCGTCAAGGGCAGTTATCTAATAAATACACTAACTGGAGCTACATGGATACTCTATGAGGATAATGATACAGGCAGAGTTTTTTGGGGTACTGTAGCTAACCCAGAATAAATCCCCGTGTTAGGGATTGGAAGGGCGGCAAAGCCGTTCCCAGAAGGTGGGTAGTGAGCCTGCCGAGCTGACCGTCTTCTGGGAATGAAGCGGTAGCGGTAATGGAGCAAGAGCATCATGTTTTATTCTGTCTCTTATTGAAACTGCCAAGCAGAATGGTATTGCTCCTGAAGATTATCTCAGATGTCTTTTTGAAAAAGCCCCTTATGCTGAAACTGAAAATGACTGGGAAAAACTTCTCCCCTGGAATATTGAAATTACTCCATATAAGATTCGTGGAGAATGGATTTAAATTGTGGTATAATGTAAACGTAAATTCTATTTGCGGATACGATCTTTCAGTTCCCTGCGTGACTCAATTTTGAGTTTTTTGAAAATTGTTGCCATGTGGCGTTTTACAGTTTCTACGCTGATGTATAATTCTTCAGCAATCTGGGCATTTGAATAACCGCGGGCTGCAAGGAGGGCCACTTCTTTTTCGCGAGAAGAAAGGACGTCAAAGGGGGCTTCTTTGCTTGTCTGATTTGTCGAATCATCATTCTTCTTTTTTGAAAATGGCACTAAAATCAACTTAATTAGAATTCCCATAAGAGCTGGACGAAACTTTACAAAAATCATTATAAAAAAAGCTGTTGAAGAAATTGAGGAAATAGTCTCTTGATCAGCTTGCTGCAACAGTTCGAAATCAGAAATCAAAAATAGGATTTTTACAACTGAGACAAAGAACCCGCTTAAGATTGCAAATTTTGATATCTGGACTGGAAAATCAACCTTGAACTGAGCCACCTTTTCTTTTAGAAGGATTGCAGGAATCATAAAAACTACAATTCCAGCAATCACAAGAATACTATCTATCAGCATAAACTATTCTGAATCACAAAGCAGAGAAACTTTACTTTCTACAGGAAGCAAAACCAGATTAAGAAGCAAAGCATAAATAAGCGGGACGCAGGCAACGGTAAAGTTTACTCCGAGCGCAGAACGATCTTCGAGATGAGCAAGCATTCCCATAAAGCCGCCTAGTGTCGTCATTATTCCTTCGAGAATCAGAAGTGTACAAAAAGTTTTTATTGAATTTACTGACAATGCTTTTTGTGAAACTGAAACCTTTTGATTCTTAAAAACACATTTTAACGCGCTTAAAAAAATCTTGAAGTTACCGGAAATAGTAAGCAGCAAAAATGTCGGGATGAAAATATAAATCAAACCGGGAAGATCTCTAAGATAATAAAAACTCAAAGGTTCCTGCTCAGTGTGATTAATTGTACTTGTAAACATAACCAATAAATACAAGCCTACAATCAAAGCTATAGAAATCAAAAATTTAAATGTTTTCAGAATGATTTCTTTTTTTGAAAGGCTTGCAGTTTTATTTTCTGCATCGCTTTCTTCTGTCATAACATTTATGATATTGCGGCGAAGCTTGGCTTTTAGGGTTATAAGCATCATTCCAAAGAAAGCAAGATAATAAAATGAACACATTATAGTCGCAAGGTTTGGACCTAGAGTCTGGCGTTCATCAATATTCAGATAGAAATAAATTGCGCTGATGAGCATAAAAAAACTTGAAACAAAAATCAGAGCCTTAAATGAAAAACTAAGTGATGTTTCCATTTTTTTTAGTTCCGGCAATTCTGTTTTATTTATTGTTTTTGTAGATGAGAAAATTTTAATGAAAGATTTTCCATATCCTGAAAGAAAAATCATCACTGCAAGAATCAGTAAAATTCCAGGCAACAAGGCCGGCTCAATTATTTCCCATACGAAACCACCGCTTGTAAGACTGCACATTGTCGCAGTTAAACAAAGCACCCCAAAAGATAAAAGAAATTCGATAATCATAAGTCCTCCTTTCGAAAGCAGCCGGCTTGCCATCGAATATCTAAATTATCTACCTACAAACTGATAAATACAAGATGCAAAAAGTTGTAATTTGAGTTGTAAACTAAATGTCAATTGACGCTTACGTCCTTTCGGAGTATTACGGCCGGAAAGTAGGATATAGATTGATGAATGAAGCAATTTCAAGGCTTAGCGAATACAATACATTTTTTGTGTGGGTATTCGAAAAGAATGAGAGGGCCATAAACTTTTATCACAAATACGGTTTTGAGTTTGACGGATGCAGACAACTGAACTCGGAACTACGAGAAAAATATCCGATTATTGATCAGCTACTTGACATCGCTGATAGGATGCCCAGAATAATACACTATTCTCCATACAGTAACAATTCTACAAGAAACCAAACAAATGAAGCAGCATATTTACAACAAGATCATGTTGGAATTCTTTGTCATGTACTCATGAAAAAAAATATTATCAGAGAAATAGAAGAATGGATTGATTGCGTAGACTAATAGTAGTCCCCAAGCCCTCATCAGAGGGTTTGGGACTATCCTCCCCGCCCACCACCGTTTAAAACAAAAAAAAAGGGAATTCAAAAAATAGTAATTCTCTGGACACCCTTGCAATTCTAAATCAGCTTAAAACAAAAACTTTCACTGATCTAGAAATCACCCAAATTCTTGATATCCTAAAAGAAAGAAATTTTATCAAGACGGCAGTTCGTACAGAATCAAAAGCTGCTCGAGATGCGATGGAATTTCTTATTGAGTTTTGGGATTACGAAAAATCACCTTACATTCGCGAACTTCATTTACGAGGAAAATCTTTTCACCAAAAACATTCTAACAGAATGACAAGAATCATTTTCAATTATTGGGAACCGATTATTAATGGAAAACTGGTTGGTGAAATTACAAGAGATGATGTCAATAAAATTTTTGATGTTGAATCAACTCAAAAGCTTGCACCAAAAACTGTTAAATCCATTATTAACGCAATAACAGTTGCTTTGAAATGGGCATATCTACATGGATTAACTGAAATAAATTGTTATGATGGAATAATAAAGCCTACAGATAATCCACAAAAACGTGCAATTTTAACAATGGAAGAAATTAAGTTGCTTTTTGCAGCAAAATGGGAAAATGAAACAGCAAAATTAGCCTGTCTTATAGCAAGTTACACAGGTATGCGACAAGGCGAAATTGCTGCTCTCAGACTTCAAAATATTGGAGAAGATAGAATTTATATTCGGTACTCATGGGGAAAATATGATGGGTTGAAAACTCCAAAAAATGGAGAAGAAAGAGAGATAAGAATTCCTCATCAGCTTCGAGATATGATAATTATGCAGGCAATGAAAAATCCATGGAGTCAAGATTTATCAGCGTTTATTTTTTTTAGTAAGACAAGAACCGATAGACCAATGGATGTTGATGGATGGATTGTCTATATGAGACGAGCTCTAAAATCAATTGGCTATCCAAATCCAGAAAAAATTTGTTTTCACAGTTTTAGACACAGTTGGTGTACAACTACACTTACAGAGATTGGAGATCAGCGAATTTGTATGATTGGTTCAGGACACAAAACGGATAAAGTTTTTGCTCATTATGCTAATCACATTAAAAAAGAATCAGCTTTAGAAACGATTGCAAAAACTTCAGAAAGATTATTCGCACCAATTTTTGAAGAGCTATCTATCACTGATATTGAATATTGTATTTGTGATGAAGCAGCAGCAGAAGCAGGAAATAATAGAAAATTGATTTCTTTTAATAGGAGTGAAGCATGAGAAAAGAAAAAGAACAAGAAGAGTTATGGATTCAGAAAGAAGTCATAGAGTTTTTAAGATGTGCTTCATCAATATTTTTTACAGCTAAACGCTATGAAAAACTTAGAGCAAAAGCAATAAAAGATGGAAGCCGTAGGAAGTACAAAAAATCTGATGTTTTTGCGTTTGTTGAATATTTGCAAAAATCAGTTTAAGTCAGAGGTGACGCGCGTCACTTGATGGGTGTGATGTGTTCAAAAAAAAGAGAGGGACGTTATTTTGCACTGTAGGTGTGGTATACTTTGATGGAAGAAAAAATATCACGTTTAATCAATATTTATTACAAAACAAAGAAGTTTTATGATATAATTTTGTGTTATGGAAGGACAAGTAGATTATAAAAAATTATGGAAACTTCTTATTGATAAAGAAATGAAGAAAACAGATTTAATACCACTTGCAGGAATATCAACAAATATCCTTGCTCGCTTGGGGAAAGGTGAATACGTTTCAATGGAAAGTTTGCATAAGATTTGTAAGGCTTTTAATTGTGATGTTGGTGATATTTGTGAGATGAAGGAAGAAAAGTAGTAACTAAAATGATGACACCTGAATTTATAGACAATGTTAATAAAACTCTAAAATCAAGTCTCAAAGAAGAAATAAAACCTGGAAGCAAAATATCAATAGCTGCTGCTTGTTTTTCAATTTATGCATATCAAGAATTACAAAATGAATTAAAAAATATAGAAGAACTTCGTTTTATTTTTACTTCTCCAGCATTTATTACAGAAAAAGCTAAAAAGGAAAAAAGAGAATTTTATATTCCTCGACTTAATAGAGAACGTAGCTTATATGGTACAGAGTTTGAAGTAAAATTAAGAAATGAATTGAATCAAAAAGCTATAGCAAAAGAATGTGCTGAATGGATAAAAAAGAAAGTTACATTTAAATCAAACTCTACAGAACAAGGAATTCCTTGTTTTTTAAATGTAGATAAAACAAGTTATTCTGGTGTAAAAGAATTTACCGCTGTGGAATTAGGTGTAGAAAAAGGGAATAATGCCGCTTTTGCAATTACAAAAATGTATTCTCCCATGAGTGAACATTTTTTAATGTTGTTTGATCAATTTTGGCAAAATAAAGATATGATGCAAGATGTAACAGACCAAGTAATTGAAAATATTACTTCTGCATATAACGAAAATGTACCTAAATTTATTTACTTTATTACTCTTTATAACATTTTCAAAGAATTCTTAGACGATATAAGTGAAGATATTTTACCTAAGGAAGCAACAGGTTTTAAGAAAAGTAAAATTTGGTCAAAACTTTATAACTTTCAGCAAGATGCGTGTTTGGCAATTATCAATAAACTTGAAAAATATAATGGTTGTATTTTAGCTGATAGTGTTGGTCTTGGAAAAACTTTTACAGCACTTTCCGTTATCAAATATTATGAAAGCAGAAATAATAGAGTACTTGTTCTCTGTCCTAAAAAGCTATCTAACAACTGGAATATTTATAAGAATAACTATAAAAATAATCCAATTGCAGAAGATAGACTTCGTTATGATGTTCTTTTCCATACAGACTTAAATAGAACTTCTGGAGAGTCTAATGGAAATGATTTAGCTTTTATTAACTGGGAAAATTATGATTTAGTTGTAATTGATGAATCTCATAATTTTAGAAATGGAATAGGAACTCATTCAAATACAAAAGAAAATCGTTATATGCAATTGATGAACAAAGTTATAAAACAAGGTGTAAAAACAAAAGTTCTTATGCTTTCTGCAACTCCTGTAAATAACCGTTTCATTGATTTAAGAAACCAATTAGCTTTAGCCTATGAAGGTGTTTCAAAAAATATTGATGAACAATTAAAAACTAAAAATTCTATTGATGACATTTTTAGACAAGCTCAAACAGCTTTTAATAAATGGAGCCAACTACCAACAGAAGAAAGAACGACAGAAACTCTATTAGGTATGTTGAGTTTTGATTTCTTTGAAGTATTAGATAGTGTAACAATTGCTCGTTCAAGAAAACATATTCAAAAATATTATGATACAAAGGATATTGGAACTTTCCCCAAAAGATTACATCCAATTTCTATACAGACACCTCTTACAGAATGTGAAAATGAAACAACCTTCAATTTAATTTTTGAAGAATTGGAAAATTTAAAACTTACAGTTTATGTTCCTTCCTTATTTATCCATCCAAGTAAAAGAGCAAAATACGAAATTGATGATTCAGGCTCTGGAGGATTTGACCAAATGGGACGTGAATTAGGAATTCGTCGTTTGATGGCTATTAATCTTTTAAAACGATTAGAAAGTTCTGTATATTCTTTTAGATTAACAATTCAGCGTGTAAAAGCCTATGTAAATCAAACAATAAAAATTGTAGAGGAATTTCAAAATCATAAAAATAATTCACAGATTAATATGAAAGATTTATCTTTTGATGCTGATTATGATTTTGATGATCAAAATACTACGGATATTTTTGCAATTGGAAAAAAAGTTCAAATTGATTTAAATGATATGGATTATATATCATGGTTAAAAGATTTAAAAATTGATGAAAGTATTTTATCTGGATTAGAAAGTCTTATAGAAGATATAACTCCTGAAAATGATTCTAAATTACAAGAATTAATAAAACGAATTAGTAACAAAATTGAAAATCCAATAAATGCAGATAATAAAAAGGTTATTGTCTTTTCAGCATTTGCAGATACAGCTGATTATTTGTATGAAAATTTAAGTGTATATTTAAAAGAAAAATATGGACTTAATTCAGCAAAAATTAGTGGAACTTCAGAAGGTAAATCAACATTAGAAAAATTCAAATGTGATTTAAATGCTGTTTTAACTTATTTTTCTCCAATTTCAAAAGATAAGAATGTTATTTATCCAGATGATGACAGAAGTATTGATTTATTAATTGCAACGGACTGTATTTCTGAAGGTCAAAACTTGCAAGATTGTGATTATCTAATAAACTATGATATTCACTGGAATCCTGTTCGCATTATCCAGCGTTTTGGAAGAATTGACCGTATCGGCAGTAAAAACAGCGTAATTCAGTTAGTCAACTTCTGGCCTGATTTAACACTTGATGAATACATAAATCTCAAAAATCGTGTTGAAACAAGAATGAAAATTGTTGACATGACAGCAACGGCAGACGACAACCTTTTAGATGAAAATCAAAAAGATTTGGAATACAGAAAAGCTCAACTTCAAAAATTAAAGGAAGAAGTTGTTGATATTGAGGAAATGAATACAGGAATTAGTATCATGGATTTGGGCTTGAATGAATTCCGCCTTGATTTGCTTGAATATGTAAAAGAAAATGGAGATTTAGATAATACACCTTTTGGGCTTCATGCCGTTACAAAATCTACAGAAGAATGTCCGCCTGGTGTTATTTATGTTCTTAAAAATAGAAATAACAGTGTAAATATTGATAATCAAAACAGATTGCATCCATTTTATATGGTTTATATTGGTGAAGATGGGAAAGTTGTTTGTAACCATTTGAATCCAAAAAATATGCTAGATAAAATGCGGTTGATGTGTAAAGGAAAAAATGAACCACTTCCTGAAGTTTATAAGCAATTTAATGTAGAAACCAAAGACGGAAAAAACATGAAGTTTTTTAATAAACTCCTTGGAGATTCAATTTCTTCAATAATTGAAATAAAAGATGAAAGGGATATGGATTCTTTTCTTAGTGGAGATTTTATTGATTTTAAACAGGGACAAATTAAGAGCTTAGATGATTTTGAATTAATTTGTTTCTTAGTTATTAAGAATGAGCCTACAAAATAAATGGAGTAACCCTATGAAAAAAGAACTTCGAATAAAAATAGAACAGAATATAGCAAAGAATGAAGATGAACTATTTTCTCAAATTTCAAAATTAATAGATGATGCCCGTTCGCATGTACAAACAGCTGTTAATACTGTAATGGTCTACACATATTTTGGAGTGGGATGTTATATTGTAAATTTTGAACAGAAAGGAAATACTCGTGCTGAATATGGAAAGCAGACAATAAAAAAACTTTCAGAAAAACTAAATGCAAAATATGGGAAAGGATGGTCGATAGAAACTTTAAAAAAGGCTAGAAAATTTTATGAAATCTATAGTCAGGCAAAAAAGGTCTACACTGTAGACCCAATTAAGTTGAATTTCAATTTAAGTTGGAATCACTACCAGATTTTAATGCGTATTGAGAATCAAGAAGAACGTCAATTTTATGAAATTGAATGTTTAGCCCAAAATTGGGGTGTTCGTCAACTTCAGCGACAATATAATTCAAGTCTATATGAGCGCCTTGCATTGAGCAAAGACAAAAAAGAAGTAATGCGTCTTGCTAATGAAGGACATGTAGTAGAAAAATCAAAAGATATTCTAAAGGATCCTCTTACTTTAGAATTTCTTGGACTTTCAGAAGAAGCTGTTTATTCGGAAAATCATTTAGAAACTACAATAATCAACAAGCTTCAGAAATTTCTTCTTGAATTAGGAAAAGGTTTTTTGTTTGAAGCTCGTCAGAAAAGGTTTACATTTGATGAAGACAATTATTTTGTTGATCTCGTTTTTTACAACAGGCTTTTGCAATGTTATGTCTTGATAGACTTAAAAATTGATAAATTGACTCATCAGGATCTTGGTCAAATGCAGATGTATGTGAATTATTTTGACCGTCATGTGAAGCAGGATTTTGAAAAGCCAACAATTGGAATCCTTTTATGCAAAGAAAAGAATGATGCTTTAGTGGAACTTACATTACCAGAAGATGCCAATATATACGCTCAAAAATATGAATTGTATCTACCTGATAAAAAAATGCTGAAGGAAAAATTGAAAGAATGGATAGAAGAATCCGAGGGGGAGTCTGATGCTTAATCTTCCTGAAATAACCGAGTTACATAAGCCGTTACCAAAAACTCAAATTTACAAAAAATTTCAGTTCAGTAATGCTCAACAAACAAAATTTGATGCAGACATAAGCAGAATTGATATTGTAAATGAGGTGAGTTTAAGAACAATTCCTTCAATACAACAAGGGAAAAAAATAAATAGTATTTATGTGCTAAGTGTGACATTAAAAACAAAAGATTATGACTCTAAGAATATTCAAAAAATCTCAAAAATAATTCCTCAAAATTTAGTATTTGCATTACAATATGAAGAAGAAATTCAACTTGCTGTTTTTTGTGAAAAGATTTTTACTACCAGTTGGATACATGAAACGAAAGCAAAACTTGAGTTGAAAGGACTAAATTTTGATGAAGTATGGGAAAATATCATAAAACAAATAGAAGGCGGAGAATGGGATTCAAACCTTTCTCTTTCTGAAAATATAGAACTAAAAGAAAAGAAGGAAAAACTTCAAAAAGAAATTGATGTTTTGAAAAAAAATGCAGAATGAAAAGCAGTTTAATAGACAGATTGAAATAAAGGCTGAAATAAGAAGGTTGGAGGAAATGATTAAATGAAAACTATGAGCTTAAGTGAAAAATTGACTTATTCAACAGTTTTAATACAATGTACATATACAGATGGTTCTAATGGAAGTGGAACCGGTTTTATTATTAACATTTGCAAAAAAGAAAATACATGTATTCCAGTAATTATTACAAATAATCATGTTGTAGAAAATAGCATAAGAACAACATTTCAATTTTGTATGGCAAATGACAAAGGGGAGCCGATAGATACAGAAGCACAGAAAATTATTTATGATGGAAATGAATGGAAACATCATCCTGATCCTACTGTTGATTTAAGATGTTTACCAATTGCTGGTGTTTTAAAACAATTAGATAATCTGGGAAAGAAAGTTTTTTATATACCTTTAGAACTAGATTTAATTCCAGATGAAACAAAATTAAATGAATTATCAGCATTAGAAGAAATTGTAATGGTTGGTTATCCTATTGGCCTATCCGACAATTACAATCATAAACCAATTATTCGAAAAGGTAGTACAGCTACACATCCTAGAAATGATTATCAAGGAAAGAAAGAAATCCTTATCGATATGCCATGCTATCCAGGTTCAAGTGGATCTCCTGTTTTTATATTAAATGAAGGTTCTTATACTGCTCCCCAAGGTGTGTGTATAGGAAGTAGAATATTATTTCTTGGAATTTTATATGGAGGACCAGAGTTTACAAAAACAGGTACGATAATATTCAATGTTTCACCAAGAGTATTAACAACTATCCCAATAAATCTTGGTATTATGATAAAAGCTCAACGTATTTTAGAATTTGAAAATCTGTTTTAGGGATAATAAAAATGAATAAACCAAAATTTGAAACACCGGATATGACACAGAAGAATATAGACAAAATCTCACAGATGTTTCCAAATTGTATTACAGAAGCAAAAGATGAAAACGGCAAACCGAAAAAGGCAATCAATTTTGACCTTTTGCAGCAGATGTTAGGTGAAGAAATTGCAGATAAAGGTGAAGTTTATGAGTTTACATGGGTTGGTAAAAAAGCTGCAATTGTGGAAGCAAATAAACCTATTAGAAAAACTCTACGTCCTTGTAAAGAAGAATCAGTAAACTGGGATACAACTGATAATCTTTATATTGAAGGTAATAATCTTGAAGTTTTAAAACTTTTACAGGAAAGCTATCTTGGGAAAGTGAAGATGATTTACATTGATCCGCCGTATAATACGGGAAAGGACTCATTTGTATATTCTGATAGTTTTAGTATAGATACTGATGAGTACAACGAATTAATTGAATACAAAGATGAAAATGGAAATATACAATTCAAGCAAAATGAAATTACCAATCCAAGATTTCATTCTGCTTGGTGTTCTATGATGTATTCAAGATTATTATTGGCAAGGAATTTATTAACTGATGATGGTGTGATTTTTATTAGCATTGATGATAATGAGCAAGAGAATCTAAAAAAGATAAGTTGTGAGATTTTTGGACAAGACAATTTTATTGGACAGTTATCTGTAGAAAATAATCCGAAAGGACGAAAAAACTCAGATTTTATTTCTGTTAGTTCAGAATACTGTTTAATTTTTGCGAAAAATAAAGAGTACGCTCATTTTATTGAAAATGTACCCAAAAAGGCATCTGATATGGTTTTAGATGAAGATGGTAAATATGTTCATAACAGTGGGAAACGTGTACTTGTAGGAGAGAATAGTTTTAATAATTTAGTTACTAATGTTTCATCAGATAAAAATTATTCTGTTTATTTTAGAAAGAGTGATTATTCAGTAACATTAAAAAAAGAAGCTTATAACGAAGTTGATTCAAAATTAATCTCTACAGGTTTCAAAAAATATTATTCATACTACAAGGGGAATCTTGTTGAAAATACGTACACCGCTGAAAAATTTATGGAATTATTTAATGAAAAAGCTTTATCTTTTTCAGAAGAAAAAATATATGAGAAAAATTTTAATGATACTATTCGAATAAAAAGCCAATTAGTAAATCGTGAATACGAAGCTATAGTACGTGGTGTAAAGAAAAACTATAGTATGGAACTTACAACAACAGGGGCAGGTACATATTTAAGGAACCTATTTGAATTATCTGATGTGCCATTTTCCGCACCTAAAAATACAGGATTCTTAAAAGTACTAATCAGTCTAATTGCTGATAAGAATATGACAGTGTTAGATTTCTTCTCAGGTTCTGCTTCATTTGCGGATGCAATAATGCAACAAAATGCAATAGATGATGGAAAAAGAACATTCATCATGATTCAATTACCAGAACTTATTGATGAAGATAAAGAAGCTTATAAAGCTGGATACAAAAATATCTGCGAAATCGGTAAAGAACGCATCCGTCGCGCTGGTAAAAAGATCAAAGAAGAAAATCCAGATACTACAAAAGATTTAGACATCGGATTCCGCGTCCTGAAGGTGGATGAGTCTAACATGAAAGATGTTTACTATTCAGCTTCTGAATACGACCAGACCAAACTCGACATGTTTGAAAGCAATATAAAAGAAGACAGGAATGATTTGGATCTTCTATTTGGCTGCCTCTTGGATTGGGGGCTTCCACTATCATTACCATACACATCAGAAACTATTGATAAGTTCACTGTTCACACATATAACGAAGGTGATTTGGTGGCTTGCTTTAATGAAGATGTATCAGAAGAAGTCGTAAAAGAAATTGCTCGTAAAAAGCCACTTCGTGCAGTATTCCGCGATAGTTCATTCAGCAACAGCGCAAGTAAAATCAATGTGTTTGAGATTTTTAAAATGATTAGCCCAGAAACTAGCGTAAAGGTGATATAGCTATATGTGTCCAGATAAGGAAATCGAAGAATTAGTTAGTATTGCTCGAGGTTTTCTTGGAGAAAGGTATGATGCTTCAAGAAACTTAAGTGAAGAGGAATTAGATTGGGGACAATCCATATTTATATCTAATATTTTTCTTTGCTCAAATCCATTGAATGATTTTACAAAAGAATCGTTAATAAAAGATATTGAAAACTATAATTCTCAGAAAAATACAAATATCTCACTTGAAGAATTGTATTCAAAATCTTATATACGTATAATTTTGAATTATGTCAAAATTCCAAATGCTTTATGGTGGTTTTGTAAAAGTTTAGCAGAAAAACCTGAAATAATCAAAAAATACGAACATGAGACAGAGCTTAATAATTTTCTTTTTTTAGCATCGCTATATGAAAAATATGGATATAAAGATTCGAGGGAATATTTTATTCCAAAGGAACAATTTGAAGATATATATGTAAATCATAAAAAAGTGTTTTCAGTAACTCCTGATTTTAATTATTTGCTAAATACACTACAAATTAAGGAAGATAATGAAAATTATATTTTTTCAATCTTCAAAGTGAGTCATACAGGCAATGATATTGCTCGTATCTTAATACTACAGAGTTTATTAAAAAAGAGTCCTGAATTTTATTTGAAAAAATGGCTTAAATTAACAAGAGAAATGCCATGTTCAAGAAATTTTATAAATAAATTTCCCTATGATATAAAAATTAAAATACAAGATGATATTTTTGAACTTTTAGTAAATGAAAAAGATATTTTATTGAGTGAGACTAAAACTGAAAATCGAAAGATATATTTGGATGCACATAGTCATTCATGTATTCCAGAGGATTTCTATTTTAATTTGGAAAAATATGAATTAGAAATAATTCCTGAGTTTTTTTCATTACAGGATTTTTATTGGAAAGAAAGTTTTCAAATCAACAAATATCAAAACATTATAGATTCTATATTGCAAGAATCAAGAGACGAAGTTTTTTTATTAGTGCGTATTATATTAGAGAATGAAGATTATTATAGTTTCAAAAAATCGTTAATGAAACTTCTTTCTATAGCAGAGAAACGCCCATGTATTTTCATGTATTTGCAGTACTGGATGAATCGAAATTGTCCAGAAAAGTTTTTGTATTTAATTGATGATCCAAAATATGGTTTATTAGCATATTTTTTATTTATGGACTCATGTTTTGAGAAATTAATTAGACTTGATACTTTTGAAAAAACAACAATTTTTGAGTTAATAAAAAATTCTACAGAAAAATTATTCTCATCGTATTTTTCAAAAACGGAAAATGAAAACTTTTATTCTTTATTTCTTTTATATTTTAATAATAAATGTTTTTCTTTTGATAAAAGAACTGAAATTGTTAAACAAAAAAGAAAAATATTCAATTTTATTCAAAAATACACATGTAATTTTGTAAGTAAACTTGATTTAGACAAAACTATAGAATTATATAATCAATATAAAAATACAAAGTTTGCTGATTACAATTTATCATTAATTAATCTTATATTTAATTTATCTATAGTACAAAATAAAGCGAATATAAAACTTATAGATTTTTCGCAAAATCAGATAAAAAATTCTTTAGTTGATTTTCTATCCTCTGATAATATTAAATTATCATATGATTTTGAAGATTTGAGAAATATTGATTTAAGTTTATTTTTTATAAAAAGTATTTCTGAAAACACATTTTCAGAAATGCACCATTTATTACTTTCAATTTTAGATAAATCAAACAATCTAAAAGAATATCCTGAATATGAACTAGCGAAAACTATTTCAACGAAACTTCGAACTTTTTTATATTTGGTAACAAATACTTATTTAAATATATGTGAGCAACATAATTTTGATGAAATAATTAAAAAAATTGAGGATGTTTTAACTGAATATTTTGAGAAATGTTTTGGAAATAAATTATTTTGTATTTTTTCAAATTTTCATGAATATTCATATATTGGAAAAAACAATGAATTACTTCCTTTTGTATTGAAAGCTGTGAGTTCTTTTTCAGAGGAAAATAAACACAAAATTATAAATGCAATATTAAATTATGGTAATCTCTCAAATGTATTCACTGTATATAACAATTTCGATGATGATGAAATTCAAAAAATGGTAGAAAACTATATAAAAAAAACAGATTTTTCTTCACAATTAGAAAATATATATACAATTCCTAATTACATTAATACTTTGGTTTTGGTTTTAAACTCTAATATTGCTGAAGAGTTATTTCAAAAGATGTTTGATGATTTGAATAAGATTATTAACAAAAAAATTGAGAATGAAATATATGGTTCTTTTATTTTTGATTTTTATCGATTAAGAGCATTTGTAGATTATAAAAATAAAGATATCAAAGCTCTAAAAGAATTGGAATTACCACAGAAGTATTCAAAACGAGAAGATATAGAACTATTTAATTTATATAAACATTTTTATCAAGGCTTATATTTTTATTCTCAAAATGATAAACGAAAAGCATTAGCAATAATTAATCAATGTATAAAAAAGGAAAATACCAATTTAGAGTTTTTCTTTTGGGGTAAACTTCTTGAAACTGAAGTATGTATAGATAATAAAGAGATAGATAAATTAAAACAAATTCTTTCAGATATTGAAGATAAAATTGAAGAAAAACTATCTAGCCAATTGGAAGTAGATGAAATTCAGGATCATTACATAAGGGATATGGCTTTATTTATAAAGCTTAAGTTACTTCATGAGACTAATATTTCGGCAGAAATAGATTTTTTTTATACGATTCCTTCTTACTTGCAATCTGATATTGATTTTGCATATTTAGCGATAAATGACTTAATTGCTCTAAAAAGATATCACGAAGCAGAAAAAATATTTTTACAAATAAAAAATATAGATAAAACAGAATCTGTATATGTTGAATTAGATGAATTAGTAAATAATGAAAAGATAATACATGATTTACAGAATGAATATTTGCGTATTTTATCATTGCCAAGAAATAAAAGATTTAAAGTAATTCCTGAAAGTATACTTTCCTTTAATTCAAATGCTGGAGATTTCATACTTAGTGAATTAATTGTTGCTTTTAATATTATTCTCGAAAAACATGATTTGATAAAAAAACTTAAAACTGCGCAAGAAGATAATATCTCAGACTTATTACAAATCGCTTTGCATACAAGTTTGAATATGCTTGATTATCAAATTACATCACAGAATAGAAGTGGATCTTCTGCAGCCGGAATTAATGCTGGAGAACCAGATTTGTCTATACGGTTTAATAATTCATCAATCATATTGGAAGCTGTTAGATATTTATCTGGAAATTTTGATAATGTTATAAATCATATACTAAAAAACTTTGATTATGGACCATCAAAAAAATTTCTATTTAATTTAGTTTATTATCAGGGTGATAAATCAAAATTCACCACAAAATGTAATGAATTAAAAAATAAATTACAAAATATCCAGTACCCAACAGAATATGAGTTTAATAGTTTTATGAGTATTGATGATACTGAAATTAATAATGATGCGATTTTCATAATTAAGTGTAATCACAATAATGATTTAATTTTTTATCATATAATTTTAAATTTTTCTTATGCTGATAAATAAACTTCAAAAACTAAATATTAATAGGATTTAATAGGCTTATGAAAATTCAATATAAAGACCAAAGTTTTCAAGAAGATGCAGCAAAAGCTGTTGTAGATGTTTTTGCAGGTCAACCATACGCTTCAAATTCATATAAAATGGATCCAGGGAAAGTAATGCAAGGACTTGAATTTACAGGATGGAATAATAATCCCTTAATTCAGGAATTAACAGACCAAAAAATCCTTTATAGAATATAAATGAAATTCAGCGAAAGAATCAACTTAAGCCAGATGACCATTTATTTGGAAGATATAATCTGACTATAGAGATGGAAACTGGTGTAGGAAAAACATTTACTTACATTAAAACTATGTATGAACTTAATAAGGCATACGGTTGGTGTAAGTTTATTGTTGTAGTACCTTCCATTGCTATTCGCGAAGGTGTATATAAAACATTTCAAACAACAGAAGACTATTTTGCTTTAAAATATCAGAAGAAAATTCGATTCTTTATTTATAATTCTACAAGACTTACTGATATTGAACATTTTGCATCTGATAGTTCTATCACGTAATGATAATCAATAGTCAGGCATTCAATGCTACAGGAAAAGATGCTCGTCGTATTTATATGAAACTTGATGAATTCCGTAGTCGAAGACCAATTTGATGTTATTGCAAAAACAAATCCAATTCTTATTATTGATGAGCCTCAATCTGTAGAAGGTGAGAAAACAAAGCTTCTTCTCAAAGAATTTAATCCTTTAATGACATTACGCTATTCAGCAACTCATCGTGAAAATTACAATATGATTTACCGCTTGGATGCTATGGAAGCATATAACAAGCGACTTGTAAAAAAGATTCGAGTTACAGGTATTACCCAGAATGGAACATCTTCTACAGACAGTTACATTTACTTTGTTGGAATTAATCTAAGTTCTGGAAACCCAACTGCAACTATTGAATTTAATTTTAACACAGCTACAGGAACTAAAAAAATAACTCGTACTGTAAATGAAGGTTATAATCTTTACGATAACTCTAATGGTCGTGAAGAGTACAAGAATAATTTTATTGTTACCAGAATTGATGGTCGCGATAACTCATTAGAGTTTATGAATGGTGTAAAGCTTTTTGCAGGAGAAGTAACTGGTAAAGAGAATGAAGATAATATTCGTGCTATTCAGATTAGAGAAACAATCAAAGCTCATTTGGAATGTGAACAACAGCTTTTCTACAAAGGCATAAAAGTTCTTTCATTGTTCTTTATTGATGAAGTTGCAAATTACCGTGTATATGACAAAGGAAGTGATTACAGCAATGGTAAATATGCTGACATGTTTGAAACCATATACGATGAAGTTCTTGAAGAAATAAAGAAAGAATTAGATTTGTATCCTGAATACATGGCATATTTAGATTCAATTGAAACAAAGAAAACCCATGCAGGTTATTTTAGTCAAGACAAAAAAGGACACTTTACAGAATCAAAACTAAGTGACAAAAAAGAGAAAACATCTGACGACGTTGAAGCTTATGACCTTATTATGAAAGATAAGGAGCTTCTTCTTGATCGAGATCCAAAAAAATCTCCAGTTCGATTTATTTTCAGTCACTCTGCTTTGCGTGAGGGATGGGATAATCCGAATGTTTTCCAGATTTGTACTTTAAAACAAAGTGGAAGTGATGTTCGTAAACGCCAGGAAGTAGGTCGTGGTATTCGTCTTTGTATTAATGAAAACGGAGAGCGAATGGATGAAAGTGTCCTTGGAAATAATGTTCATAATATTAACTGCCTTACAGTAATTGCAAGTGAAAGTTATGAAAAATTTGCAAAAGAACTTCAGACAGAATTTGCAGAAAGTATTGGTGATAGACCTGTAAAAGTTACTGCTGAATTATTCAGAGGAAGAGAACTTGTTGGTAAAGAAGGTAACAAAAAAGTTATAGATAAAGACATGGCAGATGCTGTCTTCTATGACCTTGTTATGAATCAATACATAGACAAGAAAGGATTACTAACAGATAAATATTATGATGACAAAGCGAATGGAACAGTTGAAGTTGCTGAAGAAGTAAAGGATTATGCTGATTCTATAATCAATATTTTGGATTCTGTTTATAATCCAGCTTTGCTTGCTCCTGAAGATACAAGAAAGAATAATGTTACGCTTTCTTTAAATAATAAGCAAATAGCTTCCAAAGAGTTTAAAGAACTATGGTCACGAATTAATCATAAGACAGTTTATGCAGTTGATTTTGATACAGATGAGTTAATCAAAAAATGTATTATTGCTCTCGATACACATTTGAAAGTTGCAAAAGTTACTTATACAATAAAAAGTGGAAGTATGGAAGAAATCCAATCCAAAGAAAAGCTTGCTGGTGGTTCAGCTTTTGTAATGGATAGCCATTCTACAGAAAATGCTCAAATGAGTATTAATAATTCTGTAAAATATGATTTAATTGGAAAACTTGTTGAAGAAACAAATCTTACTAGAAAAACGATTGTAGGAATTCTAAAAGGTATACTTTCTTCAACATTTGACCAATTCAAAGATAATCCAGAAGAGTTCATTATTAAAGCTGGAAATCTTATTAATGAACAAAAAGCTACATCTGTAATTGAGCACATTACATATAATGTACTTGATGAAACATACGACATGAAAGAAATTTTTGCGGATGCTCAAATCAAAGGAAAGCTTGATGTTAATGCAATAAAGACAAAGAAACACTTGTATGACCATGTTGTATATGATTCTTCAAATGAAAGAAAATTTGCAGAAGAACTGGATACCAGTGATGAAGTCGCTGTTTATGTAAAACTTCCTGATGGCTTCTTTTATTGCAACACCAATGGGACATTATAATCCTGACTGGGCAATTGCTTTTTATGAAGGAAAAGTTAAACATATTTACTTTATTGCTGAAACTAAAGGTTCTATGTCTTCTTGCAACTTCGTGGAATTGAGGATGCTAAAATTCAGTGTGCTAGAAAACATTTTGCTGCATTAAGTTCTGATAATATTAAATATGATGTTGTTAATAGTTATAAGAGCTTAATGGAAATTGTGATGAAGTAAGTAAAATAATAATTAGCTTTTTATCAAATATGTCTATTAGCTATATTGAAAAAATAACTAACTTTTTCACAAAAGATGTTTCAACAGACGATGATGAAACCTTAAAATAAAAAAAACTTTAAGTAACCACTTTAAGTAAACCTCACATAAACATGAGTTCAGACAACTATTTCCAAGTTGAAAATTCCCAAATTCTGTGATAAATTCAAAATATCTTGGCAGAAAGCCAATATTTTTACTTATTTGGTCTTATCTGAACTCATCTCAAGAGTGTTTTTTTAGTATTTGTGGCGCAAAGAGCGACCTCCACACCACAGCCCACAAGAGTTGTTGATTTTTTTTGTAAAATTTTTCCAAGATGTAGCTTATGGGTTGGCTTTGGTGATGGAGGGTATTCTGCGGTGGGCGGATGGGGAGTGTGGCGGGAATCATTCCCCGTGTTAGGGATTGGAGGGCGGTAAAGCCGTTCCTAGAAGGAGACAGAGCCCCAGCCTCCCCCTACCTCACCAATTCTCTGGGGCATAGCCAGCATCATCTGCTGCATTGAACCATGCAGCTTTATTTATACGTTTTGTAGATTATTTATTATAAAACCCTTGCTTGCTATATTCAGCCCATTTATTATACATATCTTGATAATTTATTTTTATAAATGCTTGAATTTTTGATATTTCTCTATCATTCAAGATACCTTTTGATTGTAATATTGAATCACCATTCCCTTTTACAAAAAATTTAGCAGAACCTTCTTCAGTTAGTTTTGAATCACTTGCATGGACGTGCATTGCCTCTACAATACATTTAGAAGTAAAATACAAATAATAACCGGCAACTTTAAATGGGTAATACTTTGGCATTACACCTCCAATAACGCGATATTATTGATTAAATATTTATGTGCTATAGCAAGTTCTATGTCATTCATGTTTGTTTCTATCAATTCACACTGATTATTAAAAACTGCAGCACCAACCTCATTATTCAAATCAAAAACTTTTATTTCATTTTCATTCTTTTTGAAAGCAAAACCATTTACAATAATATCCGCTTCTTGTGCAATTTGGTCTACATTAGGCATATTTTACCTCCACATTCTTTATAGGTTTCAGGAACTCACTTGGTTCTATATACAAATTTTTGAGAATGGGGATGAGGTCAATATACTCTTCTTCTAGTTCCTCGTTATGAGAATACTTTGTTAAAACCTCGATATATCCATTGTCCCATTTTAATATTTCTTCATAATATTGCAGAGAATAGGGTGCAATAAATTTGATTCTATTTTCACCAAATGTAAAAACGGTATAACAACCTTCATTACTTAAAAAAGCCGTATCCATCATCTTTATACTCCCAGAGTAAAATATATCACCAAAATCTTGTTTTTTCTAGCTTCACCAATTCTCCGGATCATAGCCAGCATCATCTGCCGCATTGAACCAGGCAGCTTCATTGGAGCCAGGCCGCATCAGCCGTTCTAAGTCACTTTCATAGCTTTTAGAACCGAATATACTTCCCCTACCCTTCCTGGAACGAGGCTCATCTATCAAAAAATCCTCCTCAAGATCTTCGTCAAAGTCAGCGTCACTCCAGCTCCTCTCTGAAATGACACCGCATCCCTGTTTGTGGCCAGAGCCAGCAGAATCCGCTGCCCTGGCTACACCAACGAACAAACCTACAAGAGCACATACAATCAACAACACCACAAATCCCATCTTCTCTCCTCCTCTTTTTATTTACTCAGCCAACCAAAGCCTTCAAAGTTGCAGGCCCAGTCCACCGCCAGTAACTGCAGTGGATGAAAGAAAATACTAAAAACAATACAAAAGGCCATAACTTTTACTGCCCCTAAATGCTGAGTCAGACTTGCCAAGATAATTCCAGGAATGATAAATACCACAATACCCATCAATACAACGAATACAGTTTTTTTGTAACCCATAGAACACCTCCTTGTTACCGTTTATATTTCCAGTATACAAATAGAAGTGTCCCAATAAGTGATACACTGAGAAAAAAATTGATTTTTTTTAGTATAATTTTCCCATAGCGGCGATTTCCTGTTTAATAGCCTCCTTCAGCTCAGGCGGATTCAGCACCTGCACCTTGTGGCCAAAGGACATGACCCAGTGAAGGATTTCGTCAAACTGATTTGTTTCAAAGGTAAGCAGTACTCGGCCGTCATCCTGCAATCTACATTCTTGTCCCACATGCCATTGCCGTTCCAGAATATAAGTATGAACATCTTGGGAAAAAAGCAATTCCACGGTAAACCGCTTTCCCTGAGCCCACACGCCAAAATCAGGGTCCACGTGATGATGAATATCAAAGCTTTCGTCCCATACAAAGGGCTCTGTTACCCTTATGTTTTGAATACGGGCCATGTTGTACACCCGAAACTCCTGATGACGGTGGCAATACCCCAGAATATACCAATCTCCCCGTTGACACAAAATCTTGTAGGGATCGAATTTACGCTGAATATATTCTTGTCGTTTAATGGAACGATAGGCAAAATCAAGGGTTTTCCGCTCCTGAATTCCCTCCAGCACCCTGAAAAACACTTCTTGCTCTATCTGTGGTTGGGGATTGGAAATAAAATGAACTTGCTCTGCATTAAAGCTGGTGGAAACAGCCACATCCTTGGGCAACATGTCAAGCATTTGCTTCATAATGGACTCAAAAACACTTTCCAAGGGAGTTCCCTTGTACTGCTCCATCAAGGGCAGGATAATGTGCAGGGTAAAAAGCTCCCCCTCCGTCAGCAAAAAACTAGGAATGGTATAATTTACATCACTAAAAAAATAACCGTTCTGCTCCTTGGAATATTCCAGTGGAACCATATACCGATCTTTCAAAAAATCAATATCCCGCATCACTGTACTACGCGACACTTCAAATTTCTTTCGAAAATCCGTGGTATTAGGATAATTCCCCTGCTTTACCATGTTCACAATTTGGAGCAACCGTAGCTGCCGAGCCTTATCTTCCCGTGTGCCCTTTCCGTCACTAGAGTTCACTCTTTCTTTCCCCTCCTATTTTTGATTTTATATAAATAATGATATCATATAAATTTACCCTTCTCAATAAAGATAATTTAAAGTATAGTATCAAAAGCGTCAATGTAACAGGAGGACAAGGTGAAAAACTGTATTTTGAGTGTATGTATTAGCATGATGCTAATTTTCATAGGCTGTGACTCATCATTTAAAGCAGACAATACTCAGCAAGATCAAAATGAGACCACTGTTGAATCTCAGAAGTCCATTGATTTCTTCTACAGCATTAATGGAAGTGACATTACACTGACTCCTGTAGTGTCTTGGGGAGGTGTTGACAAAAATACATTACAATATGTTTGGATGACTGCTGATGACCCTTATATAACAAAAGAAAATCCAACTATTACTGTAGGAGAAGGAGCTAAATCCACTTCAGTAGCACTCTATGTTTTTAAAGGAGAACAGAAAAAAGAAAATGTACTTGGAATAACAAGCAAAACCATTAGCCTTACTGGAACCTTCCCTACAGATACAACAACAGGATCTGGTCTAAAGAAACTCTTCCTGTTCGCTAAAGAGGATAGTAATAGTATGCATCCTGATGATAATCCTAAGTATATGTATTTTGCATTGCAAATTAAAGGCACTTCATCCCATGGTACCTTCCGCACAGAAGCTACAAAAGATGGTCAATTTACCTATGCCTATCCACGGTCCGTGCAATATGAGCATCCATCTTCTGAGCAAGACCGCTATACCTCCATGTATGCTCAGGCCACACCTAACCTATCAAGCTTGAATGTAGGTTATGAAGAAGCAACAGGATTTTCTCCCTCCGCAGACGGAACAAGATTTTCCATGCCCTTTTATTTAGGTGACAATAAATGTAGGATAAAAATGAATGGTACATCCACTCTACGGTACTCTTTTGCAAACTTTGTAGTTTGGGACACTGTAGTAGATACCTTCCTAGGAAACTGGGGATGGCCAGTGCTAATACGGTGCCCTTCTTCAGCTCCATTAACAATAACAATTCCTATGGATACATATAATCCATCCATACATAAGAACATTGCCTTGCTTACCGTCACATTTAACGATGATGCAAAGAAGACCGACTTTGAGTATACAGTAACCTTTGATGGATTTGAGCCCAAATAACTAGAATCGCACTTGGTTACGACCATGGGTTTTGGCTTCGTAGAGCTTTTTATCTGCAGCTTCAACGTTCTTTTCTACACTCAACCTAGGGTTCACTTCTGCCACCCCAAAGGATACTGTAAATTTTAGGTGAGGATATTCTGACAAAAAGGCTGTTTCTTCTATTTTAGTACGCAGTAGCTCTGCAAATAAAACAGCCTCATGAATATCATAGTTTTTCAGAACCATAACGAATTCTTCTCCACCCCAACGGGCAACAGCTCCCTTGTCCTGTACTGATTGCTCTAGGAATTCACTTACAGCAACAAGCACTTGATCTCCACAGGCATGGCCATAGGTATCGTTAATGGCCTTGAAAAAATCCACATCGCACATCAGGATACAGATATTCTGGCTCTGCAAGTAGGACTCCACTTCTTCTGCATAATATTCCCAAAAACCACGGCGATTTTTTACCCCAGTAAGGGCATCCATCAGGGTTTCTTGATACAATAAATACGCTTCCAAAGTACGCCCACAATAGGCTGCAGCCATAGTAAGGCGACGCACATCCTGCTCTTCAAATTTTCCGTAGCCACCCTCTGCCAGCTTGTTTACTGCTTGGAAGGCACCAATAACGCTGCCCTTGGAATCTGTTACAGGAATACAGAGAATAGATCGTGACCGATATCCCAACTCTAAATCAGTTTGTGAATGGAATCTACTATCGCCATAGGGGTCATTAACAATAAGCACCTCATTATTCTGAATGGAGGCACCAACAATGCCGCAGCCTTCTTCCACAACAATTCGATCACAGCCCAAGGCTACAATAGTCCAGTACTGCTTCTTTTTTTTATCCCAATACCAAAAGGATGCTCGATCAGAGCTCGCCAAGGTGCGCCCCAAATCAGTTAACAACAAAATAGTAGAAAGAAAGCCCTTTTCTCCTACCAACTGATTCATGTAAAAGAAGATTTTTTCCAGCATTGTTTCTGGAGAATTCTCGCAAAAAGTAGCAAATTCCTCTTTGGGATCATCCTCTTCTACCCATTGGGTCTCTGTAAGCTCTTCTACCACAATATTATCGTAAAATAAATCCTGCTGACCAAAGAGAATTGTCCCCTTGGAAAAATAAGTTTCTATAAATGGTTGATACTTGCTTACCTTTACGTTTAAATCATCATCCTGTCCTATGACAACTTCCTGCAAATTAGAGTCAAAGATTCGTAAACTGTGAAGGTAAGGACTAAGACTGGCAGCCCATTTTTCAGGTGCAGCACAGGATAATGCCGCTCTGCTGTAATTTAAGCAAAAGCCAATATTTTTGCTTTTTTCAAGCCTTTTAAAAATTTCCACAAAGAGCTTTGGACTTGCTTCCAGTCTATTTTCAAAGCAAACTCTTACTTCAGGAAAGGCTTCCAGTATTGTACTGAGCTGCTTACAGGTAGTGGAGAAAATTTCATGCAAATCGGAAGAATTTTCTAAATATCCAGGAATATTTAGATAGAATACAACTGCATCAAGAGCAAGCTTTTGGGCAATTTTTAAGCATTGTCTCATGCGTCCAAAGGATATGAAGCGAATTTTTTCGTCATAACTAAAAATAGATAAATCCTCAAAGGCTCCCATCATCATACTGCCAGCAGGAAGTCCCAGCTGCAAGTACCGACGAACCTTTTCTACCACCAGGTCTTTATTATCAAGCACTCGTGAATCGGAAAAATCCATTAGCTCATAGGCTACATCCCCCTGATGGGGCAATATTACTTTTTCAGTAAGCTTGTCTGTGGTTACAGACAGAACATATCGAACCATAAACTCTCTCCAATCTAGGCTCTTTCAGTATACTACAGTTTTTTTAGAATATAAAAAAAACTATCTCGGCGACATACCTACCATACAAGGCTAAAAGATATGCACCAAGATAGTTCCTTGAAATAGTTTTTAGGTAAAACTATTTTTCTGCAATCAACAGAGTCTTTGAGTCAAGCTTAAGACCAGAAGCACGAGCAGCTTCATCCCGCAGCTTCAAAATCATCAACTCAATCATATCGGTCTTTGCTTCCAAACGGATAACAGCCTGGAACAAGCCCTGCAAGTCGGCAGTCAAAGTTCCGTTCAAGTCAGCAGCATCAGTAGAAGCACTGAACCAAACAGCAACACCGGCCTTCTTTGCATAGTCAGCAATGGTCTGTACATCCTCAGCCTTCAGCTTAGACAGGTCAACACCATCAACTACCAAGCAAGAAGCCTGGATTCCGCCCTGAGCAAGAGCTTCCAAGGTGGTAACAATGTGAGCCAAAGCCATTGCATCCTGATGGAAATTCAAGATAATGCGCTTACGAACAAGCTCTGTTACCAGCTCATTGATGTTTGTAATATTCTTTTTCTTGGCAATCTCAGTAAAGATGTCCTGATACCAAGTGATTACGTTAGCAGACTGCTGGTCAAAGGAAACATGAATTACCTGCTTATCCTGCAAAAGTGTATCTACACCAAACTGAACAAGAACAGATGTCTTTCCCAGACCCTTCTTGGATGTTAACAGTCCCAGCTCACCAGCCTTGAGTCCACCAGTTGCCTTTTCAAAGCAACGAATGGGACTCCGTTCAAACAGCTCATCCTTAATCATAGTTCCTCCTAAATAAGGTTGAAGGTCAAGACCCGTCTCCCATTATACCACACATTTGCAGGAATTTGGGGACGAATCTTGCATCCATTCTTGTTTATTTCTGCTCTTTCTTGCGCTTTTCTTCGTATTCTTTTACCAAAGTATCAGAGATACTGTTAGGTACCTTACCGTACTTCAAGAATTCCATGGAGAACTCTGCCTTACCCTGGGTAAGAGAACGAAGTACAGTGGAGAATCCGAACATTTCGCTCAGTGGAACTTCTGCTTCTACGCGAGAGAAGGTTCCATCTTCTGTAGAAGAAACGATGATACCACGGCGCTGGTTAATTACAGCAAAGATATTTCCCTGGAACTCTGTAGGTCCTTCCAAAGAAACCTTCATGATAGGCTCAAGGATAACAGGCTTTGCCTTGCTATATGCTTCACGGAAGGCACCCTGAGCAGCAACCTGGAAGGCGATGTCAGAGGAGTCTACAGGGTGAGACTGACCGTCGTTGATGGTACAGCGAACACCAACAATGGGGAATCCAATCAAGGAACCCTTTGTCATAGAAGCACGGAATCCCTTGTCACAGGAAGGAATGTATTCGTTAGGAATAACACCACCCTTGATGGAGTCTACAAACTCGTAGTCCTTGTCCTCGATGGGCTCCATGAATCCAGCTACACGACCATACTGACCGGAACCACCAGTCTGCTTCTTGTGAGTATAGTTGAACTCAGCACGCTGAGTAATAGACTCACGGTAAGCTACCTGTGGCATACCAGTTTCTACTTCACACTTGTACTCACGCTTCATGCGCTCAATGTAAACGTCCAAGTGCAACTCACCCATTCCCTTGATGATGGTCTGGTTTGATTCAGGATCAACGTAGGTCTGGAAGGTGGGGTCTTCTTTTGTAAAGCGGTTCAAAGCCTTTGCCATCTGGTCAGCAGACTTCTTGTCCTTTGGAGTGATAGCCAAAGAGATAACAGGCTCAGGAACATACATACTGGTCATGGCGTAGTTCAAGCCACCGCTACAGAATGTGTCACCAGAAGCACAGTCAACACCAAAGAGTGCAACGATGTCTCCAGGTACACCTTCGTTAATATCTTCCATGCTGGCAGAGTTCATACGAACCAAGCGTCCAACCTTGAACTTCTTGCGGGAGCGAGTATTGTACAACTCTTCACCCTTCTTCAAGCATCCCTGGTAAACACGAACATAGGTCAACTGACCATACTGTCCATCTTCCAGCTTGAATCCCAAGGAAACACAGGGCTTGTTTTCGTCACAGGAAAGCTCTACCTGCTCTTCGTTCTTGTCTAGGTCAAGAGCAAAGTTCTTTACTTCAGAAGGATTGGGCAGGTAGCTTACTACACCGTCCAACAGGGGCTGAATACCCTTGTTCTTGTAAGCAGAACCACAGAATACAGGAACAAACTGCTCTGCCAAGGTTCCCTTGCGAACAGCGTCACGAATCATGTCTTCAGTTACAGCATCTTCCAACATAGCTTCCATCAACTCATCGCTGAACATAGAAGCTGCGTCCAAAAGCTCTTCACGGTACTTGTTGGCATCGTCTACCAAGTGAGCAGGAATTTCTGCTACACGGATTTCAGTTCCGCTGTCACCTTCGAAGTACATTGCCTTCATGGTAACCAAGTCAACAACACCTTCCAGCTTGTCTTCCAAACCGATAGGAATCTGCATCATGTAGGCGTTCAAGCCCAACTTTTCCCGCAGCTGCATTCGTACCTTGAAGGGATTTGCACCAGTACGGTCGCACTTGTTTACGAATGCAATACGGGGAACATGGTAGCGCTTCAACTGGCGGTCTACAGTAATTGACTGAGACTGAACGCCACCTACAGAGCACAATACCAAGATTGCTCCGTCCAATACACGCAGAGAACGCTCTACCTCAACGGTAAAGTCAACGTGACCGGGAGTATCGATAACGTTTACAGTGTAATCCTTCCACTGAACCTGGGTTGATGCTGACTGGATGGTAATACCTCGTTCCCGCTCCAGTTCCATGTTGTCCATAACAGCACCAACACCATCCTTACCGCGAACTTCGTGAATAGCGTGAATCTTGTCGCAATAAAAAAGGATTCGCTCAGACAAAGTGGTCTTTCCTGAGTCAATGTGGGCACTGATACCGATATTCCTCATCTTGGAAATATCAAAGCTCATCTTGTATCTACCTCTCAATAAAAATTGATTTACAATAATAGAAAAAACTGAATTACCCTAGTTTACAGGAAACAGGAAATAGTATCAAGAGGGGGTATAAAACAGTAGAGATTGCAAACCCATCATAGGCTTGCAATCCCTAGTGACTAAAAAAACTTTTTACTGATATTCTGCTGTCTTAAAGTATGAAATTGCATCTGCAAGGGCTGCTGATTGGGCTGCCAATTCCTCTGCCTGAGCAGAAAGCTCCTCGGAGGCAGCAGAGTTTCCTTGTACTACATTATCAAGCTCCACAATGGCTCGAGCAATTTGCTGGGCTCCAGCATCCTGCTCTCGAGAAGCCACATTGATTTCTTCTACCAAAGAAGCAGTATTTTCTATGGCAGGAACAACCTTGTTAATAAGATCTCCTGCTTCTTCTGCAATGGCCACACTGGTGGTTGCCAGCTCATTAATTTCATTAGCAGCAGTTTGACTGCGCTCTGCAAGCTTGCGTACCTCACTGGCAACAACGGCAAAGCCCTTTCCAGCATCTCCTGCACGGGCAGCTTCTATGGCGGCATTTAAGGCCAACAGGTTTGTTTGACTGGCAATGCCTTCTATAATACCAATCTTTTCTGCAATGGACCGCATAGCTTCTACTGTCTTATTCACAGCATCACCACCAAGGCGGCTATTTTTTGCAGCTTCTTCTGCAAAAGCGGCTGTTTTGGAGGCGTTAGAAGCATTTTGCTTAATATTAGCCGCCATCTCCTCCATGGTTGAGGATATTTGTTCTGTAGATGAAGCCTGCTGGGCAGCACCAGTAGAAAGACTCTGGCTTCCAGCACTAATTTGTCCACTACCGCCGTCTACCATGTTTATGCTGTCCTGCACCTGATTTACAATATCAGTAAGATTGGTAAGCATACTGTCCAGAGCCTTACCTAATTCTCCCACCTCGTCATTCTTGGCAATAACCTTACTGCGAACAGAACGGTCTGTATCGATGGCAAGATTTCCAGATGCCACCTCTTGCATAGCAGATTTAACTACAATAAGAGGCTTGGTGATTTTTCGTGAAAAATAAATACAAACTACTAAGCTAATTACAACCAGCACAAGGAAAATCACAACTACCATTATTTCTAGCCGCCACATCATGCCGTAGATTTCCTCAGATGCAGCATTGGTGGTGGCAGAGATAGTGTCTATGTAGTTTCCAGTTCCCACAACCCAGTTATATTTTTGAAACAAGTTGGTATATCCACGCTTGGGCAGGGGCTCTGTTTGACCAGCCTTAGGATACCAGAAGTCTGTAAAGCCACCACCCTTTTGGGCCACCTTGATGAATTCCTGAATCATGTGAAAGCCGTTTACATCGGATAAATTATAACGGTTTGTTCCCTCTGTTTCATTTCCCAAAAGAACAATGTTATCTCCTTCTATTGTATCAATCCAGAAATAGCCATCCACTCCATACCGCAGGTGTCTAATTAAGTCTGCAGAAATATTTTGGGCAGTTGCTTGTGACATTTCTCCAGCTGCAACCTCCTTATCAAAATACTCAAGAATGCTTATGGCAGTATCTACCTGTCCAGAAATGGAGCTGTCATAGCTTTCCATCATATTTTTTGACAATTGCTCGATGGAATACTCTTCAATATTTTGCATTCCAACCATCATAAAAAGAAAGAGAATTAAGCCCATAATTATGGAGCTACTGAGAGCAAGAATACTGATTTGCACACCTAAAGACATTCGAAGCTTTTTCATGAGAAACCACCTGTGATGTAAAATTGATTTAATTCAGTAACATTATAACACGCAAAGAAAAAAGGTGGAAAGAAAAATTTTAAAATTTATTCTTGACTCTGATTCAAGTTCTTGTCTATGCCCAAACCAAAGAGGGCAAAGTCTCCACGACAAGGATCATCGGGCCAGATACTACAAAGAACTTCTGTAAGCTTTCGGGCATTAGTAGCAGTAGCAGGAAAACCAGAGCCTTTACCAGCAGAGGCAGCTGAAAATAAGCCCAGTTCCACAGATTGCTTTATAACGTGGGTATCCAAGGGAATCAATAAATCCGAAGGACTATACCAGCTCCAAAGTCCCACATCCACAGGAGAATTTTGACGAACCATCCACCGCAAAAACATTTGTACCCGCTTGTTGGCAGAATTCTTACCCTTGGGAACAATCTTGCACTGGGGAAAGGCCTGACTTACCAGCTGAGAAAGATGGACTTGTGGCGGAGAGTTTTGGGATTCACTGTATTTATGGTAAAAATAGCTTCCCAGAGAGCCAGATTCTTGTAATATTTCTTCCAATCTACAAAAAAGCAAATGAAGGTCGTGATAGGAATAAAAACGATAGAAGGAATCTGTAGCAGACACTCCTTCTGGGGGAAAATCTTTTTGATGCTGACCAGTTATCAGCCAATGAAAGGGGCCGCCCTGACAATCTGCCAGCTCCAAGATAAAATCAATCTTAGGCAGGAACAAGTCCCTGCGGCCAAAGGCCAGCATGGCAGAAATAAAGGCGGCCACCTCTATATCTTGCGGTATAGTGTATCGTTGCAACACTCGGCTAGGATCCTGTAGCATAAATGAAGTACATTCATACTTATCCGCCAAGTGCCGCAACTGGCACATCAATTCCTGATTCAGCTTACTTTGTCTCCAAAACGGCAATACCAGGGAGAGTCTTTCCTTCCAAGAACTCCAAGGAAGCTCCACCACCAGTGGAAACGTGACTCATCTTGGATGCCAAATTGAACTTGTTTACAGCTGCAACGGAGTCACCACCACCAACAACGCTTACAGCGCCCTTGGATGTAGCTTCTGCTACCAGCTGAGCTACCTCACCAGTTCCCTTTGCAAAGGCTTCAAACTCGAATACACCAACAGGTCCGTTCCAGACGATGGACTTTGCATTCAAGATAGCATCCTTGTAAATAGCCAAGGTCTTGGGACCAACGTCCATTCCCATCAAGTTGTCAGGAATGTCTGCACCATCAATAGCAACAGCAGCAGCGTCGGGGCTGAACTCAGCGGCACCAAGGTGGTCTACAGGAAGGATAATCTTAGCACCCTTCTCGTCAGCAGCCTTCAACAGGGATTTTGCTGTGTCGATAAAATCATCTTCTACCAAGGACTTTCCAATGGTGTGTCCCTGGGCCTTCAAGAAGGTGTAAGCCATACCACCACCGATAATCAGGGCAGAGGCATTCTTCAAGAGACTTTCCAATACAGCGATTTTGGAGGAAACCTTGGCTCCACCAATGATGGCCACCATGGGCTTGGGAGGATTGGTAACCATGGGTTCCAGGTATTTTACTTCCTTTTCCATCAAGAAGCCACCAACCTTTACGTCCATGAACTGAGCGATGGTGGCTGTGGAAGCGTGGGCACGGTGGGCGGTACCAAAGGCATCATTTACATATACGTCACCGTAGGTAGCCAATTCCTGAGCCAGTTTCTTCTGCTCTTCCAGATCCTTGGAGGTTTCTTCGGGATTGAAGCGAGTGTTTTCCAGCATCAAAACCCCACCTTCGGGAAGGGCATCTACAACAGCCTTCTGGCCAAAGCAGGCTTCTGCAAAGGCAACATCCTTGCCCAGAACCTTTGCCAGATACTCAGAAACGGGCTTCATTCTGTTCTTGCCGTTGATAAAGGCTTCTTCGTCAGCAGCAGTAAAAGCCTTTCCAGCCTTCTCTGCCTTTTCCTTGGCCTTCTTTACATCCTTCTTGGGGTCTCCCAAGTGGCTCATGAGAACCAAGCTGCGAGGAGCCTGCTCCAAAATGTATTTAATAGTAGGAAGCGCGGCCTGAATACGGGTGTCGTCCTGAACAACGCCCTCTTTCATGGGCACATTGAAATCCACCCTCATGATGACACGCTTACCCTTTAAGTCAATGTCCTTTACAGTCTTAATCATAATCGACTCCTAACAATTAGTTTCAGTTAAAACGGCACATCCGTTCTATAAAAATATATCAATTAACAAGAGGAAAGTAAAGGGTAGTTGAAGCCATTGATACCAAGCATTTATTCCCAAGTTAAAACAAAACGTGCTCGAGCAGTAGAAGACCCATCAGAACCAGAAGATGAATTGATAGTTCCGTCTGAGAAATTAAACCTAGATTCTACACCATCTGAATAAACCCAGTAGTAACCACTCTCCAGTGATTCTCCACCTACAAGATTTAAGGCATCATTTATTTTCTCAGTCTGGTAAATATGGGCTAATTTCCCTTCACTAGGAATACTCCATTCTGAGCCATATTCTTCCGCTAAAGCAGCTTGTGTTTCGCTCAATGTTACCTCGTCACCGTTAGCTGCATCATATAACGCAAGAATTGTGTAAGCTTTACTATTATCTATCTCAATAACTATACCTATAGCTTCCTTGCCTTCAATTTTATTAGAAGATACTGTTCCATCACGATAAACAATGTAGCCAATATCAGCATAGTCTTGTGGTTGACTGGGCCATTCATGTCCTTCTGCTGAGGCTGAATCAGTTTTTTCAGACAATGTTATTTCAACCACAGTGCCTTTTTCTGAAACGGTAAAAATATCACTGGTACCAATATAGCTCATGTTGTCGGAAGCAGTTACTTCTATATGAATCTGTGCTGAAATCCCCACTGCAATGCTATCAAAGGAAAGAATACAGCCTTCATTTTCAGCAACATTTGTTACAAGGCTTTGCAATACCTTTGATGACCGAGCACCTGCCGAAACAGCAGTTAATTTTGCTTGTACCTGATAAAGGGAACCTGAGGCAGCCCTACCAGAGGCATTTCTGCCAGAAGAAGACTCTGGGAGTTCCACCTGCACTTGAATACCGTTGCTACTCTTGCCAAGATGTACCTGACTGCATCCAAGAAAAAAAAGAATCCCAAAAGACATCAAAATCAAAACCAACTTTTTAATGTAAAACACCATTATATAATCTCCACTTAAAATAATAGATAATGAAAGTATTTTTGTCTAGCTATAAAGCTGCAATCTCTATAATCTAATTAAAAAAGCCCCACCGCCAACTTGTCCACCAGCTTTTTAAAGACATTGCCATCTTCAACAGGAGTTACTGCAAGGAGAGGAACTTCTTCCAGTACAATATTCCCTAAAGAATAGGTGATTTTGCCCACCACATCACCAGCCTGTAGTGGTGCTTGGACATAGGAAGGAATACTGATTTGAGCTGTGATAGAATTTGCTGCAGCAGCAGGACTTTGATCCTTGAGGATAGCTGGAACCGTCAAATCATTTGTATGGAGGGGGGCAAGAACCACGCTGTTTTTGTGTCCTCCAAGAACAGGAATTGCAAGGGGATCCACATCTGCCTTAAAATGGGTGGCAAAGGTGGAAAAGGCCCATTCCATCAAGTTGGTACCATCAGCTACACGGTAGCGGTTTCCTTCTACAGAGCCTACACCAGGACCCTTCATGGTGACGGAGATAAATCGAGTTTCTCCCCGCTGTGCGGTGAGAGAAAGATTGTAACCAGATTCATAGATAAAGCCAGTCTTTAAGCCATCACAACCAGGCAAAACTCCCAGCAATTTGTTGGTGCTTTGCTGAAAAATAGCTTGATCTTTGTCCTGATGCCATTCTGCAAGATTATGCTCCTGGGGATAAGAAATAGAGGGCTGGGAGTGAAAGGCTTCCAAGGATTCTGGATACCGAGCAAGATAGACACGAGCAAAGGCGGCAAATTCCCGTGGGGTAGTAAGATTTAATTCGCTGTAGCCAGAGGGCTCCACAAAGCGAGTTTTTTCCAAGCCCAAAATCTCCATCTCACGATTCATTCGTTCTATAAACTTATCTACCGAACCGCTAACATAATGAGCTACAGCAACGGCTGCATCGTTACCGGAAGCCACCGCCAAGCCCAGCAATAGTTCTCGCAGGGTAACAGTTTGTCCTTCTGCCAAAAACATGAGGGAGGACTGGGGGGGAGCATTGACTGCCCAAGACTCTGGTGGCAAGGGAACCACATCATCAAGGGAAATACGGCCGGTAGCGATTTCTTGAAACACCACATACATCACCACCAGCTTTGTCATGGAGGCAGGAGGGATAACGGCGTCAGCATTTTTTTCATATAAGATACTTCCAGTAGCGGCATCTATCAAAATGGCAGAACCTGAATGTACTGAAAATTCTGCAGGGGTAACAGGATAGGGTAAGGAATCTACAATGAGCTGAGGATAGCGTTGATCTTTTACCTGCTGAAAGAAAAGCAATTCTTCCTGGGAAGGCTCTAGGTAAGTAGGATTTTTTAATCCATTTACGTATAAGAAAAAGGAACCTCCACAAAGGGCAACACAAGCAATAACGATTATAATCGGACGAAATTTCTTCATGTCCAGTATTCTACACAAAAGTAACCTTTAAGAAAAGAGAAAACTAGTCTCGTGGTGGATTGTAGAAGCGACCTTGGATCTTGTGGGACTTGACATAATCATACTTTACATAAGAAAAGATGACAATCTACGATTTTATTTCGTTAGCAGTTAACACTGCCAGTTTGTTTCTTGAATTACTTAGTTACCTCCGCACTAGCAGAAGTAATAAAGAGTAAAAAATAAGTCGCCAATGTGCTGGAACACGTTTTGGCGACTTTTAACCCAAAAAGTGGAGACAGTCCGTTTGTTAACGGGTGTTTCCTTTTCTACTAATATATACCCACTTAGTTTTTTTTGCAAGGGAGTTATCAGAAGAACAAATTAACATACCCCTAATCTCGTGGTGGATTGTAGAAGCGACCTTGAATCTTGTGAGACTTGATGATGTTTACAAAGGCGGTGGGGTCCAGTTCCTTGAGGCGAGAGCGCACGTGGTGGGCTTCATCAGCAGATATGACAGAATACAGGATGGTTTTCTGACTCCGCTGATAGCAACCAGTTCCTGTAATTTCTGTAGCATCGTGATTTGTCTCGTCCCGAATAACCTCATAGGCCACCTGGGGATTATCTGTAACAATGAACAAGGTAACCTGCTGGTACCGTAAATACATGCCCCGCAGTGCTTGGGTAGAAGTATATTGGAAGATAATGGAATACAGGGCCTTATCCCAACCAAACAAAATTCCTGCAATGCTGAGAATCACCACGTTAAAGGCCAGAATATAGTTCCAGACATCACGACCAAATTTTTGGGAAAAGTAAATGGCCACAAAATCAGTGCCGCCGCTGGTAGCTCCCGCCACAAGACAAAGGGTAACGGCACAGGCGTTCAAAAGTCCACCAAAGACTGCTGCAAGGAGCACATCTTGAGTCATGGGGCCCACAGGAATCAAGTCCGTAAGAAAGCCTGATAGCAAAATCATAAGACCAGAATAAATGGTAAAGCGGCGGCCGATGAACTTAAAGCTGATAATGGCGGGGATGCTGTTGAGAAGGGTGTTCACCAAAACATAGGGAATCTGAATTCCAAAAAATCGGTTAAAAATTTCTAGAATCAAAAGGCTTAAGCCTGTAAATCCACCAGGGTACAAGCCTCCAGCGTGAACAAAGGTGTTTAGATTCACTGCCATTACAATGGAAGCTAAAATCACCAAAAGTAACCGAACAAGGGGGCGACGAAATAAAGATTTATTTTTCGGGGTAAAATTTTCCATCAATCCTCCACCACAAATTCCAGTATAATCTGATTCTAGGCTTTTTGCCAGTAGTAAATATCGAGGTATTTTAGTACTTTGAGACGATGTATTTACCCCATCTGGCATAAAAAGTTCAATATCATTATAATCCTGCCATGAATATCTTTGCCCAATTCCTTCCTGATTTTATGCAGTTTTCCACGGTTGAAGCTGCAAACCTAATTCTTTTACTAGGTTTGATTATGTTTTTAGGAGCCCTTGGTGGACGGCTTTTTCAAAAGCTGAGAATTCCCCAAGTGGTGGGATACATCGTTATCGGTGTACTTATTGGTCAGTCTGGACTACAGCTTTTAAGCGTTCCCGTTATTACCGCTTTAGAGCCATTGAGCAGTGTAGCCCTGTCCCTCATCGGCTTTTTGATTGGAGCGGAGCTGAAAATCGGGGTAATAAAAAAATACGGCAAGCAATTTGTAGGAATCCTACTGTTTGAAGCAATTGTTCCCTTCTTTGTGGTAGCCATAGTAGTAACAGCAGTGGCCTTTGCCCTCACGAGAAATTTTGCCACTGCCCTGTCTATGGGCTTGGTACTAGGGTCCATTTCCTCTGCCACAGCTCCTGCAGCCACCACCGATGTATTGAAGGAAAACAGAACTCGTGGCCCCCTTACCATGACGGTGCTGGGGATTGTGGCCATGGACGATGCCGTTGCTCTCATCCTGTATGCAGTGGCATCTTCTGTGGCAGCCATTCTTTTAGGGGGAGGAGAAGGCTTAACCTTGGGAGCTCAGCTTATTTCTCTCTTGTACGAGGTGGGAGGCTCCGTTGTGGTAGGCGGTCTTATAGGTCTTGCCTTGGGACAGATTATCCGTAACCTCATGAGCGATGAAGGGAGAATTCTCTCCTTTTCCTTGGGAGCCTTGTTCCTGTGTACTGGAATTTGTACCTTGATAGCCCTAGACAATATTCTTGCAGCCATGAGTTTGGGCTTTGTAATGGTGAACTTTGCTCCAGCTAAAACACGAGAAACCTTTTCTCTGGTGGAAAAATTCACTCCCCCTATTTACGTCATGTTCTTTGTACTGGTAGGAGCCAAGCTAAACATCTGGAACGTAAATGCCTTTGTGGCAGTGTTGGCTATTCTCTACGTGCTGTGCCGAACCTTGGGAAAATCTTTGGGAGCCCGACTGGGAGCCAGACTTACCAAGGCTCCAGAAACGGTGAGAAAATACCTGCCCTTCTGTCTTTTAAGCCAGGCTGGTGTAGCCATTGGTTTGTCCATTGCCGCAGGTCAGGATTTTTCTTCCACCATTGGCCCCACCATTATGCTGATTATTACCGCTACCACCTTTGTGGTGCAGCTGGTAGGCCCCATCTGTGTAAAACATGGTATTACAAAGGCTGGTGAATGTGGACTGGATATCACAGAAGAAGACTTAATGAAAAACAGCCTTGTCCAAGACATTACCTGGGGAAACGCACCTATTTGCCGAACCGATTCTCCCGCCATAGTTCAAGAAACCACTACCTTGAATGAAATCATCTGTTCATTCAGTCATCACGAAAATCTCAGCTATGCGGTACAAAATAAAGACGGCAAGCTTTCTGGTATCATTACCTTGGAGCATTTGAAAGAAGCCCTCTTGGTAACAGAGCTTTCCGAAAGTCTCATGGCCTGCGATGTTATGGAGGTACCAGAGGTTACCTGTACAGCCACTACTCCAGTACCAGAGTTATACAAGCTTTTCAGCAACTATGATACGGAAACAGTGCCCATTGTAGACTCACAGGGAGCCTGTCTTGGGGTAGCAGAAAAATACACCCTAGATCACTACCTTCATGCAAAGGTAATGGAGCTTCACAAAAAGGTGGCTGATTTAGGCTGATTTAGGCTGACTTCAGCGAAGCTCAATGCCCTTCAAATAATAAAGCCTCCCTCAGTCGTGAAACTGAAGGAGGCCTTCTTTTATCTAAATCAATGACGAGTGTTGGATACTGACTTAGAACTTGTATTCCCAGAACATGCCAATGCTAAAGCCAAAATTTGTGTCAGCATCAGTGGTGATAATGGTAAAGCCAGGATCAAGACGTAGCTCACCCCAAGACTTGGTCTTGTAGTGGAGACGAGGAGTAATAACCACCTCGGAAGCTCTCTTAGCACTTTCACTAGCAAGGTTATCACCGTAAGATACACGAACGTGGGTGTAAAATCGCTCGCTAATGTCCATTCCAATTAAACCACCAACGAGAATAGGCATCATGGTAACATCATCGCCAGCAGTATTCTGACCGACCACCTGCTTTCCCATTACAATACCCATGTCGGCACCAAGGTACAAGGGGAACCAAGACATAGTATAGTGAACACCAGCGTTCAACATAGAAACTGCACCCTTTTCAGTTTTAGTCAGAGCACCTGTGGTAGAACCAGCAATATCACTGGGGTCTACCACGTTGGTATTTGTGTAGATAGTAATACCAAGGTTAGCCTTCATATTCTTAATGGCCAAAAGCTCACCGTAAAAACCGATGGTTTGGTTTGCATCACTGGCAGTGTCAAACTGACCACCAAAGCTCAAGGTTAAGGCATCCATCAAGGTATAGTTTACCCCCACACCAGTAGTCCAAGCAGATTTTCCCATGGATTTTACAACATCCAAGGGCAGGGAATTCCAACCAATGGTAAGTCCTTCCAAAAGAGGAATTCCAGTTCCAGATCCGCGGAACAACATAGCCATACCTTCACCAGAGGCATACTTTCTCACACCGTAGCTGGCATCGCTACCATAACCGTAGGCTCCAGGCAATTCATAGCCATCCCAAGGAAGCTCCTTACCAAAGCTGTTTCCCACAGCAAATTCCATGAACTTTACTGGACGCATTGCTCCGTTGAATTCAAACCAAGTTTGGTCTCCATTGAAAGAAATTTCATCCTTCCACTGGTCACTGCTCTGTAGGGCAACCTGAGCTCGTCCCCAAAGAGAGAACTTTTCATGATCATAACCACCTACAAAGCGATTATACAAATAACCGAATGAAGCATCTGAACCTGAGGCTGCGTCCTGGGTTACAAGAACGGCCCCCACTCGGTCAGAAAATTTCACTGTCTGAGCTGATACAGCAGTTCCTAAAATCAGTGTGACAAGAAGTGCCATCACAAATGTTCTTTTCATTACGAAAATCCTCCTGTGTTGTCTTGTTAGCAGGTACCTGGTACCACGGTACCTGTAGCCAACATCTACACTAAACTGTAGGTGCCAGCCATCAGGAATGCCACTATTCCACAGGGATTTAAGATGAAATTATGATGGGATTGAGAAGTAATTCAAAAAAATAGCCACGGATAAACCGTGGATTAGATTCGGATTTATTTTAGACCTACGCAAACATATCATCGTTCTTGCTACTTTTCCCCCAGTGGGCTATACTAGGCATATATTTACGAAGCCTTTGGAGGAGAAGATGATAGATTACCGTCAGTCTGGTGTAGATGTGGAAGAAGGATACCGTGCAGTGGACAAGTACAAGTCCCATGCTAAGCGAACAGCCATTCCCGGTGTTTTAAGCGGATTGGGCAGCTTTGCAGGAATGTTCCAGGTACCAGCCGGCATGAAGGAGCCAGTGATGGTAAGCGGTACCGACGGTGTTGGTACCAAGCTAGACGTGGCCTTTGCCATGAAAAAATACGACACTGTGGGAATTGACTGTGTTGCCATGAGTGTAAACGACATCCTCTGTACTGGTGCCCGTCCCCTTTATTTCTTGGACTACATCGCCTGCGGAAAGCTGGATGCTTCAGTGGCAGCAGATTTAGTAAAGGGTGTAGCTGACGGCTGTGTAGAAAGTAACTGCGCCCTGCTAGGTGGTGAGACAGCAGAAATGCCTGGCTTTTACGACGAGGGTAAGTACGACGTGGCAGGCTTTGGAGTGGGCATTGCAGAAAAGGCTGCCATAGTAACTGGAGAGTCCATTACGGAAGGTGATGTATTGATTGGACTTTCCTCCAGCGGCATCCATTCCAACGGTTTTTCCTTGGTACGTCGCCTGATTACCGATTTTACTCAGAAGGCTGATTTTGCTGAGGGCAAGACTATCGGTGAAGTAATCCTTGAGCCTACACGAATCTACGTGCGGCCAGTTCTTTCTGTTTTGGATAAGTTTGGTTCAGCAGTTCACGGTATGGTGCATATCACTGGAGGCGGCTTCTACGAGAACATTCCTCGCATGTATCCTGCAGCCAACGAAAAGCGTCAGGAAGCAGGCTTGGCTCCCTTGGTTTCATCTATCACAAAGGGAAGCTGGGAAGTGCTCCCCATTTTTGAAGAACTTGTTCGCCGTGGAGCAGATCCAGAGCGTATGTACCACACCTTTAACATGGGAATCGGCTTTATTTTGGCTGTAGCCCAGGACAAGGCCGACGCTATTTGCAAGGCTCTTGCAGACTTTGCCGCCAGCCCAGATGCTGGACGCTGTGCCCAGATGAAGGCATGGAAGATTGGTCAGGTGGTAGCCTCACAAAAGACTCCTGCTTCCGGAGAAAAGCTCAGTCAGGAAGAACAAGTTCTCTTTCAAGAGTAAGTGCTTTTGCATTTTCAGGAAAAAGAAGGATATGTTTATGGAAAAACAAGTTAGCCCCCTGAAAATTGCCGTGTTGGTGTCTGGTGGAGGCACCAACTTGCAGGCCCTCATGGATGCAGAAAAAAAGTGGCGTCAGGAGGGAAAAGCTCTTCCCTACACTGTGGCGCTGGTTGTTTCCAGCAGCAAAAATGCCTATGCCCTGGAGCGGGCTGCAGCGGTGGGAGTTCCCAGTACCGTGGTGAGTCCCTACACCACCCTGGGGCCAGAGCTGGCAAAAACCGCCAGTCGGGACGAAAAGCGCTTTGCCGTATCCAATGGAGTTCTCAAGCTTTGTCAGGAACACCAGATCGAAGCCATTGTTCTGGCAGGCTTTCTCACCGTGCTGGGAGGAGACATTATTCAAGAATACAAGGGGCGCATCATCAACCTGCATCCAGCCCTCTTGCCCAAGTTTGGTGGTGAGGGTATGTGGGGGCACCACGTTCATGAGGCTGTCCTTGCTGCAGGTGAAACAGAATCTGGCTGTACCATCCATTTGGTGGATTCTGGCTGCGATACAGGAGAAATCCTCCTACAAAAGAAGGTGCCCGTGCTTCCTGGCGACACCCCAGAAAGTCTCTACGCCCGCATTGCTCCCCAAGAGCACATTGCCATGGTGGAAGGTGTGGAGCTCCTAGCCCAGCGATTGCGTTCTTCTGCCAACTAGTAGGGGAAAACATGGAACAAGACATTCGGTGGCAGCAGAGATTTCACAATTACACCAAGGCTCTGTCTCGTTTTCAGGAGGCAGTGGACTTGGCAAAAAGTCGTGAATTGTCCCAGCTGGAAAAACAGGGCCTTATTCAGAGCTTTGAGTTCACTCAGGAGCTTTCATGGAAGGTATGGAATTCGGCCTCACCCCAGCCCACCGAGAAATCATTGCTTCAATCTTTGCAAAATATCCCCAAATCCATCAGGTGCTGGTATACGGTAGCAGAGCAAAGGGAAATTATCGCCCCGGTTCCGACATCGACATGACCATTTCTCAAGGAGAAAATCTTTCAACCGATATCTTGTTCAAGCTCATGAACGACTTTGATGATTCCATCCTCCCCTTCTTTGTGGATCTTTCTATTTTTTCTCAGCTTACAGAACCAGCTCTCATTCAGCACATACAGCGGGTGGGCAAGATAATTTATCAAAAATGGGACTAGTGGGAGCTCCCTTCCTTGACTTTTCCAATTTTCAGTGGCATGATAGCCTTCACTGGAGGTTTTATGAAAGTATCTTTTTTCACAAAAATTCTTGGATTACTTGTCTGTGCCGTTCTTCTGATAGCCTGTGAGGTTGAAGAGCAACGCTACAGCACCTGGGAAGAAATGAGCCAAGCTCCTGCTAATCAACTTACTTGGATTCCCAGCTTTATGTTGCAGGAAGAAACCTTGATGCACAACATTTATTCCATTGTGGAATGCCACGATTTGGATTCAAACAAAGGCTGGGGAAAGGCTGAATGTAACGAGGTAGCCTTGGCTTGGTTCCAGAGCTTGAGCTTTCAGGAGCAACAGCTGGATGCAACTGGATGGAAGATTCTTTCCAAGCTGGGATTGAAAAACCAGCAGGTACAGGTTGCCCAGCTAGAAAACTGGCAGCTGATACTGGAAGGAAGCACCTTCTACTACTTTGGAGAATAAGCTTTCCCATTCATCAAGAAAAATCCCACAGTAAAGCCACTGTGGGATTTCTTTTATCATCAACTGATGGTCAAACTATTGGGGAAGCTTCCGTTTGTAGAGGCTAGCAGAACTGCCGCCCCGCACGGTACCTTTCTTACTCTTTCCTTCAGAAAATCTTCCTGGGGAACCGCCACCAAAGGATCTTCCAGAGCCTTTTCCACCCTTGGAACGAGGTTTTTCGTAGGACTTTTCGCTGACCTTAAAGCTCCAGCTTCCCTCGCTATTATCCTTGCCCTTCTTGCGGTTGGGCTTGCTGCGGGGCAAATCCCTTTCTTCTGACTCACCACGGCTTCTTCTTTTGCCACCGCCATTTCCAGCAGGCTTTTCATCAAGGTGCATGTGGGGAATACTGCTGTCCCGCTGACTCATCTGCAGGGCTCGCTCGGCAGCTTCAATAGGCAAGCTCACCAAGGAGAAGCTATCCTTTACCACAATGCCGTCCACCAAACGCTGGGGAATGTCCAGCAGGTCGCTAAAGAACTCAGCGATTTCCCGCACAAAAAACTTATCTCGGCGGCCCAGCTGCACGTAAATCCGTCTTTGATCCTCTGCAACCACATCACGGTCACGGCGAGGAGCACCATCATCAAGATTCCGTCCCCGTCGTCCACCTTCTCGCAGGGAGTCACGGCCGCCCTTACCCTTCTTCAGGCTTTCCAGGGACTCAATATGGCCATAACGACCAGCATCAAGATGATGACCGTAGAAGTTTTCCAAGACGGAAGCAAGGATTTCCTGGGGATCACGATGACCGCAGAGATCAGCTGCCATACGGGCAAAAATAGAATTTTCTTGAGAAGCGGAATCAGCTTCGGATGGAGCTACAGAATCAAGCTCCCCCTCCACAGCAACATCAGCAGCAACGCCATCCACCTGCTTCCAGATGGCTTCCTTCATGGAGTCAAAGAGGCGATTTTGCTTCAGCTCAAGAATCTTCTTTACAGAAGGAACGGTGTCTTCCTGAAGACTTCCCTTCACGGCCTTGCGAATGGCAGACTTCAAGTGCTCCAACTTTCGCTTTTCTTCTGGTCGCACCAAGGTAATGGCCTCGCCGTAGGAGCCAGCCCGTCCAGTACGTCCAATACGATGGATGTAGGTGGAGCTGTCAAAGGGGATGGAGTAATTGATAACGTGGGTCAAACCACCAATATCGATTCCACGAGCAGCCACGTCGGTGGCCACCAAAATGCGGGTCTTCTTGTTTCTGAATCGAAGAAGAATCTTTTCTCGCTGCTGCTGAGAAATATCTCCGTGGAGAGCTGCCACCTCGTAGCCTCGTTCGTCCAGCTGGCGAGTCAGGTTGTCTGCATCCACCTTTGTCTGGGTAAAAATCAAGCCGTAAAAATCGGGAGAAATGTCGATAAGCCGCACCAAGAGCTCCAGCTTATCCCGCTCCCGCACCATGATGTACTTTTGCTCCGTCAAAATAGGTGCTTCTGGACTTGCTTCCTCAGCTACCGTTTCATAGTCACCCATGAACTTTGCTGCAATCTTCAAAATAGGCTGAGGCATGGTGGCAGAAAAGAGCAAAATGCGACTTTCAGGATTGGCCTGGGCAAAGATGTTTTCAATATCATCGATAAAGCCCATGTCCAGCATTTCGTCGGCCTCATCAAGAATAAAATACTTGATTTTAGATAAATCAAGGCTTCCACGCTCCAAATGATCCTGCACACGACCAGGAGTTCCCACCACAATTTCTACGCCCTTTTTCAGAGCCTTTAACTGGGCTCCCATGGACTGACCGCCATACACGGAAACCATGCGAGGATACAAGCCTGTGGAAAAAGAGCCGATTTCCTTACACACCTGCAAGGCCAGCTCTCTGGTGGGAGTTAAAACAAGGGCCTGCACAGAGTCGGCAGGCTCACGAATAGTTTGAACAAGGGGAAGTCCAAAGGCAGCAGTCTTTCCTGTACCTGTACGAGCCTTTGCAATAACGTTTGCATCACCTTCTAACAAACGAGGAATGGCTAAAACTTGAATAGGAGATGGAGTTACAAATCCCTTCTTGGCTACAGCGGCCAAGGTGGCCTCATCTAGGCCCAAATCTTCAAAAGATATATTTTCTTCCATTATGAATGCGATATGCTACAGCATTTTCAAAATAATATCAATACAAAGGAAGAAATGGTGAGATAAGGGAAGAAAAACCCACTATTGATAAGAAGTAGTTATAATTTACATTCTTCAAAACTCTCCAAGGAGCACACTTTTCTTCATATGTCAAGATTTCATTAAATCATAAAAAAAACAAGCAATTTTAAATAAAAAAACTAGACAGAAAAAAACTACTAGACTATAGTTGCTTATGTTTTGAATTAATTTAATTTTAATTTGCTACTAATATTAGATTATTTTCAAAATAACCAGTGAAATAAAAGGAGGAAAACTCATGGAGAAGAAGGAGATTAAAAAAGTCCTAGTGGCAAACCGGGGCGAAATTGCTATCCGTATTATCAGAGCCTGTCATGACTTGGGCTTGAACACTGTAGCAATCTACTCCAAAGAAGACATTCTCAGTGGCTTTAGAACAGAAGCCGATGAATCCTACATGGTGGGAGAAGCATTGACTCCCCTGGGGGCATATCTTGCTATTGACGAGATTGTAGCCCTTGCAAAAAAACGAGGTGCCGACGCCATCCATCCTGGTTACGGCTTCCTGTCTGAAAACGAAGAATTTGCAAAAGCTTGTGAACGAAACGACATTGTCTTTATCGGCCCCCCTTCCAGCGTTCTTGGACAAATGGGAGACAAGCTCAGTGCAAAGGAACTTGCTCATCGCTGTAATGTTCCTACCATTCCTGGAAGTACCGAGCCCTTGAAGGATGCTGATGATGCAGTTGCCCGAGCCATTAGCTATGGTTATCCTGTTATCTTGAAGGCAGCAGCTGGTGGTGGTGGACGAGGAATGCGCTCCTGCTACAATGACCAAGAAGTTCGCCAAGCCTTCCAGCTGGTAACAGAAGAAGCCCGCAAGTCCTTTGGAAATCCTGCCATCTTTATGGAAAAGTTCTTGGTGGAGCCAAAGCACATCGAAGTTCAGATTCTTGCAGATGGCCACGGAAACATTGTTCACCTGTATGAGCGTGACTGCTCCCTCCAGCGCCGCTACCAGAAGGTTGTAGAATTCACTCCCGCCTTCTCCGTTCCTGAGTCCACCTTGGAAAAGCTGCGAAACGAAGCAGTTAAGCTTGCCAAGGAAGTTGGCTATGTTAGCGTTGGTACTGTGGAATTCTTGGTAGACAAGGACAACAACCACTACTTTATCGAGATGAACCCTCGTATTCAGGTAGAGCACACTGTAACTGAAGTTTCCACCGGCATTGACTTGGTTCGTGCTCAGCTGTTGGTGGCCATGGGAGAAAAGCTGAGCCATCCCATCATCGGAATCAATGACCAGAAGGATGTAACCACCCGTGGATTTGCCCTGCAGTGTCGTGTTACCACTGAAGATCCTGAAAATAACTTTGCCCCTGACACCGGAAAGGTTACTGCATACCGCAGTCCCGGTGGAAACGGAATCCGCCTTGACGGAGGAAATATCTACAGCGGTGCCGTAATCTCACCCTACTACGACAGCCTTTTGGTAAAGATTACCTCTTATGACTCCACCTTTGAAGGTGTTGTTCGCAAGGCCCAGCGTGCCCTTACTGAAATGCGTGTTCGTGGTGTAAAGACAAATATTGCCTTCTTGGGAAAGATCCTCCAGAACGAGGTTTTCCTCCGTGGTGGCTGTCACACCAAGTTCATTGACGAAACACCTGAGCTCTTCCAGCTGGATGTATCCAAGGACAGAGCCAACAAGATTCTTAAATACATCGGAAATATCGTAGTAAACGATCCCACCGCTGGTGCCAAGATGTACGACACCCCACGGTTTGTGCCACTGGAGGATACACCTCCAACTCCTGGCCTCAAGCAGATGTTGGACGAAAAGGGCCCAGATGCAGTATCCAAGTGGGTTTATGAACAGAAGCAGCTTTTGATTATGGACACCACCATGCGTGATGCCCACCAGTCATTGCTGGCAACTCGTGTCCGTACCCGAGACATGGTAAAGGGAAGCGAAGCCCTAGCACAAATCATGCACAAGTGTTTCTCCCTGGAAATGTGGGGTGGAGCCACCTTTGACGTAGCCTATCGCTTCTTACATGAAGATCCCTGGGAGCGACTGGACTGGTTGCGTCGCAATATTCCCAACATTCCTTTCCAGATGTTGCTCCGTGGTGCAAACGGTGTAGGCTATGCCAACTATCCTGACAATGTAATCAGAAGCTTTGTTCGTGAGGCTGCTGCTGGTGGAATCGATGTATTCCGCATTTTCGACTCCTTGAACTGGATTCCTGGCATGGAAATTGCCATGGATGAGGCTGCTAAGTGCAACAAGCTGGTAGAAGCAGCTATCTGTTACACAGGAGACATTAGCGACCCCAAACGAGATAAGTACACCTTGGACTATTACGTAAAGATGGCAAAGGAGCTGCGTAACCGTGGTGCTCACACCATCGCCATTAAGGATATGTCTGGTCTTCTCAAGCCCTACGCCGCCAAGATGTTGGTGCGTGCCTTGAAGGATGCCTTAGACTGTCCAGTTCACCTGCACACCCACGACACCAGTGGAAACCAGGTGGCAGCATACCTTTTGGCAGCAGAAGAAGGTGTAGACATTGTAGACTGCGCTATTTCCAGCATGTCTGGTCTTACCAGTCAGCCTTCCATCAACTCCATCCAGACTGCACTGGCAGGAACAGAGCGTGACCCAGGCTTTGAAATTACCAAGCTGGAGCGTCTCAGCGAGTACTGGGAAGATGTTCGCAAGCGCTACGATGTCTTCGAGTCCGACCTAAAGTCTCCCCTTACCGAAATCTACCGCTACGAAATTCCTGGCGGTCAGTATTCCAACCTGCGACCCCAGGTGGCAAGCCTTGGTTTGGGCCACCGCTTTGACGAGGTGCGGGAAATGTTCTGTACCGTCAACAAGATGCTGGGTGACATTGTAAAGGTAACTCCTTCCTCCAAGATGGTTGGTGACTTGGCTATCTTTATGGTTCAGAATGACTTGACTCCCGAAAACATTGTGGAGCGCGGAAAGAACCTTGCCTTCCCTGATTCTGTAGTAAGCTATTTTGAGGGAATGATGGGTCAGCCTGCTTGGGGATTCCAGCCCGCTGGCTTGCAGGAAGTGGTGCTCAAGGGAAAGAAACCCATTACCTGCCGCCCTGGAGAGCTCTTGCCTCCAGCAGACTTTGAGGCTGCTCGCAACCACTTGAAAAAGTTCAAGGAAGATCCCACTGACCGTGATGTCCTTAGTTACCTGTTCTATCCAAAGGTAGTGGAAGACTTCTTCAAGAAGCGCGAAGAATACGGCTACATCACCCGCTTGGGAAGCCATGTCTTCTTCCACGGTCTTGCTGTAGGTGAAACAAACAAGGTAAACATCGAGGACGGAAAGACCTTGGTTATCAAGTACCTTGGTTTGGGAGACTTGGACGAAGAAGGAATGCGTACCGTAAACTTTGAGCTGAACGGTATCCGCCGTGACGTAAAGGTTCGGGACAATACCATGAGCGAAAATCTTGCCCTTACCCGCATGGCCGACAAGACAGTACCTGGTGAAATTGGAACCTCCATTCCTGGTAGCGTCAGCAAGGTTATGGTAAAGGCTGGAGAGGTGGTGGAAGAAAATCAAGTTTTGGCCATCATCGAAGCCATGAAGATGGAAACCAGCATTACCGCTCCCATGAAGGGTGAGGTAAAAGAGGTTCTCATCAATCAGGGGCAGTCTGTAAAGGCTGGTGAGCTCTTGATTATTATGGAAGCTCAGTAAAATCACTGTTTTGTAATGAAATAAACCGACTGTTGTAGTATAATGCAGCAGTCGGTTTTTATTTTAATAATCAAATGGAGAAAGTGATGCAGTACGAAGGAATTGTTTACAGACCACCTAGCGAGGCTCAAAGTCTCATTATTCAAGCAACTATTGGCTGTGCCCACAATACCTGTGTTTTTTGTTCCATGTACCGAGGAAAGAAATTCCGTGTGCGGAAGATGGAGGACATTAAGGCTGATATTGCAGAAGGAGCCAGACTTTATGGCAGGTATGTTTCCAAGGTGTTTCTGGCAGATGGAGATGCCTTGGCCATGGCTACCCAAGACATGGTGGAAATCCTTTCCTTTGTAAAGCAGCAACTTCCTCAGGTAACACAAATCTCATCCTATGCCACGGCCCAGGACTTGTTGGAAAAATCCCTTGATGAGTTACAGCTTATGAAGGAGTCTGGCTTGGACCTGCTCTACATCGGGGCAGAATCGGGAGACAATCAGGTGCTTCATTCCATGGCAAAGGGCGTAACGGCAGAGCAGCTGGCACAGGCTGGTATCAAGGCCCATCAAGCAGGCTTTCGCACCTCCGTTACCTTGATTTCTGGACTGGGAAGTCGCCAACGGCTACGGGAACACGCACTAGAGTCTGCCCGCCTCATTTCCCAGATGAATCCAGAATTCCTAGGCTTCCTCACCTTGATGGTGGAAGAGCAAGCTCCCTTGTTCAAGTTGGTGCAACAGGGCAAGTTCCAGCTACTGGAGCCAGATGAGGTGATGGAAGAAATGGAGCTTTTCCTGCAAGAGGTGGATTCCCCTGGCACAGTATTTCGGGCAAATCATGCCTCCAATTACGTGAACCTGCGAGGCACACTGAATCAAGACAAGGAGCGACTGTTAAACCAGATTCGCCAAGCCCGCAGCAACACCAGCTACAAACCAGAATATTTTAGAGGCTTGTAACCGGCTGGGTCATAAGCCACCGCAACACCGGTACAATCCAGTCCTCCTCGTTGCAGCCCTCTAAAAGAAGGCGATCGTACATGTAGTGAATGTGATTGCGAATTGTCTGCCCTTGCTGGGCTGGAATATGACTTGAATCCACAAAGAGGCAGTCGATAAAATTAGTGGCATCCTGAATGGTAAACTGGTCTTTCAGCAAATGAGTCATCATGTACAAGGCAGCGGGAATACAGTTAACACTATGCTGCTTTACATACAGCACTGTCTCCGTAATTTCCACAGCTCCATCCCAAAGCTCCTTGCTATACTGCTCCTGCTCTTCTTGAGGCAAGCCCTCCTGCCGAAAAACATCAGTAAAAAATGAGTAGGTCAGTACCACCACTCCCACGTGAAGACTTGGAACACAAAGTAGATGGGGATCTAGCCGATGAATAGTTTTCATGTTTTTGTTATTTCCTGCAGGAGGACGTGGCGTAGTAGACATTCTCCTTTTATAAATTCTTTCAGCTTCGTGGTAGGTGGTACCGAGAGCTGCCATAAATTGAGCCAAATGAGGAAGAGCTTTCTTGCGTCCCAGCCGTAAAACAGTGAAATTCAAGGAGCGAATCCAAAAGTTTATAAAATCAAGATAAATATCGCTTTTTTCTGGCAGATAGGGAATATCTCCATCAATGGAATCTGATACCAATGCAATGGTTGCTTTTCGCCAGCCCCATTTCACTTTAAACTGGAGAAGAAAGAACTCTGTAATCACAGTTTTAAGATAAAAAAGCAGGGGCTTGAGGGTAATTATATGAATGGGAATTAAAATATAGGGCCAAAAGATTCCCACATCTTTAATCGCCTTGCCACAGAGCCTCATCTTCCGCCTATCTTTATCTTGCTTCTCTTCAGCAAGACCTTCAATTTCACTCATATTCTAAGTATACAAGAAAAAGGCTCTATAGAAAATATATCGATTTTCTATTGTTGCCCTACTACTTCTTTTTTACTATTATGGAAATATGAAAGACAAACTTATTCCTGTAACCCTGCTTACTGGTTATCTTGGAGCAGGGAAAACAACCCTCATGAATTACATCTTGAACAACCAAACTGGCTACAAGGTGGCTGTTATCGTCAACGATATTGGGGAGGTAAATATCGATGCCTCCCTTATTGCAAAGGGTGCTAGCATTGTGGAGGAGGACAAGGACAGCATTGTTCCCCTGCAAAACGGCTGTATTTGCTGTTCCTTGAAAACCGACCTTTTGGAACAAATCATCAGTCTTACCAAGCAGAATAAATTCGACTATATCCTGATTGAAGCTAGCGGAGTCTGTGAGCCCCAGCCCATTGCTGAAACTATTCACCTCTTGTCTGGAGTTCAAGAGGAATATCTTGAAGAGGACGAAGATCAGCAGCTTCCAGAAATTCCTGCTGTGGCCCGATTGGATACCATTGTGGCTGTAGTTGATGCCGCCCGCATGGTTCAAGAATTTGCAGGTGGAAATTCATTGTTGAACAAGGGCTTGGAGGAACATGACCTAGAAGCCCTATTGGTACAGCAAATCGAATTCTGCAATATCGTGTTGATTAACAAGGTGGACTTGGTTACCCCAGAGCAGCTGGAGCAAGTCCGTCACGTGGTAAAGGTTTTGCAGCCACAGGCAAAAATTATCGAAACCACAAAAGCCCAGGTTGATTTATCCCTTATCCTTGGTACCAATGCCTTTGACTTTGAAGAGGTATTCTCCTCTGCAGGCTGGATCAAGGCCATGAACAAGTTTGAAGAAGAGCAGCGGCACCAGCACGAGCATGAAGATTGTGGCTGTGAACACCATCATCACCACGATGAACACTGTAGCTGCGGACATCATCATCACCACGATGAAAGCTGTGGCTGTGGACATCATCATGATGAAAGCTGTGGTTGCGGACATCATCATGATGAAAGCTGTGGTTGTGGACATCATCACGCTCCTGGACATAGCCACACCGATGAGTACGGCATCAGCACCTTCGTGTATTTCCGTCGTAAACCCTTTGACAGAATCAAGCTGGACAAGTTTGCCGAAAACTGGCCCCACACTGTTATCCGTTCCAAGGGCCTTATCTGGCTCAGTGATGACAACATGAGCGCCTTTATCCTAGAGCAGGCTGGACGACAAATCTCCGTGGGCTTTACTGGGGACTGGATGGCCACAGGCACCAAGGCCCAAATCAAGGCAACCATGGAAGCAGATCCAGACTTTAAGGCTAACTGGGACGAAAAGGTAGGAGACCGCATGATTAAAATGGTATTCATTGGTAAGGATATGGACCAAGAAAAAATCATCGCCCAACTTGACGCCTGTTTGGTGGAGCCTCAGTTCTAAAAAGCTACTGGGTGGTGTGCTTTAATTCCAACGCCACCCAGATTCCCACCTTTATGGAGGTAAAATCCGTGCTCCAACTGGCTTTTGCCTCCGTAGTAGCTGAATCAAACCCATTCATCCGATAAAAGCTTATTTCTGTGGAGGCGGAAAGCTCTGGAACAAGGGAAAACCAAGGTGTATTTTCACTCCCTTGAGGATGTAATTCTAGGCCACTAGCCACCACAATCTTATCCTTATTAAGACTACTACCTTTTTCATAATGACCTGTAGCCTCTAGTCCTAAGGTAAAGTGAGGAATCACCTTGTTCAATGTAAATCTTGCAGTCCCACCATATTTTTCCTGACTCCGTAAACTAGCCTTCAGTGATTGATTACTGAGCCGAATCCCAAGCCACTCTCCCACTAGCTGTAATCGCCACTGAGGAAAGAGCATTTCCACTCCACCACGAAGTTTACCGTCAGAAAAAAGCTGCGGTTGCATCTCATCTGTATTTTTCAAGTTTGCTCCAAAGCCTAGTCCAACTCTTAGCTTAAGCCCTGCAACTTTTTCCCGTAAATCCCAAGTAAACTGCGGATTAATATACGATTGAAAGCTTTCCCTCAACTTAGAGCCACTGGCGGTAATGGAATCTGGCAGCCCACCAGAAAGACCTCCCAGCACCTGTAGCGGCAAGGAGTCAAAGGGAAAATCTATTGAGAATCGCACTCTTCCCCAATAGCCAAATCCTCCCCAGGGTTGTTCTGCCACCACAGCTCCACCATAAAGCTTAAGCCAATTCCAGGTAAGTCTTCCCTCCAGAGCAAGTCCCCTAAGCCAAATTCCATCATAGGGAAGAAAATTTTCATACCAGCTATCATCAAGATCAAGGAGCTTTTCTTCCAAAAACCAAATTCCAAGAGCTGAAGAAAAATGAAGCTGAACATCACCTATATTGACAGGAACAGCCACTCCACCAAAAAACTGCTTCTGCTGGGAGCCTGTAGCCCACAAGCTTATCCTGTTTTTGGCAAACCCATCACCTAAGCTGGCTATCACTGCCCCACTATAAGTTTCAGAGCCACCTGCTGATCCTGGTAATCCCACAGTAACAGTTGCAGCTGGAAAGGAAAAAGCTGCCAGAGGGTTTACCGTCATAGATGGGGCGGCAGTGGTAAATAAGGAGGTAGGGCCACCAAAGCTTAAATTCCCACCGTAGATCTGTAGCCGATTACTCCAATACAGCTTTAGTCCCACAGGCACATCTTGAAATCTGGGATTTTGCCAAGGATGAATTTCTAAAGGAAGAGAAAGCTTTGCTGTTACACCTGGAATAAAGGCTGTGTAACCATAGGGAAGACTGAATTCCAAGCTTCCTCCACCTTCACTGGAAAGGTCTTGTTCCACCCTAGAGCTTCCAGAATAAGTAGACTGAGCAAAAAGCACTTGATTTCCAGGGAAAATCCCAAAGCTCCATGTCAGCATTATTACAAAAGAAAGAAGTGTTTTTTCCATACATATTTATTAGCATCAAGAACTTCGATTTTTTGACACTTTTTTGGAAAAAAAATAAAAAAAAGGGACTACCCGTGAAGGTAGCCCCAAAGAGGAGAAAATTATGAGCACAGGTTAATCTGCACTAGAATTGTAATTATTATTTCTTTGCAGCAGTATTGGTGATATAGCTTTCTGTATCAGCAAATTCATCAATCAAAGCAATACGACCCTTCCAATACTCTGCTTCTGTCTTTGTTGTGTAAGGTCCAACGCGCAAACGATAGTACAAGGTACCATTATCAGCCTTGTGGGTAAAAATTTCACTTTCAATCTTATTGGCAGCCAAGGCAGCACGAGCATTTTCTGCATTGTTCTTGTTGGTAACAGAAGCTACCTGAACCCAGTACTGATCTACCACTTTGTTGGTAGAACTTGTTACAACCTTTTTTGTTGTAGCCTTTGAGGTAGCACTTTGTTCTGCAGGAGCAGGTTTTGTAGCCTCACTGGCAGGAGCTTTAGCAGTAGTAGTTGCCTTAGAAGCCACTGCAGTAGCTCCAGCCTGATTGGTAGCAGTAACAGTAGCCTGCTGAACTGCTTCCTTAATGCTATTTAAATCGATGGTGGTTGTATCTGACAAACCATATACATTGGTGGTACCAGAATAAACCGTCATAGAATCTACTGTATTTTCCTGTACTGAATTGGCAGCTGTACCATCACCTGTCAGAGCCCCTTCCAGCAACTCGCCTTCAGTCTGGAAGGAATCAGTAGCCTGTGCTGGAGGTGTATTTATAGGAGGCATTACCCAAGTATCATTATTAGATTGAAGAGATGACAACGTAGGCTCCACTCCTTGAGCTGGTCGATTAATAATGAGGGCAGCCCCCATGACCACCAAGAGGAAAACGCCTACACTTGCAATAATCCACAATATTTTCTTTTGTTCCATCTTGTCACAATCCTTTCTAGTTTACGTTCCAGAATGTACGGAGTCCGAAGGTTCCATACCCTGTAAATATCGGCATTTGAATTTTTATATTTAGCAAAGATACCGAATTGGGAACGAAATCTTGAAAGAATTTGCTTTGCAGCCATGTGGTCTCGATTGCGAGCTCGGAAAAATCGCAGTATCATAGGGGCATCAATAAAAAGGATGGCATCGCATTTGTTCAGGATGTGGGTTTTATACAAAACTGTAGCATTAATCACCACAGGCTCCTCTGGATGTTCCGCCACAAAATCCTCCAGCAACCGCTCCACCATGGGATGCACTAGTGCTTCGTGACGCTGCAGTGCAAGCTCATCATCAAACACCAGCACCCCAATGCCCCGCCGATTCAAGCTGCCATCCTGATTCACCAGCTGGATTCCCAACTTCTGAGCCTTTTCACTGTGTAAGGCTACAATCTCATCCTTCAGCAGGTCTAGGGCTTTGTGAGCCACCTTGTCTGCATCAACACAGGCCCATCCCTTGGAAGCAAGTATGTCTGAGGCAAGATTTTTTCCCGCCGCCATGGGACCTGTTACACAAATAACAGGCAACTGTCGCCCTTCCCACCGATTCTTATCTTGATTGTAAGCCTTACCCATGATTTTCTCCTTAAAATTTTAGTGGAAGTCGCCCCATCGTGGTCCAATTTCCACAGAAACTTTGAGGGGAACTCTCAGTTCCACCACAGCTTCCATTCCTTGCCGAATCAAAGCAGCAGCAGACTCAGCTTCTGCTTTGGGACATTCAAAAATCAATTCGTCGTGCACCTGAAGCAAAAGCTGGGCGGAGCAGCCTTCTTTTTTTAACAAGGCAGTAACATCCAGCATGGCCTTTTTTACAATGTCTGCAGCAGAACCTTGAATAGGAGTGTTTACCGCAATTCGCTCCGCCCCAGATTTTTCCAGCTTGTTGCGACTATTGATTGAAGGAATATAGCGACGACGCCCCATAATAGTTTCCACATAGCCCTTTTCTTCTGCCTGGGAAATCGTAGCTTCCTTGAACTGACTAATTCCAGCATAGGTGGCAAAATATTTTTCGATAAAGCTTTGGGCCTGACCACGGGGAATCCCCAGCTCATTAGAAAGACGGAAGGCACTCATACCGTACATAACACCAAAGTTAATGGTTTTTGCAGTACGACGCATTTCTGCCGTTACCTCCTGGGCAGACACTCCAAAAATCAGGGCGGCAGTAGCCTTGTGTACGTCAATACCACTCGTAAAGGCGGAGCACAAGCCTTCATCCTGGGACAGGTGGGCCAAAAGCACCAGCTCAATCTGGGAATAGTCGGCAGAAATCAACACCTTGTCAGAGCTGGACGTAAAGGCCGAACGAATGCGACGGCCCTCCTCATCTCGAACAGGAATGTTCTGGAGATTGGGATCACGGCTTGAAAGACGGCCCGTGGCAGTTCCTGTTTGCATAAAGCTTGTGTGAATGCGTCCCTGACTGTCAGCCATTTTTGGCAAGGTTTCCACATAGGTGGAAAGGAGCTTTGATTTTGCCCGAAACTCAAGGATTTTTCGTGGCACCACATCCAAGGCAGCGAGGGTTTCTAGAACGCTGGTGTCGGTGGAATAACCACTCTTTGTTTTTTTACCGGTAGGCAAGCCCCGTTCCTCAAAAAGCACCTGCTGAAGCTGCTTTGTAGAAGCAATATTGAACTCGTGACCTACAATTTCGTAGATTTCAGCTTGAATGTGAGCAATTTCCTGGGATAGTTCTTGTCCGTAAGCTTCTAATTCATGACCTTCAATATGAATACCACAAAGTTCCATTTGGGCCAACACCGGAAGCACAGGCATTTCCAGCTGCAAAAAGAGCTTAAGGAGATTGGTCTGCTCCAAACGAGGCTTAAAAAGCTGATACAGCTGCCAGGTAAGGTCTGCATCTTCTGCAGCATAGGGAACAGCCTGATCCAAGGTTAAATCTGCAAAGGTGGAGCCCTTGGGAACAATGGAGTCAAAGGAAATAGTTTCCAAGCCCAGCTTTCCTGCTGCCAGAGATTCCAAGGAATAGGAGGAACGTTCAGGCTCCAACAGCCAGGCAGCCACCATGGTATCCCAAATCAAACACTGAGGCTGGGGAAGTCCGTTGCAGCACAGCACCTGATAGTCAAACTTTCCGTTATGCATGATGACAGTACAATCCTTGTTGCCAAAAAGCCGTTGCAGCTGGGCGAGGGCATCTGCTTTACTGATTAAATTGCCAGCTAAAAGCCCGTCGCCACACACCAAGGGAATGTAGAAGCCCTCCCCAGAACGGCAGGAAAGAGAAAAGCCCACTAAGGCAGCCTCGCGACTATTAAGGCCATCGGTTTCACAGTCAAAGGCTACAATTTTTTCTGGACTAGCCAGCACCTGATCGATAAATTCCTGTAGCTGGGCTCCATCAGTTACTGCACTGTAGTTGCCAACATTTTTACGAAAGCTGGAAAAGTCCTGGCTAAAGTCTTGTGTTTCAGTATTTTGAGAAGATTCTTCTGCAACGGCCTCCTTCTTTTCCCCAGAAGCTTCTCCTGCAACAGTGGCATATTGTTTGGCCACTGCAAGAACACCATGCTTCATCAACAAATCTGCTGCAGCTTGATAATTCAAGTTTTCGGTGGAAAAAGAATCAATAGAAGCTTCCAGTGGCACATCGTAACGGAGGGCAATCAAATCCTTGGAAAAATAGGCTGAATCCTTGCCATCCCGAATCTTATTGCCAATGGCCCCCTTGATTTCATCTGCATGTTGATAAATACCATCCAAGCTTCCGTATTCTCCCAAAAGCTTGAGAGCAGTTTTGATACCAACTCCTGGCACACCTGGCACGTTATCGGCGGTATCTCCAATCAATGAAAGCAAATCAAGCATTCCTTCTGGTGGAACACCCCACTCTGCCTCCACACCAGCAGCTCCCACCACTTCCCAGCCACCAGCCTTATCTGGCTTGAGGATTTCTGTGGTGCAATCCACCAGCTGCATCAAGTCCTTGTCTGCAGAAAGGATTCTACAAGGCCGCCCCTGCTGACAGCACTGCTTTGCCAAGGTTGCAATCACGTCATCGGCCTCAAATCCATCTTGACGCAACACAGGAATTCCCAAGGCCACAAGAATTTCTTCTATCACTGGCACCTGGGCATGGAGATCCTCTGGAGTTTTTTGCCGAGTTGCCTTGTACTGGTCATACATCTGGTGACGAAAGGTAGGTCCCTTAGGATCAAAGGCTGCTACCAAACCATGGGGCTTGTACTTGTCCAGCACCGCCTTCAGGTTACGGAAAAATCCAAAAACAGCGGAAACGTTTTCCCCCTCCTTGTTGGTAAGGGGACGACTGATAAAAGCATAATAAGAGCGATAAATAAGCCCGTAAGAATCAATGATATACAAAGCCTTGTCAGAAGACTGTGGGTATTCAGAACTATTCATGGGGACAGTATAGCATGGGTAAATTGAAAGTGAAAGGGGCAACAGGGAAACCCTAATCAGCCTCGCACTTCGCTACGCTCACAGTTCGGCTGCTCAGGGGACCTCCCTGTTGCCCCAACTCTTTCGTTTATCGGGCTATACTGTTGGGTAGATGGGCTCTGGTGCTAGGACATTTTCTTCTGGGGTTCTTAGGCGGCGTCGGTAGGTGCCCCTCTAATTACCGTAGCAGCAAGTTAAGGAGCTTGCCGTACAGGCCTCGGTTGTAGGGCTGATAACGAACAGGCAAATCTATCCAGGTCTTTTTGTCCACAATGCTTTTAGTGTGGCTAAAGGCATCAAAGCCAGCCTTACCGTGATAGCCACCCATGCCACTTTCTCCCACGCCACCAAAGGCCATTTCACTGGTAGCAAGATGAATAATGGTATCATTAACGCAACCACCACCGTAGGAAATTCTACTAGTAAGCTCTTTGATAGTCTTTTTCTTTTCTGAAAAAATATAAAAAGCAAGAGGCTTAGGCCAGTTCTGAAGCTTTGCTATTATCTGATTAAGATTATCGTAGGTCAAAATTGGCATAATGGGACCAAAGATTTCCTCCTGCATTACAGGATCTTCCCAGGTTACATTGTCCAGTACTGTAGGCTCAATCTGGCAGGTAGACGCATTGGAAGCACCACCCACCACAACCTTTTCCTGTTGAATAAGTCCACGAACCCGCTGAAAATGCTTTTCATTGATAATCTTTCCGTAATCAGGATTATTTAAAGGCTCCTCCCCATACTGAGCCTTGATTTCCTCTTTCACCGCAGCTACAAACTTATCCTTCACGCTAGAATGACACAGGATAAAGTCTGGAGCCACGCAGGTTTGGCCACAGTTCAGGTATTTTCCAAAAACAATTCGCTTTGCTGCTAGCTTAATTTTTGCCGTTTCATCCACAATACAGGGACTCTTTCCTCCCAACTCCAATACGGCAGGAGTCAAATGCTCAGCTGCAGCACGTAAAACCTCTTTTCCCACACTTTGACTTCCAGTAAAGAAAATCATATCAAATTTTTGCTGAAGTAAGGTTGCATTTTCCTGTCGTCCTCCAGTTACCACTGCCACATATTCAGCAGGAAAGGCTTCTTCTATCAGCTGGGCAATAAGAGAACTGGTGGCAGGAGAATAGGCACTGGGCTTTAAAATCACCGTGTTTCCAGCTGCAATGGCATTAGCCAAGGGCTCTATAGTCAGCAAAAAGGGATAGTTCCAGGGGCTCATAATCAGCACATTGCCATAGGGCACCGGCTTTTTGTAGCTACGGGAAGCAAACTGAGCCAAGGGAGTTTTTACCACCTGCTCCTTGGCAAACTTTTTCACATGACCTATCATGTAAGAAATTTCTGTAAGGCTCAATCCCACCTCACACATAAATCCCTCGTAGTCACTTTTTCCCAAATCAGCAGTAAGGGCTGCAAGAATCTCATCCTTGTGACCTTGAACAATATCATAAAGCTTTTTTAGCATGGCGATTCTAAAGGCCACAGGTAAGGTTGCCCCAGTGTTAAAATAATTTCGCTGGGTAGCAAGCACTTGATTAATTTCTGCTGGATTCATGGTTACTCCTTCTGCAACAACAGATTATCCCAAATCAAAGAAAAAAAAAGGAACATCTGCACTAATAATATCACAGTTCAAATGAGATTTCAATTTTGAAAGGGACTGAGAGACATAATGAGCTCTAGGCTGATTTTCTCATGCCCCTTCTACAAAAATCACCAAAATATAAAATTTATTTATTTTGTCATTTGCCAAAACCCGTGATATAATAAAAGAAGAATTACTTGCAGAATTGGAGGCAACCTTATGGCAATGTGTGAAAAACTTGAAAAATGTCCTTTTTATCAAGACTTTGTCATTATCGCTCTATAAAAGTATTCCAGTTCATCCTTATCCATCAGTACAGGCACAGGATACAGGGGATTTGCCTCTTTTTCTGCATAAGCCACCATGTGGGGAATATCTTCCTCTCGAATAGCATCAAAGGATTCAGGAATGTTCATGTACTTGTTCAAATCTCGAATAGCTTGAATAAATTTCTTGGTTGCCACCTCATCGGAATCTGAGTCAAGGCAAACTCCTACAGCATCAGCCATTTGATGAAGCTTTTTATACACAGCACTACCATATTTTTCCAGCACCACAGGCATCAGCACAGAATTTGCCAAGCCATGAGGAATGCCATATTGACCTCCCAAGGTATGGGCCACCGCATGAATATATCCTACGTAGGACTGGGTAAAGGCAACACCAGCCTTGTAAGCAGCCTGAAGCATAGCCTCTCGTGCAGCATGATTATTACCATCATCGTAGGCAGCCTTAATGTTTCCGAAAATCAATCTTGTGGCATCCAAGGCCATTTGCCGCGTTTCTTTTGTGGTGGATCCACCGATATAAGCTTCTACAGCATGAGCAAGAGCATCCATGCCTGTGGTAGAAGTGAGATGGGGTGGTAAAGTATACGTTACCTCGGGAGCTAAGACAGCGTAACGAGGAATCATGGTAAAGTTGTTCATGGTATACTTGTGCTTTTCCACAGGGTCAGTAATAACGGCAGTTACCGTTGTCTCACTTCCTGTTCCTGCTGTAGTGGGAATTGCCACCACAGGAGGAAGTTTTCTCAAAACCCGCAGTAATCCCCGCATTTGAGCCAAGGTCTTTTTGGGATACACCACACAGGCTCCCGTGGCCTTGGCACAGTCCATAGAAGAACCGCCACCAAAGGCAATAAGGGCCTGACAACCATGAGAACGATACAATGCAGTGGACTCTTCCACGTTCTGCACCGTGGGATTAGGCTTTGTGCCATCATATACCTGGCAAGCAATTCCAGAGTCCTGCAATAAGGCTTCTAGTTCAGCAGTGGCACCAGAGCTTCTTAAAAAGGAATCTGTTACAAAAAGTACAGCATTAATTCCCAAAGATTTGAGCTGTTCTATACATTCCTTAAAATTAGAAAAAATCTGTGGCTTGCGATAAGGCATAAGAGGAATTGCCAAGCGAAAGGCTAACTGAAAACAACGACAATACGCCTTTTTTAACGGATTCATAGCTTTATTTCCTCATGTGAAATATTTTCTCCATCTTGTAATCGTCGTTCTACCTCATCAATCACTTCATCCGGTGTAGAAGCTCCAGCACTAAGCCCAACCCGCTCTAACTGAAAAAACTCAGCAGGAATCTCATCTGCAGTTTCTATCAGCTCAGCCTTGTCAAAGTACCGCTGGGCAGAGGTTAAAAGACGTTGTGTATTGGCAGAATGCTTGCCACCGATAATCAGCACTCCGTCCACCTGCCCCTGTAAATCGGCCAATGCATCCTGTCGCTCTGTGGTGGCAGGGCAAATGGTGTCAAAAACCTCCAAGCCAGGAAGCACTGGAGTCAGTACCGCCTGGATTGCATCGTACTCCGAACGACTGATAGTGGTTTGACAAAGAAGCATAGCTTTTTCTGGAAGGGGTTCCCTGCCTTCTTGGATTTGTGCCACATAATCCATGGCATCCTGCTTATTTCCCACCAAAATACAACGACTATTTCCAGAAGCAGCAGCTTCAGCACAACCAGCAATGCCAGTTACCTCACCATGATTTTTATCACCTGCAATAATCACGGTATAGCCCTTGGCGGCAAAGTCTGCCACCCGTTTTTGACTCAGCATTACCCGAGGACAGGTGGCATCTACTACAGCCTTACTGCGGGCAGTAACATCTGCTTTAACCACAGGTGTTACCCCGTGGGCACGAATCACCACTACATCGTCGCCACCAATTTTGGTAAAATCATCATCCTTCAGAATTTGAACCCCTTCAGAAGCAAGCATATCCAGAGCAGTCTTATTATGAATTAATGGTCCCAAGGTCCACACTCGTCCACTGGAATTATTTGTGGCTGCTTTATGGGCTCCCTCCATAGCTCTACGGACTCCCATGCAATATCCTAGCACCTTTGCTCGCACAACGGTAGGTACAGTTTTCTTATTCATTTCATTACTCATATCCAGAGTGTACAAAAAAAAACCGTTTCTGTCATGCAGAAACGGTTTTCATTTATTGAACTATATCCTAGACTCGGCTTCCATCAGGAAAAACAAGCCCTTCGTTTTTTTGCTGGGGCAAATCCTTTACCTCATCCTCAGGCTTCCAGTTCTTTCTGGTCTTAGCCAAGAAGGCACTGGTAATCATGATGGTTGAATAGGCACTGGATACAATACCAATAATCAAAGCCAAGGCAAAGTCATGGATACTACCAGTAGTAAAGACACACAGAGCAGTTACTGCCAGCAAGGTTGTAACAGTAGTAATTACAGTACGACCAAAGCAGTCTGTCTGGGACTGATTGATAATATCCATAAAGTTCTTGGTCTTCATGAAACGAGTATTCTCACGAACACGGTCAAGCACAACAACAGTATCGTTAATACCATAACCAATGATAGTCAAGATTGCTGCCAAGGTTACGGTATTAAACTCCATCTGTGTCCAAGCGATAAAGGAAATAATCACCAAGGCGTCGTGGGTAATAGCCAAAACAGAAGCCAAGGCAAAGTCCCACTTAAAGCGAATGGTAGCATAAATCCAAATCAAGAAAAGGGCTGCAAGTACCAACAATACAGACTGCAATACCAAGGAGCCAGAGAACTGGGCACCAATAAAGTCTGTCTTGATGATAGCCACATTGTCAGCACCAAAGGCAGAAGCCAGTGCATCAGTTACAGAAAGCTGCAAATCCATGCTGGTCTTTCCATCCCCGCTGTCTCCAATACGAATCTGGAACACCTCAGCAGCACCAGAGCCTGCAACCTTTACAGACACATCCTCTAAACCAGCCAAGGCAGAACGTACAGCCTCTGCATCAGCCAGCTGGCCTTCTCCACTATAATACAAGTCGTAAGGAGTGGAAGAAAGCACTGCAGCTACAGCTGAATTAGCAAACAAGCCCTCAGCAGGAGTAGCAGCACTCAAGGCATTGGCAGAAACCCCAGGAATCTGAGCCATGGCAGCAGCCATTTCACCAACAGTGGCATACTCAGCAAAGGGATACACTCGAGTTTCGTTGTCGGCACCAACACCACTTACAACCAAGGTTACATCCCAAGGATTGACTTCCACTGCCACAGAAGCAGCACCGCTATAGGAAAGCTCCATTACAGGCTCCACCAAGCGAACCTCAGCCATAAGTCCAGGCTTAAAGTCAATACCAAAGTTAATTCCCTTGGTAAACAGAGGGAACAAGCCACTGAGAATCAACACAGCACTGAAAATCACTGCTGGAACAATATATTTACTAAACGGAAATACCTTTTTCATTACTTGATCCTCCAGCTAATGCTTACCCGCTGTCTTTTCAGCACATCAGTTCCCATATCGAACATCAGACGAGAAACCACCAAAGCGGTGAAAACGGAAGAAACAACACCGATGGAAAGGCTTACTGCAAATCCCTGAATAGGACCTGTTCCCAACTGAGACAAGAACATAGCTGCAATAAAGGTGGTGATGTTACCGTCCATAATTGCCCAGAATGCATTGTTGAATCCAGCGGCAATAGAAGCAGCCCGACTCTTACCCAACAGCAACTCTTCCTTGATTCGCTCAAAGATAATTACGTTGGCGTCAACAGCCATACCAATGGTCAAGATCATACCAGCAATACTTGGCAGCGTCAGGGTCAAATTGAAGGCAGACAGCACACTGAACATGATGTACAGGTTCAAAACCTGAGCAACAATTGCATTGATACCAGCACCCTTGTACCACAGCAGCATAAATACCATAACAGAAAGCAAACCATACAGCAGTGCATTTACACCCTGATTAATAGCCTGATCTCCCAAGGAAGCACCAACAACCTGCTGGCTTTCTACCTCAAGGGGAACGCTTAACCAAGCAGTCTGCAATACCTTGCGGATATTTTCAACCTCATCTACACCGAAGCCAGACAGGGCAACCTGTCCACCAGTAATAGGCTCGTTAATACGGGCATAGGACTTGATTTTGTCATCGGAAACAATAGCCAAGCTTTCCTGATCGTGAGCAGTGGTAAAGTCACCAAAGATAATAGTTCCCTCACCGTCCAGAGTAAAGTTTACCTGGGGACGACCAGTATAGTCAGATCCAACCTCAGCAGACTTAATGTGCTTTCCATCCAAGGCAATTTCTTTCTTTACAACAAGATAACCTACCCGCTCATCAAGGCCGTACTCGTCCTTTTCATACAAGCCCAAAACCTCGCAGTCTGCAGGAATAATACCAGGATTAATGAGCTCTCCTGCAGCATTGAAAGTGTTTGCAGGATTGGCGGTGTAATAGTTCATAAAGCTATTAGTTGCAACGGTGTCCACCAAGCGGAAATTCAAGATTCCCTTACCCATAATAATGGAATTAATGCGATCAGTTTCTGCAGCACCAGGCATTTCGATGTAGATTCTATCTTCACCTTGACGTCGAATTACTGGCTCTGTCAAACCAAAGCGGTCAATACGACTTGTCAATGTTTCAATAGCCTGAGCCATAGCCTCTTCCCGGAACAATGCAGGGTCAGAAACGCTATCTCCAGCCAGAGCTAAGGCTGCATCTAAATCAGCCTTTACGATAACACTCATACCGCCAGACAAGTCCAAGCCCAGCTTTACAGAGTTATTGTACAAACGCTTTGCCTTCAGAATATCATCGCGATAATGACCTTCAATAGCAGCAAGCAAAGCTGCTTCGGAGGAATAGCTTTCCAAAGCCCCTCGTACACTCATGGGGGAAGGAACAGGCAAACCATTATTTTTATAATTTTTAGCTGCCAGCTTTTCTAGCCAACTAAAATCCTCTGGCAAGGATGCTGCAGGATTTGATTTTGCAAGAGCCTTTAGCTCATTAACACCTGCACTAGCCTGTACATTTGAATAATCTTTGATTTTCTCAAGAGAGCCTAATGCCAAATTCTGAACCTCTTTTGGTGTCCAAAGATACCAGCTCAAAGAGGGCCACAAAAAGGCAAAGCAAACTCCGAGAACAACCAAAATGAGAAGAAATCGACTTCTTTTGTTCATGGAATTTGCTCCGATTTATTTATTTTCTTCAGTAGTAGCTTCTGTTTCTGTTGCAGCAGCTTCTTCTACCTTGTCAGCCTTCTTTTCGTCCTTAGCTGCCTTGGCATCCTTCTCGGCCTTCTCCACAACAACAGTAGCAATGGCATTTCGAGAGAATTCAATCTTTGCGTTGTCATCAACCTTAACAATAACAGTCTTTTCTTTAGTGGAAGAAATTACACCGTGAATACCACCAACTGTTACAACCTTGTCACCTTTCTTCAAAGCTGAAAGCATCTTTTCTGTTTCTTTCTGTTTTTTGTTCTGAGGTCTGATGATAAAGAAATAGAAAATAAGAATAATCAAACCAAATGGAAGCACAGACATGAGCATGGAACCAGAACCAGCTGCTGCCTGAAGAAGAGAAATAAAAGACATAAAAATCCACCTTACATATAAGATTAAGTTCAATCAGAATATCATAGCACTAAACATGCGTCAAGTAAGACTATTTTCAAACCTTTACACATGACACCTAACATGATATATTTTAAGCTATTGCAAATAGTATCTAATGTTTTTAGGAGGAAACCATGGCCTTTAACTTGGAGATGTATCCTATCTCCTATATTGCCCGATATAACCAACAAACAAATTCATGGCAAGAAGAATGGATTGAATCAGATACCATTCCATATAACGAGCTTCTTACCATGAAGGAAGATGAACGACAAAGAGTTTTTGCCCACCGCAATCAACTGGGAATCCCAGCTGTATCCTACACCAGCCAATATGGGTACGGTTGCTTTGAAGGAATGAAAGCATATCCCCGCAAGGATGGCAAAATCAGTATTTTCCGTCCAGACCGAAATGCCACTCGGTTCAGAAAATCCATGGAAGGCTTATACTGTCCATCCTTTCCAGAAGAAATGTACATCAAGGCTTCCTGCGAATTTATCCGCCGCAATGCAGAATTAGGCTATGTTCCCGCATATAATAGCCAATGGGAAGAAAACAATTATGCTTCTGCAAGTGCCGTTTATATGCGTCCCTACATGAACAGTGAGGCAGCCATTGGTATTGGTATTTCCAAGGAACCCTACGTTGTAATCTGTGCCACCAGCGTTTCTACCTATTTTAAGGGCGGTAATACAAAGGCCATTACTACTAATCGTATTCGAGCAACCCCCAATGGTACTGGATGGATAAAGTGTGCTTCAAACTATGTTATTTCCACCTTGGCAAAGAAAGAGGCAGAAGAAGCAGGATTTATGGAGGTTGTATACCTAGATGCTGTTGAACGAAAATACATCCAAGAAGGTTCTTCTTGTAATATTTTCTTCTTGATGAAGGACGGCACCTTGGTAACTCCAGAGTTAGGAGACACCATCCTTCCTGGTATTACTCGTGCAAGTATTATTGATTTAGCTCGTCAGCAGGGACAAAAGGTAGAAGAACGACTTATTTCTATAGAAGAAGTTATGGATTCTGGTATGGAATGCTTTGTAACAGGAACTGCTGCAGGTATTACCCCTATCGAAAGTATCACCCACAATGGAGTGGAGCGAGTATTTAACAATAGAAAGCCTGGTGAACTGGGTGAAAGTCTCCAAAAACAATTGAAGGGAATTCAGTATGGTGCTATCGAGGACACCAATAACTGGAACCTTGTTCTGTAATTTTTAATTCCAAAAAAAAAGACTGGGTAAGCTTGAAGCACTTAACACTTCAGCCTTACACCCAGTCTTTTTTTTATTTGGCTATCAGAATCAGCCAATTGTTGTCCGTAGTTTTACTAGACAGTCAATAACTGCATTTGATCTATCCAACAAGTCTCGGTATTTTGACTCTCGCTCTTCAACTGACATCAAATTCTTGTTTCTAAATACATCCTTTACAATACCGTGCAAGGCTTCATGCTCTTTTAGCAAACTTTGGAAGGTTGCAGAGGAGGTAATTCCAGTGTCAGATGCTTCATTGTCAATCCATTTACCCAAATCACAGGCATGGTGATCTCCAAGAGTAACACCCTCTCCAGTCATTTTACCATCCAGTAAGGCACGAACCTTCGTTACCCAAGAAAGATGCTTAAGCAAAATAGTTGTAAAGGGGAATTTTTCTGTTACATATTTTGAAGAACGACTACAGTCACACTTAGATCGATTTCTAACATTGGCATCAATATCAATAGTACAAGCCAACATATTATTCATATCGAACAAGTCACCACTCATCATTTGGAAAATATCTTCAGATTGCTTCTTGATTGAATTCAAACTAACTCGTTCATTATCCAACTCTGCTACCATTTTATTTACATTTGTAGCAATACCAGAGAAGTAATTATCAGTTTGATATGCAATATCAGAAACCTGGCGTACAGACTGAGAAATCTGACGACTACCAGAAGCTAGGCTGTCCATTTCAGCAGTAATTTCTTGGAAGGTTGAACGTGTTTCATCCACCTTACCATCAATCCATTTCATGGCTGTACCAGCTTCATCAGCAGTATGATGAGCATCTGCTAGGGTATCAATCATACTCTTAAGAGTTTTTTCAATGTTAGCGGAGTTAGCCTTTGTTCCTTCAGAAAGCTTTCTAATTTCTCCTGCTACTACAGCAAAACCAAGACCAGCCTTACCAGCATGGGCAGCCTCAATAGCAGCGTTCATAGCCAACAAGTTTGTCCGCTCACTGATATCATTAATGGCAGAAATAACATCCTTGATTGCATCAACATTCTGGCTCAATACATTGATAACGTCCAAGACTCGTGCAACCTTACTGGCACCCTCACCTGTTGCAGTGGCCAATTCATCTGTAATTTGAATTCTGCTTGAAACAACACCAGCAATATTTTGAACGGATGAACCAAACTGCTCAAAAACAGCTCCAGAGGATTGAATTTCTTGGTTCAATCTCTTTAAGGTATGTTCCATCTCTCCCATTCTACTACCTACATCACTGGTAGCACCAAAAATGGATTCTATACTGCTGGCAAAAGAACTTAAATCCTCTTTTTGTTCATTTAAACAAAATAGAACATTAGATACTGATTTAACACTTGATCGCAACAAGAAAGATAACTTTTCTGAAGCGGAATAAATATTATCCAAATCCTGACAACTTTTACCAGCATTTCGCTGGCTTGTTGAACCTACAGAAACAGAAACATTATCAGTGGCCTTAGCCTTATTCTTACCAAACATAAATTCAGTATAACATAGACAAATTAGAAAAACAAGAATTATTTCACAAATATTAACCGAGGATTTCCACTCTAGCAAGTCTACTCTTCACAAATAAGGCTATAGATTCCTTTTTTTATTCTAACAAGCACCTCTTTTTTACCATGTTCTTTTTCTAAATAATTTCTTAGACAATGGATATGACGGTATATTTTTCGCACGTTCTTTTCATTTTCTGGAACTTCTAACAATGCCATCATATCAGCTAGTGATACCATGGCATTCTTTCGTCTGCGTAACAAGTCCAAAAGCAGAAACTCTGTAAAAGATATTTTATGTATTTTTTTGATTTTCAAATATTCGCTAATTAATAATTTTTCTTCATCATTTGGAATATGTTCTGTTTTTCCTTCATTTTTTATAACTGATGACGCTTTTCTTTCCAATCTACTTGCTGATAATTCTTCTTGTTCCCTTTCCTCTTTCTTTGGAATAAATTCTTGTTGAACAAAACTTTCAGCTACTTCATGTTCCATGGAATCCAGTAAATCTTGCACTTTGTGGGATTCAAAGACAGGGTCTCCTTGATAAGGTTGATTTGCAACTATCCTCAGCAATGACTCTAATTCAGGGTTCCATAAATCGGGCCATCGTTCATTTACTCTATCTTCCCACTGAATAAATAAATTACTCGTACTATGGGGTTCATTAAGAAATAATAGAATAAAACTACCTTCTTTCTCTTTGATATGTTTATATACGTCAAATTTAGAAAAATCAAGAAAATTATAATCTGCAAAGACTACATTAATAGTCATACGAGAAACCATAAGGTGTAAGTCATTTACAGTATGGGCTGTCCAAAAAGGAAGGTTATTATTTTCCAAGCGAACTGCATAATCTACATAAAACAAAGGATTTTCAGCCACAAACAATACATTCATTTTTACCTCAAGCCCTTGACCTAAAAAAGTTTTTATGTTCTAATGTTGAAACATTTTTCGGGCGATTAGCTCAGTTGGTTAGAGTACAAGCATGACACGCTTGGGGTCACTGGTTCGATTCCAGTATCGCCCAAAGAGACAGTTGATTTACACTGTCTCTTTTTTTTTACAAAAATTTCTTGTAATGTCAAAGAAAAAGCCGCATCGTAAGCTACGACACGGCCTTTCTCATTTACAAAAACTATTTTATAGAAGCTCCAATGCGCTCCAATACCTTTTTTCTGTCCAAGGGTTTAACAATATAGTTCTTTGCTCCAAGCATAAGAGACTTCTTTACCAGCTCTTCCTTACCCAAAGCACTTACCATTACCACCTTAGCATCCTTGTCAAAGGACATGATCTGCTCAAGTGCTGTAATACCGTCCATGCGAGGCATAGTAATATCCATAGTTACAACATCTACATTTGGATACAATTCCTTGTATTTATCAACACCCTCTTTTCCATCTCCAGCAGTAGCCACAACTTCGTATCCTTCACTGGACAAAATCTGACCGAGCTGCTTTGCAACGAACATAGAGTCATCAACAACGAGCACCTTTACCTTTGTTCCATCTACACGCACCCCTTCAGGTGGTCTTTCATTGATTGAAGGAAAATCCTGCTTTGTTTTCATATTTTCTCCTTTACATCCTCTCTCGAATAGCAACGTTTACTTCGACTTTTCCCTGCTCTGTAATCATGGGAACAATCAAAGCTTCTACTTCATGATCTGAAATCTCCATCTTTTCTCCAGTGAAAAGGGCAGGAGGTGTTAAGTCAAACTTAAAGCCCAACTCATGCAATTTTGTAACAGCCTGAGCAGTAATAAGATTTGCCAATTCAGTAATTGTTGCCTTAGCCAACTCGTCAAAAACAGGCAATTCTTCCATGTTCATGCGAGAAGCAATTTTCAATGCAGTTTCCATGGACATATCAAAGAGTACACGACCTTCCACATCACCTGCCAAACCAACCAAGGCGGCAACACCCATCACAGGCATTGAGGTAGACTTCAAATATAAGTCTCCACGACGGACTTCTCCCTGCAGAACTTCTTTTAGTATACTGTAGGCCGTTTCTACAAACGGATTGATATACTCAACTCTCATAAAAATCCCCTTACCTCATAATATTTATTGTTTGCCGTATACAACGACAGAACCTACCAATGTTTCTGACCAATTAGACAGATAGGCCAAGCTCTCATTTTCACCAAGAATAATCTTTCCATTACCCTTTAGCTTTTCATCAAAATCTTCTAGCAAAGTAGCCTGAATATCAGGTTTTAAGAAAGAAACTAGATCACGAGAGAAAATCATATCGATTGCTGGCATATTATTTGTATGCATACAATCATGATATTCAAATAGAACCATTTCCTTAATCTCAGGCTTAAAGGAATATGTTCCAGATACAGATTGAACCACAAAGGGTGCATACCAACTATTAGCAACCTCAGGTGGAACTACCAACAAGGGTGCATTTGATATGCTCAACAAATCCACATCTTGGGCATATACCTTAATGCGGGCATCTGGATATTTTTTACGAAGGATACATGCCAAAGAATAGGCCTCATAACCTTTACCACAACCAGGATTCCAAATACAAATTTGTTTTGCATTGTTTTCTGGCAGTGCTTTATAGATATTCTCTGCATATTCCTTTGACCAGAAAGAACCTGTATTGGAAGAATAGAATGGAGCCAAGAAGGCTTCTGCATCCTGAGCATTCACTAGCTGCAGATTATCCTGACTACGCTGACTAGCCCATTCTTCATAACGTCTCTTTGTCCAAGCCTCATTAACAGATGTTACGTAAAAAGACTTTAACTTCTGTAAGCTATCTACAATGAAAGTATACTCAGAATCCTTAACAGCAGTGACTTCTGGTTGTTTAGGAGCTGGCTGAGGAGTAGCTTTTGGTTGTGCAACAGCTACTGGTGCAACATTAGATGCAACTGACTGAGTAGGAGCCACATCAGTATATTCAGACTCTGCAATCTGAGATTTCTCTGCTAAGGTTGTAGTAGGAGTTCGTACACCAAAAATTCTATCAACATCTAGCAAGACGTACAAACGATCATGACTTTCCACTACACCATAGATATATTTGATATTGATATCACCAAACAATGGATGAGGTGGCTGGATAGAACTCTTCTGAATTCCCACAACCTTGTCAATAACATCTACTACTACACCAAAAAGCTGATCTTCTACATTTACTACCAACATACTCTCCAAGGAATCCTTAGAACGAGTTGGTACTTCAATATTGAAGAAACGGCGAAGGTCAATGATAGATATAATATCACCACGAAGGTTATGAACTCCCAATACAAAGGGCATTGTATTAGGCACATAGGTAAAATGACCAGCCTTTGCTATTTCCTTTACCTTCATGATGTCAATGGCATAGTCTTTACCAGCAAGGGAAAAGGTAACCATTTTAAAGTCCACTGCGGAAATTCTATCTTTTTGATCCTCCACAATAGATTCAGAATTCTGCAACAAAGCTTCTTTGATATCTGCAATAGTTTCCATACACTCCCCTTATAACGAGAATCCAATCTCTTCTCGTTTTTCTCGGGCATCAATCTCCTGACGCACACCTAACTCAAGCAACTGGCTCACATCGATAATCAAGGAAACAGAACCATCTCCAAGGATAGAGGCTCCAGCTACACCAGGAGACTTGGTAAACTGGTCTCTCAAGGGCTTGATAACAACATCCTCTTCTCCAATAAGAGAATCTACCATTACACCAATCTTTTTGTCAGCACTACCAACAATAACAATAAAGTAATGATCCTTTTCTTCTGTCTGCTTGATATTGAAAAGTCTATCAAGACGAAGAATACTAATAACCTCGTTACGAACGTTCAAAACCTCGTAGTTGTCAATAGTATTGATTTCATCTTGTCGTACACGATGGCTTTCGATAACGGAGGTAATTGGAATGGAATAAACTTCCTCCCCAACTCGTACCAAAAGACCCTGAATAATAGCCAATGTAAGAGGCAAACGAATACTAAACTTAGTACCGAATCCACGCTCAGAAGTTACTACTACAGAGCCCTTTAATTTTTCTATCTGGGCACGCACAACATCCAAGCCAACACCTCTACCAGATACAGCAGAAATCTTGTCAGCGGTGGAGAAGCCAGGCTCAAAAATCAACTGGAATGCTTCTTGATCACTAATAATCTTGTTGGGATGAATAAGTCCGCGGTCAATGGCCTTTTGGCGAACCTTATTTACATCAATACCAGCTCCGTCATCAGCAATATCGATGACAATCAAGTTACCTTCATTGCTAGCCTTGAGAATCAAGGTACCTTCTTCTGGCTTACCAGCTTCTGCACGGTCGGCAGGCTGCTCAATACCATGATCCAGAGAGTTTCGGACACAGTGCATGATAGGATCCAACAAGTCCTCTGTAACAGACTTATCCAATTCTGTATCTTCACCCTCAATTACAAGATTAATCTTCTTGTTTAAGTCACGGCTTAAGTCACGAACAACACGTGGGAAGCGGGAAAAAATCTGACTGATGGGAACCATTCGGATTTTCATAACGCCTTCCTGCAACTCACCAGCAATGCGACCTAAATTCTGGGTTGAAGAACGGAACTTGGTAGTAACAGACTTGAAGTTTGCCTCAAAGGGATCGAATACAGAGAACAGGTCTCCAAACTCGTCGTTAATGGCTGTTCTAATATCCTTTACAGAAGCACCATTCTGGATTTCTTCTAAGAAACGGGGCATCTGCTCAAACAAGGCATGAACCTTATCCTTATAGCCTGCACCAACGGTCTGGAACTGAGCTAACAAATCACCCACTTGGGTAGAAATCTGGTTGAAGGCAGCCTTTGTAATAACCGTCTCACTAACAAGGTTCAAAAGATAGTCGATTCTCTTTGCATCAACACGGAGCACACTACCAGCATTGTTATGATTCTGGGCTGATTTTTTACCAGAATCACCCTTAGGAGCAACAGACTTCTTTTCTGCAGCAATATCTATGCTCTTTTCCACAGGAGGAGGAGGAGCAACTTCTACAACTTCCTCCACTACAGGAGCCTTTTCAACTATCATAGGCTGAACAGGAGCTGCAACTGGTGTAGGTGCAGGTGCAACAGGAGCAGCACTACTTGAACTACCATCCAAGCACTGTGCATCAGTACAAAGAGTTACATCAGGAATAAAGGCTACATCCTCCAGCTCATCTGCAGAGGCTGTAGTAGCCACGAAGTAGACAACCTGTGGATGGAATTCATCGGAATAAAGGGCATCAAAATCTGGAATGGTCTTAAGAATAAGACCTCGTGCTTTCAAAGCAGCGAAAACCTGAATTCCGCCAACAGAATTCATGAGGTTACTTTCGTCAAACATGACGGTAACGCCCCAAAGCTTTTGCTTTCCTTCGCAGGCTTCCTTAAGCTCTAGTAATTCATATTCAGAAAGTCCTTGAGCAGGAGAGGGAATAGAGCTTGAAGAAGCAACAGGTGCAGGAGCACTTACTACAGGTTTAACGGGGGCTACAGGGGCTGGGGCAGCAGGCTTTTTACCAGCCTTGCCATCCTTGGCAGGAATGAATGACTTTAGGGTATTCTTGATTGGTTCTACGTCTGCATCGTAGACACTGCCATCCTGACGAGCTTCCAACATAGCTTTAATTACATCAATGGAAGAGAGCAGAACATCTACAACAGGACCAGTTACATCAACCCGATCTGAACGGATTTCATCCAGCAAATCCTCTACCACATGGGTAAATCCAGACAATTCTGTCATTTCCACCGTGGCAGAACCACCTTTTAGAGTGTGAGCAGCACGGAAAATCTCGTCGATTGCCTCGCGATTGGAAGGGTCATTTTCAATGACAAGGATATTGCTCTCGAGATTCTCAACTTGTTGTTCAGCCTCGCTAAAAAAATCCTTAAGCAGTTCCTCGTTATTAATATCAAGATAGTCACTCATACTCATTATTTTATACGCAAAATAATATAAGTCAAGAGGAATATTTATCAGAAATTCATTTTTTAGAGATTTACCCTGAATCATAAATCGAGTTTCTCTAAAACGAGAGTAAACTAAAGATTTTAGGAATTATGGCGATAATTAGAAAGATAATCTATTCTTGGGGGCATAAAGCCATGAATATCAATAAGCTGTTTTCATATAAAAAAATATTAGCAGGAATCCTTGCTTTATTCCTTTCCCTTTCTACAATTTTTGCACAGGCCCACTTCAGTGGGTTTTCTGGGGTGGCAGGAAATATTGGAGCAACAGAAGAGGGAGATGGAGCACAATTTACAGCGGATGCTTTTCTTGCCGGACAGGTGGATTTGTTTGGAGTTGTGATGCTGAGAACTGGTGTTAGTCTTCGAACCAGCAATCTTTTTTCCATGGATTTATTCGAGGACGTTCCTGCAAGCTTTCGTCTTGACGAATTATCTCTAACAGTCCGATTCCCTTGCTGTCATGCAACACGATATCTTTCCATTTTTGCAGGTGAACATGAGTCCCTTGGTTCAGACATGTTCTTGCGACGTCATTTCGGTATCCTTCCCACTAATTCACGACTTTCGGAAACATGGGTGGGACTTACTGATGGTGCCATCTATCCATTTTCTGATTTTGGTGCTTCCTACGTGCTAAAATTACAAGGCTCCCATGCCTTTGGTGTATATTTTTATACTAATAGCCGTGAAGATCTTTTACGGGGCAACGTCGATTTACGTTATGCAGCAGTATTCCCCTTGACCACTATTGATTTTAGTGCTGGAGTAGGATTTCCTATCACAATAGAAGATGATGGAGGAGCGAGCATCAGTCTTAATCGCAAGATTGAAGTACATACAGGACTTTCCACTGTTATTGGAAATACGCACACAGCTTCTTTGTTCCTTCAGTTTGGCATTACCAAGATAGTTCTGAATCCTGAAGAAACTCAATCTGTACTTAAATTGTCAGACTTGTATTTTTGGATTGAACCTCGATTCAAGGCTGATTTTATGAATTTTCATTTTACAATGTTCAACGTACCAGAAAGTACCATTCATGATCTATTTTATGTCTATGGTCCTCTAGGTTGTAATTTGGCAGTTTTTGCAAATAATGTTTATGCTGGTGCATTAAATCTCACTGTAGGAGCCCATATTACCCTATCCACACAAAGTATTACCCTTGATAACTTCAACAATATTGATAGTAAGGACATTTCCTTTAGATTTTCGCCCTTTTTAGAAACCCCATTGTTTGAAGGTACTCTTACAAGCCGGTTCACCATAGATTTTATGGATTTTGGACAAATGCATAAGACAATACAATTTACTCTGGGATATAAAACAAGTCTATGAAAAAAAATATAGCTTGTTTGCTAGCTTTCTGCATCTGTACACTGTCACTCTGTGCCTTTGATTTATCAGGAAGTCTTCATGTAGATACTTTTTCGGGAAGTCATAATGTAGGATTTTCCTTCTTTGCAGAGGAAAATATCATTCCAAAATTGGCTATGCGTGCTGAGGCAGAATATTTAACAGCACGAGAATATGATATTCAAATTCTTGGTGTAGTAAGGCTTTTCCCAGTTACCTTAGGAGGCGGCTTTGCACTGGAAGTTACCAAGAATCCGCAGCTTCCTATTTCACCAGGAATGGGGCTTCTATTTGGCTGGCAAGCAACTAAAAATTTTGCAATGGAAACCTCGGCAATAGTAGCCTTTACCCCAGAAGATTTAGGAAAGCTCCATGATATTCGAGTAAAGATGGACTTCTTTTACAATACAGAAAATGTGAATACTGACTTTAGCTACAAAATTAAAAAGGGCATTGCCACCAGCGATTTTATCAATACCCTAGCCTTTCAGGTAGAAGCCTTTGAACAAGGAGTTCCTGTGGGGCTGGTAGTAGGAGCAGGTTCTGATATTTTTATTGATACAGAAGGACTGGGACTTATGTTTTCCGTAGTAGGAGGCTTAAATGTGTATACGGAAAAATATGGCACCTATTTTGCAATAACGAAAATTGGACTCCTGTCATCTCGAACAGACACTACACCTTACGAAATTGCAGCAGGAGCAAGATTCAGTTTTTAAAACAAGATAATACAATTCAGATACAAAAGAACCCCAGAAACTAGATGATTTCTGGGGTTTTGTATTTTTAAACAAGTTCTAACCTAGAGCTTCAGATTTGCCAAGCGACGACAAGCTTCTTCCACAGATTCTCTGTGACCAAAGGAGCTAAAACGAATAAAGCTTTCTCCTGCAGGTCCAAAGCCCGAACCTGGGGTAGTTACCACGTGACACTCGTCAAGAATCTTGTCGAACATGTCCCAGCTTTTCTTTCCAGGGAAGCGAACCCAAAGGTAAGGAGCATTTCCCTGGCCGTAAACCTCTACACCAGCGGCACGGAAGTTTTCTCCTTCCAAAGCCTTTTTGATGAGGGCTGCATTTTCAAGATAAAAGTCAGTGAGCTGACGCATTTCCTGAACACCTTCTGGGTCCAAGGCAGCAAGACCACCAGCTTGAGCGATATTTGATGCACCGTTAAAGAAGGTGTTAATAAGCCGTGACCACAAAGCCTGAACGGGAGTTCCATCAGCAAACTTGAGAGCCTTGGGCACGATGCTCCAGCCAAGACGAACACCAGTAAAACCAGCAGGCTTGGAAAAGGAGTTAATTTCGATAGAACATTCCTTAGCCCCTTCAATCTGGAAGATTGTCTTGGGAAGATTTTCGTCCCGGATAAAGGCTGAATAAGCTGAGTCAAAAATGATGATGCAGCCATTCTTCTTGGCAAAGTCCACCAGCTGCTGAAGCTGTTCCTTGGTGGCCACTGCTCCCGTGGGGTTATTGGGGGAACAGAAGTAGATGAGACTATCGGGCTTAACAACCGACAAATCTGGGAAGAAGTTGTTTTCAGGCAAACAGGGCATGTACACAATGTCCTGATATCCAGCGGCAGTGGCAGGTGTTTTTCCTGCAGCTCCCACCATAACAGAGCCATCCACATACACTGGGTAGGCTGGATCTTGCACTGCTACAGAAACATTGGCACCGAAAAGCTGCTGAATGCGACCTACGTCACACTTGGCACCATCTGAAACAAAAACTTCATCTGCTTCGATAATGCCATCGTACAGTACAGAAGCGATTTTTTCTCGCAATGGAGGCTCACCGGCACTGTCGTCACCATAGCCACTGTATCCAGCCATAGTACCTAAGCCCTTAGCATAGTCTGCCATGGCGGCGGCAATGTGGGGAGTCAAGGGCTCTGTAGTGTTTCCGATACCAAGGCTAATAATTTTGGCTTCGGGGTGGGCTGCAGCATAGGCACGGCGACGCTTACCAATTTCTGGGAAGAGGTAGCCGGCAGCCAAGTTATCAAAGGCGGGATTTCTTTCAATCATAATATTTCTCCGTAAAATTAAACGTCCAGCAAAAGCTCGTCAATGGGCTTGCCAGCGGGAACCATGGGCAGAACCATTTCGTCAATGCTCATGGAACAATCAATAATAGCAGCCTTACCAGATTCTACCGCTCGGTCAAAGGCTGCCTTGAATTCTTCTTCGTTGGTAGCACGTTCTCCCACAATGCCGTAAGCTTGAGCCAACAGTACAAAATCAGGACCAAAATCCAAGGTGGTTTCAGAATACCGCTTGTCATAGAACAGGTTTTGCCACTGACGTACCATGCCCAAGGTTCCGTTATTTACCAAAACGATGATAACAGGAACCTGATAATGGCTAATGGTAGCCAGCTCGTTACAATTCATGCGGAAGGAACCGTCACCAGCAATATGCACTACCCGCTTATGAGGATTTGCCAGCTGAGCACCGATGGCAGCACCCGTTCCGTAACCCATGGTTCCTAAACCACCGCTAGTAAGGAAGGTTCGTGGCTTGGAGAAGGGATAGAACTGAGCAGCCCACATTTGATGCTGGCCAACTTCCGTGGTAATAATGGTATCTTCTCCCAGCCGTTGATTAATATATTCAAAAGCAAACTTGGGATGAAGGCTTGTTTTCTTAGAATACATGGCAGGAATATGCTGCTTCCACTGGGCAATCTCTTGGTTCCAGCCAGATTCAGCTCGCTCTTCAATCAAAGGAAGGAGGCGAGTAAGTAATTCCTTTACAGAACCAACCAAGGAATAGTGAGCACCTATATTCTTGTTGATTTCAGCAGGATCAATGTCGATGTGGAGAATCTTGCTGTTACGGGCAAATTTGGTGGAGTCGGAAATTACTCGGTCGGAGAAGCGAGCTCCCACAGCAATCACCAAGTCGGACTTATTGGCTCCCATGTTGGCAGCCTTTGTTCCATGCATTCCAATCATGCCACAGCACAAAGGATGTCGAGAAGGAAAGGCTGACTTTCCCATGAGGCTGGTAGCCACAGGAATATTTCGCCGTTCTGCCAAGGTCATAAGCTCCTGACAAGCATCATCAATGACTACACCACCACCAACATAGAGGAAGGGACGCTGGGATTCATTAATAACAGCAGCAATATCCTGAACCTCTTGATCTGAGGGGGACATAATTTTTGTTACACGGCGGATACTGGCTCGTGCCAAGGAGGAGTGATCCTCGCAGAGCAAGTCCACTGAAGGAGGATTGTATTCAGCAGTAGCGGCAGTAATATCCTTGGGAATATCCACCAAAACAGGACCAGGACGACCATTTTGGGCCACCAAGAATGCTTCTCGAATGGTGTCTGCCAGTTCATTTACACTACGAACAATATAATTATGCTTTGTTACTGGCATGGTGATACCAGTAATATCGATTTCCTGAAAGCTATCCTTACCTAAAAGAGGTGTGGTAACGTTACAGGTAATGGCCACCATAGGAATAGAATCCATATAGGCGGTGGCAATACCTGTTACCAGATTTGTGGCACCAGGTCCGCTGGTAGCCATAACAACACCAACCTTTCCTGTGGAACGGCTATACCCGTCGGCAGCATGGGCAGCTCCCTGCTCGTGGGCGGTAAGGATGTGTCGGATTCGATCACTATTTTTGTACAGCTCGTCGTAGACATTTAAGATGGCACCGCCGGGGTAGCCAAAAACCATGTCTACCCCCTGCTCCACCAGACATTCTATGACGATTCTGGCACCTGTGTATTTCATTGCAATATAGCTCCTTGGTCGGCGGAGGAAACAAGTTTAGCATAGCGAGCAAGATAGCCATCCGTTACCTTTGGTGGAGGACAAACCCAAGCAGCACGACGAGCGGCCAGCTCTTCATCAGAAACCTCCAAGGTAATCTTGTAATTGTTGATATCTAAGGTAATCATGTCACCTTCCTGAACTAAGGCGATGGGACCACCGTCAGCAGCTTCAGGAGAACAGTGACCGAGAGAGGCACCACGAGTTGCACCAGAGAAGCGACCGTCAGTAATGAGGGCCACATCCTTGTCCATCCCCTGTCCTGCCAAGGCGGCGGTAACAGAAAGCATTTCACGCATACCGGGGCCACCCTTTGGGCCTTCGTAGCGAACAACTACTACGTCGCCCTTGTTGATTTTCCGCTCCTGTACAGCCTGGAAGCATTCTTCCTCGGAGTTAAAGACACGGGCAGGACCAGTGTGGTTCATAAGCTCTGGGGCGCAGGCGGATCGCTTTACAACGGTTCCACGGGGAGCAATGTTTCCAAAGAGGATGGCAATTCCACCAGAGGTTGAATAAGGATCCTCGATGGGTCGCAGTACAGAGGTATCTCTGTTACGAACACCTGCAATGTTTTCTCCCACAGTCTTTCCTGTAACAGTCATTAAGTCGGTGTGAATCAAATTCTTCTTGGCCAGCTCTGCCAAAACAGCGGAAACACCACCAGCTTCGTCCAAATCGCTCATAAAGCTGTGACCAGCAGGAGCAAGGTGACAGAGGTTGGGAGTCTTTTCGGAAATTTCGTTGATAAGATGGAGGTCCATCTTGACTCCAGCCTCGTGGGCAATAGCAGGAAGGTGCAGCACTGTGTTGGAGCTACAACCAAGGGCCATATCAGCAGCAAGGGCATTTTCAAAGGCCTTTTGGTTCATGATTTGGCGGGCGGTAATGCCTTTTTCCAGCATCTTCATAACAGCCATACCAGCGTGCTTGGCCAAGGCGATGCGGGCACCAGAAACAGCAGGAATGGTTCCGTTGCCAGGCAATCCCATACCCAAAACCTCAGTAACACAGTTCATGCTGTTGGCGGTAAACATACCAGAGCAAGAACCGCAGCCAGGACAGGCATTATGCTCCAGCTCACACAGCTGTTCCTCAGTGATTTTTCCAGCAGTAACGGCACCAACGGCCTCAAACATATCGGAAAGACTCAAGTGGCGGCCACCGTAGGGATTTCCCTCATGACAACAGTCGGCACCAGGCAATTTACCAGGCATCATGGGGCCACCGGAAACAAGTACAGTGGGCAAGTCCAAGCGACCGGCAGCCATCAGCATACCGGGTACAACCTTGTCGCAGTTGGGAATCAATACCAAGGCGTCAAACTGATGGCCACGGGCAACACACTCGATGGAATCAGCGATAAGTTCTCGTGTTACCAAGGAATAGCGCATTCCCTCGTGTCCCATGGCGATTCCGTCACAGACACCGATGGCAGGAAATTCGATGGGAGTTCCTCCAGCCATGCGGATTCCAGCCTTTACGGCCTCGCCAATTTTATCCAAATAAATGTGGCCGGGAATAATTTCGTTTTGGGCACAGCACACACCAACCAAGGGGCGTGACAGTTCCTCGTCTGTATATCCCATGGCTCTAAACAAGGAGCGATGGGGGGCTCTAGCAATACCTTTCTTTGCGTTATCACTTTTCATGTCAGTAACCTCACTTAAATCTTTGAAGTATATTTGAAGGTATTCTACTTGTATTATGGAAGGTGGTCAAGATTGGCTCACGAATATCATCCCAGGAGGCTGAATCCCAGCCACATCCCGGGGAGCAGGGGAACTAAAATTTATCTCGGGGACAGGGACACAAATTTCATCTCAGGTGGCTAGGGAACCCTACCCCGCCTCGCGCTTCGCTACGCTCACAGTTCGGCTGGGCAGGGAACTCCCCTGCCACCTAGGAGTTTTTTGTGGTGTTCCCTGTCCCCAATTTAGTTTTCGTGGGTTCCCCTGCTCCCCAGACTAATACAGATGGGGCTTCAATTTCACGGTCTACTGCTCGATAGCTGGTAGATAGGGCTGGATAAAAAAACTCCCCTGTTGCAGATGGAGCTGGAACGAGGGAGGTTTATTTAAGTTACGCAAGTTTTACGCAGCAAGTTGTTTTATTTAGAACTGGCACACACCACACGAAAACCAAGACTGTTGAGGCGGTCGTAAGGTAATTTGCTGTTGCGGAGAGAAACAGACGCGTTGCTAGGGAGGCTGAGCAAACTACCACCGCGGTTGACGCGGTAAGAACCCGACGAGGCACCCTTTGGATCGCTGACACCTTCTGTTTGTTTATAGTAATCTCCTGCATACCGGTCCCAGCACCATTCCCATACATTTCCACTCATATCATATAAACCATATCCATTTTGGTTCCTTGTTCCTACTTCATGGGTTTTGTTTTCCGAATTATCGTAATACCATGCGTAGTTTCCTAATTCGTCCTCTTTATCAGTTCCGCTCCAGATTAGTGCCTTTGTCGTACCATTCCCTCCTCGGGCTGCATATTCCCACTCTGCCTCCGTGGGTAACCGGTAGCCGTTGGCATTCCAGTTGCAGGTTATGTTATTCCATTCGGCGACACTGTTAGCAGGAATGTTTCCCCATTTAGCAGGATCAGTTTCATCTCCTTTCTTGTATACTGGCTCTAATTCTTCAGCAATTGACCGCTTGTTGCAATACACCACCGCATCGTACCAACTCACGTAGTAGGCAGGATAGTTATTTCCTTTCCCATAGGTCTCACTGGGTTCAGTACCTCCCCACTTTCCCATTACCTCCAGATATTCCAACTGGGTTACCTCATATTTCCCCATAAAAAATCCATTGCTTATTTTTACCGTATGTACAGTTTTGTTAGAATCAGATCCTGCCTCACTTCCCATTTGAAAGCTCCCTTCAGGGATGTACACAAAACCAGCAGGAACTTTTTCAATTTCTTTTATTTCACTATAACTACAAACACCGCACACTCGCTCTTTCCTTCCCTTTCTTTCTTCTGTTGGGCTTTCTGTTGTTTTCCAGTCGCCAAAGGTATGCTCTGCTTCTTCACTTACTTCACCTGTGTGTTCACAGGTGGCAGTTTTCCAGTGATATTTGCCATTATAAGTCCACTCCTCTGCAAAGCTGTGTTCATGTACCTCAGTTCCATTTCCGCCATCTCCGCTAGGCTGTTGTGTAGATGTATCAGTGCTACTTGGCTTATCTCCACCAGCATTGGTATCACATCCCACCAAGGGCAGGAGTACCATCACGCTTGCCAGCAGAACTAATCCTACCAGCACCAATTTCTTCATAGATTTCACTTTTAAAATCCTCCTTTAAACTTTATTTACACCCAGCACCTGCTGGGAAATTGCCACGAAAAATGATTTAAACGAAAAAAGACCAGCGGGAAATTTCTCGTGAGAAAAATTCCTTGCTGGTCTTGTTCCAGATAAATTTATTGTAGAAAGAGTTTCTTCTATGTGTTGTGTTGTGTTGTGTTGTGT
>JAXJGY010000034.1:0-78738 GCA_036300185.1 Treponema sp. | reverse complement strand
GGGCGGCTTATGCAGGAATTTGGTCAGCTTTTGGCAAAGGCTCACAAGCTATGTCAGGATGCGGGGATTCGCTACGAGGATTACATTGACCGTGTGCTGAAAATGCCTCGCTGTGCCGCCACCTCCATTACCAAGGTAGCTGCCGCCCAGGTAAATCCTGCCTTGGGCTTTGAAAACATGAAGTTGGTAGCTTCCATGCCCCAGGCAAAACGACAGGATGCAGAGGAACAGCTTTTAGGGGGCCACAGTCCCGATTCTGTGCGAGCCATGATGAAGAAAAAGGCTGAAAGTGTGGATCAAAAAACAAAGCTGGAGCAGGAAAAAAAGCGGCTGGAAAAAACTATTCAACAGCTTACCTCCCGCTTGGAGTTTGTGGAGGAAAGTCTTGCCAGCTTGTAAATCTGTTGGAAGAAGGAAAATTTCTTTCGGGGGAAAAGCTTTGTGGATGAAGGCTGTGAACTTGTGCCTTGTCTTTGGGCTCAGTGCTGGGCTTTTTGCACTGGATTTTCCCACCGTTGAATCTCCCTCTATGCCAAGTATTTCTGGCTCCTCTTCTGGTCCCTCTACACCGTGGCGGGGAAGTGCTCCCTACGTGCCCAGTCAACAAAACTTGCAACAAACAGATTCTAGTGAAAGTGATTCCACCGACCAAGAATTAAGTGACACGGTGGCAGGCTTAGCCCTTACTGCTCAAAGCATTTCTGGGTTGGGGGGACTGGAAGCCTTGGAGTCTCTCAGTGGATTGGGTGATTTAACTGGTCTTTCAGGCATTTCCAGTTTAACTGGCTTAGACACAAAATCTCTAGAAGCAGCCTTGGAAAAATTGCAGGATTCTGGTAATTCCTCCCAGACTGGTGAAAATGCCGCCGCTACTACAACTCCCACTGCCGGAAGTGGTTCTACCACCACTACTTCTAGCGAAAATCTTTCCTCAGAAAACCTTTCTTCAGAAACTGTAGCTACCCTGCAGCAAATTCTCCAACAGCTAGAGCTATTGGCAGAAGCACGGGCTGCATCCCAGCAGGAGTCTGAATCCACAAGCTCCACTCCAAACACGTCAGCTGCAAATACTGTGGCTTCTGGCACAACAAATCTTTCACCCTCCCGTATTCTTCGCTTTCGGGCAAATTCCACGGATTTGCTGCCTTCCTGCAAAACTGTGTATTTTTCTCAGCCAGATCCAGCGGGAATCTTTTTGCTCACAGGAGATCGGGTAGTAAAGGCTGGAGGCAAGGACAGAAACGAAACCTTCTATTTCTTGTTCACCCCCACGCTGGATGCTGAGGGCAAGTTTGTCTACCAAGTGGAGGCTGAGCTTACTCAGGATTGGGCTGCAGACCGCTCGGAGCTGTATCCCCTTACCACTGCCTTGCCCCTCACTGCCACCCGCACTGGCAACCTCATCACCCTTCGCCACAACAGCGAGGGGTGGAATCTGGATTTGCTGTTGGACTTGCGGGAAGCTGAATAATCACTGTGCCAGCTGGTAGCTTAAGCCAGAGTCAAGCCTTTACAAGGGGCGGGGGAATGGGATAGAGTGAAAGTATGGAACAAACCGATGAAGGCATCCGATTGCGACAAATCCTGACTGAATACTTTGCAGGGCAAGAAAACATTCTTTTTGCTAGGTTGTTTGGCTCTGTTGCTCAGGGAAAGGAGACGGCAAGTAGCGATGTAGACGTGGCTGTGCATGGGGATTCACTTTTGACTCCTGACCAGCTTGTTTCTTTACAGCAGGAATTGGAAACGATTTGTCACCGTGAAGTTGATGTGTGCGACTTACGAACAGCAGAAGGTTTGTTCCTATATAAAATCATGACAAAGGGCTGTGCTCTCAAGCATCAAAGTGAAATTCACCATCACTATGTTATGAAAGCCCTTAATTTTTATGAAGACTATTATCCGCTGGTACGTCGAATGCAGCTGGAACGAGTACGGAGGTTTTGCAATGGATAAGGAGCTGGTGCTTGCCAAGCTAGAGTCCTTGTATCGGTGTATTGAGCGGGTAGAATCCCAACATATCACCTCCTTGGAGGAGCTGCAGCTGAGTCTTGATAAACAAGATATTGCTGTTTTGAATTTAGAGCGGGCGGTACAGCTTTGTGTGGACATTGCCTCCCATATTCTTTCCGATGCAGGAGGACTTGTTCCTGATACCATGGCAGGAACCTTCCAAGCTCTGGCTACACAGGGAATTCTTGATGAAGCTTTAGGAGCAAAGCTTAAGAAGTCCGTGGGATTTAGAAATATTGCCATCCACCAATATCAGGATATAAACCACAAGATTTTATTTGCAGTAATTACAGAGCATTTGCAGGATTTCAAAGACTTTGCAAAGGCTATCCTCGTCCTGCAGAATGCCTAATGTGATTTTTTCCAGTAATTATTCTGCCAGCTGATAGAATGGAGACACTACCGTAAGCTGGTTTGTCATGCCGCTGGTGGGATACACCTTGTTATCTGTTGCAATGATAACGCCTTCTGCATCCTCTACTTCCAGAAGCTGTAAGCCCTTTTTCTGTCCTAAAATGAACACTGAGGTAGAAAGAGCATCTGCCAGCATGGAGCTTTTACATACAATCGTTACTGATTGCACATCGTTCCACACGGGAAAGCCTGTGGCTGGGTTTAGGATGTGGTGGTAGCGAATGTCATCTTGTTCAAAGAATCGCTCGTACATGCCAGAGGTAACCACACTGGAATCCTTAACGGCCACTGCAAGGGCGGGATTTCCTGCGGGGCTTTGGGGATTTTTCACACCCACTCGCCAGGGAGAACCGTCTTCCTTTGCACCAAAGGCGTAGATATTGCCTCCCAAGTCAAAGAGTGCCCGCTGAACGCCAGCCTCTTGAGCTATAGCCACCAGCTGGTCTGCGGCAAAGCCCTTGGCAATGCCCCCTAAGTCCAAGGACATTCCTTCTTTGGGTAGAAAAACAGTACAGGCTTCTGCATCAAGTTCCACCAAGCGCCAGTCCACCAAAGAAATGGCTCGTTCAATAGCTTCTTGACTAGGAACCTGGCTGTTATCGCCGCCAATGTCCCACAAATCTACCAGTGGCCCAATGGTGGGATCAAAAGCACCACTGGTCCGCTCTGCAATCCGCAAGGCTTCCTGCAACACGTAAATCACTTCTTGGGGAACTGTCACTGGAGCACTACCTGCTGATTGATTTACTTGAGACAGGGCACTATCAGCAATCCGTACGCTAAAAACCTGTTCAATAGATTTAAGCCGCTGGAACATCTTGCTGTACAGGTCCGTGGAGCCTGATTCAAAAAGGTTTATGGTGCAAACCGTCCCCAAATGGAGCTGGGTTTGGGCAGGAAGAGCTTCCTTATTACAGCTGAAAAATACGGACAGCACAAAAAGGCTGAAGATAGAGCATAGGATGAGGTGTTTTACGGAATTCTTTGAAGACTTCATACCTCATAAATATAACGAAAAAACTGGCTTTGTGGTAGAAGCTTGTGGCTTTACAATGAAGGGGGATTAGAGTAGTATCTGTAGTGATTCTTGATGAGGATAGTTGATGGCTGAAAAAATTACAAAGAGAACTGTAGTAAGTTCCCTTATTTGGAAATTCCTAGAACGTGGTGGAACACAGGGTATTCAATTTGTGCTCTCCATCATTCTTGCTCGGTTAGTCAGTCCAGATCACTATGGTCTTATAGCCTTGGTGTCTATTTTCATTCAAATATCTTCAGTCTTTGTTACAAGTGGTTTTGGAACTGCTTTGGTTCAACAGCAGGATGTTGATGACACCGACTTTTCTTCTGTATTTTTTTTAGGGCTCTTTGTTGCTTTCTGTTGCTACCTTCTTTTGTTCTTTGTAGCACCTTATATTGCTCTGTTTTATAATGCAGAATCTCTTATACCCATTCTTCGCGTGCTCAGCTTAAGCTTGTTTTTTGGAGCAATAAACAATGTGCAGAGTGCTTTTGTTTCACGAACAATGCAGTTTAAGCGATTCTTTTTCAGTAGCATTGGATCCATTGCTGGTTCTGGTATTATTGGAATTGTTCTGGCATATAAAGGCTTTGGGGTTTGGGCTCTGGTATGGCAGCAGCTTTCATCTGGTATTCTTTCATGCCTTATTTTGTGGTTTACGGTAAAATGGCGACCAAAGCTTTTGTTTTCATGGAAAAAGCTTAAAGGTCTGTTTAGCTTTGGTTGGAAACTGCTTTGTTCTGCTCTGTTAGATACTTTTTTTAGTAATGTGTATGGACTGATTATTGGTCGAATTTACAGTCCAGCTCAGCTGGGAATCTATAATAAGGGACGTAATTTTCCCACTATTATTGCTACCAACCTTGACGGTTCTATACAGGGAGTAATGCTACCTACGCTTTCTTCCTATAACAATAGCATTGCAGATGTAAAAAGAATTGCTAGGCGTTCCATTTCTTTGAGTGCCTATGTTTTAATGCCGTGTATGTTTGGCTTGGCTGCCATTGCAAATCCCTTGATAGAAGTACTGTTGACCGAAAAATGGCTGGGATGTGTGCCCTTCCTACAATTAGCTTGTATAAGCTATGCCCTGTATCCTATTCATACCTCAAATTTAACAGCTATAAATGCCTTGGGACGAAGCGATATATTTTTGAAGCTCGAAATCATTAAAAAATCCGTAACTATAGTAAACCTGATAATAACAATTCCTCTAGGTATTTATGCTATGGCAATTGGTCAGGTTATCGCGGGCTTCCTTTCTACATTTATAAACGCATATCCAAATAAAAAGCTTATGGGATATTCCTATATTGAACAATGGAAGGATATTTTTCCTGGTTTTGCTGTATCAATTCTTATGGGATGCATTGTATTTACCTTTCAATTATTGCCTCTGCCAGCGATTATTTGTCTTGTGGTACAAATACTAGTTGGAATTATAATTTATGTTGGATTTTCCATGTTATTTAAGATAGAATCATTCTCATACTTGCTGTCTACCATCAAGGGGTTTAAGAAAGATGCCAAATAAGGAACTTATTACCGTTACTTCTCCATTACTGCCAGATTTGAAGGAATTTGAAAAATTGCTGGAAGATATTTGGCAGCGCAAATGGCTTACTAACAATGGTCATTATCATAAAGAACTGGAAAGGGCTTTATCTGAATATCTTGGTGTTCCCTATTTAAGTCTTTTTACCAATGGAACCTTGCCTCTCATTACTGCCTTGCAAGCTATGGAGATTAAAGGGGAGGTAATTACTACACCTTATAGCTTTGTGGCTACCACCCACTCCCTATGGTGGAATGGAATTATACCAGTATTTGTGGATGTGGAAGAAAAAACAGGAAATCTTGATCCAGAAAAAATAGAGGCTGCAATTACTCCCAGAACCACTGCAATTATGCCAGTTCATGTGTATGGAACTCCCTGTGATACACAGCGAATACAAGAAATTGCAGATAAGCATGGGTTAAAGGTCATCTATGATGCAGCCCATGCCTTTGGTGTATGGCAGGATGAGGTGTCAATCCTAGAGGCTGGTGATATGTCAACATTGAGTTTCCATGCCACAAAGGTGTACAACACTGTGGAGGGGGGAGCCTTGATTTGCCATGATGCAGAAACAAAAAAGCAAATCGATTACCTCAAGAACTTTGGTTTTGCTGGTGAGATAGAGGTTATCGCTCCTGGAATCAACTCAAAGATGGATGAGATTCGCAGTGCCTATGGCTTGTTAAATCTAAAGCAGGTGGATGTAGCAATTGCAAGACGAAAAAGTATTGCACAAAAGTATAAGGACGCATTCAAAGCTGTAGCAGGTCTCCGTTATTTGGAGGATATAGAAGGTGTAAAGCATAATTATTCATACTTTCCAATCTTTATTGACGAAAAAGAATATGGAATGTCTCGTGACAGCCTATTTACAAAGCTAAAGGAAAATAATATCCTTGGAAGAAGATATTTTTATCCCTTGATAAGTGAGTTTGTAACATACAAAGGCTTGGAGTCTGCAAAGAAAGAGAATCTTCCTGTAGCCCACAAGCTAGCAGACAGTGTTATCTGTTTGCCCATGTATGTAGACTTAACAGATGATGATGTGAACAGAGTGATTGAGGTGGTGAGAGGATGAGTGATATTTTATTACTAGCAGAAAAGGTATTAAGTAAGATATCACTAATAAAAGAAAATGAAGAGAATTGGGCTTCTTATAAAGATATTTTTGAAGCAAGATTGCAAGCTTTTAACTTGCAAACGGAAGAATGGCTTTTAGGTGCTGTTATTGGCGAAATAGGCTTTAATACATTTGATCATAATTTTTCTTTTTCTTCATTTGAAAAAAAAGGTTTATACTGCGATTTTGAATATGACTTAAATACTATTCTAATGTTTGATTTTGGTTGCGGTATAAAAAAATCTTTATCAAAAGTAAAAGTTGATTTAAAATCAAATATGGAAGCATTAAAGATTGCTTTTACTCAAATTATTTCAGGACGGGCTCCAGAACAAAGAGGGAATGGATTAAAATTTGTATTAAATTCTGTTGTACAAAATCAGTGGGATATGTATTTTCAAAGTGGAGATGCCTATTGTTTAATAGATAAGAGTGGCTATAGTTTTGGTAGTGCATCACAGAATTATAATGGGTGCTTTTGTATTTTGAGGAGAAAGTAAAATGATTCTAGATATGGCAAATTTTGGAAATATGTTAATGTCTCGAACTTCTGGAAGGGAAGACCTATTAAAGGCAGAAGCGTATATATTCTCAGAAATAAAAGATGAGGAGATTATACTTGATTTTAAAGATGTAAAGGTTCTTGCTCCTTCTTGGGCTGACGAATTTATTACTCCATTAATAAAAAAATATCAACTTACATATATTAATACCGAAAATCCTTCTGTCACTGCATCCTTGCAAATGGTATTAAACCCTGTTGATGTTACAAAGTATGAGAAAAAATAGAAATGTTTGCCATATGAAGCTGTGGATAGAGTGATTGAGGTGGTGAGAGAATGAAAACATGGCAAGGGAAAGTAGGGCGGAATTGACAGTGAGAGAAGATGTGATACAATTTAGTGCATTTTATTCATAGGAGAAAGATTATGAGGGCATATCACCGACAAATAGTAGACAACGTTGTTGCTTATATTGCACAGCAGTATCATAATGCACACGAAAAAGATATAACCCAGACTCTTATGTTCAAGATATTGGCGTTGTTTGACTTTCGTTGTTTGCGGAAGAATGGCAGACCTTGCTTGGAGTTTTCATATACTGCCCGAGATAGAGGTCCAGTTCCAGAAGAGCTGTATAGGAAAGATTTGTCGGAATATAGTTTATTTTCCGTGCGGGATAAAAAGAGTAGGGACTACACCACCAGACATTTTATCGCTACAGATAAGGCTGACTTGGATTTTCTTGCTCCTTCGGAGAAACAGATTCTTGTTGATTTAGTGAGCCATATTGTTGAGAATAAGCTAGGCGGGAAGGAAGCATCTACTCTTTCACATAGGGAAATTAAAGCTTGGCAGATTGCATACGACAGGAAAAAAAATTCCACAATGAGTTACGCTGAGGAATTTGACGATTTAGATGATAAAACTGAATCTCAGATGACACTTGTTGAATTAAACTTTATCAAATACAAGGAACTAATGGATGTATAAGGTTGGAGATGTTTTGAGAGTGACTCAGCCTTATTCTTTTACAGGAACCGATAAAAAATGCCGGTGGTTTGTATTTTTGGGTAGATGTCATTTTGCTGAAAATCCTCGAAATATCTTTTTGTGTACTACGACGACCCAACTAGAAAAATACAGAATTAATAAAGCTTCTGTTTGTGTGGAATTCAAAGCAGATAATTCTTGTTTTGACAGGGACTGCTTGTTGTGTCTTGATGAATTGGAAGATTCTTTTACAGAAGATGCTTTTATCAGTAGATTCCAGCCAGAAACAAAGGGCAATGTAGGATTGTACAAACTCCAGGAGATTCTTCAGAAATTAAGACAAGCGGATGTTTCTCCACGAATTGTGCAGGATATAATAGACTCATTCAGATTGGATGAAATTCCGACTTGTAAGTAATGTGTTATTGAGGGGGTGAGAGGATGAAGCTCGGAATAATGCAACCTTATTTTTTCTCCTATATAGGTTATTGGCAGTTGATAAAGGCTGTTGATAACTATGTTGTGTACGATGATGTGAACTATATCAAGGGTGGCTGGATTAATAGAAACAATTTTTTAATAAATGGACAAAAAAAATTGTTTACAATTCAACTGAATGGAGCCAGTTCCTATAAAAAAATCAATGAAATAGAAATAAAGGATGATTTTTCATCTTTTAAGAAAATGCTGCAAATCAACTATGCAAAAGCTCCTTTTTATAAGGATTGCCAAGAACTTGTGGAGCGTATAACTTCCTTTGATAGTAAGAATTTAGGTGTGTTTCTTTTTAATAGTATAAAAAGTATTGCAGAATATCTTGGTTTTGAAACGGAAATTATTTTGTCATCAGAGATTGAAAAGGATGATAATTTAAAAGGCCAAGAGAAGGTTATTCATATCTGCAAATTATTAGAGGCTGATGAATATTATAATGCAATCGGTGGTCAAGAACTTTACAATAAGCAGGATTTTCAAGAGAATGGGATCAAATTATCCTTTTTAAAGACAAATATAACTCCGTATAAACAGCTTAAAAATGATTTTGTACCAGGGCTTTCTATATTGGATATGATGATGTTTTGTTCGAAAGAACAGATAAATGAAATGCTTGACAATTATGAATTAGTGTAGAGAATTTGTTTTTTCTTAGTTTACTATATTGTAGGTTAACTAATGTTTATCTGTATTAAATTTGTTTATATTGGGAGATTGGAATGAAAAGAATTATTGTTTTTGGAGCAACTGGAACATTAGGGACTCACATAGCTGTTCATTTGAAAAAAATTGGGTATGATGTTGTTGCTGCCGGACATAGAAAAAATGATAATGATTTTTTTCAAGAACTTGAAATACCTTATTATTCTGTGGATATAAGTGATTATGATACTTTTTCTATTCTACCTCAAAAAGATATTTTTGCTGTATTAAATTTTGCAGGAGCCTTACCTGCTTCTATGGAAGGATATAATGCCGACTTGTATTTTAAAACTATAGTATGCGGTACTCATAATGTACTTGAATATACGAAATCAGTTGGTGCAGATAGAATTGTCTATCCTCAATCATTATTTGATATAAGTTATTTATTTGGAACTAAAGTACCAATTCCGGCAGATTCTAGGCGGTTAGCTCCATTGAAAGGTGACCATGCCGTGTATGTAATTGCAAAAAATGCAGCAGTTGATTTGATTGAACATTATTATGAAGTTTATGGTTTAAAACGTTTTATATTGCGTTTGTCTAGAGTATATACTTATCATCCAAACCCATATACCTTTACTGATGGAAAAAAAGTCTTAGTTTCTGATAGGTTTTTAATATATAGGGCTATTAAAGGAGAGCCCCTAGAAATTTGGGGTGATCCTAACAGGTTGTTAGAGACGTGTTGCGTGTATGATTTTTTACAAATAATTGAAAAAACTTTGATAGCATCTGTTGATGGTGGAATTTATAACATAGGAAGTGGAGGGAGTACTTTAAAGGAAAGAATTGAAGGTATTGCTGAGATTTTTAACCCTATACATAGTAAATCAGAAATAATCTATTGTCCAGAAAAACCATCAGCACAGCAGTTTGTCTTAGATATTAGGAAAACAGTTCAAGAATTAGGATACGAGCCTAAATATACATGGAAGGATTATTTGATTCGATTTAAGGATGATATGGAAAAATGCCTTTTTTCTAGATTATGGGGAAAGGAAGAGGATTACTATAGATTTTAGGTAGGGGTTAGTATGAGTTTATTTTCAGTATGTGAACAGAAATTAATTAAAATACCATATTTAAATTATCTTTTTGTAAATATATTTAAATATCGGTATTTAAGACTCGAAATCTGGGGAAACGAAATTATGTCGGAGGCAATAGATAAACAAATGAATTTATTTGTATCTGATACACTTTTGTCTAATCCTAGATACAAGAATAAATTAATGATAGACATTATTTTGTCATACTTAAGATATGAAGTAATTCCTTCTGAATATTTTTTATTTGATTTTCCTAACTGTAAACATAAACGAAGAAAATCCTTTTTATCCTTAAAACATAAAGATTTAATGATGATAAAAAAAGTAGGTATGGGATATAATTTTGATATTTTAGAAGATAAGGCAATGTTTTATGAAAAATTTAACTCCTATTTTAAGAGGGATGTTTGTATTATTAAGAATAAGAGCGATTTTGCTGTATTTAAGTCTTTTGTTTCAAATCACCCTTTGTTTATAGCAAAACCATTAAATGGACAATGCGGAAAAGGGATAAGAAGATATGATATAGACAAACAACCTGTCGATCAATTATTTTCATTATTATGTGATGATGGTATGTGGATATGTGAAGAATTAATTATTGCTGATGCTACTATTTCACAATGGCATCCAGAGTCTCTGAATACAGTAAGAGTTAATTCATTTATTAATCGAAATGGTTTTTTTATTCTAAAACCTGTTTTCAGAGTTGGTAGGGGGGGGGTATTGTTGATAATGCCAACTCTGGTGGGATTTTGGCCGTTATTGATGAACGAGATGGAATTATAACAACAGACGGAGTTGATATGAAAGGTATTTTTTATGAAAAACATCCAGATAGTAATATTACCTTTAAAGGATTTCAGATACCTAAATGGGAAGAGCTTATTTCTTTAACTGAGAAAATACATAGAACAGAAATGCCTAATTATCCTTATGTTGGATGGGATTTTGCTTTGTCTAAAAAGGGATGGGTTCTTATAGAGGGAAATTGGGGACAATTTTTAAGTGAATATGCTGATAGAGAAGGCATAAAAGAAACGTTTGATTCAATGTTTGATTAATATGAAAATAGCGATTATAGGTGCATCTTATGGACAATTACCTCTTTGTTTAAAAGCAAAAGAAATGGGACTTAAAACAATTTGTTTTGCCTGGGAAGAAGGAGCTATTTGTCGCAACTATGTTGATAAATTTTACCCAATTTCTGTTTCAGAAAAGGACAGGATTTTAGAGATATGCCGTGAAGAGAATGTTGACGGAGTTGTATCAAATGCCTCAGATTATTTGGCTGAAATAGTTGCATTTTTATCAGAGCAGTTAAATTTAGTTGGGAATTCAGCAAAAAATATTCTTCTGATAAAAGACAAATATTATGTTCGAAATGAAACTTTAAATATATCTAATTTAAAACAGGTTCGTTTTCTAAAATATGATGGTTCTTTTCCTCCTTTTTATCCGTGCGTAGTAAAACCTGTCACAGGTGCTGCTAAAAAAGGAGTGTATTTTGTAAACAATACCGAAAACTTTCAACAGGTAATAGAATACACGAAACAATTTACAGAAGATATTATAATTGAAGAGTATATATCCGGACGTGAATTTTCTGTTGAAACGATATCCTTCAAAGGAAAGCACTATTTGGTTCAGATCACAGAAAAAGAAAATAGTGGACCGCCCCATTTTGTTGAGTTAGCACATCATCAACCAGCTAGTTTATCTTCAGATCTTAAAGATAAAATCGCGAAGATAGTAGAGGAAATTTTAAAAAGAGTTGGTTTTGAGAATGGTGCAGCACATATAGAGATGAAGATAGATTATAATAGTAATGTTTATCTAATAGAAGTTAATCCACGTGGAGGTGGAGATGAGATATCGTCTTGTTTAGTGGAGTTGAGTACTGGATATGATTATATAAAGGCAATGATAGAAGTTGCTTTAAACGATTTCAAACCATTTGAAATGATGTCATCATTATATTATTCTGGCATATATTTTTTATGTAACCAAACAAAAGATCGTTTAAATTTTTTTAAATATGCTAATAATAAACCTTGGTTAGTTAAGAAAAACATAAAAAGTTATGAACTAATGGATGCTACTGGAAATTACGACCGTAATGGTTACCTTATTTATAAATCGAATTGTAAAATAGATTGTTATGATGATTGAATAATGCAAGGATTGTAATTTTGGGAAGACTAAATTCTAAACAGATGAAAGAATTAAATTTATGATTAATCGAACAGAAGAAGAGATAATGAGAAATTGGATGGGAGATGTAAATGTTCCTATGGTCTCAGTAAGATATATGACTTACAATGTTGAAGCGCTTTTGATTGGTGTAATGATGATAGTACTTGGTGTATGTATTTTAGATAACCCTTCGGATGTTAGTAAAATGAAAACATCAATTTCTAAGAAACAAAAGGGGTGTAATAGTGATTAACAGAACAGAAGAACAAATAATGAGAGATTGGCAGGGGGATATAAACCAGCCTCTTGTTTCCGTTCGTTGTATTACCTATAACCATGAACCATATATTGCTCAAGCCTTAGATGGCTTTTTGATGCAAAAGACAAACTTTCCCTTTGAAGTTATTGTTCATGATGATGCATCTCCGGATAAGACAGCAGATATAATTCGTGAGTATGAGAAGAAGTATCCTCATATCATAAAGCCAATTTATCAAACTGAGAATCAGTATTCCAAGCGAGATGGTTCAATTGGCCGAATCATGAATGCCGCCTGTAAAGGTAAATATATGTCCTCATGTGAAGGAGATGATTATTGGATTGATGAAAACAAGCTCCAAATGCAGGTAGATTTTTTAGAAAAGAATTCTGAGTATGGAATGTGTTATACACAAGCTAAAGTATATATTCAAAAAGAGCGACGTTTTCGTAAAGGGAGCTCTGGTTATTCTTTTAATGGATTTGATGACTTGCTTTTGAATGGTAATAGAGTTCCCACTTTGACTACTGTATACAGTAGAGATTTACTTGATAGATATTGGCAAGAGGTCCAGCCTGGTACCAGAGGATGGTTAATGGGAGATTATCCTTTGTGGTTATATTTTGCCCATGAAAGCAAGATAAAGTTTTTTAATCATGTTACTAGTGTCTATCGTGTATTGGAAGAGAGTGCCAGTCATAGTCAAGATCCCCAAAAACGAGCTGCATTTGTAAAAAGTACTGAAGATATACAGCTTTTTTTTGCACAAAAATATTATGAAGGTGAGAGACTTATTCAATATTACGCTATGAAACAAGCTCTGGATGAAGAACGTAGGATTATTGGTTTGTTTTCTAAGGCGAACATAGAAAGGAATAGAGACAATATTATTAAGTATGGAAAATTAATTCCCGATTCGGTAAAAACGTGTAAAATCAGATTGAAATTGTTATTGGTTCGCTCCCCCCTATTATTTAAGGTATTGTTTGAAAGAAAGTGGTGCGAATTGTTTAGCAAAAGTAGGAGAACGAAGTAAAAAGTTATTTATATGAAGGAGATAAACAATGTTTAATTTCGAGTATGTTGATGATGATATGCTAGAAAAAACGAATCTAGCTACAAATATGGAATATCTAACAGATGCCCAACTCGGGATTCAAGAAATCCCTATGGGTTATATGTTACCATTTAATAGTGGTAGGGGGGGGGGTATTAACTGGTGATTTAAAATATATAGATGAATCATTTATACATTGTACGGCTGGCAAATCCTATCCTTTTGATGTAAACCAAGTTGAATATGTAGATAAAACTGTTGTGTACATAGGATTGTTTCACTCTATCTGGGGACATTGTATTACTGATAATTTAAAACATTTGTGGTTTATGCTAGATAACAAATATAATTATTTACAAGATTATGATTTTGTCTATCTAACACACTCTAATGATCCAACTAATTTACCTGAAAATTTGTGTAAGATTTTAAATAAAATAGGTATTACAAGAGATAAAATAATAACAGTAAAGACTGTTACTCAATTTAAAAGTATTATTCTTCCAGACCAGTGTTTTAAGTTGAATAGTATTATGAAACAACGGCAATATACAAAAGAATATATTGCCCTTATTGATAAAATCTGTGAAGGTATTGAACCTGCAAAAGAAGATAAAATTTATTTTACTCGAAGTGCACTTAAAAATAAAAGAGATTATGGGGATGGTGAAAAGAAAATAGAAACATTACTAGAACGTATTGGTTATAAAATTTATAGTCCAGAAAAATTAACATTGGAAGACCAGATAGCTTTGTTAAAAGGTTGTTCTGTTTTTGTAGCTACCGATGGTTCAATAAGTCATAATGCGGTTTTTTTAAGGGAGGCTGCAACTTTAGTTATACTTAGAAAGGCAAAATACCAGAATGGTTATCAAGCTGCTATAAATAAAATTCGGAATTTTAATGTAGTATATATTGATACTCATAAATCTATTGTAAATGATAAAGAACAACCTTGGAATGGTCCTTTTTTCTTGTATCCAAATAAAAAATTTTGTACTTATTTTGATATTCAGTATCCAGGATTTCCATATATATCTTTTTTTTCCTATGTTATACATCCAATTTGGATAAAATTAGTTAGCTTAATTAAGCGTGCTATAAAAAAGGTATTAAAAATACTTGGGCTTTATAAATTGTATGTAGTATTACGTAATAAAATCAGAAGATACTAATCTTAGTTAAGATGATTTATTTTGACAAATCTTTGCTGGAAAGAAGTTTCTGATGTAGTGAAATTACTCATATTTATAAAAATTATAATTGGCTTGAGTAGAATTTATAATTAGACTCATTGTAGTTATTGTGTGTTTAGTTTGGGCATGTTTATTGGCAGTTCAGGTAAATACAAGGAGTATAGTTTGGAAAACTTCTTAATTAGTGTTATTGTCCCTGTATACAACGTTGAGAAATATTTAAGGCGTTGCCTTGACTCTATAATAAACCAAACATATGAAAACCTCGAAATTATTTGTGTTAATGATGGTAGTACTGATAAATCCTTGTTTATTTTGGAAGAATATGCAGCTAGAGATTCAAGGATTAATATAATTTCTCAGGAAAATCAAGGTCTTTCAGAAGCTCGAAACAGAGGTTTAAAATGCGCACGGGGAGAATATGTTAGCTTTATAGATAGCGATGATTGGATAGATGGTTATTATTATGAGTCTATGGTCACAAAGATTTATAGTTATAATGTAGACATTGTTTTTGCATGCATGAAATCTATGAATCAAAATAAAATCTGGATTAATAAGAATAAGAACCAAGTAGTTGATAAATTTCATGAAAAGGTCAGATTGTTCCGAAATGGAAGTGTTTGTGATAAATTAATAAAAAAAAGATTATTTGAGGAGAACGAAATATCTTTTATAAAAGGCCGTTATTTTGAGGATAATATTGTTCTCCTACAATTGGCTTTCTTCTCGAAGAAGTTAGCTACAGATGATGCAGTATCATATAATTATTTCTTCAATCCACATTCTATCTGTAGAAAAAGCTCAGAAATAGAAGAAGAGAAAAGAAATAAAGATAAATTATTTATGACTGAAACTATCGTTGATTACTTTTCAAGGTATAACGTTTCCGTTAGGGAGAAAAAGGAAATATTTTTTTTCTTAACACGAGCATTTATTGCTAATTGGCTAGAAGTAACAAATCCGTTCTATTCTAGAATGATTAAGTTATTTGGGAAACGGTTTGTGTTTGAGTATAAGATGAAATCATTTTGTCATAGAGTGTTTTATGGGCAACTTTCCAAGGTTCGCAAAATGTTTAAATATATCTATCTATGCATGAGGGGGGGGGGTATAAATATAATGTAATAATCTCATATCCTTCATGCCATGTAATTGAATCTGCTTCATCCCATCTAGGAAAGGTGGCGTAAGATGAAGACGGATACTATTTTTGAACATATTCCCCTTATTTCAGTTGCCATGACAACCTATAACGGTGAAAAATACCTGCGGGAACAAATTGATTCGATTCTGAATCAAACCTATCAGAATTTGGAAATAGTGATATGTGATGACTGTTCCACAGATGGGACTTTCGGTATTTTGGAGGAGTATGGGCGAAGGGATAGCCGCATCAAGCTAAGACGGAATGAAAGGAATCTGGGATTCATCAAGAATTTCGAGCAGGCTGTCTCCCTTTGTACAGGAGATTTTATCGCTTTGTCAGACCAAGATGATATTTGGGAGCCATGGAAACTTGAAGAATCTGTCAAGAATATAGAAGGATATGACCTTCTCTGCACCAATAGCTTGCTGGTTGACGAGGACGGAGAGTCCTTGGGCTATACATTAAAGGACAGTCTCGAATGTCATTCTATTCCAAATGATCAGGAAATGCTTTTTAAGCATTTATGTTTTCATAATTTTGTGCAGGGGGCAACAATTTTAGCGCCAGCATCCTTTTTGAAATCCGTTGCTCCAGTGCCAGAAAAGTTCATGGGGATTGGACTCCATGACTATTGGTATGCCTTGAATGCAATCAATGGAAATGGGATTGTGTATCTTGATGTCTGTTCTCTGCGCTATCGGCAGCATGGCAGGCAAGTTACTGTCAATACTAAGAGACCTCATTTTAGTCAGCAACTGGTCACTACACTTTCTTCTGACGAGCAGGCTAATCATATCTGTTGGTGTGATAAACATAGTGTGTTGCAGGATGTTGTGCTGCATTCATTTGCATTGCCTCCGGAAAAGAGCCGCTTTATCGAGGACACCAAAAAATATTTTGAACACATGAAAGACAAGGACTGGTTCACCTTCTGTTTCTTCGTGAAATATCACGATGCCATGTATCTGGATAAAAACTTTTTCAGAAAAACCTTGCGCATTACCAAGCGATTGCTTGGACTTATGAAATATAAGATTTTGGGCTGAGTTTTTGTTCGTGTATTATTCATTTATCTTCAATTTGCCAAAGTTAAATTTTTGTGGTAAGGTGGGTGTATGTCAAGACAAGAACCTCTGTTTAGTTTTGTTTTACCAACTTATAAGGCTCAGTTAATAGTATCAATGAGTGTTTGTGGTTTAAATTCTTGGAAAAGCTATAAATTTATCTTTATTAGATTTTCCTAATTTTATTTTCGTCGAAGTATTCAAAATAAAATAGAGGAAATGCATTTAAAATTGCAACTTGGTGCTTTGGATTTACATATTTTTCTATCTGCTTGTTAAAAAGTGTTTTCTGGTTTATAAGTTCTTTATTTGAAGGAAGTGAATAGTTTTCTGCACAAATAAAATGAGCTTTTTTTATATTCAATTCATTGAGATGGAACCAGTTCTGTTGTATTGTTTTGATTCGTTTTTCATCATCTATATCACATATTTCTCCAGATTTATTTAAATCGAAACATAAATATTTAAGATTTTGATAGAACGATTCATCATGTACAATTTGTTTAAAACTTTTTTTACTCAACAAATCGAACGTATAATCTTTAAAATTTTCATCAGGAAGTTCCGTCTTGAAAAATCTGTAAGACTCAATCATTGGATAATTGATGTACAATTTTATTCCATACCGTTCAGAATCAATGCTTCCATTTTCGAAATAATCAAATAGTTCAAGAATTATTTGGTTCTGCTCTTCTATTGTCAATTTATTTTTTTCATCTTGCTTACAAATATCATAGTCAAAAAACAAAAAGATTTCAGAAACTTCATAAGAATACCTTATTTTATTTAAATCAGTTTTTGTTTCTCCATGCTTAGTAGCTTCCTCTTTTAAAATATTGATAAGATCGATCGAACCATCGAAAAATCCATAGGATTTGATGGTGTTATAGAGCGAAAAAATATTGCTACAATAGTAATGGAGAATCTCTTCTTCATGTATTTCTAAGTGGAAGAGTTCTTTTAATGTTTTGTACAAACGAGGTTCAGCTTTTTTGCCTTCAAAGATAAAAAGTATCATTTGCTGAATGTCCCTCCACGATAAAGTTTTTCGAGATTATGTCCAAATCTTAACTCTTTTACTGTTGCGTTATGGGCATTTTCAATTTTATCTTTTGAACAGATGAAATAGCAGTCTGGGCGAAGCAAATCATTTGTAAAAATTGAAGTGTTATGTGTTGTGAGCAAAACCTGACAGTTATAAGATTTTAATTTTTCTATAATAAAATATGAAAGTTCATAGTGATAGAATGCATCAAATTCATCAATAAAGATAAATGATGGACAAAATTCTGGATCTGAAACATCTTCCAACCAATAATACAGAAGAAGCAAAGAACTCATGCCAGAGGAACAAGCTAAGCCAAAATCTATTGACTCATTTTCAGAATACTTTATGAGTAGTTTTTCAGAACCATTTATGAGGCTGTGTGCTAATTCATCTTCAAAACCTGCTTCTTGGAAGAATTTCTGCAAATCTGCAAAATGATTCCTTTTTATGATGGTGTCTAAAATTGGACTGCCAGAAACCGGCGTATAACCTATAAATTCTCTCGTTTCTAATGACCAAAATAAAAGCATTTTATTTATGAATGTATAGAATTTATTAAAGGTTGCATTCTCTTCATTTTCAGCAAGAATCACATTAGATTTTATGAATTTCAATGCTGAGAAATTTAATTTTCTGAGTTCTATGTTTACATGTTCTGCACCAGTAAATGCAATTATTATAGAGTCTTCGTTCACAGTTTTATCATATTCAATAAGAGTTCTGCCTCCAATTGAAAGTTTTTCAGACATGATTGTTCTGATATCTACTTTTGAATATGAATAAATTATTTCAATATTGTCAAATTCAAATTTATATTCAAACGTTACTCTTAAATCTTTTGTTTTCCTATTTGAATAATTTACATAGTTACCATGATTCACAAAATTATCAGTTAGATTCGCTACAATATCAAAGATGGCCAGACCAAGAGAAGATTTTCCACTGGCGTTCTTACCATACATAATTCCAGTTTTTACGATGCCATCTTTAACAGCTTCTTTGTTAAATTCATAGTTTGCTGTTGCAGAAAAATCTATCGTTATAGCATTTTCAAAGGCTCTAAAATTACTCACTGTAAAAGATTTTAACACGGTTCACCTCTAGTATAATTATATTATATAATTGTCAAATATCCGTAAAAAAATTACGGATATTATACCTGTTGATTTATTTTTGTTCAATCCTACTAAAATAATTGGCAGATTACTTCAACTATTCTGCCATACCAGTTGTTGTATCTGTAAAGGGAACCTTAATGCAAGCCATTTGCCAAAGTCAATTTTTTGTGGTAAGGTAAGTCACATGGACGTATCAATAATCATTGTTAATTACAATACTAGAGACTTGCTCAAAAATTGCTTGATTTCCATTTATAAGCATACTACAGAAATTAATTTTGAAGTTATTGTCTCTGACAATGGTTCTGTAGATGGCTCCATTGAGATGTTAAAACAAGAGTTTCCACAGGTAGTTCTCATAGAAAATAATGCTAATCTAGGTTTTGGTACTGCAAACAATCGTGGACTTGCTATTGCTAAAGGAAAGTACATCTTTTATCTTAATAGCGATACTGTTCTTTTGAACAATGCTGTAAAGATGTTTTATGATTATTGGGAAAATTCTCCAGAGAAAGATAGCATTGGTGCTTTGGGATGTAATTTGTTGGATAAAGATGGTAATGTAACGGGATCGTGGGCAGGATTTCCTGAACCTCACTCTATACTTATTGATACTATAAGAATGAATTATGGCTTATTAAAAATTTTTATTTTAGGATTGATCGGGAAGCATATTGCCATCCCTTCTGAAAATAAGAAAGTGTATTTAAAGAAAGTAGGAGATGTTGACTATATTTTTGGAGCTGATTTATTTTTAATGAATGATAAATATGCCTATTATGATGAAAAAATATGGCTATATACTGAAGAAACAGATTTACAGTTTCAGTTGATGTTAGCTGAAAAAAAAAGGTTGTTGATAGATGGACCTGAAATTATTCATTTAGAAGAACAATCTTCAATAACTTCGGATAATCAACCTTTTGAAGGAATTGTGAAATTTTCTGCAAGGTGGAAAAGAATTTCTTGTATTTATTTTTTGCGAAAAAATATTTCTTATTCAAAAGCATTTTTGATTAAGTTATTTACGATAACTCTTTGGCTTAATCCCCTTGTTTTTAAGTATACTCGACAATCTCTTTGGGACTTAATTAAGAGGTAATTTATGGAGAGATAAAATAAAACAAACTTTATTGAAAATTAAGAAAATGAAGTTGATAACTAATCGAGAGTTTATAAAACTTATTTATTTTCAATTCACTAATTTTCCTATTAAAGTTTTTGGAAATTAGCATTAGATGTTGCGATTTTTAAGGAATGATTTTTTTAATAAAATTATAGAACTTGGGATACAAAATGGGAAAAAAGGATTTTTTTCGTCCGAGATGCTGATAGGTGTCTAAGAAAAAGAAAAAAGCATTTTGTTTACAAATTTGTTGTAAGTTTGTTTTTTCAGGAGATTCACTGTCTATTGGAGTTTGATCTATAAAACCCAATGCTCTTAAAACAAGGTAGGCTCTAAGATGAATTTTCATTTTCAAATTTTTTTCTTTTTTAATATATTTTTGGACTCCCGTTATTGCTGTTTTGGCTGCTGGAGTGATGCCTTCTTGTTGGGTGACTGAATCAGGATTTCTATAATAAAAATAAAGAGGTGTTGGATCATAAAATACTTTATCAACAATTTTGAATAAGTCAAAAAAAAATAAAAAGTCTTCACAATATTTTACTTGTATATCATAAATAATATTATTAGTGGTAATTATTTCTCTCTTAATTAATTTTGTCCAGGAATATCCTCCAAATCCATTTTCATTAAAAAGCATTTTATAGGACAATTTCTTTGATAAGAGTCCAAAATACGGTAAAGTTTGCATTTGTATGTTTTGGGTATCAGTAGAAAAGTATAAATTACAAATAGAAATGTTTACGTTATTTTGGATTGCATTGTTATATAATGTTTGAAACATTTTGTCATCAATCCAGTCATCACTATCTATAAATCCTATAAATTCTCCTGTTGCTAAGGATAATGCCTTATTTCTAGCTGCACTTACACCTTTATTTTCTTGACTGATAAAACGGATACGAGCATCTTTGTCTGCATAGCTTTTGCATATTTTGCTTGAATCGTCTGTAGAACCATCATCAATGATTATCAATTCGAAATCTGTCAGAGTTTGTTTGAGAACAGAGTCAATACAACGTGGTAAAAATTTACTAGCATTATATACAGGAAGAATAATTGAGACTAAAGGGGATACCGATGGCATATAGAGATGTTATCATACTCTTAAGATCATCTCAATACGATTTGATGTGATTTTACATAATATGATTATTATGATAGATTATAGTTATACCTTCTTCTAAGGAGTCATCATTATGACAAAAGATATTGTTCTTTGTTTCGATCGTTTTTTTATTAACCCAATTTTGGTTTTATTAAAATCTATTGAGATTTCTAATCCAAAGGAGCATTTTGTAATCCATATTGTGTTTTCTGGTGAAGGAGAAAAAGAATCATTAAAGAAACTCTTGCAAGATGTTGTTTCTAAGGAATTATTTACTTTTCATTTTTACGAAATAGACGAGAATCTTTTGGCTTCTTGCCCCATCCGCAAAGGTGATTATGTTAATATCGCCACATATTACAGAATATTACTTCCAACTATATTGCCTTCAACGGTTGAACGAGTCTTGTATTTAGATGGCGATATGCTTGTGGTGGATAGTCTATCTGAGTTGTGGGATATTGATTTAGAAAACTATGGGGCTGCTGTTGTACCTTGTATCCACTATGATAACGAACAGGAATTTAAGAGACTACAGTTAAATGTAAAAGAAGGTTATTTTAATGCAGGCTTTATGCTTATTAATTTAAGTTATTGGAGAACCCATGATATCCAAAATAAAACTTTGGCATTTATACAAGACTATCCAAATAGATGCAAAAAGCATGATCAAGATGCATTGAATTATATTTTGTCAGGTAACTTATTATATCTTTCTATCCGATATAATTTCCAACGTATTTTTTATGAAAAAGGTTTTGGTTTTTCTCAGAAACTTACATCTGATGTAACCACAGCAACAGATAAGATCTGTATAATTCACTATTGTGATTTAGAAAAGCCTTGGCATAAAGAGTGTTTCCATCCACTTAAAGAGGTATGGAGTTATGTTGCAAAAATAACTCCAAATTTGAGTTATAAAATTCAGTACAAATATGTAGGAATGAAAAAGCTTAAATTTATTGTGAAAACTATTCTTATTAATTTTAAGCTTTTGCAAAAATCCTCAATAGAGTATACCGTTGATTTTAATAAGATATCCAGAACCTTGAAGGAAAATTTATCTTCCTCATAAAATCTCAAGCCACTGCTGAGTGATATTTTCTATGGATATTTGATTGGCAAATTGACCTGCTTTTGATGCATAGCTTTGTCTCAATTCAATGTTGTCTGCCAGCTTTAACAATGCATTTGCATATTCTTGTACATCGAAGGGGAGGCAAACTATGCATGCCTCATTTCTCTTAAAGGGAATAAGTGCAGGGATATCAAATGCCACTGTTGGTAAGCCACATTCATAGGCTTCTGTTAAAGACATAGGAAAGCCTTCCCAGCGTGAAGGTAATACAAATATAGAAGAATCTAACAATAATTCACGAATATCCTTTCTATATCCAAGGAATTCTATATGGGCTTGTAAATTCTTTTCTTTGACAAGTTGCTCCAATTTCTGCCTGTCTGTTCCGTCTCCTACAATACAGAGTTTCCAATCCTTATTATTTTTTACAAACAAATCAAATGATTCAATTAATAGATCTAAGCCCTTGGGTTCTATATCAAGAACACAACAACAAATGATTTTTTTATTTTGTAATGGGGCTTTTTCTAAGGACACAAAACTCTTTGGATTGTAAATTACCTTGCAATCTATTCCAAGGTGTTTTTTGTATTTTTCTGCATAGTCTTCATTTAACACGACACAATGAGTAAAGCCTTTTGCCGCTGTAATAAAAAGGCTCTCTTGCTTCCAAAGACGATGATTTTTTGTTCTAAAGTAAGACTCAAAAGAATTGTGTTCCCATGCAATGGTCTGAGCCTGTAAGCCTGCTTGTTTTGCAAATCCTAATAAAAGACTAAATCTATCTGACACTGCAATGATGGTATTATATTTACCTTGTAATGAATCTCGTAATCGGTACACAAGCTTCTTGTTGTAGTGGGTTAGTTTCCATGTCCAAGGATAATTTCTCAGGATTTTAAATCCAGGTAGTTTAAAGAGAAATCGAAATCCTTTGATTATAAGGTTTGTTGCGAATGGATGAAAATATTCAATCTGTATAGCAGAAGAAAGGTTGTATGGATTATCTTGATTGGATGGAGAATCTTCTGTATAAATTGTTACTTGGTTATATTCTGAAAGAGCATTTGCAAGAATACACACCACTCTTTGTTCTCCACCACAGGTAAAAACGGAGTTAGTTAGAATAGCAATTTGCTTCATAGAAAAAAATACTTCCTTGTGCTATAATGATTCAATATTCAGTGTAATTTATATTTGATTCAAATGGAAGTAGACCGTGAATAAAATAATTAATACCATGCGTAAATTCGGAGTTTTGTATACATTTTTTCTCATTCTTGAAAAACTTGATATCATTAAAGAAACACCTTTTTGGATGTTAAAGCAAAGACAGCGTTATTATAGCTCCTTGTCTATCCAGCAGCAAAAGAGTGAATTGTCTGATTTTTATGAAAATCTCATAGGTAAAAAGCCTAATTTAGATAATCCAAAAACTTTTACAGAAAAACTTCAATGGTTAAAATTTAATGATTCCACAGAGCAGAAGGCTCTATTATCAGATAAATATGAAGCTCCAAAAATTATTGAACAGCAGTACGGCTCTCTTAGTATTAAAATTATTCCACAGCTTGGGGTGTGGGAACGGGCTGAAGATATAGATTTTGATGCATTACCTCAAAAGTTTGTTTTAAAATGTACTCATGGTTCTGCCATGAACATAATAGTAAAAGATAAGTCATTGCTTGATATTAAGAAAACAAGAAAAAAATTAAATGAGTGGTTGGCCTTAGACTTTTCTATGGTAACAGGGATGTTTGAGCTTCACTATAAATATATCAAACCAAGAATTATTGCAGAGAAATTTATAGAAGAAACGGATGGTAATCTTCATGATTACAAATTCCATTGTTTCCATGGAAAACCCAAATTTATTGAGTTAATAGGGGATCGTATATTTAATTCTCATGAATATTTCTCTGCTATTTACACCACGTCTTGGGAGAAAACAACTATAGGTTTTAATGGTGATAAACTTTATGACAAAGATTTTCCTATACCCCAAAAATTAGATCAAATGTTAATTTTAGCAAAGAAAATGTCTCAAAATTACGAATACGTCCGAGTGGATTTTTATTATTTGCAAGACGAAGTTTATTTTGGAGAAATGACCTTTACCCCTGATGCTGGAATGATAAAGTTTAACGATGATAAGATTGATGTAGAATGGGGCACGTGGATTAAGCTGAATTAATTCCACTTCATCACCTTTGCTGGTGTAGAAAGGTGATGAGGAGTATAATGCGTGTAGAAAACCACACAATAAAAGGAGAGGGATTAAGGTGTAAATAGCCGAAAGAAAAAGCAAGGCGGTTTACAAATGGGAAAAAAACGACAGACGTTCAGCAAGGATTTCAAGGCAAAGGTTGTGCTTGAGGCACTACGGGAGGAGTCCACGATTCAGGAAATTGCCGCAAAGCATGGGGTGCATCCGAATCAGATTTCGCAGTGGAAAAGCCTAGCAATTGCTGGGATGGCAGACCTCTTTGAGCGGCCCAACAAGAAATCACAGAAGGTTCGTCAGCAGGAAGAAATTGTTGGTGTCGGAAATAACTGCTGTGGTGTTAATGAATTCATAAATCACTGATATAAACCCACAAGCTATAGTATTTATAACTTGTGGGTTGGTTAACATGTTATCGTCCCAAAGAATGACTAGATTGTCTGGATAATTCTTTTTTTACATCAGCAACGTAAATTCCAACTTTTGCAACTATTGCACGAAGTTTGCTTGCTGATATCCCCAGTTTTTTTGTCCAATACTCAACTTCCCATTGTTGGTTGAGATTGATTTTTGTAGGGTCTTCTGGAACTCTCCGCTTTAAATTATCCATGTTCACCTCCTTATTTCAAGCATAATTCACGAAAATTCAAAATGCAAATTTTTACTAGAAAATGTATTTTTGTTAGTGGTGTGACAGACCTCCGCCGTCTCGCTTGTGTAAATGTTTCTTACTCCATATAATGGAGGCATGGCACGTATACGTATCAAGCATTTTGGGCCCATTGGCGAGGGACTTACGGAGGATGAGTTTATCCCCCTCCACAAAATTACAGTATTTATTGGTCCTCAGGGGGCGGGAAAAAGTGCTGTTGCAAAGGTTATTTCTACCTTCCTGTGGTTGGAAAAGGCTTTTTCTCGGGGGGATTATTCTCCAGAAACCTTTACTACGGAGGACTTTAGGACCTGTCTTTCCTATCACTCCTTAGTTTCCTACCTTTCTGCTGATACGGAACTGGTGTATTGGGGGAAATCATTTCATTTGTCGTATATAAATGGTGTGTTTACCTGTGTTGCAAGTGTTTCTGCTCCCTACCGTATGCCTAAGATATCTTATATTCCAGCCGAGCGGAATTTTTGCTCTGCAGTGCCTATGTCGGCTTCCTTAACAGGTCTATTGAGAAGCTTATTCGATTTGTTGTCTGATTTTGATGCATCACGGTTGGCATTGGGTGAAAAGGGATTTAAACTACCTTTTGGTTCTTATGAATATCGTTATGATTCCAAAAGTCGAACCTCATTTATTCAAGACAGTCAATGGAATTGTGTGGTGGAATTGCATCAGGCTGCCAGCGGAATTCAATCAGCCTTGCCTTTGCTATTAGTTTCTGATTACTTTTCTAAGCTGACCATAGGAACCTTCGATAATCGGCGACAAACTTTATCTTTAAATGAACGTGACATAATCAAACAAAAGTATACAGAGCTTGTTGCTACTATGGGAACTGGCATCGTTGCTACTTTGGCAGGATTGGTTGCTCAAGGCGGTGCTGCAATAGGTTTTTCCCTGGTGGGCCTTTTGTCAGCCTTTGTGTCTGCTGGATTATACAAGGGGGTACGGGATACAGAATCGGTACCAGAACTTACAGAGCGTGATAAGGAAAAGATAGCTCGGATTGGGGATGAGTTGTTTGCTTCCATTACCAGCTGCTTTGTAAATATTGTGGAAGAACCAGAGCAAAATCTTTTTCCTAATGCTCAGCGGGATGTAATGCATTATCTTATGGAATGTACCAATCGTTCACCAGAAAATCTATTGGTTATTACTACCCATAGCCCCTATGTTTTGGAAACTTTGAACAATTGTATCTATGCTGGGGAACTGATGCATAAGGGAATTGCAACAGACTCAATCATTTCCTGTAAGCAGCATGTTTTGTTTGAGGATGTGGGGGCCTATGCTATTGATGATGGTAAGATTCGCTCAATCAAGGATCATGAGATTCAACAGATTGACGCTCACTTCCTTGATGGTTGTTCTGTTAAAATTAATAGCGATTACGAAAAACTCAGTAATTTGGAGTTTCAAAATTCATGAGTATCTTTCCTGCTGACTGTGTAGAAAGTTGTGATTGTCGCTCTAAAATTATTTGTGAAGAGAATAAGATTAAATATATTGCTCATAACCCCAATGAAAAGTGTGTCTACAAAATAAAGGTAGATGAAGGGCTTATCAAAGAGCAGGTTCGCTGTGATTGGGCTGTGGCAGTTGTCTCAAACGAAGACTTTTTAGAAGAGATATTCTTGGTGGAATTAAAAGGTTCAGATATTGACCATGCTTTTGAACAAATTACAGGAACTATGTCGATTTTATCAACAAAGTGTTCTGCTAAAAAATGGTTTGCTCGTGTTGTCTGTTCCAAAGTTTCTTCTCCTCAACTTAATGGTATTAATTACAAGAAATTAGATAAAAAGTTGAAGGAGTTGAACAAATCTGCAGGCGAGCTTCAGCGTGAATCTATTATTGTTAAAACCAAGGTATTGGAAGAAAAGTTATAGCTGTGTTGTCTGTTCCTCTCTACCTCGCCTCCACATAGCGAGACATCCATTCTGCAATGGCGCAGATTTCTTCCAGCTTTACGGCAAACTGGAACCGTTCCCGAGGGCTCAGTCTGTTGTGGTTGTTCAGTCCTAAATGATAGCCGTTGCGGATAATGGTGCAAATCAGTTCAATTTCTTGGTCGGCTTCTTGTGCAGTCTTGGTGGTGGCAGTCTGTCCCATGGGTTTCCTCCTGTCAAAATATTGTGGTATAACCATTTGCTCTAAAGTATCGTGGGTGAGTCCCATCAATGCAAATCCACCGTTGGGTACATCATGTTCACAGATTTATAACAGGTGGACAGGCAACAGGTATGCTTCTGGAGAAAGGGGACGGATTTTGTCGCAGGGAGTGATGATGAGGCCAGGCTGTATTTCCATGGAATATTTTGACAAGACCTTAAAATGACGGGTGGGATTCTTTGGTTGTACTGCCAGTTTGATTTCTATTGGAAAGATTTTGTTTTGCTCCACGTACAGGATGTCAATTTCTTTTCTGTCTATGTCTCGGTAGTAAAAGATATATTCCCTAGCTTCTCTATTGAATCCATGAAAATTCTTTACCAGTTCGCTGACAACATAGGTTTCAAAAAAAGCGCTATTCATGGCACAATCCTCCAGCATTTTTGCAGAAGGCCAACGGCACAGATAGGCACAGAGTCCTGTATCCATAAAGTAGAGCTTGGGAGCCTTGATGATTCTGTTGGAAACATTTGCCATATAGGGATGAAGCAAATAAACAATGCCTGAGGTTTCCAAAATGGAAAGCCAGCGCTTGCAGGTGCGCACGTCGATTCCCACAGAATTGGCAATTTCATCATAATGCAATTCCTGCGCAGTACGCAGGGCCAAAATTGACATGAAGTTTCTGAATTGCAGTTCATTGCTTGTTTCTATTAGTTGCCGCACATCTTTTTCTATGTAAGTGGCCACATAAGATTTAAAGTAGGATTCCCTCTGGGAGACTCCAGTGCAAATGTCGGGCATTCCACCATTGAAAATATCCTCAAAAATCTGGGATTTTGTTCGATGGGAAATGGAGCTTTTCCCTTCTTTTTGAAGGAGCTCTTGTATGGAAGGGTAAAAACCTGAAGCCACTTGCTGGTATCGTTCAGCTTGTGAGAATGAGTCCATTTCGATGATGCCACAGCGACCTGCTAAAGAGTCGGAAATGCCTTGCTGCAGCTCAAATCGATTTGAACCAGTAAGGATATACATCAGCTGTCGCTCCTTTCCTTCCTTGAGCCAGAGAAGTCGTTGAGAATCGATGATTTTCTTGATTTCTTCCAGCAAAAGAGGAGCTTTTTGTATTTCATCAATAATCAGTGGCCATTGATAGGTTTCCAAGAAAAGACGAGGATTACTTTGAGCCAAAGCCCTGTCTTCCACATCATCTAGAGTAACTTGTGGGTATTCTCCTCCAAAGGTGAAATTAATGGTGGTAGACTTTCCTACTTGCCGTGGCCCATAGACAACGACACAGGGAAATGATTTTGTAAGGTCTTTTAGTGCTTGCTGAATTGTTCTCTGGATATACATCGGTAGGCCTCTTTACGATTAAAAATACACTAGAATGTTATTTTAATCGTAATTTTACTAGATTGATTTGATTGTGGCAAGGTGTCAATGAAAATCCTTCTCTTTCCACATCTGCGGAAATAGGGTAAAATGGTAGAAGGAGTTTGTGCAATGAATATTACTGTTGTAGGCACTGGATATGTGGGGCTTTCTAATTCAATTCTTTTGGCTCAGCATAACAGGGTGGTGGCACTGGACATAGACCAGCATAAGGTTGATTTGATTAATAGCAAAAAATCCCCCTTGGTGGATGCAGAAATTCAGGAATATCTTGCAAACAAGGATTTGGACTTAGTGGCCACCACGGACAAGAATCTTGCCTACAACAAGTGCGACTTTGTTATTGTTGCTACTCCCACGGACTACGACACGGAACAAAACTTCTTTAACACTGCTTCTGTAGAAAGCGTGATAGCCCAAGTACAGGAGCTATCTCCTAGTGCTACGGTAATCATCAAGTCCACTATTCCCGTGGGATTCACCCACAGGATGCGGGAACGTTTTCCCCAGCTTAAAATCATCTTTTCCCCCGAATTCTTACGAGAAGGTCGGGCCTTGTACGACAATTTATATCCATCTCGCATTATCGTTGGAGATACTGGTCCTCAGGCTCAGCAATTTGCAGCTCTTTTGCAGGGTGGGGCTTTGAAAAAAGATATTCCCACCTTGTTCATGGACAGTACTGAGGCGGAGGCAGTAAAGCTTTTTGCCAATACTTATCTTGCCCTGCGGGTGGCATATTTTAACGAGCTGGACACCTATGCTGAGGTGCGGGGCTTGGACACCAAGGCCATTATCGACGGGGTGTGTCTTGACCCACGGATTGGTGGGCAGTATAACAATCCCTCCTTTGGTTATGGAGGCTATTGCTTGCCCAAGGATACCAAGCAGCTACGGGCCAATTTTAATGATGTGCCAGAAAACTTGATTTCGGCCATTGTGGAATCCAACGACACCCGCAAGGACCACATTGCGTCCATGATTCTTGCAAAAAAGCCTCGGCTTGTAGGTATCTTCCGCCTCACCATGAAGGCTGGCTCAGACAATTTCCGCTCTTCTGCCATACAAGGCATTATTGAACGATTGTTGGCCAAGGGTGTTAAGGTGGTGGTGTATGAGCCTACCTTGCAGTCTGGTGAGTTTAACGGCTGTGTAGTGGAGCCTTCTTTGGACCGATTTAAGGCTGACTGTGACGTAATCTTGGCTAATCGCCTGACGGAGCAACTGCAGGATGTGGCTGCCAAGGTGTACAGCCGAGATTTGTATAGCCGAGATTAGGAGTACTTGTGAAAAAGATTGTGTTTATCACCACTCACAACTGGGATACCAAACGGCAGGGGGGCTTTCATAAGTTTGCAGAGGCCACTGCCTTGGCTGGAATTGAAACAGTATTTTTTAGCTTTCCTCGCCCTTATTACGGTTATTTTATGAAGCGTGAACAGCTGAATCCCCAGGTGATTCGAACCTTGAAAAAAGGCATCTCGTACAAGGTGGGCTCTGGCTCTGTGCTGAACGTTACCTTTCCCACCTTGCGTTTGCCCGACGCTGCTGGCCGTTTTTTGCCAGATGGTCTCATGAATTTCCTGCTAAAAAAATCACTTGGTTCTTTCCGCTCCTTTGCAAAGAAATTCTTGGCAGGAGCTGATTGCTTTGTGTTTGAATCCTGTGAAGGCGTTGCTTTTGTAGACCTCATCCGCCGTCTTTTTCCTCAGGCTCGCATTATTTACCGACCTTCTGACCCCATGGTATATACCTCTGTGCCAGAGCGGGTAAAGGCACTGGAACGTCACATTTTGATGACAGCAGACCTTTCCCTCATTGTGAATCAGGAAGGCGTGGAATCATACAAAAAATCTATTCCAGACTTTGACCAAAAGGTGCGATATCAGGTTTTGTCCAATGGCATTGACTTAGCTTCCTACAAAAAATCCTATCCTGTACCAGCCCAGCTGGAAAAAAAACAGACGGTGCTGTATGTAGGAGCCTGGGAAGTGGAGTGGCCCTTGCTCTTTGAGGCTGCCCAAAAGCTTCCAGAGTGCAACTTTGTGGTGGTGTGTCCCAATTACCCTGCTGATAAGGTTTTGAATCAGGTAGAAGCTGTGGAAAACCTGACTTACGTGCCAGGAATCAAGCCAGATCAAGTTCCTGCTTGGATAACAAATTGTTCCGTGGTGATGGTACCCTATGTTACCGATTTTTATAAGGATAGACCCTTGGGAATCACGGCCAAATATTATCAGGCCATGGCTGCCGGTAAGCCCATTGTGGCTTATTGCGACACTCCAAAGCTTACGGAGGTGGGCGTTGCTGTCACCTATAGCTATGAGGATTTTATCACAGCTATACAGCAGGCTCTCGCAAAAGGTAGCCAGCAGTATCAGTTTGATTTGAAGGGGCGAGAGTGGGGCGAGATTTGCCAGAAGTTTATGGCTGCTTGTGAGACATGAGGGAGGAAAAATGAATGAGATAAAACTTTCTATTGTTGTTCCTTGTTATAACGAAGAAGAAGCTTTGCCTGTATTTTATGAAGCTATTTTGCCTGTAATGGATGGCTTACTCAATACAGAACAAATTCATGATTTTGACTTGATTTTTGTTGATGATGGCTCAAAAGATGAAACTCTCCAACAGTTAAAACTCCTTGCAGAGAAGGATTCTCGGGTAAAATATTTTAGTTTTTCTAGGAATTTTGGAAAAGAAGCAGCCCTGCTATGTGGGCTTCGTGAAAGTTCTGGAGATTATGTTGTAACTATGGATGTGGACTTACAAGATCCTCCCAGTTTAATTCCAGAAATGCTTAAGGCTGTTATTTCCGATAAGGGGAATTATGATTGTGCTGGTACTCGGCGTGTTACAAGAAAGGGTGAACCACCCATTAGATCATTTTTTGCCAGAAAGTTCTATAAAATTATGCGTTCCATGACTGACATTGAAGTTGTGGATGGTGCTCGTGATTTTAGACTTATGGCACGGCCTATGGTAGATGCTATTATTTCTATGCCTGAAAGAATTAGATTTTCCAAAGGGATCTTTCCTTGGGTTGGTTTCAAAACCAAATGGTTTGAATACGAAAATATTGAACGGGCTGCTGGTAATACAAAATGGTCCTTTTGGTCATTATTTCTCTATTCCATTGACGGAATTACTGCTTTTTCATCAAAACCCTTAGTGCTTGCCAGTTCTTTAGGAATAGTATCTTTATTTATAGCCTTTTGCTTAGTTATATTCATTATTGTGCGGAAAACAGTTTTTGGCGATCCAACTGCTGGTTGGCCTTCTTTAGTATGCATTATTTTGACTATAGGAGGCTTGCAGCTCTTTTGTACTGGTGTACTGGGACAATATCTAGCAAAAATCTATACCGAAGTAAAAGGACGACCTTCGTATATTATCAAGGAGCAAAAATCATGACACAACGAGGAAGAACTCTTTCCATTGTTTTTTTATCACTTTGTTTTCTAGGTTTTGTAGTTTTGGCCTTGCCTCCTACCTGTAATCTCATTATTAGCTTTGTAGAGCAACTGATGGGAAGGGAGTTGCGTGATCCAGGCCGTTGGATTGAAATTATTCAGCATTGTTCCACCATTGCATTATGTGTCATTGCCTTGGTTTTCTTCTTGGGACTCACAAAAAAGGGGAATGATTTTGCCTGCTTGATAAAGCAGGAAAGTCATCCCTTTCTTCAATTTCTTTGTTCCCGTTCCTTTGTAATTATGAGTGTGGGAACCTTTGCTTTTTATTTTCTTTGTTTCTACAAGCTCATTGATTCAGATTTTTATTATGCAGATGATTTGTGGCGAAGTTTTGATGGAAGTCGTTCTTGGATAGGCTTTAGTCGCTATGTGTCAGAATTTTTGTCGATTGTGTTGCATAATAATGTTTATCTTCCAGACATTGTACCGCTGACTCAATTTATTTCCTTGGCTGTGTATTCCTTTAGTACTATTTTGTTGGCGTGGCTTGTAACTGAGGGAAATATAACTGTGGGCTCTTTGTTGATTTGTTCCCTCTTGTTCCTTTCTCCCTTCAATGCCCAGAATTTATCCTATCGGTTTGATTCTCCTTATATGGCTCTGGCTGCTTTCTTTCCTATGGCACCCTTCCTGTTCAAGAAGGAAAAAAAATCCTTTGTCTTCATTTCCATCATCAGTCTCATTCTCTGTTGCATGAGTTACCAGTCGGGAACAAGCATTTACATTCTGTTGGCAATTTTCTTTGCTACTTCTCTGTGGTTGAAGAAGGAATCGTATCAGAAGATTTTTACCTTTGTAGGACTTTCTGTATTCTCCTTTGCACTTGGATTGCTGTTGTTTAAGCTCTTATTTATGAATACCATAAATAATGGGGCAGACTCCTATTCTGCCACTGTTTCTTTGAGTGTTATGCCTCAAAATTTCAAAACATATCTTTCAAATACAATTCCTTCTTTTGGAGGATTATGGATTAAAGGTTTTGTGGCAATAAGTATTCTTGTGGCTTTGGTGTTAGGCATAAAGGTTTCCCGCCAAAATAAATTAGTTACGGCTATTTTCTTAATTGTCATGGGATTTTTGGCATTGTTCTTATCCTTTGGACCGTATCTTGTTTTTGCAAAACCGCTTTTTTCTCCTCGTGCTTTTACTGGTTTTAGTATGCTCATTACCTTGGTGGGCATAAGTCTTTATAAAAATCTTTTTGTTTCTGGCGGAGGGAAAAAAGCCCTCCTTATCCCTGCTTTTTGTCTTGTATATGGTTGTATTGTTTTTCAGTTTGCCTATGGTGTTGCATTGGCAGAGCAAAAACAGTATCAAGATTTTAGAGTGGAACACTTGCTTTCTGATTTATCTCAACACTCAATACAGGACGAAAAGAACTATGTATCATTTTCTGGTTCTATCGGTTTATCTGATGGCATAGCTGTAAATAGCAATAGCTTTCCTTTGATACATCAGTTGATTTCAGTGGTACCAAGTGGTGGAGGTATTTGGAATGATGATTTATTGTCATCGTATAACTTTAACTGCGAAGATGAATATTTATCGGAGAATCCTGAGTGGCCCTTGCTGAAAAGTTCTTATTACCATGATATTTACGGTGAAGGTAATCATTTTTTCATTGTTTTAAAAAATTAGGATCCAGTAAATGGTGCAGGAAAAACTTGCTCAGCCAGTAAAATTTCTCCTTGTAGGTGTTATTAATACCATTGTGGGCTATAGCGTTATGTTTGGCGCCTACAATCTTTTGCATTGGGATTATTGGATTTCTTCTGCTGCTAATTATGTGATAGGTAGCATTTGTAGCTTTTTGTTAAACAAATATTTTACCTTCCAAGCAAAAAAATTCAGTGGTGCTGAGCTTGTACGTTTTATTGTCTGTATTCTCATTTGTTATTTGATTGGTTATGGTGTTACCCGTCCTGTAGTTGGATTTATTGTTCAGGCTGCTAGTCCAAGGGTGCAAGATAATCTTGCTATGCTTGGTGGAAGCGGAGTGTTTACCGTGTTGAATTTCTTGGGACAGAAATTTTTTGTGTTTAGAAACAGTGGAGAGCCTTCTAATGATAGTAATTAACGGTGATTTTTTATGCAGAAATCTCACAGGGATTGAGCGATTCGCTTATGAAGTGCTGGTGCGGCTGGACAAGCTGGTTCCTGCAAATAAGGTTCAGTTGTATGTTCCCGCCAATGGAAAAAATATTCCGGAATTAGATGCCATTCAAACGGTGGTATCAGAATCTGAGTGCGGTTTTTTCCCAGCTTGGGAGCATGGGCCTTTTCGTCGATATGTAAAGGCACAAAAGGCTATTCCGCTGGATTTTTCTAACGTAATCCCCTGGGGAACGAAAGGAATCGTGTTTATCCACGATATTTACGCAAAGCTCTATCCTCAGGATTTTTCTAGCCGCAGGGATTGGCTTATCAGCAAGTATATGTGTCTCATGTACCGTTATGCCACTCGCCACGCCAAACTTTTGCTGACAGTATCCCAGTTTAGCCAAAAGCAAATTGCGGAAACCTACAAAATTCCAGCTAATAAGATTCATGTGGTACCCAATGGTTGGGAACATTTTCAAAAAGTGGTGGCAGATACCTCCATCTTTCATCAATTCCCCCAGCTGGACAAGGAGTTTTACTTTACCTTAGGCAGTCTTTCTCGCCGCAAGAATCTCTTGTGGATTGCAAATTATGCAGAACAGCACCCACAGGACACCTTTGCCATATCTGGCAAGATGCTTTCTGGCTTGGTGCCTCGAGAACTAGAACGACTACAGACCTTGCCCAATGTGGTACTTTTGGGTTATGTTACTGATGGCCAGGTAAAAGCCTTGATGGAGCGGTGCAAGGCCTTTGTGCTCCCCAGCTATTATGAAGGCTTTGGCATTCCTCCCTTGGAAGCCCTGTCCTGTGGCACAAAAATCGTGGTGGCTCGGGCTGCCTCTTTGCCAGAAATCTATGGCGGTACAGCCCACTACATTGACCCAGACAATTCCAATGTGGACTTGGAGGAACTTTTGTCCCAGTCTGTGGCAGATGCCAAGCCTGTGCTGGAAAAATACACCTATGACAATGCTGCTCGCCAGTTGTATGACTTGTTGAAAGCCTTTGTCTGAAATTCGTATTTTGAGGAAAAATATTTTATCTGTTCAAAAAGTCTTGAGCAGTGTATAATCCCAATTGAAAGGATTGTAAAGGAGATTGGTGAGAAGTGTTTGATTTTTTATATAATGTTTGTATCGCACCACTTGTCATGATTATAGAGGCCTGTTATGTAGCTTTGAATGAAATTTTAGAAAGTGAAGGATGGGCCGTTGTTGGAATTTCTGTGATAGTGACAATCCTTACTCTGCCTTTGTATGATGTGGCTGAACGGTGGCAGCAGTTAGAGCGGGATACCCAGGCTCGGCTCAAAGGCGGCGTAGATAGAATCAAGGCGGTATTTAAAGGGGACGAACAGTATATGATTCTGTCCACTTATTATCGTCAGAATCATTATCATCCTATGATGGCACTTCGTTCCAGTTTTGGTTTATTGATACAAGTACCTTTCTTTATAGCTGCTTATAATTTTTTATCAAATTTAGAGGTACTGAAGGGTATTTCTTTTTTGTTTATACGTAATCTAGGGGAGCCAGATTCAGTTATCACTTTGTCTAACGGTTTTTCTGTCAATATCTTGCCTATTCTGATGACTCTAATTAACTGTATCGCAGGAGCAGTTTATACAAAGGGGTTTGCCTTTAGAGAAAAGCTACAAATTTATGGCATGGCTTTAATTTTTTTAGTGCTATTGTATAATTCACCTTCGGCCTTGGTTCTGTATTGGACTATGAATAATGTGCTTTCATTGGTAAAGAATATAGGCTATAAACTGAAAAAATATATCAAATTCAATATATTTAAGAGCTTATTTTCCAGTACCTATTATTTTCGACTGCCTTGTTTAGATGAACAGCCTCGGTTCCGATTTTCAATTTTTTTAATTTCAGCCTTATCTCTTGCAATATTGTCAGGAATTGTGATTCCTTCATTTTTGATAGAAAGTGAAGTCAATCTTTATTGCTATATTGATGAGTATTTATCGCCAGCTCCTTTCTTAGTTACAACCTTTGCCAAGGCTCTGGGAATCTTTGTGTTGTGGCCAACCTGTTTTTATTTCTTGTTTTCTACTGGTGTAAAAAAAATCTTGTCAGTGGTGTTACCATTGCTAGTTCTTGGCTCACTCGTTAATTCCTTTGTTTTTTCTGGCGATTACGGCCCATTAAATCCAGATTGTACCTTTATGGGAAATCCTGAGTTTATACCCCCAATATCACAAATTCTTTTGAATGGAGTAGTGCTCTTAGGAATTGCAATACTCTTTTTGCTTGTTCTAAAGCATCGTTATTTGATTGCCAGAACACTTTGTGTTATTGTATTGTTATCCTTGGTGTTATTTTCAGGTATTAATACAACTAAGATTTTTTCTGTTTATAGGAATATGACACCTCCAGCAAAAAAAGATATTGAACCAATAATTCATTTATCTTCTTCTGAAAAAAATGTTATTGTCTTAATGATGGATGCCTTTGTTTCAGGATTAATTCCTCTCATTTTAGAAGAAAAACCAGAATTACAGGAACAATTATCTGGATTTACATGGTATCCCAATACAACAACTTTTGGGCGAGTTACGATGCTCGGAGTTCCTGGTATATATGGTGGGTATGATTATACTCCGTATGAAGCAAATTTACGGGTTGATAAAACTGTCCAGCAAAAACATAACGAAGCTGTTCTTTCAATGCCTATTGTTTTTAATGAACTAGGTTTTAAAACGACAATTACTGATGTTCCATACGAGAACTATTTGGAATATCCAGTAGATCCTGTATATGAACCCTATCCTTTTATCAATCGAATGACTACACGTGGTACATATACTAAGCAGTGGGAAGCGGATTCTGGCTTTAAAAATTCTATGGTACGTTCTGTTAATATCAATCGAAATATGATTTGGTTTTCAGTTTTTAAAATAGTACCTCCAGTATTGAGAAAAATTGTAAGATATAATGATTATTGGACTAGTAATTGGTTCTCTGTTGATAGTGCGGAATTTTTAGATAACTATAGTGTTTTACATTTTTTACCAAATTTAACGTCAGTACAAGAAACTTCTCCTACATTTCACTTTATCGATAATGAGGCAGCTCATAGTGTTTGTTCTTTTATGGATGAAACTACATTTGAACCTTCTTCGGCTTTATTACAGCAAGAGGTTAGTGAGGTAGATTCACGATTTTTAACTCAGACAGCAATTTTATTGCGTTTAGGTGAGTGGTTTGACTACTTAAAACAAGTTGGCGTATATGATAATACACGAATAATTATTGTAAGTGACCATGGAGCAACTGCAGTTCCAGATAATTTTCCTAAGGTGCCATATCGATTTATAGCTACTTTAATGGTAAAGGACTTTGGGGCTACAGGTTTATTTAAATCTGATTTAACTTTTATGACGAATGCAGATACACCTGCCTTGGCAACAGCTGACCTCACAGAAGATGCCCGTAATCCATTTACTGATAATGCATTTGCTGTAGCTAATAAGAAGTCTTACCTGAAGATTGCGTCTCCTGCTGCAGAATCAACAAGGATTCGGTATAATACGCAGTGGAAAATTAACAAAGAAGATTATTGGACTTTGGATGGTGATGATGTGTTTAACGAATCTGCTTGGAGAAAATATTTTGAGGAGCCTACTGAATGAATTTAGGTGAAATTTTGTACACAGTGATTCTGTATCCTTTGGTACAGATAATTGAAATAGCCTTTATGCTTTTTGACAAGCTGTTTGATAACACTGGTATTGCCATTATGGGTGTAAGCTTTGTGGTAACAGTGTTGTGCTTGCCTCTGTATATTGTGGCGGAACGGTGGCAGCAGCTGGAGCGGGATACTCAGGCTCGGCTTAAAGGTGGGGTAGACCGAATTAAAGCGGTATTCAAGGGGGATGAACAGTATATGATTTTGTCCACCTACTACCGACAGAACCACTATCATCCCATGATGGCCCTGCGTTCAAGCTTTGGTCTTTTGATTCAGGTGCCTTTCTTTATGGCAGCCTATAGTTGTCTTTCTAGTCTGCCAGCGTTACAAGGAGAAAGTTTTCTCTTTATCCGTAACATGGGAGAAGCTGATGCCTTGTTCAGCATTGGTAGTTTTACTGTAAACATATTGCCTATTGCTATGACAGCCATTAACATTGTGGCGGGTGCCATCTATACTAAGGGTTTTCCCTTTAAGGAGAAGGCCCAGATTTATGGCATGGCCTTGTTATTTCTTGTGCTGTTGTACAATTCACCTGCTGGTTTGGTGCTGTACTGGACTATGAATAACGTGTTCTCCTTGGTAAAGAATATTTTCTACAAGCTCAAGCATCCCGTGTGGGTTTTGTATATCCTGATGTGTGTGGGAATTGTATTTGCAGGAGTGTTCGTGCTGTTCATTTATGACGGTGGTGCCAGCATGACTAAGCGATTGGCTGCAGTAATTCCCATGGCTTGTTTAATGCTTACTCCTCTTTTCCTGAAGGCTGCAGAATGGCTTTTGAGCCATCCTTTGGCAATCTTGATGGCTGATAGCAAGACACGACGCTGGCTCTTTTTGTTTTCTGCTGGAGCCTTGGCGGTGCTGGCTGGCTTGGTGTTGCCCTCCTCAGTGATTGCTTCTTCTGTACAGGAATTTTCCAACATTGGAGAATATGGAAATCCTCGAGTCTTTTTGAAAAGTTCCTTCTGGCAGGCAGTGGGCTTATTTATCTTTTGGCCTGCATGTATTTTCTTCTTGTTCCGAGAAAAAATTCAAACACTTATGGCCACCTGTTTTTCTACTGGCTTGGTGTGGAGCCTGCTGAATGCCTTTGTATTTACTGGCAACTACGGTTCCATGGACGTGACTTTGAAATTCCCCGATGGATTTAGCAATCCTAACATGGGATATATGTTGGTAAATCTCCTTGTTTTGGGCCTTGCTGCTATTGTGATGATTTTGCTCCTGAGATGGAAAAAGCAAAAATTGCTTTCCTCTGTGTGTTTGATAGCAACAATTTCTTTCGTGATGTTCGGTTTTATCAACATCAGTACCATTAATCGTGATTATACATCTTTCCAAGAAGGTGCTGGTGCCAATGCTGGTGACACCATGGAAATTGAACCAGTTTTCCACTTATCTAAAACAGGAAAAAATGTGGTGGTCTTGATGTTGGATCGTGCGGAAAGTGCCTATTTTGAGTACATTCTTGCCGACCAACCAGAAATTAAAGATGCCTTTACTGGATTTACATATTATAAGAATACATTGGGGTATAATAGTCATACCTTAATTGGAGCTCCACCCCTTTATGGAGGATATGAATATACACCTTTTGCTTTCAATTCTCGGCCTGAAATTAAATTAAAGGATAAACATAACGAAGCATTGCTGTTGATGCCACGAATCCTCACTGAAGAAGCTGGATTTACAGCAACTTTGTCGGATTCTTCCTGGGGAAATTATAGTTATGTTGCAGATATGCGGTTTACAGATGGCTATGAAAAGATAGAAGGAATTAAAATTCAGGGACGGTATACTGGAAACTTTAAGAAGGAGTTCCCTTCAACAGCTTCTTCTGTAAGCCTTGAAGATGGATTGAAACGGAATTTACTGTGGGTTAGTATTTTTAGAGAAGTACCAGCTATAGCTCGCTCTGTTATTTATTACAAGGGATCTTATTTGAAGGGGGAAGCTGCTATGGATACAGATACCTTGTTGGATGCCTATTCAGCTTTGGAGTATTTACCCGATTTGACAGATTTTTCTTCAATACAGGATTCCTTCCTTATGATTACTAACGAGGCTCCCCATAGCAATGAAGATATTTCTTCATTTAATTTGGTAGATAGTAGTACTCTTTCCTATCCCAATTCTGCAGGATACTATACTAATACTGTTTCTTTGTTGGCTCTTTCCCGTTGGTTTAATTATCTCAAGGAAAATGGTGTCTATGATAATACTCGTATCATTATTGTTTCTGACCATGGTATGGGCTATGGAGAAAAGTCTACAGAAGGATATGATACTGCTTCCCTTGTAAATAACAACAAGGACGATTACCATGCACTGTTGTTAGTAAAGGATTTTAATGCTTCTGGTGAAATTGCAACAGACATGACCTTTATGACAAATGCAGATGTACCTACTTTAGCATTGGAGGGAATCGTAGAAAATCCAACAAATCCCTTTACCGGTAATCCTATTAATTCTGATGCCAAAACTGATGGTGTTTATATCACCACTGACGATATCTTTATGCCCCATCATGGGAAAAGTGATTTTGTCTTTACGGTGAAGGAGAACCTTTGGTACCATGTAAAAGACAACATCTTCATCGATAGTAACTGGACTCAGGAGGTTCCACAGTGATACAGTTTTTCCTATACATAGATCCCGGTACGGGGAGTATGCTTTTTTCTATTTTGATTGGTGCTATTGCTACCCTGTACTTTTTGGGGAGGGCAGCAATCCTTAAGGCAAAGCTCTTGTTTGGGGCAAAAAAAGATGGAGTTGCCCTTACGGATAATAATTTTAAGCAGTACGTGGTATACAACGAAGGCATGCAGTACTGGAACTTGTTCAAACCGGTGTGTGATGAGTTTGAGAAGCGGCAATTAGAGCTTACCTATTACACTTCTGCAGAAAAGGATCCTGTCTTTGAGCAAGGCTACAAATATGTAAAATCTGAGTTCATTGGAGAGGGAAACAAGGCCTTTGTTCGGCTGAACATGCTCTCTGCTGGTGTGGTGTTAATGACCACCCCTGGTTTGAATGTATACCAGCTCAAGCGGAGTAAGCGGGTTAAGCATTATGCCCACGTGGTTCATGCCACTGGTGACGCTACCTTGTATCGTCTCTTTGGTGTAGACTATTTTGATTCAGTGTTGCTGACGGGGGATTATCAGGCAGCAGATATCCGTACATTGGAAGAACAGCGGGGGCTTCCAGCTAAGGAGCTGGTTTCTGTAGGTTGTCCCTATCTTGATATATTGCAAGAAAAAATCGCTGCTGTATCATCAGAGGAAAATCATCCTTTTACAGTTTTGGTGTCTCCCTCTTGGGGAGCTGCTGCCTTGCTGTCACGTTATGGGGAAAAGCTTTTGGATCCCTTGGTGGACACTGGTTGGCGTATCATTATCCGTCCTCATCCCCAGTCAAAGAAGTCTGAAGCAGAACTTTTGACTCGGTTGGAATCACAGTACAAGGATAAAGCCAATGTGGAGTGGGATTATGAGCGGGATAATATTTATGCCATGAAGAAATCGGACATCATGATTTCTGATTTTTCTGGAATTATCTTTGACTATACCTTCCTGTGCGATAAGCCTGTGATGTACTCTGTTGGACAGATTGATTTACGAGCCTATGATGCCTACGATATCAACCAAGGTAAGGACTTGTGGCAGTTTAAGATGCTTGAGAAAATGGGAATTGCCTTGGAAGAATCTGACTTTGGTAGGATTCGGCAGGTGATTGAATCTGTAAAAGATAATCCCCAACTAGCTGCAGCCCGCAAAGAAGCTAAGGATGCAGCTTGGATGCATCAAGGAAATGCTGGTAAGGAAATTGTTAACTTTATGGTAAAGAAAGCTTCAACCTTATAAAAAGCTATCTTAAATACAAATATGGGTCGTCAAATCTAAGGTGAGGTAAAATTCAACTTAGATTTGGCGATTTTTTTTGAAAAAAGAGAAAAAACGTATTATTGTGCTTGTTCAATTTAATGTAATTATGTTATAATTTTGAACATAATTAATTTTGGCAGGTTGAAATTATGGCTGAAAATAAATTAAAGATAGAAGCTTTGAACAAAAATTTTGGTTCAAGGTCTGTGCTGAAAAACTTGAACTTTCAGGTACAGAGAGGAGAATTCCTTTCCATTTTGGGGCCCTCTGGATGTGGAAAAACCACCTTGTTGAGAATTCTTATTGGTCTGGAACATGCTGACAGTGGAATTATCCTCAAGGACGGAGTTGATGTTACCTCTTTTCATCCTTCCAAGCGGGGAATGGGCATTGTTTTTCAGAATTACGCCCTGTTTGAAAATATGACTGTATTACAGAATGTAGAATATGCCTTGCTCCGTGACAAAGAGCGACGTAAAACTCAATCTGTGGCGGAGATTCGTAGCCTTGCAGAAAGAGCCATTGCTGATGTAGGGTTATCAGACCACCTCAGTAAGCGGCCAGCCCAGCTTTCTGGTGGACAGCAGCAACGAGTAGCCATTGCTCGTACCCTTGCCATGAATCCTGAAATTATTCTTTTTGATGAACCTATGAGTGCTTTGGACGTGGATACTCGGCTTTCTCTCCGTTCAGAGCTTAAACGAATTCAAAGTGTGTACGGAAGCACCATGATTTATATTACTCATGATCAAGAAGAAGCCTTTGCCATGTCTGACCGTATCATGGTCATGGATTCTGGTATTATTCACCAGCTAGATACACCAGAAAATATTGTTGCAAGCCCTGCTGACGATTTTGTTTCTTCCTTTGTGCTTAATAACTTGAAGATTAAGCTGGATTCCTTAATCAAGTATGTTCGGTAAGCCTATGTTTCGTCGTTCGTATTCTTTGGATAGTGGTAGAACGGTACTAACAAAGACAGTGTTGGCCACCTTCTTTGTGGTAGTGGTAATTCTACCCCTCGGCGTCATGCTGAGCTATCTGTTTCGTGTGGATGCAGGTAAGTTAGTAACATCTCCTCAGTTTATTTCAGCCTTAAAGAATTCTCTGTTTTCTACCTTAGTAGCCACTCTGATTTCTGTGGTGGTGGCCTATGTTCTGGCACTGTGCGTCGTCCGTACCCAGGTAAAGCATAAAACCATCATAACAGTACTGCTGACCCTCCCTATGTTGATTCCTTCTGTATCTCATGGTATGGGATTGATTCTCTTATTTGGTTCTAATGGTTTAGTTACTACTACCTTAGGATTGCATTCTTCTATCTATGGTTTTAAGGGTGTAGTACTGGGATCTGTAATGTATTCTTTTCCCGTGGCGTATTTGATGATTTCAGATATTCTGCGGTATCAAGATTATACTCCCTACGAAGCTTGCAAAGTATTGAATCTCCGCGGTTGGGCACAATTTAAGGCGGTAACCTTGCCTTATTTAAGAAAACCTATGATTTCTGTATTTTTTGCCACCTTTACCATGATTGTTACAGACTATGGTGTTCCCCTGATGATTGGTGGAAAATACATGACCTTGCCTGTGTTGATGTATCAAGAAGTGATTGGATTATTGGATTTTGGAAAGGGTGCGGTAATTGGTTCTTTCTTCTTAATTCCTGCAGTGATTGCCTTTATCCTAGATCAAATGAACAAGGACAAGGCTGCTACAACTTTTACTAAAAAGCCATTTCCTTCTAAAGTATCACCATTGTTTCTTAGTTTTTCTTATGTTATTTGTGTTGTTGTGAGCTTGTTTGTTTTGTTACCAGTCCTATCCTTCATTGTGCTCAGTGTTATCAAGAAGTATCCTATCAATATGACATTTACCTTCAGTCATATTCTTAAAACATTAAATACTGGTGGCTTACAATATTTAGGAAATTCTTTGCTTATTGCCTTATTTACTTCTGTGATAGGAACTATTTTTGCCTTCAGTACTGGTTATTTGTCTGCTCGGTCAAAGGGAAAAGCTTCTAAGTTTCTACATATGATGGCGATTACTGCTTTGGCGATTCCAGGATTGGTTCTTGGTTTGTCCTATATGCTCTTTTTTAAGGGTACTTTCCTGTATGCAACATTTGCCATTTTGATTCTCGTCAATATCATGCACTTTTTTTCTTCTCCCTATTTGATGGCTTATAACTCTTTTTCTAAAATCAATGTGAATTTGGAATCAGTAGCTCAAACCTTGGGAATTGGAAGACTAATGCTGGTGCGGGATGTGTTTATTCCTCAGATGCGGGGAACAATTTTGGAAATGTTTTCCTATTTTTTTGTTAATTCTATGATGACAATTTCTGCTGTATCCTTCCTTGCTACTGCTTCTAACAAGCCCTTGTCTTTGATGATAAACTTGTTCCAAGCTCAGATGGTGGTGGAAGGTGCTGCCTTTGTATCACTAGTAATATTAACTGTTAACATATTGATGAAATTTATTGTCTATCTTTTGAATAAAAAACTCAAAGGATAAATTTAGGAGGAAATAATGTTATTGTTCAAGGAATTTGAAATTTTACGTGTTTCTGAATCTGAGAAGGAACGTCTTTCCCAAAGGGGGTTTTCAAAAAAAACAGGTTTATCTGTTGGAACAATAAATGCCACCATCCTGCAACTGGAAGAAAAGGGCCTTTTGGCAGATGGGATGATTACTCAGGCAGGACTTGAAGCCTTGGAGCCATATCGAGTAAAGCGGGCAATTTTTATTGCAGCAGGCTTTGGTTCTCGCATGGTTCCTATTACCTTGAATACACCTAAGCCATTGGTTCGAGTAAAAGGGGAACGTATTATCGATTCTATTTTGGATGCAGTAGTGGCAGCTGGTATAGAAGATATTGTAATTGTGCGTGGATATCTTTCTGAGCAATTTGACCAGTTGTTGTATAAGTATCCAAATATCAAGTTTGTGGAAAATCCTGCCTACAATGAGGCTAATAACATTTCTTCTGCCATGTGTGTGAGATACCTCTTAGGCAATTCATATGTCTGTGAAGGAGATATTCTCTTGCATAATCCAAAAATTATTCAGAAATATCAATATCAGTCAAACTACTGTGGAATCAAAGTGGATAGAACTGATGACTGGTGCTTGTTTGAAAATAAGGGACGAATAACTGGTGTTGCTGTTGGTGGGGAGAATTGTCATCAAATGATGGGAATTTCCTACTGGACAGAGGATGATGGAAAGCGACTAGGGGACTGTATCAAGAAAGTGTATGAAATGCCTGGTGGAAAGGAGCGTTACTGGGATCAGGTAGCATTACAGTACTTTGTAGATGACTTTAATATTGCTATTCGTGAATGTTCTGCTGAGGATTTTATCGAAATAGATACCTTTAATGAACTTAAAGCTATAGATAGCGTCTATGACGTTTAATAAGGAGATTTATATGAAGAAATTGAAATTAGTTTTACTAAGTTTGGTAGTGTTGGTGGCTTTAACGAGCTGTGGAAAAAAGGGAACAGACATTGTTATTTATTCCTGTGCAGAAGATTATCGTAACGAGTTTTATCTGGCAGAATTACAAAAGCAGTTCCCTGACTACAATTTTACCTTGGATTATCAGGGAAGTGGGCCTGCTGCAGCAAAGCTAAAGGCAGAAGGATTGCAGACTCAAGGGGATATTTTGTTGTCTTGGGATTATACTTATTTAGAAATGCTTACAGATTTTTTAGCTGATATGAGCTATTTTGATGATTCAATTTTCTTGGATGATATGAAAGTTCCATCAAAAAGATTTGTAGGAGAATACAGAAATTCTGGTGCTGTTGTATTTAATACAGAATTGCTTGCAGAAAGAAATCTCCCTGAACCCACCTCGTATGCAGATTTGATAAAGAGTGAATATAAAGGTTTGCTTTCCATGCCTAATCCTAAAAGCTCTGGAACTGGTTATATGTTCTTGAAAAATTTAGTAAATGCATGGGGTGAACAGGAGGCATTCACTTATTTTGACAATTTTGCTGAAAATATTGTGCAGTTTACTTCTTCTGGTTCAGGTCCTTTAAATGCCTTAGTACAAAAAGAAGCTGCTATTGCATTGGGGATGACTGGGCAAGCTGTAACTATGATTAATGAAGGAGCTCCCTTAAAAATCGTATTTTTTGAAGAAGGAGCTCCCTGTTCCTTGTATGGTCATGCTATGACAAGAAAGGCTGAAAGCCGAGAAGATTATGACAAGCTTAAGGAAGTATTTGATTATTTGGTAAAGGTTGTAACTCCTGCCTGTGATGCCAAGTTCTTCCCAGAACAGGTTTTTGTAGACAAGGTTTTTTCTCTTCCCAACTATCCAGAAAACATTCCCTACGGAGATATGAGCAACAATTCCACCGAGGAAAAAACTCGCCTCCTAGAAAAATGGATGTACTAACAACCTAAAACACTCACTTTACAGCCAGCTTGGAAATACCCAGCTGGCTTTTTTTATGTGTCAATTATGATTTATTTGACGGCATTATTACCAAATAAAATTGACAATACGTATAATTTATACGTATAATTAAGGGTGGGGGATTATGACAGCCAAGGAATTGATAAAAAAATTAAAAGCAGATGGATGGATTGAGGTGAGGCAAATAGGAAGCCATAAGCAATTTAAACATCCATCAAAGTCAGGCCTTGTAACGCTTCCATTTCATAATGGAGACATAGCCCCTGGAACATTGAATAGTATTTTGAAGCAAGCGGGATTAAAATAGGGGGTGTTTTGTGGATAAAGTATCGTATTTATCAATTATGGAAAAAGCTGATGATGGATACAGCGTTTATTTTCCTGATTTACCTGGTTGTATTTCTTGGGGAAAGGATTTGGAAGAAGCACAGATAAATGCCAAGGAAGCCTTGGACTTACACCTCTTTGGTCTTGTGGAAGAAAATGAAAATATACCAGAAGCCTCCAAAACTGTTGATATACAAAATGCAACAGATATTATTTGCTTGATAACGACCTATCCTCAAATTTTCAGAGATAATTTTGAAAACAAAAAGGCGAAAGTTAATGTTACCATTCCCAATTGGCTAAAAAATCAGGCTCTTTCAGAAAAAGTGAATTTCAGTCAAGTACTAGAAATTGCACTAAAAGAGCTACTGGGGACAAAAGCCGTAAACTGAGTGCAAGCAGTAGCAGGTAACTCGCCCTTGTCTAGCAGTATAGCCGATGAACAAAAGAACGGAGCAGGGGAACCTCTAATGCTGGCACTTTTGCGGGGGCAAAAGTGAGACTCGCTAAAATCGCTCAATATATCGCGATTTTTCAGCTTTCAGCTGTCGCTCCTTGCAGCGGTTTCGCAGGGGCTCAACCGAGACTCGCTAAAATCGCTCAATATATCGCGATTTTTCAGCTTTCAGCTGTCGCTCCCTATCTACCCACAGTATAGCCCAATGAACGAAAGAGTTGGGGCAACAGGGAGGTCCCCTGAGCAGCCGAACTGTGAGCGTAGCGAAGTGCGAGGCTGATTAGGGTTTCCCTATTGCCCCTTTTACTTTCAATTCACCTATGCTATACTGCTATCATGAAAACTCACGCAATGCATCGCCTGCAGGAATCAGGCATTATCAACGGTCCGTTATGTGTGGGGCTGGATACAGATCCCAGCTATCTTCCCAAGTCTGTGCTGGAGACATATAGTTCTCCTGCTCAAGCTGTGTTGGCTTATAATAAGGCCATTGTTCAGCGGCTTGTTTCTGCGAATGGTCCTGCCTTGGCTGGGTGCTGCAAGGTGCAGATTGCCTATTACGAGGCTATGGGACTTGAAGGATTAAAGGCTTATGCTGAAACTCTCCGTCTGGTTCGAGATGCTGGTTTACCTGTAATTGCGGATATTAAGCGTGGTGACATTGCGGACACTGCCAAGGCCTATGCTCGTGCCCATTTTACTGGGGATTTTGAAGCCGACATTATCACCATTAATCCCTACATGGGCTTTGATACCTTGGAGCCCTTTACTGAATATGCCCATCAAGATAAGGGGGCAAAAGGAATGTTTGTTCTGCTGCGGACCTCCAATCCTGGCATGGTGCATCTGGAAAAGCTGGCTTTAGACAAATCTATTGCTGGATTTGAAGGAGAGGTGGTACTTGATAGAGTTGGTGGTGAATTAAATCGACTGGAAAAACTGTTCAAGGAAGAATATCCTGCTGCTGGCTGTTCTCCTGTAGGGGCAGTGGTGGGCTGTACCGAGGAATCTGACGCTCGGCAGCTCCGAGATGCCTATCCTGACATCTATTTCTTGATTCCAGGCTATGGTGCTCAAGGTGGTGCTGCTCGGATTGCGGCTACCTTGCTGGACAAAGCTGGTGGTACCGTCAATTCATCCCGTGGCATTCTCTGTGCCTGGAAAAAGGACGAGAAGCTTGCCCAAAAGGCTGCTGAAAATAAGCTTACCGTAGAAGATATTGCTGATTCAGCTGCCGCTGCCGCCGCTGAGTCAAAATCAGACTTATTGAATGCTGTTAAACTACTAAAAGCTTAAATCACAATCCCCATTTCAGCTGAGAAGTGGGGATTTATTTTATATTTTTTATTTACAAGGAGTTACCATGTCCTGTTCTGATATTGAGCCAATTTTTACTCACGCCCAAACTGTAAGCTGCAAGGAAATTCAACCTAATATCTACGAGGTAAAGCTGGTGTATAATCCTTCTGCAGAAAGTGGAAATGAAGAAATCGTTCATTTTGTGGAACCAGGTCAGTTTTTTATGCTGCGGCGGGAGCCTTCTCAGGTGCTTTTGTCTCGTCCCATCAGCGTGTACTGGGCACAGGTAGAGGGGCAGCAGTGGCAGGTAACCTTCTTGATTTTGTTAAAGGGGCAGGGAACGCAAGAACTTTGTTCTCTTTCCCCCGGTGACAGGGTTTCCATCATCGGGCCCTTGGGAAATACCTTTCCTGAGCCAGAGGTGGTGATAAATAAAAAGGCTGCTGATGGAGATATTTGTATTGTAGGTGGCGGTATTGGTGTGGCACCTGTGGCTGGCTTTGCTGCTACCTTGCCTGAACAAAGCTACGATTTTTATGCTGGCTTCAAAAGTGGCAGCTACGGCTTGGAAAAACTGAAAGCAAACAAGCTGGTTGTTACCACCGACGATGGCTCTTGCGGAATTAAAGGCATGATTCCCCAGGTGCTAGATGTCGCTACATTGAAAAAAGCTGGCTACCGGGTGGTGTATGCCTGTGGACCAGAGCCACTTTTGGCCTATGTGCAGGAGATTTGTGGTGAGGCTGGAATCCCCTGCTACTTGAGCATGGAATCTGCCATGGCTTGCGGAATGGGAGCCTGCTTGGGCTGTACCATTGCCACCACCGAGGGAAATCGCCGTTGCTGTGCCGACGGCCCTGTGTTCCCCGGAGAAATTCTCTTATTCCAGAAAAAAGCTCCTGTAAAAAAGCTGGTAGTAGAAGGAAAGCAATCCGCAAATTCAGCTAGTTCTGAGCCAGACCTGCGGGTAAAAATTGCCGGTGTTGAATTTGCTAATCCTGTAATTGCTGCCTCTGGAACCTTTGGCTACGGTAGCGAATATCAGTCTATTTTGGAGGTGAATCGCTTAGGTGGTATTTGTTCTAAGGGCCTCACCTTGGAGGGCCGACCTGGAAATGGCGGTGTGCGGCTTAAGGAAACTGCTGGAGGCATTATCAATTCCATTGGTTTGGAAAATCCTGGTATCAAACACTTTGTGGACCATGAGCTTACCCAGATGCGGCAGCTTTCTCCAGTAACCATTGCCAACCTTTCTGGCTCCACCATTGAATCCTATGTGGAAGGCGCCAAGCTTTTGGCTCAAGCTGCCGTTCCCATGATTGAGCTGAATATTTCTTGCCCCAATGTAAAGGCGGGAGGAATGGCCTTTGGCTTGGAGTGCAATGCCGCCTCCGCTGTTACCGCTGCCGTGCGAGATGCTGCTCCAAATATACCCTTGATGGTAAAGCTTTCTCCCAATGCCCCCGACTTGATTGGTGTAGCAGATGCAGTACGCCAAGCTGGTGCCGATGTACTGAGCCTTATCAATACGGTGCAGTCCATGTCCATCGACATTTACAAGGGGCGACCCTTGTTCGACAATGTGCGGGCAGGACTTTCTGGCCCTGCAGTAAAGCCCCTTGCCCTGCGAATGGTTTTTGACTTGGTGCAGTACTTGAACAAGTTGCCTGAATCACAGCGGATTCCCGTGGTGGGCTTAGGGGGCATTAGCTGCTGGCAGGATGCGGTGGAGTTTATCATGGCGGGAGCAAGTGCCATTCAGGTGGGAACTGCCACCTTTGCCAATCCTCGCTGCATGACAGAAATCATCGATGGGCTTGCTGCCTTTATGAAGGAGCGAGGCTACCAGAAGCTTGATGATTTCCGTGGGCTGGCTCAGATTTAGTTCATCATGACTTATAATCGCATTGTAGAAGGAAAGTTTATCCGCAGGCCTAACCGTTTTGTGGCAGAGGTGGAGATTGAGGGAAGGCGGGAGACGGTTCACGTAAAGAACACGGGGCGGTGCAAGGAGCTCTTGTTGCCTGGCGCCACGGTGTATCTGGAAGAAAGTGACAATCCCAACCGCAAAACCCGCTACGATTTGGTGGTGGTACACAAGGATGGCCTTGGCTTGGTGAACATGGATAGCCAGGCTCCCAACAAGGTGGCTGGCGAATGGCTTAAAGCTCAGGGCTTTTCTCTGGTCAAGGCTGAATATAGCTATGGTAAGTCTCGAATCGATTTTTACATGGAAGGCCAGCCCCAGGGTGAGTTTTGGCGTGAGGCTCGTTTCCCTGCCCACAATTCCGCTGACCAAACTGGACAAGCTTCAGTTCCCCGTTATTTAATGGAAGTGAAGGGCTGCACCCTAGAAATTGATGGCGTAGGCTACTTCCCCGATGCTCCCACAGAACGTGGAGTAAAGCACTTGCAAGAGTTAGCTGCTGCAGCCCGACTGGGCTTTCGGTGTGTTGCTGCCTTTGTGATTCAAATGGAAGGCATAAAAGAAGTGCGAGCCAATGTAGAAACCCATCCTGAGTTTGGACATGCCCTCCAATTGGCTCGTGAAGCTGGTGTACAGGTGTTGTTTCTCTGCTGTGCTGTAAAGCCAGATGAATTACTTGTTCAGCAGGCTCTGTGGGGCTGATACCTTGGAGCTTTAGCCTAGGAAATTAAAGGCAGGCTCTAGCTTAAAGCTTTGAATATAAATCCAAATCAAAAAGCCACAAACTAAAAGCTTTAGGCCAGTTCCTAGCAAAAAGCCTAAGAAGGCGCCACTAGCAGATTTAAATGCACGCTTTGTATCTCGATTATCGTGAATAAGCTCTCCTACCAAGGCTCCTACAAAGGGACCTAGTACAATCCCCCAAGGGCCCACAAAAATTCCTGCAATTAAGCCAATGGTGGCGCCCCAAGAACCAGCCTTGGAGCCACCTGTTTTTCTTGTAAGGTAGATGGGAATTATGTTGTCCAGTACTGACACGATGGCAGTGGTAATGCCAGTGGCCACCAGCAATACCGTGGGAATATCACAGTAATGGGAAAAATAGGCAGATAAAAGGCCCGCCCAAGCTAGCACTACTCCTGGCAGAACGGGAACCACACAGCCCACCGTTCCAATCAGCAGGCAGATGGCTCCAAGGATTGCAAGAAAAACGTCAAACCCCATGTTTTGTATCCTTTTTCTTTCCCAAATATGCTTCACGTACCGTTTCGTTTTGCAACAATTCTTCTCCAGTGCCTTTCAGCACGATATGACCTGTTTCAATAACATAGGCCAAATCAGCAATTTTCAGGGCCATGTTGGCATTTTGTTCAATCAACAAAATGGTAACACCTGCCTTGTTAATATCCTGGATAATGCTAAAAATCTGCTGCACAATCAGGGGAGCAAGGCCAAGGGAAGGCTCATCTAGCATCAACAGCTTTGGTCGGCTCATTAGGGCTCGTCCTACAGCCAGCATCTGCTGTTCTCCACCGCTGAGGGTTCCTGCATATTGCCAAGAACGCTCCTGTAACCGAGGAAAAAGGCTATAAACCCACTCTAAATCTTTTTCGATTTCCTTGGTGTCCTTTCGGAGGTAAGCTCCGATTTTCAGATTTTCCTTTACGGACAGGTCGCTAAAAACACGGCGACCTTCTGGAGAAAGGGCAATACCTTCCTTGCAAATCTTGTGGATAGGAAGTCCTGCAATTTCCTTTTGATTTACCTTGATGGAACCACTTTCTGCCTTTACGAGACCAGAAATAGTACGCAACAGACTTGATTTTCCTGCTCCGTTGGCTCCAATCAAGGTAACAATCTTTCCCTCGGGAACTTCTAAATCAATACCTTGTAAGGCTTTAATTCCACCATAGGATACATTGAGGTTTTCTATCTTTAGCATTAGTTTTCTCCTAAATAAGCGGAAATTACCACAGGATTATTCTGCACTTCTTCTGGTGTTCCTTCTGCAATAAGGGCACCAAAATTCAATACGTACACTCGGTCAGAAATATCCATAACCAAATCCATGTGATGCTCAATCATCAAAACCGTAAGATTGAAATCATCACGAATCTTTCTGATAAAGTCAGTAAGCTCCGCTGTTTCCTGGGGATTCATTCCTGCTGCAGGCTCGTCCAACAACAGCAAGGTTGGCTCCGTGGCCAAGGCTCGAGCAATTTCCAGTCGTCGCTGCAATCCGTAGGGCAGGCTAGTGCAAAGCTCGTCCTTTACCTCCAGCAAACCTAAAATCCCCAGCAATTCCTGTGCTTCTTTTCGTTGCTGCTTTTCTTCCTTGTGATTTAAGCGAAAGGTGGCAGAAAAAATATTGCTGCTTCGTCTCATGTGCTTGGCAATCAATACATTGTTGAACACAGACTGGCTTTTCCACAGGCGAATATTCTGGAAGGTTCGGGCAATTCCTAGCTTTGTAATCTTGTCTGGAGTGGGCTCAAGGGTTTTTGTGTAGTCACCTTGTTGCGTGCCACCGTAAAGTCGCTTCATTCTTCCCTTGGGGAAATTTTCGATGATTTTTTTTCCGTTGAAAAACACCGCACCGTTGGTGGGGGCGTACACTCCTGTAACTACGTTAAAGGCAGTGGTTTTTCCTGCTCCGTTGGGGCCAATGAGGGAAACAATTTCTCCCTTGTTTACTTCCAAGGAAAGAGAGTTTACCGCCACAACACCACCAAATTGCATGGTGATATTGTCCATTGTAAGAATATTATTTGGTGAAATGCTTCGTTCCATGGTTATTTTTCCTCCTCAGAACTCTGACCTACAGAATCTGTTGATGGGCTTGGGACGGTAGCCTGCTTCTTTTTTGCAAATCGACTTGGCAGGCTTTGAAGGAAGGCTTTAATTCTTGCAATGGAAAATTCCTTGTCTCCCATAATTCCCTTCTGGTAAAACAGAACGATGGCCATAATCACAATGGAAAATACAACTTTGCGGAAACCGGGACGCAACAATGGTACGTGAAAGTTTCCGATAAAGAGGTTTGCATTGTCCAGAAATCGTAGCCACCACTCAGAGCAGGCAATAAACAGGAAGGAAGAAATGCAACTTCCAGTAACGCTACCGATTCCACCAATAACCACAATCAAAAGAATTTCGTAGGTCATGGCGGATTTGAACTGACTAGCCTGAATGGTAGTCTGGAACATGGCCAGCAAGGCACCAGAAATTCCTGCAAAGAAGGAGCTGATGATAAAGGCCAGTCGCTTGTGGTGGGCAAGATTAATTCCCATGGCTTCTGCTGCCACTTCATCATCACGGATGGCTTTAAATGCTCGGCCGTAGGTGGAATTAATCAGCAGCAGAATGAGGGCAATACAAATGCCTGCCACTGCAAAGGGGAAGAGGGTACTCTTGAACACGGGATATTTTCTCAGCAGGTTGGAACCGTTGGTAATGGCTCCCAGTTTGTCCCACTGGAAGATTGCTCGAATAATTTCTGCAAAGCCCAAGGTAGCAATGGCAAGATAGTCACTTTTCAGCTTGAGTACTGGCAAACCAATAAGGAATGCAAAGAGGGCGGCGGCACAACCTGCTAAAATCATGGCCACAGGAAAAGGTAGGGTAAATTGAATGATTCCGCCGTCGTAGTACTGGTAGACAGCTGCGCGCTGGTCTTGGGGAATGGTAAAGATTGCGTAGGTGTAGGCTCCAATCAACATGAATCCTGCTTGTCCCAGGGAGAATAGGCCAGTAAAGCCATTTAACAGGTTCATGGATACGGCAACCAGTGCATAGATGGCACCTTTTTTTAATACCGTAAAAAGCATGGATGTTCTGGGAAGAATCTGCTCCAACACTGCAATAACAATGAACAGCAGGGCTAAAAGTATAAAGCCTACAATGAGATTCTTCTTATTATTAGTCTTTGTTAGGGTATTCACTGCAGCCTCCTTATACCTTGTCCGTGGTTTTTTCGCCAAAGAGGCCAGTGGGCATGAACATCAGTACTCCAATCAGCAGCACAAAGGTAAAGGCGTCACTAAAGGTGGTCCAGCCTAAGCCCTTGATGATGTTTTCACAAATACCGATGATAAAGGCTCCGATTACGGCACCGGGAATAGAGCCGATTCCACCAAAAACAGCAGCAACAAAGGCTTTTAGTCCAGGCATAGCTCCTGCGGTGGGGGTAACACCAGTGTAATTGGAGAAAAACAAGATGGAGCCAATGGCGGCCAAAAAGGATCCAATGATAAAGGTGGTGCTGATGACTGAATTCAGCTTGATTCCCATAAGCTCTGCTGTTTCAAAGTCTCTTGATACAGCGCGCATTGCCATACCGATTTTTGTGTGCTTAATCAAAAACACGAGAGCAAGCACTAAAAGGATGGTTAAAAATGGCGTAATAATGGTAACACGTTTTGTCATGGCTCCCATGATGCTCACTGTATCAGAAATCCATGGGATGGAAGGATAATACTGAGTCAAACCGCCTGTAACGTAGAGGGCCAGATTTTGCAAGAGATACGACATACCAATTGCAGAAATCATAATGGACATACGAGGGGCGTTTCGTAAAGGTTTATATGCAATCCGCTCCACTGCAAATCCTAAGATTACAGTAAAAATTATAGTCAAAGGAATAGAAATAAATAAGGGCAGCACTGAATGGGCATAAATCAAAATCAGTCCTGCTGCCATAAATACGTCTCCGTGGGCAAAGTTAATGAGACGCAAAATACCGTAGACCATGGTATAGCCAATGGCAATGAGGGCGTACTGTCCTCCGGTAGAAATGCCCGCTAAAAGATAAGGTAAATTCTTTGTAACAAAATCCATGGATAAGTCCTTATGTGAGATTTTTAAATTTGAGGTTGCCTAAAACCTTAGACAACCTCAATTTAGAAAAGTCTTATTTTACTGACTGAACAGCAATAAAGTCCCACTTACCAGTTTCGTTGTTTACCTGCTTAACGTAGGCAACATCACGCTTGGCATCACCAATTTCATCAAACTCGATAAGTCCAGAAACACCAGTGTAGCTTACGCCAGGCAATGCAGCCTGAACATCTGCACCCTTGGTGGAACCAGCAGCCTTCAAGGCTTCCAGTGCTACGTAGTAAGCATCGAATCCCATGGCAGATACAGCAGAAATCTCATCGTTTCCACCGTTGTTTGTCTTGGCGGTGGCGTTTGTGTTGATGTAGTTTCTGAATCCGTTAACAAAATCCAATACCTGTGGCTCTTGGCTTCCTTCTACGAAGAAGGTTGTAACGAAAATCTGTACGTTGGTATCCTTTGCAGCAGCCAAAACTACGTTGGAGTCCCAAGTGTCACCAGCCAAAATAGGAATAGCCATTCCCTGTGTGCTAGCCTGCTCAATAATCAAACCAGCAGCTTCGATAGAAACGGGAGAGAAGAATACATCTGCACCCTGATTCTTTGCGTTGGCAACATAGGCAGCAAAGTCACTAGTTCCTTCGGGGAAGGTTTCATATACAACTTCTCCACCAAGGGCCTCAAAAGCTTCGATAAAGTATCTTACCAAACCAACGGAGTAGTCATCCCCTAGCTTGGCCAAGCAATATGCCTTCTTTGCAGCAAAGTTTTCTGTAGCAAAGTTAGCAAGAACAGTTCCCTGGAAGGGATCCAAGAAGCAGATGCGGAAGTAGTGGTCATTGCCCAAGGTTACCTGTGGGTTAGTACAGGTGATTCCGATGGCGGGAATTCCAGCATTTGCAAAGGTATCGCTGGCAGCAATGGATACACCAGAACCATAGGAACCAACTACAACAGAAACACCCTTACTTACCAATTCAGAAGCGGCAGTAACAGCCTTATCGTTGGAAGATTCGTTGTCTACAATCTCCAACTGAACCTTGTATTCGGTGTCACCAATTTTAACAGTGGGAGTTACAGTGTTTGCATACTGAACACCCAAGGTTTCCTGCTTTCCTCCAGCACCGTTATCTCCAGAAGCTGGCTCGTATACACCAATTTTTACAACAGGTGTCTTGTCGTTGCTACAGCCTACAAAAAGCATGGCCAATGCAGCAAAAACCAATGAAATTTTTTTCATTATTCCTCCAAAATGATTGAAAAAAAAAGTTAGCCAATTATAACAGTTTTAAGGTATTTTGTAAATTTTAGGAGGAAAAATTTATGTGACTTTGATGAAAATGCTGTAAAATCAACTACTTTCCACCAGCACTATGGGTAATAGTATATTGACTATATCGTTGTTTTTATATAAATATAAAAATATATCTAAATATATTATTAGGAGGTAAATTTATGCTTCGTAAGTTAAAAATTTTTGGAATTATTGTGCTAGGGATTTGTTTATTTTCTTGTTCCATGGAAAGTACTTTACCCTCAGTGGAAGAGAGTCTCCTTTCCGTAAAAGGGTCTCAAGGTGAAGGCATTGTTCAGGTTGAAAGTAAGCCTTCTTCTTCTGAAAAACAAACAGACGTTGTAATCTTCCCTTCTTGGTATAGTGAAGCTGATATCCGAGTTCATTATCAAACCATGGAAGAGGCTGTTGAAAATTCAGTGGTGTACCTTATTAATAAGGATATTTCCTCTTGGTATTATTACAATAAGATGAAAGAGGATAGGTTCAGGCCCTATCGTAAGGTGGCCTATGAAATTGCAATAAAAATGATTTGCAATGGGGCATTTTTACCAGGGTATGAATATCCTAGTTATCATATTGCAGATCCTTCTGTCAAATTCCCTGGTAATTCCTTGCTGGTTGCCCTGCGAGATGTTTGGAGAGCGGTCCTTTATGACCACCCAGAGTTCTTTTACTTAACCACTCGACCTTCTGGCTGTGATGTTCTAGATCATGAAACAGGTGTTAAGGCAGTGGAATTTTACAAGCAAAAAGATTCCAGTCTTGAAATGCTACAACAGGAAGAGCAGGAACTTCTTGCAGCTGCACAACAGATGTTGAAGGGACTTGAGACGAGTCTCAGTACTGATCAGCAATTAGATGCTTTGTTTGACATTATTGTGAAAGAAGTAAGTTATTTCTATAATGATAATGGGGATCAGCGGCAGGTTTTCACTGCGTGGGGTGGTATTGTTGACAAAAAGACTTGTTGTCAAGGGTATTCCCTTGCTTATCAGTATCTCGCCTATTTAGCTGGTATAGATGCCACTGTTTTTACAGTATATGGTATGAGCGGGACACATGCTTGGAATTATATAGAAACCTCCAATGGACTGATACCAATAGACACCACTTGGAAAACCTGGAATGAGTTTAAATCTTTGTATGAAGTTTCTTGGGATTACGTTTCTTGGTAATAAAATTCCACCTGTGTAGCGTACAGGTGGGATTATCTTTCTTGATGATAATGGGTGCCACACTGCACAATGTAGAGTTTGTCTTCATTGGTTGTGTATACGAGACGATTGGCAGAATCTATACGCCGGCTCCAATAACCTGTTAATTCATGTTTCAATGGTTCTGGCTGACCTCTCCCCTTATCCTTTCCATTACGCTCAATATCTTTGATAAGTTCATGAACCATTTTTATCAGTTTATACTGGTGATTGAGGAAAAAATTACAGTAATCCTTCCAAGCCACATCTGCCCAAATTTTTATCACTGAGGAATCTCCTTGAGCTCATGTATTTGTCCCTTCCCACCTTCAATCTGGGCAATGGCTTGTCGCAATACTTGCATATTTTCTTCGGAATAAATGTATGGATCATCCGCAGCTTTAAGGGCAAAGGGCATACCATTTTCTCTGATAGTTGCCTTTACAAAGGCTGTGATTGCAGTGGACACATTCAGTCCCATGGAGTTGCAGATAGTTTCAAATAAAGTCTTGTCAGTATTTTCGATTTTTGCAGAAATTGTAGTCATAATTAATACCTCTTACTACAATTTACTACAATCGATTGCATTCGTCAATGTCACCCCTCACTCCACCCACACTGCGGGGCAGAGGGGGAGTGGGGTTAGGAATTTAGGCTATTTGCTTGCAGTGAGGAATCTTTGCCAAGTCGTCAGCAAGTTTGTCTTGGGCTTCTCGTAAATCCAGCTCATTTTGCATATTGATCCAGAAGCGGGAGCTAGTACCAAAATATTTTGCAAGACGAAGAGCCATTTCCACTGTAACCTTCCTTTTACCATGAACTAGGTCAAGGATGGAGCTGGTGGAAACTCCCAAATCTTTGGAAAGTCTGTAGGGGGTAATTCCTAGTGGAATAAGGAATTCTTCAAGTAAAACTTCTCCCACGGTGGGCAAGGTGATTGTACCATCAGTCATGCATGTTCTCCTGTTAATGATAATCCGTGATTTTCACATCACAGGCTTCTCCATTGTAAAACTTAAATTGTATTCTCCATTGATTGTTGATTCGTATGGAACAATAGCCTGAAAGATTGCCAATGAGATGTTCAAACTTATTCCCTGGAGGAATCTTTAGGTCATCCTCATTTTCCGCAGAATGAATGATAAGCAACTTTGTAAATGCCCGTCTTTGAATTTCTGGAGGGATTTTAGTGGATTTTTTCCCCTGCCAGATTTTTTCTGTTTCGGAATCTGCAAAGTTCACAATCATACTCTAAGTATATTCCATACAGATATATCTGTCAACAAGATATATCTGTAATAGAAATAGTTCTGTCACCTCTCACTCCACCCACACTGCGGGACAACCGTGAATGGGGTTAAATTTTCAAAAGAAGAGTATCCTCCATTGGGGCATTTTTTGAACAGGCTCGTATTTCCAAACCCATACCAAGACTATCAAGGTAATCAATTAGGGTGGAAAGCTTGATATCCTTTCTTTTTTCGATTTTGGAAACAGAAGATTGATTAAAATGCAACATTTCTAATTGTTTTATATTTAGTTCTTCTCGTAATTTTGCTAAACGGAGGGTAAAGATTTCTTGCTCAGCTTTTATACGTGCCCTTTTTATGGATTCTGGCGACATTGCGGATTCCATCATTTTGATTGCATCTTTCATTTTAAATCCTCCTTTTCATGTTTTGTAATAATTGACTCTGCAATAGAGATTAAATCTTTGTAGAATTTATCTTGATTCCTTCCCTTTTTATCTCCACCTATGAGGAGATATGCTTTTCGTAAAGGGTCAAAATAATAAACTACCCTCAGCACTTGATTTTAGGTTTGCACCCTCAGTTCTTTCAAATTACTGATTTTACCAGAACCTTTTAAAGTATCTGCGTATGGTCGTCCAAGATTTGGTCCAAATTCTTGGAGTAATAAAACCCTTTGGAATACGGCTTCTTTACCAGCTTCATCAAGATTAAGAAACCAAGATTGATATTCTTCAGAGTAATCTATCTCCCACATAATGTATTATATTCACTTAAATGAATATTTGTCAATAAAATACTTTCCCGTCACCCCTCACTCCACCCACATTGCGGGACAGAGGGGGGGGAGGAATTTAGGCTATTTGCTTGCAGTGAGGAATCTTTGCCAAGTCGTCAGCAAGTTTGTCTTGGGCTTCTCGTAAATCCAGCTCATTTTGCATATTGATCCAGAATCGGGAGCTCGTACCAAAATATTTTGCAAGGCGCAGGGCCATTTCCACCGTAACCTTCCTTTTACCATGGACGAGGTCGAGGATGGAACTTGTAGAAACTCCCAAATCCTTGGAAAGTCTGTAGGGTGTGATTCCTAAAGGTATAAGGAATTCTTCAAGTAAAATCTCTCCCACTGTGGGCAGGATGATTGTATCATCGATTGTATCATCAGTCATGCTTGTTCTCCTGTTAATGATAATCCGTGATTTTCACATCACAAGCTTCTCCATTGTGAAACTTAAATTGTATTCTCCATTGATTGTTGATTCGTATGGAACAATAGCCTGAAAGATTGCCAATGAGATGTTCAAATTTATTCCCCGGAGGAATTTTTAGGTCATCCTCATTTTCCGCAGAATGAATGATAAGCAACTTTGTAAATGCCCGTCTTTGGATCTCTGGAGGGATTTTAGCGGATTTTTTTCCCTGCCAGATTTTTTCTGTTTCGGAATCTGCAAAGTTCACAATCATACTTTAAGTATACTTCACTCAGATATATCTGTCAACAAGATATATCTGTAATAAAAGGAGAGTTGATCCACCCCTCATTCCACCCACACTGCGGGACAGCCGTGAATGGGATGGGTAAAAATCTGGAAGTTGCGATTGTATACCTGCTGTAGGTTTTCTGGAGTCATGACTTGCTGGGGACTGCCGAGAAGGAGCTGGGGGAAATGCGACTGGTTTTCCCTAAGACTGTGCCATGGCCGCAGAAGTGCGAGGGTTTGGGCAAAAGCGGCTGCTAGGTTAATGTCGTGAATGGACATAAGGACGGCAGTTCCCTGCTGTTGTGCTAGCTCCTTGGTGGCTTGCAAAAGATCGTGTCGCAGGGCAAGATCCAGGTTGGCAGCAGGTTCGTCTAGAAGCAGGACTTTTGGCTGCTGACAAAAGGAGCGAGCAATGCGGACTCGCTGGAATTCTCCCCCAGAAAGACTGTGAATTCTTCTATTTAATAGATGTTTTAATTGGAGTTGATTTGCTGCTTGCTGAGCGATATCCCTGTCTTGCTGAGAATAGATGCCAGTAAATCCCGTGTGGCAGTAGCGACCAGTGAGAATCACATCTTGTACCGTAAAATTCCACAGGTTTGCTTCTGTTTGGCTCATATAGGAAATGATTTTTGCCCGCTGCTTTGATTTTAGCTGATTCAGGTGGCAGCCCTCCAGCTGGATGGAGCCTGTGGTAGTGAGCTTGTGGCGACCAAGGCCTGCCAGCACTGTCATGAGGGTGGACTTTCCGCAGCCGTTGGGGCCACTAAGGCAGATAAAATCCCCCGCCTTCATGGAAAAGCTGATATTTTCCAGAACCTGATGCTTTCCATACCAAGCAGAAAGCTCTTTTACTTGCACCAATTCCCTTTCTTTGCTTGAAGAAAAAACTTGTGCCGTGTTGCAGAAAATCTTCTCATTCATAGCTTTCTCCCTTGGCTGCCAGCAGCAGGAAAACGAAAAAAGGAGCCCCAGCCAAAGAGGTTATCAATCCCACAGGGATTTCAGCTGGTGGAATGGCTGTTCGTGCAATGAGGTCTGCAAGGATTACAAAGCTGGCTCCAAAAAGAATGCTAGCTGGAATCAGCAGCTGGTGGCGGGGGCTGTAGAGTCGTCGCAAAAGATGGGGCACAATCAGTCCCACAAAGCCGATGGTTCCTCCTGTGCAAACTGCAGCGGCGGCAGCAAGAGAGCCTGCTCCTAACACCAAAAGCTTTGTAGTGGCAAGATTCAATCCCAGGGCTTGAGCTGAAGTTTCGCCGCCTCCCAAAAGATCTAGATTACGGGGACACAGGCACAGCAAAATAAGAGCAATAATTGCTACTGGTAAAATGAACTGTAATTCATTCCAGCCCTTGCCGTTAAAGCTACCGAGGGTCCACACGAAAATCTTGTACAATTCCCTGTCCTTCAGCAATACCAGCAGGGAGGTGAGGGCAGAGAAAAAGGCGGAGGCGGCAGTTCCTGTGAGAATGATGATGGTGGTGCCAGTGTATTTACCGTGAAGCCGAGAAGCTCCAAAAACTATGAGGGCCGCAGCTAAGGCTCCACCAAAGGCAAAAAGTGGCGATGCAAAGCTTGCAGAGAGGAGGGCAGAAAAAACTGCTCCCAGGGCGGCTCCCGAAGAAATCCCCATAATGCCTGAATCTGCCAGTGGATTTCGGAAAAAGCCTTGAAACACCGCCCCCGCTCCCGCCAGCAAACCGCCACAGAGGGCTGCTAGCAAGGTGCGGGGCAGACGGATTTGTTGGATGATGGTGGCAGAAAAGGAACTGGAGGCTTGAGCTTTATAATTGAACAAGGCAGCCATAACCTCCTGCACAGAAAAAGCTTCTGTACCAAAGGTTACTGCCAAAAAAAGACTTGCTATCAGCACTAAGGTGCCTAATCCAAAGGCAAGGAGGTTTTTCACTGGGCTGTCTCAAAAGCTGAAGAATGACTAGTAATCAAGTGAGCCAGCTCCAGTGCCATGGTGCCAACTCGTGGGCCAGGGCGGGAGAAAAGGTCGCTATCTACCGGGAAGATTTTGCCGTGAACTACAGCGGGCAGCTTTTGCCAGCCAGTTCTGCTGGCGATGGCTTTTGCTCCAGCTTCTCCTTGGAAATTATAGTCAGGAAAAAAGATAAAATCTGGCTGCCCTGCGATAATTCCCTCTTCGTTTACCTGGGGATAAGATTGAGCTACGGTTCCAAAGATATTTTCCAATCCCATGGCCTGTAACAAGTCAGTGATAAAGGAATCTTTGCCGGGAGAAAAATAGGGAGCGGCAGCCACTTCCCAGTAGGCCTTTTTGCCAGCATTTTGTTGGGATACTTTCATTGCTGCAACGAGCTGTTGGGCTTCTGTTAACTGAGATTTAATTTTTGCCATGAGTTGTTGTGCATCTTTCTGGTGGCCAGTGAGCTCTCCTAGCTGAACAATTTCTTCGTAAATCTGGTCTAGCTTTTGAGCCGTTGAAAGGAACACCTTGATTCCCAGGGCCTCCAGAGGCTGAATCAAATGGTTGTGCATCACGTCTGCAATACATACCAAGTCGGGTTGAAATGCTACAATCCGCTCTAAACTGATGGTTTTACCGTCAAAGCCCCCCACGGAAGGAATTGCTTGTGCTTCTGGAGGCCAGCTACAAAAATCTGTGCGGGCTACCAGCTGGTGCTGGGCATTCAGGGCAAAGATGATTTCTGTGGTGGAAGGAACCAGGGAAACGATTCGTTGGGAGGCAGACTGCTCCTGATGAGTTTGTGCTGAATCGGCTGACTTACTTTGGGAATCCTTTGTCCAAAGGAAAAGACAGGCAAAAGAAGGGTAAAGGCCACAAGGCTTGCGATACAAAATCTTTTCATGATAAATACTGTAGCATATTTTCTTTTTCGTTGCACTAAGAGGATAAAATCTGTATTATTTATCTATGAAAATCATTGATATATTAAAATCGGGGCGGCCAACCCTATCCTATGAGGTTTTTCCTCCTAAAACTGATGCCGCCTACGAACCATTGCTAGAAAATGTGCGGGAAATTGCCGCCCTTCAGCCTGATTTTATGAGCGTTACCTATGGTGCTGGTGGCGGAACAAGTGAATATACTGTGGCTATTGCAGATACTATTCAGATGGAATTCCAAGTTCCTACCTTGGCTCATTTTACCTGTGTGTCCTCCAATCGGGCTACAATTCAGGCTCAGCTAAAAAAAATCAAGGATGCTGGCATTGAAAACGTGCTGGCCTTGCGGGGGGACCTTCCCGAAGGAGCTGACTGGTCCAAGGCTGAATTCAAGTATGCCAGCGATTTGGTGGAAATTATTCGTGAGGCTGGGGATTTTTGTATTGGTGGTGCCTGCTATCCAGAAGGTCACACAGAATCTGCCAATTCTCGTGAGGATATCTTGAACTTGAAAAAGAAGGTAGAAGCTGGCTGTCAGTTTTTGACTACCCAGATGTTCTTTGACAACAATATCCTCTACAATTTCTTGTACAAGATTCGTGAACAGGGAATTACCGTGCCTGTGGTTGCTGGTATTATGCCTGTTACCAATGGCAAGCAAATTGCTCGCATTTGTAAGCTTTCTGGTACTTATCTGCCTGCTCGATTCAAGGCCATTGTAGACAAGTTTGGTGACGACCCCAAGGCCATGACCCAGGCGGGCATTGCCTATGCCACCGACCAAATCATTGACTTGATTGCCAACGGAGTAAACGGAATCCACGTGTATTCCATGAATAAGCCAGAGGTTGCCCGCCAGATTCAGGCAAACTTGTCCCACATTGTGGGGCCAGATGCAAAGACTTTGTGCTAGTTGTGGACTGTAAATATGATTGAAGATTCTGTTATCTATCATCATCGGGTGGATGCTGCTTCCGTTCCTGTGGATATGGACGAAACCTACCGCTACATGGGCTTTGCCCGTTCTGTGGTTTTAGGAAAGGACGGTGGCATTCCACAAGACATTCAAGAGTTGGTAAGCTCCTGTGTTCAGCAGATGCATTCCACCCTAAAGGCTCAAAGTGTGTACACCTGTCTTCCTCTGGAAATCGATTTTCCTGCTGAAGAGGCTACAGACCAGCTGCCCCTCATAAAAATTGGTTCCATTCAGTTTAAAAGCAAGTATCTTGCAAAAAATTTAGCGGGATGCACCAAGGTGATTTTAATTGCTTCTACCATTGGCCCCTTGGCAGACAATCTGATTCGTCGCTTTACCAAGTTGGATGCAGCAAAGGCAGCCATTATGCAGGCAGCTGGAGCCATGTTCATTGAGTCCTACTTGGATAGCTTTAATGCCCAGCTGGAGCAAGAGGCTGGTGAACAAGGCTATAAGCTCCATTCACGCTTTAGTCCTGGATATGGGGACGTAAGCTTGGAAATTCAGCGTCACTTTTTTTCCATCCTGCCCTGTACCCAAAGAATCGGTCTTACGTTGACCAATTCCTTGGTGATGGCTCCCGAAAAATCTGTGACGGCATTTATTGGTATGGAGCCAGTGGAGCAATAATTTCTGTTAAATACAAGCTTTGTAGAATCGGAGGTATATATGAACGAAATTATCAAGGCTATTTTGGAACGACGCACCTGTCGCAGTTTTACCGAAGAAAAGGTAGCTCTAGACAATGTTAAAACAATCTTAGATTGTGCCCTTGCAGCTCCCAGTGGTATGTGTAAGCAGACCTGGAAGTTCACAGCCGTGGTAAATTCTGAAAAAATTCAGCAGTTGGCAGCTGCTGTAGGTTCAGCCTTGAACCGAGGGGCAGAGTATACCATGTACAGCCCCCAGGTTTTGGTGATTACTTCAAATCTCAAGGAAAGCAAGTATCGTGAAGTGGACAATGCCTGTGCCATGGAAAATATTTACCTTGCCTGTCAAGGCTTAGGCTTGGGCTGCGTCTGGATTAACCAAGTTCAGGATTGTCAGGATAATCCTGCTGTTCGAGCCATTCTCACTGAATTTGGTATTCCAGAAGATCATGGTGTGTATGGCTGTGCCGCCATCGGCTATCGTGCTAGCCCGCCAATTGCCAAGGAAATAAAGGGGCAGTGGGCCATTGTAGAGTAATTGTTGCGGGGATTACACAAGGCCAGAGGCGATTAAAAAGGTTTCTGGCGTTTGAACGGTAATCCCTGCTGTTTTGTAGTCTTTTATATTTCTTGTAAGCAGTATTTTAATTTGATGTTGTTGTGCAGTATAACATTGGATTGCATCTTCTAAATCAGAAAAATCTGAATTTAGGGCATAATCCATTGTTTTTTCCGAAGTATCGATGATGTGAAGGATGAGTCGCAGTTTTCGTAAGGTTGCTTTTGCTTGTGTCGTTCCAATTTCCTTTCTCAGAATATAAAAAACGTTGCAAAATACAGTGGGAGAAGTAAAAAGTTCAAGCTTATTCATGTCTGCAAAGGTAAACAGCAATGCGGCAAAGTGGTAGTGAGGCATTCTCCGTGCTAACAAATCAAGGATGACATCGGAATCAACAAAAATTTTACTCATATTTTTTCCTCAAATAGCTTTCATATTCGAGCTTTTCATCAAAATCGTCAGGAAGAGAAATAATTCCTGATAGCTCCTGTACCAAGGCCGAATATTGAGAAGTTGCGGACATTTCAGCTGATTCAAGAGAAATACTGTCAAAAAAATTTTCCACTAATTTTGAAAGGGAAATTCCCTTTTCTGCAACATAGTTTTTTGCGAGAAGAATAGACTCTTGATTAAGTTTTAACGTAAGCTTTGTATCCATACGTATATTCTATTTTGATTTATACGTATTGTCAATGTTTTTTGAAGAGTCTTGCCTCCCAGCTCCTTCCTGTAGTTTCCCGCCTTCCTTTGTGGTATACTCAAGCCATGTCCTCTCTTTTTCAGTTTCAGTCCTATTCCACCGACACGCCTCCTCAGCAGGTTTTGAAGGAGGTTTTGGCTACGATGAGTTTCGCTCCCTTCAGCTAGACATTATTTCCAGCGTGCTTTCTGGGCACGATACCTTGGCAATCATGCCCACTGGTGGAGGAAAATCTCTGTGCTACCAGATTCCCGCCTTGATGCTGGAGGGAATTACCTTGGTGGTGTCTCCCCTCATTGCCTTGATGCAGGATCAGGTGGCAGGTTTGGAGGCGGCGGGAGTACCTGCGGTTTTCCTTAGCAGCGTGCTGGAGCGAGAGGAATATTTTTCTGCCTTAAACAGAATTCACAGCGGGGAAGTAAAGCTGATTTACATGTCTCCAGAAGGACTTTCTCGAACGGAGCGGCTTACCCAGCTTTTTAGCCATCGTCAGCTGTCACTTTTGACCATTGATGAGGCCCATTGTATTTCCCAGTGGGGCCACGATTTTCGTCCAGATTATCGAACCATTGCCCAGGTGCGGGAATTGTTTCCTCAGTGTCCCTGTCTTGCCCTTACGGCTACAGCCACAGAAGCGGTACGGAAGGACATTGTTTCCAGCCTAAAAATGACCAATCCCGCTTCCTTTTTGGCTAGCTTTGACCGCCCTAATATTTTTCTTGAGGTGGTACCAAAAAAAATGCCTCTGGTTCAGGTGAAAAAATGTCTGGAATCTCACAAGGATGAAAGTGGCATCATCTATTGTCTGTCTCGCAAGCAGGTGGAAGAGCTGGCTCAAGAGTTGAAGGAGTCGGGCTATAACGTGTTGCCTTATCATGCAGGCTTGGCGGATGAGGTGCGGATTCACCATCAAAATCTTTTTATCCGTGATAAGGTGCAGATTATGGTGGCCACCGTGGCCTTTGGCATGGGAATCAACAAGCCCAACGTGCGATTTGTGATTCACTATGATTTACCACGGAGCCTGGAGCAGTATTATCAGGAAATTGGGCGTGCGGGGCGTGACGGAGAGTTGTCCCATGCCCTGCTTTTGTACAGTGCCGCTGACATCAGAAAGATTCGTTTTTTTATGGAAGATAAAAGCGAACAAGAAAAGGCTACAGCAGAACGGTTGCTTCAGGAGATGATTCGTTATGCCACTACCCACCGTTGCCGTCGTCAGCTTTTGCTGGCCTATTTTGGGGAAGCAAAGCCTGTTGATGATGAGACCGACAGCAATCAGTGCTGCGATATTTGTGCCTTTAATCCCCCAGCGGAGCAGGATATGACCGTTCCCTTCCAAAAGCTATTGTCCTGCATCATTCGTACTGGCCAGCGATACGGCACCACCTACTTGATTGACGTGCTGCTGGGCTCCAAGCAAAAACGGATTCTTGATAATGGCCACGAAAAGCTTTCTACTTGGGGAATTGGTCGGGAGCTGGATCGTGACACCTGGTATGAGCTGGCAGAATGTTTGGTGGAATACGGCTACTTGAAAAAATCCCTGGATTACAATGTGCTTTCCATTACAGACATGGGTAAAGAAGCCTTGAGCCAGCGTCAGGTGGTAATGTTACCTGTGGAAGGAACAAGTTCTGCTGCCCAGCCACTGTCTGGAGCTTCGAGTACTGGTGGCTCGGGTGCTTCTGTTTCTGCTTTACCAGCAAAAAAGAGTCCCGCCTTTGGGGTGGCAGCCCTTACGGTGGACAAGAAAAAGGCGGAGGCAAAAAAGCTTAAGCTGGCAGAAGATGATGCTGTGGGACAAGAGCTACATCAAAAGCTCAAAGATCTGCGGCGACGATTGGCAGAGGACGAGGACGTGCCACCCTACATCATCTTTGGGGACGTGACTCTCACAGCCCTTGCTGTCCACAAACCACGTTCTCACCAGGAGCTGCTAGAAATCTACGGCATCGGTACCGTAAAGGCGGAGCGGTTCGGCCCACTGATTCTACGGGTTATGAATGAGATACTGGGATAAGAGAGCCATGTTATGAAGAGGGGCGAATAGGAAAAATTGTTTTATTGGTGATAGTGTGTTCCGCATTGGATTATTTCAATGACTTCACCTTCAACTTTATAGACGATTCGGTGATATTCATCAATACGGCGACTCCAATAGCCAGAAAGGTTGTCTTTGAGTGGTTCTGGTTTGCCAAGCCCCTCGTAGCCTCCTCGTTCAATATCCTTTATAATGGCATTTGCTTTTTTCAGAAGCTTTTTGTTGTCTTGAAGCTTGAGATAATCAGCCCAAGCTTCATCGTGCCAAATTTTTTTCACATTACGCCTCGATAAGCTCATGTTCGGAGCAATTAATACCTTTGCTCATGTCGTTGGCTAGGTCTTTTAAATGGGCTTGATGTTGTTGGCTATAGAAGGAGTCTTCAGTGGAAATGTCAAAGGGGATGCGATGTTCACGTACGACTTTCTTGGCAAACAAGTTAAATGCTCCAGAAATTGAAAGACCAACTTCTTTGCAGAATTTTTCAAATTCTTGCTTTGTTTCGTTGTCCATTCTCACACTTACATTCATCATATTTTCCTCCGTAAGACTTATTTTAAGTTATATTCACTTCAAATATAGCATAATTAAGTGAATTGTCAAGACTCCTGATTTTAGTCCACAAGCCTCGGTACCACTGTTGGGATAAGCAAATTTTTCTCTAAATATTCTTCTCTTTTTTTCCCGCAAAAAAGACAAATTCTTCACGTTTAAAGCGAATAATTATATGTAAGCTTTTCTGCAGGAGATTGAATGGAGAATCAAACCATCACAAAATTCAAGCGTTGGGAGGACCTAGACATCACCGACGATTTCATCTTCACCAGGGTCATGCGGAACAAAAGGCTCTGCCGCACCCTGCTTGAGATGATTCTCAAGGTCAAAGTGGGGAAAATCAAGTTCCTCACCAGCCACCACGCCATCCAGATTGACCCCAATGCCAAGGGCATCATCATGGATGTGTACCTGAAAGATGAAAATCGGGTTATCAACGTGGAGATGCAGACTTCCAACAAGGGAGAGCTGCCCCACCGTGCCCGCTACTACCAAGCGGCGGCAGACATCGACACCACGCCGAAAGGCTCGGAGTACCAGGACTTGAAGCAAAATTACGTGATTTTCATCTGTACCTTCGACCCCTTCCACAAGGGTAAACCTTTCTATACCTTCCAAAACCTTTGTCTTGAACACGGTGAGCCAATTTATCTAGACGACGGAACCACCAAAATATTTTTAAACACCACCGCCAAAGACCTTACTAACCTTGACCTAGATTTACGCTTGTTCTATGATTATATCAAAGAAAAGATAGCACAAACAGCCTTCACCAAGGAGCTGGATGCCACAATTTCTCGGATGAAGCAAGAAAAGGAGGAGCGAAATATGTATCTCACCTATACATCCCGCATGATGGAATGTCGCCGTGATGGTTATGAAGAAGGCATTTCCATCGGGTTGGAGCAAGGGTTGGAACGTGGAGCCTACCAAAAGGCATTAGAGACGGCAAAACTCCTCCTTAATTACGGTGACCCTCCAGAGAAAGTTGCTATTTGTACCAATCTTCCGCTGGATGTTGTACAGGGATTGTTATAAAAATTGAAATAAAACCTGCACAAACAGCCTTCACCCAGGAGCTGGATAGTTCCATCTCAAGATTGAAGGAAGAAAAGGAGGAGCGAAAGATGTATCTCACCTACACATCCCGCATGATGGAGTGTCGCCGTGACGGTTATGAAGAAGGCCTTTCTATCGGGCTCGAACGTGGAGTCCACCAAAAAGCTTTAGAAACAGCAAGGAGGCTTCTTGCTCGGGGGGACTCTCCTGCAGAAATTGCAGATTTGCTGAGTCTTTCCGTTTCTCAGGTACAGGAGCTGGTAGAAAACCGCTAGTTTACACCTCCTTCACTGGTACCTCCACCAACCCAGCAGGCTCTAGAAATAGGCACTCTTCTGGTAGTGAGCCTGTAGGCATCATCTAATTTTTTCCAAAAGAGAGGCTCTGTCCTTGCACCCTAGCTTGTCGTATATTATGCTGATGTAATTTTCCAAGGTGTTGATTTTTATTTTTAGCTTTTCTGCGATTTGTTCGTTTGTTAATTCTTCTCCGATTAGGTTAACCACCTCTTTTTCCCGGCGGGTGAGTATGGAAAAAAGGTTTCGGGTTTCAAAAAAATCTAGGACTAAATCTGGCTGAATAAAGGACTTGCCTTGGGCAACGGCATTAATTGCATCTAGGAGCATACTCTCGCTACTGTCTTTAGACACAAAACCTCTAACTCCGCCCCCTTGTATACTGAGAGCCTTTTCTATACAGGCTCCCGTAGCATTGCTAGAGAATATAACAGAGGGAATATTTTGTTCTGCAAGCATTTGTACTGCTGTGTAGCCGTTGGCACTAAGGGCATTATTTCCATCTCTCTTCAGTTGCAAATCTACCACGGCAACAATTTTGTCTTCTTCTGAAAACGTCAGTTGTTTTAGCAATAGTTCAAGCTCAGCTAGACTTTCTGCTTCTCCTATAACAGTCCAGTCAGAATTTTCCAACAGATAGGTTGTCACTCCCTTTCTGAGCATTTTGTGATCGTCTACTAGAATAATCTTGTTCATAAAGCCAGTGTACCACAGAACAGCTTTCCTGTGACTAGTGTTGACTTGTATAAAAATAGTGAGTCAACTCATGGTTTTTCTCAAAGTCAACTAACTTTTATAAAATTAAAAAAGGTTTATAATTTTGGTAATTACAACCTATAAGGAGAAAGACGATGTTTTGTAAGAAAAAAGCCACACTTCTTGTGGCCATTTTATGTGTGTTTGCGGTAAGCTTTGTGGCTTGTAGCAAAAAAGACGCTGTTAGTAGCGGTGCTGCTACCGGTGCTGATGGAGCCACTTCTCAGGAAGTAACTAAAGCCGACAAAAAGGCAGAGGAAAAGAAGGCTAAGGCAGAGGAAAAGAAGGCTAAGGAAAGCAAAAAAGGTTCTTCTAAAGTAAAGCTTCCTACTACTCCCAATGCAGAAGAGGATTTTATTGTTCAGCTGACCGAAGACGGAACTGGTGCAATAGTTACAGAGTACAAGGGAAAAAGTGGGGGAGTGTATGTTCCTGCCACTATCCAAGGCTTGCCTGTAAAGGAAGTAAGTTTTTGGATTGATGATGATGGTGTGGAGACTGCTGTAGTGGTATCTGACGGGTGTACAAGTGTTTCTATTTCGGGTAAAAATATTAAGTATATATCCTTACCAGATAGTGTTACAGAGTATTCACTTAGTGGAACCAGGATTACAGAATTTGAAGTTCCCGCTGGGGTAAAGGAGGTAGGTAGGTTGCCTCCAACCTTGGAAAAAATAAGTTTCCGTGGCGCACCAGAAAAGATTATGGATAATGCTTTTAAGGAGAATACTAAAATAAAAACTATCACTTTACCTGACAGTATTAAATTCATTGATAGAAGTGCATTTAATGGATGTACTGCCTTGGAGTCAATTAATTTTCCCGCCAGTCTTGAAGGGATTGGTTTCGGGGCTTTCGGCATGAATGAGAATCTCAAGGAAATTATCATTCCAGACTCTCTTACTTCAGTGGGATTTTCTGAGGTAACAAGTGTTTTTTATGGTTGTAGCTCCTTGCCCTTGGCAACACAGGCACGGTTAAAGCAGTTGGGCTACAAGGGTAGCTTCTAATCAATAACAGTCCTTGGGGTGGCTTGCTGCCCCAAGGGGCTGGCAGTGGTGGGGAGATTCCGTTGCCACTGGGTATTAGGGTTGTTTTATTTAGAGGAGGAAGAAGAAATGCAGGGAGAATTAAGTCAAATTGTAAATGATCTAAAAGAAAATCCTATGCTGGGGCTGTTTCAAGCAGGTAATGAGCTAGTTCATAGCAATCTTCTGGCTTGGATTTTAGAGTATAATAACGATCAACTTATTTCCCAAAAACTTAAATCCCATTTGTCTATTCCCCAAGAACATCGTATTAAAAAAGTTTTCCGAGAAAAATATAATTTTGATATACTCATAGTCCACGGCCCTGATGAACAAGTTGAAAATTCAGATAATATAGGCTTTGTTGTAATAGAAAATAAATTTAAGTCATTGCCTACCATAGGTCAGTTAGAAAAATATACTAAAAAAATCAATGATAACACTTTAAGTCCTTACAAAAAAACAAAACTTAATTCACAGAATACAAAAAAGGTTCTTTTTGCCCCTCAAATCTTTTTAGATACTTTTTCAAAAGAAACAGGATGGATTTCTCGGTCTTACGAAGACTATCTTGAAATTATAAAAATTTATATTCAAAACCAAGGACCAGAAGCAGTAGTGTTCTCTAAATATGTAGAAATGACTCAGAATATTTTGGACATTGGAAATCGTTATATAAAAGCCGATAGAGAGAAAAATCTTTGCTCTCCAGACAAGGTCAATATAGAAAAATTAAAGGAAATTCGTTTAGATAGTCTGTATCAAAAAATCTGGTACAGCTACGTCATGAAAGAAATGAATATTCTTGAATTCCGTGAATTCCCTGAATTTCGCTATGTTACAGAATTCTCCCACAATGTGGGAGTGTGGAGCTGGAAATCCACCACAGACAGAAACGGCGTAATGGCATGTTTGCAAATTCAAGCTAAAAATGTACGCATTGCCCTAGAACCCTTCTATCAAGATGGAGAAGAAATTCCTGCACTAAAAACTCGCGAAAATCAAGATCAAAAAGAACTTTGTAGCAATGTATTTAATTGGTGTGCACCTATTATAAAATCTATTGCAGAAGAATATAGTTCAGCCTTTACCGACACCGGCATAGAAAAATGGTGGGATGGAGAAGAACTAAAATCTTTAGATACCTTATGGGAAGGAAAATCCATAGATTTTACAAAAAAAACTGGAGGTAGCAAACCACAGTGGGATCCTCTGTATCATTTTGGTGATTTTATATACCTACAATTAAAATTGAAAGAAAATTGTACACGAAACACCTTAGAAAAAATTATTTCTTTTGCTTTGGATGAAATTCAACGCAATCTGGAAAAGATAGCGATTGTAAAATTTTAGAAAACGCTCATAAGTTAGTGGAAATTAAAGCAATTATATATGCTTTAAAATAGAAAAGGAGTTTGTATGTTTTGTCAAAATTGCGGAAATCAGTTGGGTGATGGTGCAAAATTCTGCTCTAATTGTGGAGCTGCTACAGGTTCCGTCTCTGGGAATTCTCCTTCCCAACGAAAAGAAGAGTATGTGGGCGTTGTAAAAAAATGTCCTAGCTGTGGAAGTCCAATGCAGAGTATGGATGCAGTATGCACCTCCTGCGGACACAGTTTTACCAAGGGAAATACCTTCGATTCTATAAAAGAATTTTCATCAAGGCTACAAGAAATTTCCGCTGGAACCCTTACTGAAGATGATAAGGATCGTGGAAATACGCTTTATTTACTTACCTATTTCCTTTGGGTACTCCTTTTCCTTCTAGTACTTCTTGTTCCTATAGGGTATTATTTAAGTCTTCTTGGAGTACCTGTAATCTTAGCTGCTATACTGTTGGTAATGCCCCCAATTACAACACAGGAACAGCAGAAAATTGATTATATTACAGCATTTCCTATTCCGAATGAAAAAGAAAGCATTATTGAATTTATGATGCTAACAAAATCATTCATTAAAGATGTCCTCTTCATTTCTCTATTTTTTTCCACTGACAGTAAACGCACTAAACGTATGAACAAAGTCTGGAAGAAAAAATTTCAGCAGGCTAGTGCAAAGGCAAAAATGCTTCTCAAGGATGATCCTGACTCTATGGAAAAGATTGCTCTCATGGAAGCAGAAATTAAGTAATAGGAGAAACCATGGGATTGTTCAACAAAAAAAATGAAGGCGGATTAATGGATGTTATCCGCTGCGATGAGGCCAGCTACCTCATCTGGAAATGGCGACCAAATGGACAGGCTGCTGATTCTACCAAAAAGGAAAATTCTATTCGGTATGGTTCTAGTCTGCGAGTAAAAGAAGGTGAGGTGGCTATTTTTGTGTATCCACAAAAAGATGGTACACAAATGGATCACATTCTTGGCCCTTATGATGAAACTATCAAAACTGCTAACTTTCCCATTTTGTCTAGTATTGTGGGTGCAGCCTTTGGTGGTGCAAGTCCTTTTCAGGCAGAAATATATTTTATAAACCTGGCTGGTGTTATTCAAACCCAATTTGCTGTTCCATTCTTTGAGGTTTATGATCCTCGTTTCTTGGATTATGCTGTTCCTGTGGCGGTTCGTGGTACCATTAGTTTTTCCATTACGGACTACAAGGAATTTATCAAGCTTCATCGTCTCATTGACTTTGACTTGAATACCTTCCAAAAGCAAATCAAGGATGGTGTAATAAAATACGTAAAGGGTGTGGTAGCCAATATTCCTGAAGAAAACAATATACCTGTAATTCAGCTAGAACGAAAAATTTTACAGATAAACGAGGTTGTAGAACAGTATCTGAAGCCTCGTCTTGCCAAGGATTTTGGTGTCAGTCTTTCTGCTATGGATATTGCCACAATTGAAATTGATAAGTCTAGCCAAGGATACAGGGAACTGAAGGCTGTAACTCAGGATATTACAACTCAAACAGTACAGGCTCAAGCTGCAGTAAACATAACTCAAATGGAAGACATGCAACGGGTTCAAATGGAAAATCTTGCAGAATCTCAACGCATCCAGCGAGAAGAAATGCAGAGAGCCCAAAAGCTCCAAACAGAAAGCAGCAATCTTGCCGCACACCAAATCAATCAGCAGACTGCCGTGGGTATTGCTGGTGCCCAAGCCTTTGGAGAAATGGGGGCTGCAGGGGGATTAGGAGTAGATATGGGCTCTGGTGGCGGCTTTAATCCCACAGCTCTTATGGCTGGAATGGCTGTAGGTGGGGCTATTGGACAGAACATGGCGGGAATGATGAACGGTGCTTTATCTGGTCTGGCTCAGCCTCAAATGGGAATGATGGCAGGAATGAATGCACAAGGAATGTCTCAAGCTGGTATGCAGCCACCACCAATAGGAGTTCCACCTCTTGGCAAACAGTATAACATTGCAGTAAATGGCCAAAGCACAGGTCCCTACGATATGCAAACTCTGGCTGGTTTTGTTGCCCAAGGACAGCTTACACCGCAAACCCTGGTGTGGTGTCAGGGAATGGCTGGTTGGCAGGCTGCTACCACGGTTCAAGAGCTTGCTTCTTTGTTTGCAGCTCCACCAGTTCCTCCAGTGCCACCAGCTCCACCAGTAAATTAACAAAAACGAACAGTAAAGGAGAGGGGAGAAAAATCTTCCCCCTTTCCTTTGCAAAGGAGACTTTTAGATGAAGGTTAATGTTGTATTTTTAGTTATTGCCCTTGCTATAGCAGGTTTAATTGGTTATGCCTTCTACTCTACCAATAAGGGTGAGGCGAATTGCGTATTGTTAGCAATTGGTTCTGGTTGTATGATTGCAACTTCTCTCAGTAGTAGCCTTGCAGTAAGCTTTGAAGGCCGTGGTGGAACAGGCAATATCAAAATTGTGTCAGTTTTGTTTCTTTTAGTTTTTCTCATTAGTAATATAATCTTTGGCTTTACAGGAGTATCTGTTCCCGCATACATCATTGTAAATGGTTTGCTTTTATTAGTATATATCTTGATAGTATATTCTCTATACAGAGCCACAAAGTAATCATCCGTTATATCAAAGATTATTCATCGAGCAGGGACAAGATCCTTGCTCGATTTTTTTTAATTTCCTCCTGAAAAACTGCATATTTTTTGAATTTGAAACCTATAATATTTATGTAAAGATTTTTCTATAGGAGATTAAATGAAGGAAAACCAATTCAAAAAATGGGAAGACCTAGACATCACCGATGACTTTATCTTTAGCCGAGTCATGAGGAACAAAAAACTCTGTCGCACCTTGCTAGAAATGATTTTGAAGGTAAAAATCGGAAAAATTAAGTTTCTCACGAGCCATCATGCCATTCGAGTTGAGCCTAACGCCAAGGGTATCATCATGGACGTATATTTAAAAGATGAAAATCGGGTTATAAACGTAGAAATGCAAACTTCTAACCAAGGGGATTTAGCCCGAAGAGCTCGGTACTATCAAGCGGCGGCAGACATCGACACCACACCAAAAGGCTCTGAATACGAGGACTTGAAAGAAAACGTAGTCATATTTATCTGTACCTTTGACCCATTCCACCGTGGCAAAGCAATGTATAGTTTTGCAAATTATTGCATCGGCTACGACGAACCAATCCCCTTGGAAGACGGCACCACCAAGCTTTTTCTCAACACCGCAACGAAACAGCTCCGTGACCTTGACCAGGAATTGCAGTTATTCTATGATTATGTGAGAGGAAAGCCTGCTCAAACAAAATTTACCAAGGAGCTGGATGCCACAATCTCTCGTATGAAGCAAGAAAAGGGGGAACGCAATATGTATCTAACTTACACCTCCCGTATGATGGAATGCCGCCGTGACGGTTATGAAGAAGGTTTACATACTGGATTGACAACTGGCAGAGAAGAAGGCATTTCCATCGGACTTGCAACTGGCAGGGAAGAAGGTATTTCCATCGGGTTGGAACGTGGAGCCTACCAAACCAAGCTGGAGACGGCAAAACTCCTCCTTAATTACGGTGACCCTCCAGAGAAAGTTGCTATTTGTACCAATCTTCCGCTGGATGTTGTACAGGGCTTGTTATAAAAATTGAAATAAAACCTGCACAAACAGCCTTCACCAAGGAGCTGGATGCCACAATCTCTCGTATGAAGCAAGAAAAGGGGGAACGCAATATGTATCTAACTTACACCTCCCGTATGATGGAATTCCGTTGTGAAGGCCTTGAAGAGGGGATTTCTATCGGGCTAACCCACGGCATTGAGCGGGGTACCTACGAGACTAAGCTAGAAACGGCGAAAAAGCTTCTTGCTCGGGGGGATTCTCCTGCGGAAATTGCAGATTTGCTGAGCCTTTCCGTTTCTCAGGTACAGGAACTAAAAAACTCTTGAATAAATCATCACGGGATTGTCTCAAGTAGTTCAAGTCCTGCTCCTAGGCTTTGCCAGAGACCGCTTTTGTGATAGAATAATTTCATGCGAAGGTTGTTTTGCTTTATTGTTTTTCTATTTGTTGTTTTTAGTTTCCCCCTTCCTGCCCAAGACGAAATTTCCCTCGATCATATTGATAATCTTGATATTTATAATGATGAGCTATTTTATCAGGAATGGTATCTTTTTTCTAATGCAGCAGATAAATTCTTTTCCCTGTCTAGCTCTGATTTTACGCAGGAGCTGGTGCAAGATGAATCTTCCGTAGAAGCTTATTATACTGCCACAAACAAATTTTTATCCGCCCTTAAATCATATCAAAATGCCATGAGTATTTCCTATGCCATAGAACAGGATGTGTACACAAACGACATTCTTATGGGGTTGTTTTCGGTATTGGAAGACTCCTTGTTCATCCTAGAACAGGAAATAGCTACAGAAGCTGAAACTGAGGTACATCAAAAATTATTTGTTAAATATTCCTTGATACAAAAAGAAATGATTGGATTCTTTCATTTGTTGAATGAATCTGCTCGAGTTTCTGGTTTTATTATTACCATCATGCTTTGCAGCTCGAGTATTATCACCTTTGGTGGTCTTGTTTTTGTTCTTAACTACATAAAAAGACGAAATCAAGTAATTCAACTGGAAAAAAAGGTGCAGGAGCAGCATCTTGTTGTAAAAGTCCAAGAAACAGAACGAATAAAGCTTGGAACTGAGCTGCATGATACAGCAATTCAGGACTTTAAAGCATTAAGGCTATTTTTGATGCAGCTGGAAGCTCAAATACAAACGACTAGTGAAATTGATTCTATTCTGGTAAAGATTCACGAGCTAGAAAAAAATGGGCTTTCCAATCTGTACGCTATTTTACATAAATTGGCTCCACCTGAGGTAGATGGAGAAGATTTTAAGAGTGCGCTTTTATCTCTTTGTGGTACTTTCAAGAAAGATAGTGGTATAGATTGCGTGTTTTATGTAGATCCAGGGGCTCATCTAAATGCTTTGGCTGGAGATGTGCGATTGCAGGTCTACCGTGTTGTCCAAGAAGCACTTACAAATGTGGCACGTCATTCCAAGGCTACTGAGTGTATCATTTCCGTGCGGGAGGAAAATAATCGAATTATTATGTTTATTTCTGATGATGGAATTGGATTGGGAGATAGAAAGCCATCTCAGAAGTCTGACACAGGAGGCTTTGGGCTACGAGGAATGGAATCACGAATCGCAATCGTTGGAGGTGATTTTCGAGTTCGTTGGGATGAAGACGGCACGGAAATTCGCTTGGAAATTCCCGTGGCCTAGGAACAACAAGATCGTCTTGCAGAATTATTCTGCCGGATTTTTATTTATTCTGTTTTTTAGGAATTTGTCAGCACCCAAATAGATAAGATATCCCAGCAGGGTGGTGATAGCCTTGTCCAGAATGTTAATGGGAATTCGGGATAACAGAGAGCTAAAAATAATAGGAATATGTTGACGTATGAGGATTACTGTAAAGAATCTAATGCCAGTAAACTCTCGGAACTC
>JAXJGY010000033.1:0-47575 GCA_036300185.1 Treponema sp. | reverse complement strand
TAATTAGGGTACGGGGAACACCAGGACAGGCGCCCTCTGAACGAAGTGAAGTGTAAGCCTGGACTGGGCTTACCCGTACCCTAGATTGAGTCTGTTCCCCAGTTTCCCCCAGATAAATTTGGTTCCCCTGCTCCCCGGGATGTGGCTGGGATTCAGTCTCCCGGGATGCTGTTCGGGATTCGCCCCCTTCCTTGCTTCCTTTTCAAATTGCTGATTTTCTGGTATCATGCCAAGATACAGTACAATCAAAAGGCTGTATCATGAATCAATAGAATTGGGAGGATACAATGAATACCTATCTTATTTTAGCTATAGTTTCCTTTTTGGTAACTTCTATTGGATTTCGCTATTATATTCACTTTTTCTCTGTGGGATATGGATTTGCCATTGCTGGTCTTGCCTTAGCCATGGGAATTCTCTTCCTGCCAGTTTTAACCCTGCCCACTATCTTGATGTGTGTGCTATTGTTGGGCTATGGACTGCGGCTAGGAGGGTATTTGCTGTATCGTGAAAACAAGACTCCTGCCTACAACCAGCGGGTAAGCGGCGACATTAAGGACGGAAATACCGTGCCCTTTGGGGTGAAGTTTGCCATTTGGGTAAGCTGTGCCATTTTGTACCTGCTGATGACCTGCCCTGTGTATTTCCGACTAAAGCTGGGAGCATCTGAGCTTGACGTACCTGCCATTATTGGTCTGGTGCTGATGGTGGTGGGCATTTGGATGGAGGCATTGGCTGACAAGCAGAAAAGTGATGCTAAAAAGAAGACACCTGGTCGCTTTGTGGACACTGGCTTATATCGCTTTGTTCGCTGCCCCAATTATCTGGGAGAATTGCTGCTGTGGGTTGGTGTTTTTGTAAGTGGCATTGGCTACATAACTGGCTGGCAGTGGATTCCTGCAATTTTGGGCTTGATTCTCATTTTCTTTGTCATGTTCAGTGGGGCCCGCCGCTTGGAGCTTCGTCAGAATGCCAGCTATAGCAATGATCCTGAGTACCAGAAGTACGTAAAGACTGTTCCCATCATCTTGCCCTTTATCCCTTTGTACAGTGTGGTAAAGTACAAGTTCTTGGTAGCATAAAGTAATTTTAAAGGAGGAAGATTTATGAGTTTAGTAAAGAGACCCTTGTTCAATCCTGACGGGGATATCGATATTCGACAGCGACGGATGATTGGCGGAAACACTACCAATCTTAACGACTTTAATAACATGAAGTATCAGTGGGTTTCTGGTTGGTATCGTCAGGCCATGAATAACTTCTGGATTCCAGAGGAAATCAACCTGGCTCAGGATACAAAGGATTATCCCAAGCTGTCTGTGGAGGAGCGTACCGCCTACGACAAGATTTTGTCATTTTTGGTGTTCCTTGATTCCATTCAGACTGCAAACCTCCCCAACGTGTCTGAGTATGTTACCGCCAACGAGGTAAATCTGTGTTTGAACATCCAGACCTTTCAGGAGGCAGTGCATTCTCAAAGCTATTCTTATATGCTGGACACCATTTGCTCTCCCGAACAGCGCACAGATATTCTGTATCAGTGGAAAACTGACGAGCATTTGCTGAAACGAAACACCTTTATTGGAAACTGCTACAACGAGTTTCAGGAGAATAAGGATTTCTTCCGCTTTATGAAGGTGCTGATTGCAAACTACATCCTTGAGGGGATCTATTTTTATTCAGGCTTTATGTTCTTCTATAACCTGGCCCGCAATGGAAAGATGCCTGGTTCTGCTCAGGAAATTCGCTACATCAATCGTGACGAAAACACCCACCTGTGGCTGTTCAAGAACATTATTCTGGAGCTGAAAAAAGAAGAGCCTGAGATGTTTACCCCCGACAAGGTGCAGATTTATGCTGATATGATGAAGGAAGGCGTTCGTCAGGAAATTGAGTGGGGAAAATACGTTATTGGAGACAAGATTCCCGGTCTTACTACCAAGATGGTGGAGGATTATATCATGTACTTGGGAAATTTGCGGTGGATGAATCTGGAATTTGAGCCCTTGTATCCCGGCTACGACAAGGAGCCAGAGGACATGGCTTGGGTTTCTGCCTATTCCAATGCCAACATGGTAAAGACCGACTTCTTTGAAGCTCGCTCCACCGCCTACGCCAAGGCTTCTGCCCTAGAAGATGACCTGTAATGTGTATTTATTTTTTTGAAAAGGAGTTTGTATGAAAATTAAAGTTTTAGGTTTATTGTTGATGGTCTTTGTGGTTTCTAGTTGTTCAACTATGAAAAAAATCGATTTTGAGACACTGGAAACTTCTGAGTTTGTTTTGACTTCAGTTTCATTTTACGCAAATGGTGTAGGTGACTTAAGTTTGTCAAGTGAAGATGTGAAAACAATTATGACGCAGCTTCCTGTTGCAGACATTGTTCAAGAGGTTGAAGTGAAATATGGTGTACAGGTAGATACATCTTTTTTTGAGAACAAAGAGTTATTCTCTTCATCTATTAAGTTTGCTGAGATTAAAGGTGAAAACGGAGAGATTTATCACCTTCCCAATTTTATCTCATCATTTGATACACCTGCAAAACAAACTATGGATATTTCATTTAGTCGCACACTTAATAGCGATATGATGAATGTTGATGTTTCGTTGAGAATTTATGACGAGGTAGGCACAAAGATAAACGAAACCTCATTTTATAAAAGTATCGATGAGACTTTTCTCTCTATACCCGTTGTTGATAGGCAAAATCTTGCTGAGTTAGTTTTATCAAAAAGAATTTCAAATGCATCAAATGTTGGAATTTATAAATTATCTGTTTACCGTAATATCAATGGAGATGGAGATAGGACAATATATCTTGAGGGGGACAAAGAATACACACTACATTGTATTGTTGAAGATCCCGGAGTTTTTATGATTGTCGATCCAGCTACATTTTATAAAACTTGGATTGGTACTTTGGAATCAGGAAAACGATATGAACTTGACTATAAGATTAACAGACCTTTTTTAAGGGACAATTGGAACATCGAATGGGTTCTAACGGAACTGGAGTAAAATAATTCCATGGATCATCCTGTTCTGACCCGCTGCCCCCTTTTTGCAGGTATTGCCGCAGATGAGATTGCTCCCTTGCTGGAATGTCTTGGGGCCCGAAGGGTGGCGGTGGAAAAGAATCAGACTATTTTTTGGGAAGGGGATGCAGCCACGGACATGGGCATTGTGCTAGAGGGAGCGGTGCAGGTGGTACGGGACGATTATTACGGCAACCGTACCATTGTGGCTAGACTGGAGGCTGCGGGGCTTTTTGCAGAAGCCTTTGCCTGTGCTGCCATTGACTCCTATCCAGTGAGTGTGGTTGCAGAAACTGCCAGCACCGTTCTTATCTTGAATTGCCAGCGGATTATGACCGTGTGCTCCTCTTCCTGCGGCTTCCACAGTCGCCTTATCCGAAATCTTTTGGCCATAGTAGCCTCAAAAACTATTCAACTGAATCAAAAGCTAGAGCTCCTTTCCCATCGCTCCATTCGAGAACGATTGATGCACTATCTTCTTAGCTGTGCAAAAAAAGCTGATGCAAGCCAGTTCACCATTCCCTACGACAGACAGCAGCTGGCAGACTACCTGTGCGTGGAACGAAGTGCCCTTTCTGCTGAAATCAGCAAATTACAAAAAGAAGGAATACTGGAAAGCCGCCGCAGCTGGTTCCTGCTGAAAAATGAAAGCTATTAAAAGCCGTTTTTCGAAATTCCCTATAGAAATTCCACTGGAACAGAAATTATATCTTCACTTAAATAAAGCATTTTGTTGCATTGGCATAAAATACAACCTTGTCCAACTGTTTTTTCTGAATTTTTAGAAAGAACTGAAAAATGTTTTGCCATATCTAAAGTTGGGTGTGCTGATTTTTTTATTTCAATTGGATAAAGAATATTGTCTTTTTCAATAATTAAGTCAATTTCTTTTTTATCCTTATCACGATAAAAATAAATATGTTTTGTGTCGTGTCCTGCATTATAGTATGATTTAATAATTTCACTAACAACAAAATTTTCAAAAAGTCCACCTGACATTGCACCATTCATTGCAGTTTGTGAAGAAGACCAACCCACAAGATAACATACTAAACCTGTATCCATAAAATAAATTTTGGGAGTTTTTATAGCTCGTTTTGAAATATTTTTTTCATAAGGTTGTAAAAGTCGAATAATGCCAGAAGATTCTAAAATACTTGTCCATTCTGTGATTGTTTTATTTGAAACACCAATATCTTGCGCAATTGAATCTGCATTAAAAAGTTCTCCAATACGGGCTGCAATGCATTGCATAAAATTGTTGAATTTCACTAAGTTTTTTGAATTTATTAAATCTGCGACATCTCTTTCTAAATAAGTTCTAATATAGGAACGATAAAAAGACTCCCATTCTATAGATTCATCAGCTAATTCTGGCATACTTCCTCGCCAAATATGGTGCCATAGATTTTCATAAGGTTTAATAAATTTTTTTCGGTCTAAAAAATATTCAGTAGTTGGCAAGAACTCTGTATTAAAATCAATATTGTATTTTTCTCGTAAAGAAAGGGAAGCCATATTGATTAAGCAAACTCGTCCTGCAAGAGAATCTGCTGCCTTGCTTAAAAGTTTATGACTTTGGGAACCTGTTAAAATAATTTTTCCTTTTTCAGTTTGATTATCTGCAATTAACTTAATTTGAAGAAATAAATCGGGAGCACGTTGAACTTCATCTATAATTATAGGTATAGGATGATTTTTGAAAAAAAGAGCTGAATCACTTTGTGCAAGGGAAAGTTCTGAAAAATCGTCCAAAGTTACATATTCATATTCCGAAAGATATTTTTCCTTTAACAAGGTTGATTTTCCTACTTGCCTAGAACCAGTTATTAAAAGAACTCTAAACTGATTTTTCATTCTATGAATATATGAAATTATATGACGGTTAATAAACATATTTTCACCTCTTTCGACTAATCTGAAGTATAATTCCCAAAAAGTCAGAAGTCAAGATATTTTACTACAATAATTTTCTGTGATCTAATACTAATAAAAACGGAAGTGGAAGCCAGTTCACCATTCCCTACGACAGACAGCAGCTGGCAGACTGCCTGTGCGTGGAACGAAGTGCCCTTTCTGCTGAAATCAGCAAATTACAAAAAGAAGGAATACTGGAAAGCCGCCGCAGCTGGTTCCTGCTGAAAAACGAAAGCTGGACTGGTGAGTAGGTAGTGCTGTAAATCCAGCTGTCTTGAAAATCTCCTCTATCCCCTCGCTATGTCGAAATCTTGAAAATCACCTATTCCCTTGGAGCTGTAACACCTTTTCCAAGTAGCGGGCAACGCCGTCTTGGTTGTTGGTACAGGTAATGTCCTTGGCGGCGGCCTTGATTTCTGGAATGGCATTTCCCATGGCAATGCCGTAGCCCACGGTGGAAATCATCCCTAGGTCGTTAAAGTCGTCTCCAAAGGCCATGATGTGTTCTAGGGGAATGGAAAGCTCCTGGGAAAGACTTCGGGCGACTGTTTCCTTGGTGGCGTTGCCGGGAGCAAAGCTATGCCAGGGCACGTCAGAAAAAAGGATGGCATGGCAGTGGGGAACCACTTGGGCAATGGAGGCTGCCAGGGCTTTGTGGTCAGTTTGCACGCAGATTTTTAATGCACAGTGGGGAAAATCCTTAAAATCATGCTCCAGTGCTTGGGGATGGAACATGACAGACTTATCATCTCCCCGATTCCAAAACAGCTGGTTTTCTGTGTCTACGGTAATTTCGCAATCTGGGCCAATAATCTGGTAGGCGGCATTTAGCAGGGCCTGGGTTTCTTGTTGGGAAAAGCCTTGATGGTGGATAATCTTTTCTCGGTACTGAATGGTGGCCCCGCCGTTGGTGGCCACAATATCTGGCTGCACCTGGGTAATCAGGTGGTGAATGCTGGTGTTTCCACGAGAGGTGCAAAATCCAATGAGAATGCCTTTTTGCTGGCACTGCTTCAGCACCTGTAGGGTGTAGGGAGAAATGGTTTTGTCGTCCTTCAGCAAGGTTCCGTCTAGGTCAATTAGCACTAGGCGGGGCGGTGTGGAAATTGTCAGGTTCATGGAATCATGATAGTGGGAAGGGCTTTTTTGGTCAATGTTGCTGAAGGGGAGGGAGGATGGGAAGGTGGGGCGGGGTAAGATCTGGTGCCAAGGAAAAGCTTACACTTGACAGATTGACTTTCTGGTGGTAAGCTAAATTTAGCTAAATATAAATTATTTTGGCTAAATTTTACTGCGGAGCTTACCATGATTTCTGTTTCTGTAGGGGAAGCTAAAAATCAGCTGCCCAAATTGCTTCATTTTGTGGAAGAAGGTGATGAGGTGGAGGTGACTCGTCATGGGAAGGTGGTGGCCTATATCAGTGGCCAGTCTGCTTCTGGGGAACGAGGTGCAGCCTTTTTGCAAGGGATTTGTGCCTGGAGGGAAAACTATGGTGCATTGTTTGAAGACGGTGAAATCGATGCCATCTTTAATCCTGCTTCTCAGGAGGCTGAAGGATTTCTAGTGCGACACGGGGAGGATTTTCTATGACTCCACCCTTGGTGTATCTTTTGGATACAAATATTATTTCAGAGCCAACAAAGCTTGAGCCTTCCTTGACAGTGCTGCATCGTATGGCAGAAACACTGGAGCGTTCCTGTATTTGTTCCATTACCTGGGCAGAAGCTATGACGGGAGTACAAACGCTAGTATCTGGTAAGCGTCAGGAAGCCTTGATGAAGTTCCTAGTGGACAATATCCAAAAGAACTATGAAATCATTTCCTTTGACTCCTCCTGTGCCATGATGTATGCCCATTTAGTCAAAAGTTTGAAGGAACGAGGACGGCTTGGCTCCACCTTTGATATGATGATAGCTGCCTGTGCCATTGCAAACAACTTGATTCTCGTTACCCGCAACGTGGCAGACTTTACTCCCATAACGGAAATTGCTCCCCTAATGGTGGAAAATTGGTTTTAGAAAAGGGGATGGAAAAGTACGATGATACCGATTATTCCACTAGTGCGGCTAATTCCTCCAAATTTATTTCCGAGCAGCCCTGGGTAATGTCCACCACAGTGCCAGTACGCAGGTAGTAGAGGCTACAGGTAATGGTATCCTCTGGTACACTGAAGATGGCGGCGGCGGCCTTTCGGTAGGCTGCTTGTTGTGGATAGTAGAGCTCTGGCTGCTGCTGCTGGTCGGTTTTGTAGTCTACAATGTGGAGCTGGCCCTGTTGGTCTTGGTAAATCAAGTCCATGGAACCATTAATAATGTAGTCTCCCAGACGGAGCTTGAAGGTGAACTCGGTTTTTCTCCAGCTGGCCTGCTTCACGGCTTCTCCTGTGGGGGAGCTCAAGAAGTTGGCCGTCATGGTGGAGCACAGTTGATGGAGCTTTTGCTGGTGGACTGGGCTCAGGTGCTGGAGATAGCGGGTGGGAATGATAGGCTGTTGGTTGTTCAAGGCTGCTTCCAGATACAGGTGAGCACAAGAGCCAAAATCAGCATAGGTAAAGGCGGGATTTCCGTCGGCCTTTGTGGTGCTTGTTACCAGCTGCGCAATTTCACCGTAGGCCTGGTTTTCCTCCTTGCCTGTGGCGTGCTCTTTTTCTGGGCTAGAGATATTCTCTGTATCCTGCCAGTATTCTGGGCTTTTGGGTGCCAGATGGCTGGGACTGCGGTAGGGATTTTCCTCTTCCACTGGAAGAATTGCCTCTCCTTGGTACAGGGGAGCCACTGTCTGAGCCAGGTGCCAAGGGCTGGAAGTGTGAACTTTCTCTCCTCCAAAATCCTGTTGCTGAGGAGTGGAAATCTGTTCCACTTCCTGTTGGGTAACAAAGGGAATCCATTCAGCGTCAAAGGGAGAGTGGGGTTCAAGGGTGATTTTTTCTTCCAAGGTTACGTTGCAGTTGATTTGAGGAACCAAGAGCTTGAACATGGTGTTTGAGCTTTCAGATAGCTTCAGTTTACCGGGATTATCCTCATCGAGGCTACCGGGGCAGGCGGTGATATAAACTTCATCCTCGGCTCTAGTGAGGGCTACATAAAGCACCCGTCGTAATTCAGCCCGATCTTTTTGAGTGTCTTCTTTCTTTGCATCTTGATAGAAAAAATTCGACTTACTGGTGCCACCTGCAAATTGGGGCAGGATGGGCAGGTTCAAGGTAATGCCCCACTGGGAATGAGGATAAACGCTGGCATCGTTTTTATTTGTTTTTGGCTGGCCATTGCTGTTTACCAAGAAAACCACAGGAAATTCCAAGCCCTTGCTTTTGTGGATGGTCATAAGCTGCACGCCCCGCTTTTGCTCCAGAGGAATATCGATGTCATCAAATTTTCCCTGATTGTCCACCTGATCCTGCAAAGCTTGGACAAAGGTGGCTAGGCTTGTTCCGCTGGCATCGGCTTTGGCTGCTAGGTGAAAGAATTTATCGTAGAGAGGGGCATATTGCAGAGCCTGCTCTTGCTCTAGGATTTTATATCGGTAGCCCAGGTTATACCACAGGTGACTTACCAGCTGGGCAATGGGCATGGTGAGAGCCTGCTGTGCCAGCCGGTGGTAGGTTTGGCAGGCCTGGATGAAGGATTTTCTTTCTTCTTCTGTAGAAAGGAGATAGCTATCCTCCTGATTAAAGATTTGTGGTGTACCTTGAGCTCCAGCTCCGTTTACGCTACCAGCCATTAATCGCTCCAAGCCCCCAGCCAACAGTCGTTCAAGGCTGCCAGCACTGATTCCCACCAAGGGAGAACGCAACAGGGTGCTGTAAGCCGTTTGGTTGGAAGGATAGAGGCACAGGGTAAGAAAACTTAGCAGGTCGTTGGTGGGGGCATCTTGAAAAAAGCCCACGGTGGATTCTGCCGTGTAGGGAATGCTTTGGAGCTTGAGATATTTTTCGTACAGGTGCTGCTTTGTGGTGGTGGCAAAGAGAATGGCAATGTCAGAAGGATTACGTCCCTGCTGAATCAGCTCCTTGATTTTTTTTGCCACAAAAAAAGCTTCGCAGTGATCGTCAGGAAGGAGATGCTCCATGGAAATATCCTTTGGCAAAGCAGCTTCATCTGGCTTGCGGTACATACAAAGATGAACACGGTGCCGTGTTGCATCCTGTTGGCTTTCACCCTCTATCTTTTTTCCTGCCAAAACTTTTCTGTAGGTGGCCTCATACTCTGGAGTGGCTTCTTCATCTGGCATAAAGATGGCCTGGGGATGGAAATGCCCCTGTCCTTCTGGGCCATAGGGAAGGCCACCAAAGATGGTGTTAAAGGCTGCAATCAAGGTGGGGTGGGAGCGATAGTTGTAGGACAGGCTCAAGGTGCCCCCAGTTTGCGCCTGGCTTGAGGGGGTGGAATTTGTATTGCCCAATTCCTTTGCCAGCTTTCTGATAACGCTAACGTCGGCTCCTCGGAACTTGTAGATTGATTGTTTTTCATCCCCTACAAAGAAAAGTTTTCCTGTATCCAGGTCTTCCACAGGAACGGAAGGGGTATTGTGACAGTCTGACTTTTCTGCCAAAAAATAGAGTAATTCTTTTTGTAGCAGGTTGTCATCCTGAAACTCATCAATCATGATGGCCTTGTAGCATTCCTTTTCTGCCTGCCGTACCTCTTTTTGATTTCGAAGGATTTCTAGAGCCAGCTGGGCTGCATCGGTAAAGGTCAAGATTCCCGCCTGTCGCTTGCTTTTGTTGTATTGCTGCTGGAACTCATCTAAAAGTCTTGCCACCTGCAAGACATCCTGCTTCAGGCACAGAAAGTTTGCCAAGGAATTCAAGGCAGGCTGAACTGATTCCCGTAACAATTTGATTATAGGAGTCCAGGGCTTGTCGTTTCGCTGGCCTTGGAGGTTCAAACCTGAAATCTTCTTTGCTGCGGCACAGAATTGCTCCAAGGATTCCTGCTGATTTGGAAGGATTTCTTGCTGAAGGCCAGTCTCTGTTTCCCAGTCTGAAAGAAAGGAAAAATCCCAGTCAAGCTTTCGATATAGGCCAAGGGCAGCAATGAGCTTGGGCAAAAAGGTGCCACTGATTTTATCTAAATCTCGAATGATGGCTTCCAGTTCAATCACCTGTTCTTCTAGCTGTTGGGCCTTGGTCAAAAATTCCTGGGCGGCAAAGCGCAGTTGATTTTCCAGCTGCTGAGAAAAGGGGATGGGATTGGCCAAGGATGAGTAGTTGGTGATGGTTTGGGCAAAAAGCTCCTCTGCCAAGGTGTCTAGCCGGGAATAAGTGGTGGTGGCCATCCGCTGAATGGTGGGATTGTGGCGATGGTTCAGCACAAAGGGCAGGGCTTGCTGCCGTGCCATGGATTTTGCCTGCTGGTCGTCTATGGCAAAGTCGGGCTTGATGCCGTAGTGGTTCACGGAATTCTTGATGATGCTGGAGCAATAGGAGTCTAGGGTTTGGATGCGGGCTCCATGAAAATCTGCCACTGCCTGACGAGCCTCTGGGCTTTCAAATCGATCTGCAATTTCCACTAGGGTTTTGTAGATGCGAGAATACATTTCTGCCGTAGCCTTGCGGGTAAAGGTGAGGGTGAGGATTTCTGATACCTTGTATTTTTTGATGCACACTAAATAGCTGTAGCGACGAGCCAGAACAAAGGTTTTTCCCGCTCCTGCACCTGCTGTGGTGACGGTGTTGGTGTTACAGGTAACGGCGGCCTGCTGTTCCTGATTCAAGCCGTCTTTTGTGCCGTCTCCCTGCAAAAGCCATTGCTCCAGAGTCAGTGTATTTGTTGTTTTCATGGCTTCTCCTTGTGTGTTTTTGCTGCTCATACTTTCTCTCCTCCAACAGTGTAGGTGGTTCTGCAAATCCGCTTCCAGGCACATTCCTTGCAGGTATCATAGTCTACCTGTGCCAGCTGGGGGAAGCTGCAGGTGGTAATGGCCGTGGCAAAGTCCTTCACATACTGAAGGGTAGCGGCTACTGTGTAATTATAGGGCAGGATGTCCTTTGACTTTGTGGAAACAAGGATTTCCCGCTGAGGAAGCTTGGCACTTTCAAAGCCAAAGATTTTTTTCAGCTCGCCGTCCTTGATGGTCATAAAAGCTGCTGAATCGATAGTCCGCTCTGGATACAGGGCTTCATACAAGAGGCAGTAGAAGGCCATCTGAAAGTTTTGCATCATGCCCTGATCATCCACAGTACTTTCTGCTGGAGAGGGTGCGTTACCGAGCTTAAAGTCCAACAGAATCAGGCTATCTTCGGGGCTATTCAGCAGGCAGTCTAGCTGACCAGTGAGTACAAAAGCTTGGAGTTCTTGGTAAAGTGCCTGTCGTTCCGCTGCTGTGGACGGAAAATCCTTGCAAATGGATGGAATATGCCCCTTTGACCAAAGCGTTTCCAAAAGGCTGTCTAGCTGCTTGGGCTGACAGGTGATTTTTTCCTCCAAGGCCACCACTTGATGATGGGGAAAGTTTCGGCACAGGCTCATGATGAATTTTTTTGTGGTGGCAGTAATGGCATCCTTTTGAGCTAGCAAAAGCTCTTGAGTCAAAGGAGAAAGATCAGATTGGTTGTGCAAGACGAGGTTCACCGCATCTTCCAACCGCTGATCTTCTTCTGGCAAAAGATATTCTCCCTTGAACTCGTCTGTTTCCAGGGGAACAAGGGTACTGCCACACCGCTGCAGGGGCTCCAAATACTGACGGATAATTTCGTGATAAATGGTTCCCATCCACGCATCCCGCATGAGTTGAGCTTGGGTGTCAGGTTCCTTTAAGGAAAGAATCCGATTAAAGTACCATTTTCTGGGGCAGGTAAAAAACTCGTTCAGGTGGGTTTGAGAAATCCGCAAGGGCTTGTGATTCTGGTCACTGTCTTGAGGGACGTAAGTTTGCAGTTTGGCCTTGATGTTTTCCTCCCAGTGAGGAAAATGAAAATCCAAAGATTTTGAGCCAGCTACTGCTTGCACCCGTTGTTGCCAGTAAAGGAACCCTTCCTTTTGGATGTAGGTGGGAACAAAGTCCTGCTGGTGCTGCTGTCCCTGCCGAACTGCCTGAAAAAGCTCTGCTTCTCCCGTGAGAAAATCCTGCTTACTCAAGTCTTGTTCTCCTGAATCCTGCTGAGTAAGCCGTTCCTGCTTTACTGCCTCCAGTCCGTTGTGGGGAATTGCGTAGCCAGAAAAGCTTTTTTCTGCTGCGGTAAATCGTACTGGCTGGCTGCTATGTCCCTGATACAGGGCAATGAAAGCATCGGAGGGATTCGCGTCGGTTAAGCCCAGTCGGTTTCGCTTCAGCTGAGATAAAAATCCTAGCTGCTGGAACACCAAGGTAATGTCCTTTTGAGAGGCTCCCACCACAATATGGCAACCAGCGGGAGCAGAGGCTGCCAGTCGGTAGGGCACCACAGAAACACCTCGCTTCTTTGTCTGGGCAAGATATTCCTTTTCTTCCAGTACTTGAAGAAAAAATCCAAAGGGATCGGGCACCTGAATCTGGGGGAATTCCTGCTCTAAGTCCATAAGTCCTGCTAATTCAGTAATACAACGACCTAAAATCAAATCACATTCACTGCTGGCCTGGCTCATGTCCCAGAATTTATCCCGGAACTGGAAGTAGGCTTCCCGCAATTTTTCAAAGGAGGTGGCAGTGGAAAACCGCTTGACTTCCCGACGCAGGGTTTCGTACATGTTTTTCAGCCGCTCTTCCTGGGGCTTTTTCTTAAAGGCTTCTTGCCACACGTCTACAGTGGCATTTCCGTCCTTGTAGGAGCACAGGCAGTTGTTTTCAATGCCAAAGGCAATGAGCTGCTGGTTCAATTCAGCTTCCTTCCAAGGTAAATGGTGATTTTGTAGCAGGTTGTTCAGGCTTTCAAAGGAAAAGTCCGAAGTTAGGCAGCTTTTGATTTGACCAAAAATGGCTCCCGCTCCATAGGCAGAAAGATTTTTTCCCGAACGGAAGACGGCAGGAATGGCGTACAGCTGGAATTCCCGCTGGAGATAGGGAGCCATGGCTTCCATATCTGGCACACTGACAAAAATATCGCTGTAGGAAAGGCCTTTTTCTTCCACCAGATTGCGGATAAAAAGTGCTGTTTCCCGTAGCTCCTGCCGTGCATTGTTATAGAAAATACACTGGGGCAGATTTTGGCTTGTAGCCCTGGTTTTTATCAAGGTAATGTGGGAGCTTGATTCTAGAATATGCTGATATTCGCTAAAGTCCGTAAGAATTTCTGGGTAAAAGATGATGTAGTGGTTGCCGTCATCGTGAAAGGGAGGCTGTTCCCAGGCAGGATCAAAGCGGTCATGCTCCTCAAGGAATTCCTGATAGCGTTGATGGAGTCTTTGCAAATCCCTGTCTTGGGCATCAAGCTCCAGTGCTGCTGCCTGATGATTTTTTCGCCAGGTTTCCAGAGAGGGACGGAGGCCCGCAATCCAATTAGTAAAGCTGTGGGCTTCCTGAGCAAATTGCGGATTAATGAGATTTTCAAACAGGGGCTCTTTATTGGCGGCCACAGCACGGGCATTTTCTTGAATCAAATGACTGGCAAAAATCTTTCGCATCAGGGAAGGAATACTGGCCTTATTCTGGTGGCGGGAACGTATGGCCTCACTTTTGAAGCTGTCCCAAGCAATAAATCGTTCCATGGCTACTGCTGCCACATGATCTAGCATTTTTTCTGCCCAAGCGGTGGCAGATAAACCAGTGGGAAAGACAAAGATCGTATTTGGCTCTCCCAAATGCTGCAAAATAATTTCTTCCGTTCTAATTTTTTCTTCCATGATGCCTCCCAGTCAAATATAACAATTCTACTATGGAAGGCAAAATAAAGAAAGGGGACAGTTTGGTGGGGTGGGAGGTGGTGGAGGATTTCTTCTTTAGGCAATGTGAAACAATGTTTGGCAATGTTCTGGCAATGTTCGGCAATGTTTGATATACTCTTTATAAAGAGGTTCTATCATGAAAATTACCGATTTGTATTCAGATGTTCTAGTGGAAGACACAAAATATGAGTTCAAGGCTGTTTTGAATGCAGATAATCCTGTGAAATGGGCAAAAACGATAGTAGCCTATGCCAATGGAGACGGGGGATATATTTTTGTTGGTGTATCTAATGAAAGAATGGTATTTGGATTGACTTTGGATGAAATTGATAAGACAAAGAATCTTGTTGCCTTGATAAATGACCGCCATATTTTTCCTCATGTAAAAGTTTCTTATATGATGAGAAACGTTGATGATAATGCAGAACGTTTTGTTCTTGCATTGAAGATCGCTCCATCTGAATCAGTGGTACGATATAGAGAGGGGGATTTTAATGAAACAGTTTATGTAAAAGGAGATGGCAATTCTACTCCTGCAACACCAGAAGAAATCATTTCCCTTTCCAAAAGAAAATTTGGAGTTGATAATGAAACTACAGAAATCTTCTATTCTGAAGTTGATTGGTCTGATTATATCAATTTATGCAAAGAATTTCGGAGCGATAATTCAGCCCCCACAATAAAAGAGTTTCAAAACGAAGAGATCATATCTAAGGATGGATATGTAAAATCAGGATTCATCATGTTTAGGAATGATTACAATGAAGATGATTCTTTAGTTTGTTGTCGTTTGTGGAGGGGATGTGATAAAACTGGTGTGGTGTTAGATAGTGAGAAACTGAAAGGTCCTTTAACAACAGTATTGCGGCGTACCTTAAATTTTATTGAACGAAATACAAAGGTTGGCTGGAAAAAAACAGCTGCTGGCGGTCGGGAAGAAATTCGTTCCTATCCCAAGGTTGCTGTTCGGGAAGCATTGGTCAATGCTATTGCCCATCGTGATTACTCAATAAATGGAACACAGATAGATGTAGATATTTATAGAGATAGAATAGATATTGTGTCTCCTGGAAATTGGATGCTACCGAAAGATTATAATGAATATCCAGCAGGTTCAATTCCATCAATCAGAAGGAATACAATAATTGCCGCTTGTCTTGATGTTGCAAATCTCATGGAGCGTGGTGGCACAGGGTTTCAAACAATGTTAGAAAGTTATAAGGAATCTCCACTGGATAAACAGCCATGTGTCATGATTTATGCTGGTTTTTTGAACTTGAGACTATTTGATACTTTATATCAAGGTGAGGAAGCCATTGTTGAACAAACTGACGCTGAAAAGATTATTCAACTTTTAAAGGAAAGTCCAAGAACCATAAAAGAATTACAGGCTATGACAGCTTATAAGAGTAGAAGTCGTTTTTTGGAAGAAGTTATAAATCCGATGATAAAGGCGGGAGAAATTTATCGTGACGGAAGTCCCAAATCTCCCCGCTCTTTATTTAGGCTGCAAGTTTAACGGTTCCGCTCCAGCTTTTTGGCCTCCTCCCACAATTCGTCCATGTGCTGAAAGTTTTCCTTTGTCATGGGAATGTTCTGATCCTCCATGGTTTGCTCCACGTGGCGGAAGCGGCGGTAGAACTTGGCGTTGGTGGCAGAAAGAGCGGCGTTGGGATCCACCTGGTAATGGCGACACAGGTTTGTGACGGCAAATAGCAGGTCTCCCAGCTCTTCTTCTAGGTGAAGCTGGGCTGCATCCAGCTGTGGGGTGGAATGAGTGGTAAGGGCCTCACATTTTTCCCCAGAAGAGGCTTGTAATTTTGCAGCTGCTTGGATGGCTTCTTTTTGGGCGGCGGCAGCTTGAACTTCTCCTAACTCCTCCATCACCTTTGCCATGACTTGTGAGGGGCTTTCCCAGTCAAAGGCTTTTTTGGCCGCCTTCTTCTGGTATTTCAAGGCCTTCAGCAGGGGAGGAAAGCCCTGAGGAACTTCATCTAGGATGGATTTTTCCTTGCGCCCCTCCACCTTTTCCTTGATGGCATCCCACTGGGAGACAACCTGCTGGCCAGTGGTGATATTTTCCACCAGCTGAGAGCGGCCTTCGGACTCCTTGAACACGTGGGGATGGCGACGAATCAGCTTTTCTGCTACCTCCTGCATCACCTCTGCCACAGTAAAGTCTCCCTGCTGCTGGTAGATGTAGGAAATCAGCAGTCCGTTTAGCAAAAGGTCTCCCAACTCTTCCTTTGCATGGGCAGCATCCTGTTGGGTAATGGCATCTACTGTTTCAAAGGATTCTTCTATCAAGGTGTTTCGCAGTGAAAGGGGCGTTTGCTCCCTGTCCCAAGGGCAGCCGTCGGGAGCCCGTAATCGTTCTATAACTGAGTAAAAAAAACTAAAAGCCTGAGCTGTATTTTCCATGGCAATCAGTGTAGCACATCAAAACCATTTTTTCCAGAAGCATCTGGTGAAAACACAGTTCAGGCCGGCAGTTGGGTGAAGCTAATGGGGTGGAGCTTCGGGCCCTTAGCAACCTAATAGATAGTTTGCTACTGCCTCGTAAGCAGGAAGGGATAGAGGATCAATATATTTGTTGGAGGAAAGGGGATTGGAGGCGAACCTCGCTATCACCATCTCTGCCACAGGATCGATGTAAATGGCCTGTCCGTGAACACCTCTGGCCATGTATGCCTGGTGGTGGTTATGGGTAATCCACCACATGTTGCGGTAGCTCCAGCCTTTCAAAGCAGGATACTCCTTGCTTTTTTCAAAGGTGCAGGTGTCGCCACCTTTTGTGATTTCTTGTACTGCCTTCTTGGGAATAATCTGGACACCGTTGAGCTTTCCCTGGCACCGCAGTAATTCTCCCAGCAGGGCCATATCCCGCAGGTTCATGTTCAAGCCACCACCAGCAAAGGCGACTCCTGCTGGGTCAAGCTGGTAGTAGGCATCGTTGGCAGCTCCCATGGGTTGCCAAATCATTTCGGAAAGGAGCTGGGCCAAGCCTTTGCCTGTAACTCGACTAATAATCCAACCAAGTACGGCGGTGTTGGCTGTCTTGTAGCCAAAGACTTCACCGTGGTCGTGGGCGGGATTTTTCTTTATTAGGGGAAGGTATTCGTAGTAGCAGCTAGGGCCACTGTAGTTGGGGCCACGGAAGATGTTGCCAGACTGGGAGAATTTCCAAATGTCGGAATTGGGATCGTCGTAGTTTTCTGTAAACTGAATGGCTGTGGTCATTTCCAGAACCTGCTTTACTGTGGCATCTCCAAAGCCAGAAGCTTCTAGCTCTGGGATGTAGCTTGCTACGGTGCGGTGTTCATCAAGCTTACCCTCTGCAATCAAGACCGATGCCAGTAAGCCTGCCACGGACTTGCTTACGGACATGGCGGCGTGGTGCCCCCTAGGAGTTAACCCTGCAAAGTACCGCTCGTAGACAATGTGACCACGATGCAGGATGATGATTCCATCAGTAAAGTTTTTTTCCAGAGATTCAGCCCAGGTGATGGGATTTGTTTCCTTCCAGGGAATGAAGGAAATGGTGTCGAGTTCCTTCATGGGCTTTACGTGGAATTTGTGGGCACCATTCTTTTCCTTGTTGCAGGGAACCTCCCGTGTGGGAATGAATTCCCTCATGTGGTTTACACTGTACCGCAGGGCGGGAAAGGTAAAGAAGGAGCCGTCGGCAGCAGACAGCACCTTGTCTTTGGCAGGGGGAAAGCCCTGCATCCAGCCCATGGGGCCAGGATCTGTTTCATGGACACTGATATATTTTTCTGTTGAATTGTTCATGTTTATACCACCTGCACTAAAGGATAGTGGTTGCTTCCCGTAGAATGCAAATTTTTTTGAAAATTTGCAGTAAAGGAGGAATTTGCCACAAAAGATGAAGCCCGTGGTTTTGGTATTCCTTGAACCAGTTGTCACAAGAAAGCATGGTCATGTTGTTGCGGATGGCACGGTGAATTAACATGCGGTCAAAAGGATCTCGGTGGCCTTCCACAGGTTCCAGCTCACTGTAGGTGATGTAATCGTAAGGTGATGTGTGAGTTATAACAAGGGATAAGATCCCTACACCGGAATCTCCAAGGTAAAGCAGCTTCCCTTGCCTTTTTCTGACTCCAGCTGAATGTTCCAGCCCAAGCCGTCAGCTACAGTTTTTACCACCGCTAGGCCCAATCCCTTGCCCTCGCTTTTTAGGGAATTGTCTCCACGGAAGAAGGGGTCAAAGACGTGGGGCTGTTCTTCCTTGGAAATGCCACAGCCACTATCTTGTACCTTCAAAATCAAGGTATCTCCCTTGGTGGCAGTTTTGCTTCCCCGCTGATTGCCTTTCTTCTTTTTGTGAAAGGGGGCTAGGGTGGCAGTTAATGAGATGGTTCCTCCTGCAGGAGTATAATGAATGGCATTGCTGCAAAGATTGTCCAGTACCCGAATCATTAAGCTTTCATCTAGGGAAATATGTAGGTCAGCAGGGAGTTCCACTGCAGTGGTAATGGTACGACCAAGAATCTTGCCGTCCTCTGCAAACCGAAAAGCATAATCGGTAAGCAGGGGAGTGATGGAAATGGACTCCATGTTTTGCTTCCATTCTCCAGAATCCATTCGTACAAAGTTAATCAAATCATCAATCATGGAGTCCAGCTGGTCTACCTTTTCTCCCACAATTTCCAAAGATTTGCCTATCATTTCTGGGGAATCTGCCGTTCCGTCAAAAATTGCCTCTGTGTATCCTTTAATCAGGGCTAGAGGAGTTCGTAGGTCGTGGCTAATACCCATAATAAGCCAGGAACGACGCTTTTGTTCTTCCAGCAAGGCAAGTCTCATGCTGTTTAAGGAATTGGTGAGAGAAAGAATCTCGTTGTTGCCCCGAACTTGAATTTCCTTGTTCAAATTACCCTTGGCAAGGTTGCGGGTTTCCTTTTCCAGCACCTCCATGGAACGAGAAAGTACGTGGGAAAGATAGATGATACCGCTAATGCAGAGAAACAGCAGAATGCTAAAAACGTTGATAATAGCCTTTAGCTGATCCACCACCACGTCCCACTTATATTGGTCTTCTCGGAGCAGTCGTGTAATGAGCATTAGGTCGGAGGGAAGGCTATCCTTTTCTCCTGTCTGAAATTTCCTGTCTATTTGATAGATATATTCATCAGTGTGGGCAGAAAAAACTCCCATTATTTCTGCTTCGGTTAAGGTTTCCTGAACTTCAATGCCGGGAATGGAGGAAAGCAGCACTTTCCCTTGGGATGAGAGCACGGCAGCGTCTACGGATTGGGGCAACTGGGCAATAAATTCCCTGATTTGGTTCCATTCCTCTTTGTTGGAATCAATTCCTTCTCGTTGGGAAATGCTTTCCCAGGAAGGAATAAAAATATGTGAAGGGGAACGGAACCAGCTAGAAAGCACCAAGGCTCCCAGCATAAAGACAGGAACAAGAAAAAGGGCAATCAGCAGCAGGATAAACTGAGTTCTGATTTTCACCGAACACCTCGTTCAAGGCCGTTAAACTGATAGCCTAATCCATGGATATTTTCGATATACTTTGGCTTGGAGGGATCCTCTTCAATTTTTTTTCGCAATCGTTGAACATAAACTGCCACTGCAGAAATATCTCCGTAGGCCCGTCCCCACACGTCACGGTAAATTGCCTGGGCAGTGAGGGGAATACCGGGATTTTTTACTAAGTGGGCAAGAATAGCAAATTCCTTGGAGGAAAGGGGAATACGCTCTCCATTACAGGTTAATAGATATCGGTCAAAATACAAGGTATAGGGGCCAAACTGCACCGATTGCTCCTGGGGAATATTTTCTGCACTACTGCTAGAAGCTCTCCGTAGCATGGCCTGAACTCTGGCCACTAAAACTTTGGGAGAAAAGGGCTTGGTAATGTATTCGTCAGCGCCATCTCCCAGGCCCTGGATAATATCTTCTTCGCTATCTCGTGCCGAGATAATCAAAACAGGTACTTGGCTTGTTTTGCGGAAAATCTGAAGAAATTCAAAGCCTCCCATGCCTGGAAGGTTCAAGTCTAAAAGCACTAGATCAGGCTGAAAATTTTCCAAGGTGACTAAGGCTTCTTCTCCGCTTTCTACTGGGCGGATTTCCATGCCTTCCTTGTTCAGGTATAGGGTGATGAGGGCTGCTAATTCTGTTGTATCTTCTATTAAAAGTATTCTATTTCCCACGGCTTCCTCCGTTTTGACGAGTGAGCTTACTTTTCTCAATTGCACATACTATGACATTGACAGCAAATTTTGTTAAGATGGTTTTAGGAAATCTAACAAAATATTATTGTAATTATCTCGCTCGTTTTAAGTTTTATTTAAGAAGATTTTCTATAATTTGCGATAATGAGGAAAAATATGCAATTATTTTTACGGTTGGTACGGTCTGGCACCTTCTTGATGTTACTTTTTTCTGGTAGCTTGCTGTGGGCTCAGGTAGAAACTGTTGCCTTGCCTCAGGATACTGGGAGTCAAGACAGGTACATTAGTCTGGAGGATGCCCTGCAGTTAGCCTTGGAAGGAAATGCTACCCTTCGTTCCCAGCAGTTATCCTTGGAAGCTAGTAAACGTGAGGCTCAGTCTCGCTGGAATTCCTTTTTGCCAGGAATTAGCCTTAGTGGAAGCCTTTCCAACAGCCACAATATTTATTCTCCCAAAATCTCTGGCCCCGGAGGCGGTGGTAGTGGAGCTGGTGGGAACTCTAGCTGGAGCTGGGGTGCTTCTGCGGGAGTAAATCTTTCTTTAACAGCAGGAATTCCTGTGCAGATGCAGCTGGCAAGTCTTCGCTATGAGCTAGCACAAATAAATTATGAAAGCCAGCGACAAAGCATTTTGTCTTCAGTGGCTAGCTCCTTCTATAACCTTTTAACATCCACCAAAAACCTAACGGTGCTGGAGGACAATGTAGCCTTAACCCGCCAGCAGTACGAGCAAGCCCGTCAAAATTATAATCGGGGACTTGCTTCGGAGCTGGATATGCTTCGGGCCCAGTATGCAGCTCTTTCTGCAGAGCCTCAGCTAGAAAAGGCTCGTTCTCAGTACGAATCTGATTTGGCTGCCTTTCAGCTGCTGATTGGAAGCCAGGAAAAATATATTCCTCAGGGAGAGTTCCTTTTACAGGAGTTAAAACTGCCAGAAGTGCAGGATTTGGTGGATTCCTACCTAGAAAATCGCCTTGATGTTATCCAAAAGCGTCAAAGCTTACGGGAAGCTGAGCTATCAAAAACTGCTCAAGTGCTTTCTGCCAAGGCCCCTTCCATTAGCTTATCTGAAAATATCCGCCTGTCTCCCACTGGCAACAGTATGAGTGGAACTCCCTCTGTTTCAGGCTCCTTTTCGGTAGGTGTTTCCATTCCTGTGGATGGATATATTCCTGGCTCCTCAAAGAGCTTAACGGTGGAAAAATCTAAGGATTCAGTGGAAACTGCTCAAATCAATTTGGAAACCACCTTGGCTCAAGCTCGTCAGGATATTATTAACAAGGCAAAGAATGTAAAGCTTTTGTGGCATTCAGTGGAAATTGCCAAGTTGAACGAAACTATTGCAGAGCGTTCCTATCAGCTGTCTCAAGAAGGGTATCGGGCTGGATTAGTAAGTCAAACGGATATGGAAAATAGTCGCCAGCAAATGGTTTCTGCCCAGCTGGCAGGAAGTACTTCCCAGTCACAATATTTGGCGGGTGTAGAACAGCTGGCTATTGCCTTAGGCTTACAGGTACAAGCTGTATATGAATTGTTTGGAATCTAGGAGAAGAAAATGAGCAAGGGAAAGAAAAGCGATTTTATTGGAAAAATTATTGTTATAGCACTTATAGCTGTTTTTGTGGGTGTGGGAATTTTTACCATGGTAGGAAAGGGCTCTGGAAGAGGAATGCCACCTATGGGCGGTATGCGTCCTATGGCTGGTGGGGGAGTGCCTCGTGGTGCTACTCAGATTGCAGCTGTTACGGTTTCTGTAAAGACCATAGAAAAGGAAACTATTCAAAAGACAGTACTTTTGAATGGTGATGTTGCTTCCAAGACCCAAACTAGTATTTATCCTGACACTTCAGGAAAGGTAAGTCGCTTGCTCAAGCAAGTGGGAGATTCTGTAAGAAAGGGTGAGGTGATTGCCTATGTGGATCCTTCTCGTCCTGGTTCAGCCTATGCTGTTAGCCCTGTTACCGCCACTGTATCTGGTACAGTTATCCAGTTGCCCTTTAACGTAGGTGATACTGTAAATACAGGCAATGCTTTAGCTGTTATCGGTTCTCTGGAGGAGCTAGAGATAAAGGTAAAGGTATCTGAAAAATATAGTGCCTATCTTCAGCAGGGGCTTCCTGCCTATGTTTCCTTAGTATCAGCTCCAGAGGAGGTGCTCTTAGCCAAGATAACCTCTATTAGTCCCGTAGTAAATACCTCCAACAGAACTCAGGATGTGGTTTTATCTCTGGAACAGAAGCACAAGGCAATTCGTCCTGGAATGTTTGCCCAGGTTCGTTTGGTGGTACAGGAAGAAAAGGAAACCTTTGTGGTACCCCAAGAAGCCCTCAGAAGCTTTAACGATGAGCCTGCTGTTTTTGTGGTTACTGCCGACAACACTGCCTTGAGAAAAATCGTAAAAACAGGCTTGGCCAATGACAACGATATTCAAATTACTGCTGGCCTTGAGGTTGGAGATCAGGTAATTACTGCAGGCTCTGTTACCGAAGGCTTGCCAGTTCGTATTGCAGGTAGATAATCATGAACATATCAGAACTTTCAGTACGACGACCTGTTACCATAACCATGCTCTATGTGCTGGCCTGTGTGTTGGCCCTGGTGTATATTCCCCAGCTGGGAATTGCCCTGTACCCTTCCACAGAAATGCCCATGATTTCCGTCAGCACCTCCTATGCCAACGTAGGACCTGAGGAAATCGATGCCAACGTTACTGACGTACTTGTAGCCCGACTTAATAGAATTTCTGGTCTTAAATCCATTACCTCCACCTCCCGTAATGGTCGCAGCCAGATTCAGCTCCAATTCGGTTATGACACAGACCTAGATCAGGCAAAGGAAGATGTAACAGCTGCCCTTTCTAATGTTTCTAACCAGCTTCCCGATGGCTGCGGGGCTCCTTCAATTTTTCAGTTTAATATGGATTCTGCTGCTATTATGCAGCTGGCCATGGAGGGAGATTTACCAGTAGATGAGCTTAAAACCTTGGCGGAAAATGTTGTCCAGCCCCTGCTGGAGCGTGTGGATGGTGTTGCCACTACTGAGGTAAGCGGAGGTACAACCCGCCGCATTGTAGTAGATTTATCTCGAAACCGCTTAGAGGCCTTTGGTCTTACTGCCCAAACTATTCGTAGTGCCCTATCTTCCAGAAATATGCAGGTATCCTCTGGTACCATTACCCACAACAACAAGGATTTTGAAATCGTTACCAGTGAATACTTTACCTCTCTGGAGGATATTCGTAACACGGTAGTTACCACCAAGGATGGTGCTGCCATTCGTCTTGACGATGTGGCAAACGTCTACGAGGACACCACAGAACGAAGTGTATACATCAACGGTGGCCCAGGTCTCTACATCAACGTGTCTAATGAATCTGGCACCAATGCAGCAACTGTTTCCAAGGGAATTCACACCATGATGGAAACCATCAACCAGCAGCTTCCCAAGGGTGTTTCTGTTAGCGTCCTCAGTGACGATACCACCCTCATCGATGCCACCTTGAACCAGGTATACAGCTCTGCCATTGAGGGTGCAATCCTTGCAATGTTGATTATCTTTGTATTCCTGCGGAGTCTCAAAAGCTCCTTCATCATTGGACTTTCCATCCCCATTTCCTTCATGCTTACCTTGATGGTAATGGCCTTCCTTGATTTGACGGTAAACCTCATGACCATGTCTGGTTTGATTCTTGGCTTGGGAATGACGGTGGACTCTTCTATCGTTATCCTGGAGAATATTCAGCTTCGTCGTCAAAACGGCCAAAAATCTGCCATTGCTGCCATTTTAGGTAGCCGTAACATGATGACCGCCATCTTCGCCTCCACAGCTACAACCCTCTGTGTATTCATTCCCATGCTGATTTACGAAGCTCAGCTGGAAATGTTTGGCCAGATGTTCCGAGATATGATTATTACTGTTTGTGTTTCTCTGGTGGCTTCCTTTGTGGTGGCAGTTACCCTTGTTCCAGCCCTGTGTGGAAGCATCCTCAAATTAGATACCAGAACACAAAAGCCTTTAAAAAATCCCTTGTTAAAAAAGATTGACGATGGCTTTGAGTTTGTTCAGCAAAAGCTTGAAGATGGCTATGGTGGCATGCTGGAGTTTTGTCTCAACAATAAGTTTATCGTAATTGCACTTGTATTGGTAATGTTGGCGGTAAGCGTGCTCCAGTTCTCCTCCATGGGTATGAACCTCGCACCTTCCTCCAGTGCTGACGATATGGTGAACGTAAGCCTCTCTATGCCCATCGGTACCAATAATCAGGTGGTGCGAAAATACTTGTTCGATTTTCAGGATATTGTCATTGAAAAGCTTGATGGTGCCTACGAAACCCTTATTCTGAATACGGGAAACTCCAACTCTGGCTCCATCAGAATCAACCTGCCTGACTTGGAGCATCAAACCATGTCGGCGGCAGAGGTAAAGTCTGTGTTGACCCCCTACTTGAACCAATGGAGCGATGTTACCATTAGCTTAGGAGGTGGACGTGGTTTTGGTGGTGGCTCCAGCGGCATTGACGTAAAGATTCTTTCCACCAATACTATTGCAGCTCAGTCGGTAATGGATGAAATTGTAGCTTTGTTGAAGGAAAATATGCCTTTGGTAAAGGATGTTTCCACGGATATGGAGGACGGTTCTCCCCGCTTTCAGATTTCCATTGATACTGCCGCTGCAGCTCAAGCTGGTGTCAGTGTAAGCTCCATTACTCAGGTGTTACAAACTGCTATCACTGGTTCTACAGCCACTGTCTTCCACGGAGAAGGTCGGGAAATGAACATTGTAGTTCAGCTTCAGGAATCTGACATTCAAAGTCCTTCCGACTTAGGTGCTCTTACGGTATCCACCTCTGCAGGCTTAATGACCTTGGATAATTTTATCAGCTTCCAAGAAGGTCGTTCTCCCCGCAGTATTCGTGAGGAAAACGGGGAGCGGGTAAATCACGTTACTGCTAGCTTGGTGGAAGGAGCTGTTGCCACAGAGGTTCAGCAGATGGTGGAACAGTTGATTCGCCAAAACATCGTATTACCTGATTCTGTAGAATTGGAATTTGCTGGTGAGGCTCGTGACATTGAAAGCTTTGGAAGTATTTTCAAGGTGGTTATTGCTTTGGCTATCTTCTTGGTTTTTGTGGTAATGGCTGCCCAGTTCGAGTCCATGATGGATCCCCTCATTGTGTTCTTCTCCATTCCCTTGCTGCTGATTGGTGTTGTTGCCATTTACAAACTTACTGGCCAAACCTTGAGCCTCTATGCCTATGTGGGAATTGTTGCCTTGGTGGGAATCGTTGTAAACAATGGTATCGTATTGGTGGACTTTACCAACCAGCTGGTGCGGGAAAAGACCCCCGTACGAGAAGCCTGTCTCCTTGCTGGACGAAACCGCCTGCGTCCCATTCTCATGACCACCCTCACTACAGTGCTGGGAATGGTGCCCATGGCATTCTTCCCAGGTGAGGGTGCTGAATCCATGCAGCCCATGTGTCTCACCTTGGTTGGTGGTCTTGTTTCTGGCTCTTTCATGACCCTGTTTGTGTCACCAGTGCTATACTCCATCTTGAACAAGCGGCGTGAGAAGCGGTTCGATGATCCAGATTCTCTCATGAACCAGATGCTTGAGCTGGACGAAATGGAAGGTCGAAAGCGTGTGTCCATTTCCACCGGTTTGAAGGACTAGGCTTTTAGTCTTATTTACTATAAAAAAACCACTCAGCAATGAGTGGTTTTTTGTTTTAAACAGCGGAAACTTTCAGCCTGTTGAAAGGGCTTAAATCAAGCTCCTTTGTGATAATTAGGATTGTATAAAATAAGTTGTGGCAACTAAGTTGCGGGCAAAAGCTTTTTCTTATTCCATTCTGGCAAGAGTTTTCCTGGATCACTGGGAGCATTGCCAGAAAGGATTTCTTCTAAAAGCTTGCCAGCGGCGGGAAAAATCTGGGAAAGAATGATTTTTTCGTCGCTGGTAAAGTCTGAAAGCACAAAGCCTGCCACATCCTTGTGTTCTGGTCGGCCTATACCAAATCGGAGCCGCCAAAAATCTGGAGTGCCAAGGACAGCCTTTGTTGAACGCAGTCCGTTGTGGCCTCCCAAGCCGCCGCCGTTTTTTAAGCTAATGGTACCAGGTGGTAGCTCTAGCTCATCGTGAACCACAAGAATTTCCTCTGGTTTAATTTTATAGAACCGAGCCAGCTGTCCAATACTGTCTCCAGAAAGATTCATGTAGGTTTCAGGCTTTAAAAAATAGACCCGATGATTACCAAAGGCATCACTACTGGCATACTGGCCTTGAAATTTTTTCTGCCAGCTTAAAGTATCTGCAAAGGAAAGGCTATCTGCAAAAAGCCATGCTACATTATGCCTGTTTCCCTCGTATTTTTTTCCGTAATTTCCTAAAAAAGCTACTAACTGTATCATGGTAACAGTATAGCAAGTTATGAAAAAAAAAGGGAGTCTTTATGAAAAAAGGTGTAAAATACTTCCACATTTGTATTTTAAATGCTATTATCTATCCATCAACGGAAAACAAGGATTTTCCATCAAAAGGAGATATAAAATGCTAGATGCAAAGACAATTGAAGTTGTAAAGAGTACTGTACCTGCTCTTCGTGAGCACGGATTGACTATTACTAAAACCTTCTACAAGAATATGTTTGAGAAGAACCCTGAAATTAAGCCCTTCTTCAATATGGAAAAGCAGGAGTCTGGCGCCCAGCCTAAGGCATTGGCCATGACAGTATTGGCTGCTGCAGAAAATATTGAAAACTTAGAAAGATTAATGCCTGCTGTAGAAAAGGTTGCAAAGGTTCACTGTGATTGCAAGGTTGTACCAGAACAGTATCCTATTATTGGAAAGCACCTTTTGGAAGCAATTAAGGAAGTATTGGGAGATGCTGCCACCGATGAGATTTTGGAAGCTTGGGGAAAGGCTTACGGTGTAATTGCAGATATCTTTATCGAAGTTGAAAAGAAAGAGTACGCAAGCAGAGGATAATAAGTTGCGATTTTTTTACTTCTTGCTAGGGATCTTAGCTTTTGGATTGGGAGTTCTAGGAATTTTCCTTCCAGTTTTGCCTACTACACCTTTGGTGATGCTGAGTGCCTTTCTCTTGGGGAAATCTTCTTCAAGATTCAATCAGTGGATTACTACTACTTGGGTGTATGAAAAGTATGCCAAGGATTTTGTGGAGCATAAATCTATGTCTTTGGGAAGAAAGATATTTTTGCTTTCTTTGGCTTCTGTAATGTTGCTTTTTCCATTGATTATTTTGGCTCCACTGTGGAAGCTTGTAATTGTGGGTGTTTATATCTTTTTATACTATTATTTTATTTACAAGATAAAAACGATTAGAGCCCAAGATGGTATGAAGTAAAAAAAGCATCTTTGGAAGGGAGCCTATTTGATATGGTTTCCTTTCAGGATGCTTTTTTTTATTACATAATATCTGCTAGGGTATATGCTGAAAATTCATTAATAAATTTGGAAAGAGCTGCATGACTAATGTTCTTTAACTTGCAGCCCCCAGAAACCATGGGACAATTACTATTAGAAAAACATTCAAAAAGATTAAGATTTTCCTCGGTAAAGGTTAAAACTTCTCCAAGATTAATTTCCTCTGGAGAAAGACCTAATCGCAAGCCTCCAGTTCTTCCTTTGAGAGAAATGATAAAGTCAGTAGAAGCCAGCTTATGAATAACCTTTTTCATGTGATGGGGTGAAGTTTCAAGATTTTCTGCAAGCTCATCTACAGTACATAATTTGTCTGTATTGTAGGCTAAGTATATTAAAGCCCGAAAAGCATAATCTGAAAATTTTGATATTTGCATTTTTTTCTCCTGTAAAGGACTAGTATACAATTTTTCACAAATAAAGAAAAGGGTAAAAATATAAAATTTTGTAAAAAAGTTAATTTTTCTTTCTGCCTTGCTCCCTTCTACAATTTTAGTTATACTGTAAGGATATAGACGGTGTCTTGTTTAGGCAATGTTCACCTTGAGAGGAGAAGATTTTGGCTGATTGTTTTGAGAATCTTATTGTTCAAAAGCTGTCTTTGTTGGTGGAGTTAAATGACCCCATCGATCCAGACTTGTACCAGAAGTTCGATGTAAAGCGTGGGTTACGGTATTCTGATGGCCGAGGTGTTTTGGCTGGTTTAACTCAAATTGGTGACGTTATCGGTTACGATGTAATTGATGGCCAAAAGGTGGCTGTTCCCGGCAAGCTGATTTATCGTGGATACGATGTAGAGGATTTGGTACGTGATACGGTGGCTCGGGATGAATTTGGTTTTGAGCAAACTGCCTATCTTTTGCTTTTTGGAGAACTTCCCACAAAGGGACAGCTAGAAGAATTTCGTGCTTACTTAGGTGGACACCGAGCCTTGCCCGACAATTTTACAGAAGACATGATTATGAAGGCTCCTTCCCCAGACATTATGAATAAGCTCTCTCGTTGTGTTCTTGCTAGCTATTCCTATGATGCTAATCCTGATGATTCAGCTATTCCTAATGTGCTTGGACAATGTATTGATCTTGTAGCAAAGTTTTCTACCTTTTCTGCCTATGCTTATCAGGCAAAGCGTCGCTATTGCGACAGAAAGAGTATGTATATTCACAATCCGCTACCAGAATTGTCTACTGCAGAGAATTTCTTGCGACTTATCCGTTCCGATAAAAGCTATACCAAGCTAGAGGCTGAAATTCTAGATTTGGCATTGATTCTTCACGCAGAGCATGGTGGAGGAAATAACTCCTCCTTCTCCATTCACGTCGTATCCTCTGCCGATACCGACACCTATTCTGCCATTGCCGCTGCAGTTGGTTCCCTGAAGGGGCGCCGTCACGGTGGAGCCAACATGATGGTTATGGAAATGATGGATGACATTAAGGCCAACGTAAAGGACTGGTCCAATGAAAAGGAAATCAAGGAGTATTTGCGAAAGATTGTTCGAAAGGAAGCCTTTAACCGCACTGGATTGATTTATGGTCAGGGCCACGCTGTTTACACCGTTTCCGATCCACGAGCAATCCTGCTACGAGACAAGGCTGCTGAACTGGCCAAGGAAAAGAACATGATGGAGGAATACGGCCTGTATCGTGCTATTGAACGGCTGGCACCAGAGGTTTTTGCCGAGGAAAAATCTAGCGACAAGCAGATTTGTACCAATGTGGACTTCTACTCTGGCTTTGTATACACCATGCTGAATATTCCACGAGAATTGTTCACCCCCATCTTCGCCATGTCTCGTATTGCAGGTTGGGCTGCCCACCGCATTGAGGAGGTTATTGCCGGAGGTCGTATTTATCGTCCTGCCTACAAGAACGTTCTGAATCAGCGGACCTTTATCCCCATGGAAGATCGAAAATAGGAGACAGTAATGGCAGGAGAGCGACTGGATAAGGTACTGGCAAAACATGGCTTTGGCTCCCGAAAGGATGCTCAAAAATTGGTACGTCGAGAGGGAGTCTTGATTAACGGCCAAGTTTGCCATAGTCCTGATCAGCACGTTAATCTTGACTGTGACACTGTGGAGGTGGCTGGTCAGGTGCTGGAGCTCCGCCGTCACCTTCATTTAATGATGAACAAGTGCGGTGGAGTAGTGTGCTCTGCCAAGGATGGGCTTCATTCCACAGTGTACGATCTGCTGGAAGAGGGCCTGCGCCATCAGTTCTTGGGAGGAAGCCTCCATTTGGTGGGACGACTTGACATTGATACAGAAGGTCTTTTAATTTTTACCACCGATGGAACTATGACTCACCGCCTTACATCTCCTAAGTCCCACATCAGCAAAAAGTACTTAGTAACCTTGCGGGATGCTGTTGCTGCAGAAAAACAACAGGAGATTGTGGAACAGTTCTTCCAGGGAATTACCATTGCTCCAGAAGGCGATGACGGAGAATATCTTTGTAAAAGCGCCATCTTAGAATGGATTTCAGAAAACCAATGTTACCTTACCATAACCGAGGGACGGTATCATCAGGTAAAGCGAATGATGGCAGCAGTGGGAAATCAGGTGACGGCTCTAAAGCGAGTTGCCATGGGAAAGCTGGTGCTAGATTCCAGTCTAGAGCCAGGGTCGTACCGAGAGCTTACTGCTGAAGAGCTGGAGCTTTTAGGATAAAACATAGGTTCAAGTAAAAAGCACCACTAAAGTGGTGCTTTTTTAGTTTACAGCGGGTATTGCTTGTTTTTCAACCGTTGTTCAAACTCTTCTCTAAACAAAGGCTTGTCAAAGAAGTAGCCTTGGATTAGGTCGCAGTCAAGCTCCTTTAGTACCTGAAGAGTTTCTCGTGTTTCAACTCCTTCTGCCACCAGCTCCATGTTCAGCTCCTTTGCCATACGCACAATATTTGTCACCACAATCTTTGACTGGGTATTTTGGAGAATGGTATCAATCAAGGACTTGTCCAGCTTCAAAACATCGAATTTCAAATTTTCCAACAGGCTTAATGAAGAATATCCACTGCCAAAATCATCGATGGAGGCAGAAAATCCCTTTTCATTCAACACACGAATAGCCTTGTCCAGCATTTTTTCATCTTCGTTATAGGCTGTTTCCGTAAACTCAATTTCAATGAGATGGTGGGGAATCTGCCAGTTGTCTACAATATTGCAAATTCGCTTGCCAATGTCTGGCATGGTAAAGTTCTGCTTGGAAAAATTGACGGAAACCTTTACTGGCTCCAAGCCCTGCTGAATCCACGTGTCCATGGTGTTGCACACTTGGTTCAAGATGTAAAAGTCCAGCTGCTGAATTAATCCTGCAGACTCACAGATGGGAATAAAGAGGCTAGGAGGAACGAATTTCCCGTCTTTTTTCCAACGGACAAGGGCTTCTGCACCCTTAAGCTTGTGGTCATGAACCCCTACCTTAGGCTGGTACACAATCTCAAATTCCTTGTTAGCTAGGGCCTGGGGAATTTGTTGGATGTACATCATGGGACTCAAGGCTGAATCCACGTTGGATTTATTGTAAATGACTGTTTCATTGTTAAAGCCTTGATTTTTCATGGCACTAGCAGATAACAATGTCCGTGCAATTTCGGCAAAGCTTTCCTCTGTTCCATCTGGATCGTAGGCACCACTGCGTACTGTAAGCTTTAGGGGAAACTTTGTATCCTCCGTTAAGGTGGTAAGCATAAGATTGTTAATCAGGAAGATGTAGTATTTTAGATGGGGCTTGTTCAATATGGCTACAAATTTGTCTGCCTCTACGTGGAATAGCTGTTCCTCTGGCTCTAAGTATCGCTGGGCTGCCTGACTAAAGTCCACTAAAATGCTATTAGCCCTTTCATAGCCAAATCGAGTGTTAAATGAACCAAAATGGTTGATGTCCAGCAGTACGTACACATAGTTGGCAAAGGTTTTGTCTTGAAATAACTTTTCTCCTGCCTTAAATAACATAGCCTTGTTGGGAATTCCTGTAATAATGTCTGTGGTAGACATTTTAATCATCACGCCTTGCTGATACTGGGTACAGCTGTAGATAGTGCTATATCCTCGTGCAATAGCCTCTGCCATGTTGGTGCAGGTTTTGTAGCCGCAATCCTGACAATTTATAGTACGGCTTACCTCTGTAGTTTTATAAAGCTTTTGGAAAACCTCCTCCACCTCTTCCTGTGTTATCTTCTTTTCTGGAATCCGCAGGGAATTGAATTTCCGCTGAAAATCCTGAGCAGAAAGGCTGGCAAATTTTCTTTGTAAAAGCTGTAGCCTTCTTTTTTCAGAAAGGCTACCGTTGTAGGGATTATCCTCACGAGTCATACTAGGAGCTTTTCTAGCTTGCAGCTTATATTCTGTGAGAATATCCTTTAGATGACATTCCTGGGATTTTGTTCCTGTTCCTAAAAGACAGCCATGCTTGCAGTCAAGAAAATCGATGAAGATACTCTCTTTATTTTCCCGAAGCAGATGAATCAAGGAGCCGTCTCCTTCTCCTAGGGAATCGATTCCAGTCAGCTGGATTCTCATATCTGCTGTTCCCAAAAAATGATCTAGATTTTCTTTTAAACCACCAGGAAAATATAAGCGTCCCCTAGGTCCGATTCCTAAAAGATTGAGCTGGCTGGAATAAGCTGAAATATCTTGATCTCCAATAGCCTTCATCAATTCTGTAATCGTAACGTGATAGGTAATGACATCCTGAGTTTCAGGGGAGGTGATTTGATCATAATCTGCAATACAGGGACTTAAATACACAAGACGATCTTGTATATTACGATATTTTTTTAGATAGATTGCAAGACAAACAGATGGGGTGTGAATGGGCACCAGATTTGGAATAAGCTCTGGCTGAACCTTTTCCACATAGTTTACCAAGGCACTACAGGTAGAAGAAATCATGGGACCAGTATGCTCTTGGAGGTAATTTGTATGGGCCCAAGTAACAATATCTGAACCAGCAGCTGCATCAAAAAATTTCCTCACTCCGAGGGAATGAAGATAACCAAGAATCTGGTATACCTTTTCTGGATATTGAAGCCACAGTACAGGAGACACAATGGCAGAAATGGGGTGGCCTGATTGTAAGTCCTCAAAAAAACGCTTGGTATCATCAACGTATTCTCGTGCTGACTGAGGACAGACTTCCAGACAATGACCGCAGTGGATACAGCGGGTGTTATCCACCAATATATAGCGCTTTCCATTTTGATGAGCCGCAATATTGGCTCCTGGAACTGGACAGGATGCTATACATCTATTACATCCAATACACTTTTCATTGGTGAAAATAACTTGTTTTTCCAGCTGTTGCATTAAATGGCCCCCACGGGATTTTTTTTCACTCTATGGGAAAGGTGTGGTTTTGTCAATAAGTGTTTTATTCATACTAAAACTATAGGAAAAATGTGTTTTACCCCTTCCATTTTATCTTTAAAAGAAGTATATTTTATTCATGGATTGGGAAAAACTTTCTATGCCAGAGCCAGGTTCCCTTGTTGCAGTGGGAATGTCTGGTGGTGTTGACTCTACCTTGGTGGCCTTGTTGTTAAAGGAACATGGCTGTACTGTTGTGGGAGTTACCATGTCCAGCTGGGCCAATGATCTTCCATTACCTCCTTCTGCAGAAGGGGTTCGTGGTTCCTGCTATGGTCCAGATGAAGCTATTGATATAGCCCAATGTCAGGCTTTTTGCCAGCAGCAGGGTATAGAGCATCACGTGATTGATGTGCGGGAAGCCTATCACCACCATGTGCTTGATTATTTCAAGGCGGAATACAGAAATGGTCGCACTCCTAATCCCTGCGTAAATTGCAATCCCAATGTAAAATTTGGGGCCTTGTTAGATGGGGTTCGATCAAAGGGTATAGATTTTGACTATTTTTGTACCGGTCACTATGCCACCTTGGTACGCCCAACAGAGGACTTGCGACTTATCTACGGAGATGAGGTGACAGGACAGGAAGCTGTGCGTCCCGTGATGATTTCTGCTGCCACCGATAAGCGGAAGGATCAAACCTATTTTCTGTGCCGTGTTCCTTCGGCTACCTTGGAAAAGGTTCGTTTTCCCCTGTCTGCCTACACCAAGCAGGAAGTATATGCCATGGCCCAAGAGCGAGGCCTGGCAGCAGCCTCCCGCAGTGAAAGTCAAGACTTTATTCCAGATACTTATCTGGATATTATCTTTTCCGACCAAATTTCCCAGCCGGGAGACATTGTAGATTTGGCGGGAAAAAAGCTGGGTGTCCATCGTGGCATCCACCATTATACCATTGGCCAGCGGCGAGGATTAGGAGTTAGTTCCAATCGTCCTTTGTATGTCCATTCCATCGATGCTCAAAAGAATCAGGTGGTGCTGTGTGACGATCAAGACCTGCTGTGTTCAGGGCTGGTGGCCGAAAATTGGGTATGGGCTGGTGGCTATGCTCCCCAGTCAAGCTTTAAGGGTCAGGTAAAGATTCGTCTTGCCTCTCCCGCCGCCTCCAGCACCATTATTCCTGTTGGAGACGGTTCCTACAAGATTGTTTTTGATGAACCACAACGGGCAGTTGCCCCAGGCCAGTCCGCTGTAGTATATTTAGATGGAATTATATTTGGAGGCGGGATTATTTCCCGAGAAATGAGATGAATCGTATTTATTTTGATTATAATGCAACAACCCCTCTTTCCAAGGAGGTCTATGATTTTTATGTCAAGGAATTGGCTGAATATGCCAATGGTTCAAGCTTGCACCAGGAAGGTCGAGAGGTTGCAGCTACCATAGAACAGGCTCGTCGGCAGATTGGAGCCTTGGTAAATGCCAATGCTTCTGAGCTTGTATTTACTTCTGGTGGCTCTGAGTCTAACAATATGGTATTTAATACCATGGTGGAGCTGGCCAAGAAGAGAAACAACAAGGTGATTGTTACCACCGCCATTGAGCATCCCTGTGTGCTGGAATCCAGTCGCCGCTTGGAAAGCCAGTTTGGCTTTGAAGTAATTTATTTGCCTGTTGATGATGCTGGTATTGTAGATATGGAAAGCTACAAGAAGGCTCTGGAAAAGAAGCCTCTTCTTGTTTCTATTATGACTGCCAACAACGAGATTGGAACTATTCAGGACATCAAAACCCTTTGTACCATGGCTCATGAGGTAGGCTCCTTGTTCCACACTGACGCTGTTCAGGCTGCAGGAAAGATTCCCGTAGATTTTAAGGATTGGGGTGTGGATTATGCCACCCTCTCTGCCCACAAGATTTATGGCCCCAAGGGTGTGGGAGCCTTGTATGTTAAGGAGCGTACTCCCATCGAAGCTTTGATTCGTGGTGGTCATCAGGAGCATGGACTGAGAGCTGGTACTTATAACGGTCCTGCCATTGCAGCCTTTGGATATGCTGCTGAATTGGCTGGTAAGGAATTGGCTGAGTATGCTGCATTTACTGGCAAGCTTCGCCAGCAGCTGAAGGATGGGCTTTTGAAGGCTATTCCAGGAATCCGCATCAACGGGCACGAAACAAAGGTTCTTCCTAACACCTTGAACGTGTCCTTCCCTGGTGCCGAAGGTGAGGCCATCCTCCTGTACTTGGACTTGTTGGGTGTGGCCGCTTCCACAGGTTCTGCCTGTGCCTCTGCCAGCCTTGATCCATCCCACGTGTTGATGGCCACAGGTCTTGGTCCTGAACTAGCCCATGGTTCCATTCGCTTTAGCTTTGGAAAATACAATACCCCAGAAGAAGTAAATTTCGTGCTGGAGAATTTCCCTCCCGTTATTGAACGCTTGCGGAAAATGTCCACCGTATCATATACAGAATAATAAGGAAAGGAGACAAGAAAAATGCAAGATTGGTTGTATTCAGATATTGTAAAAGAGCACTTCATGAACCCTAAAAATGTTCTCATGGAGGATGAATCCCAGTGGCCCTGTGATGGTCGTGGAATTGTTGGTAACATCAAGTGTGGTGACCAGATGTTGATTTTGTTGCGGATTAAGGATGATGTTATTGAAGATGTTCGCTGGAAGACCTATGGTTGTGCCAGTGCCATTGCTTCTACCTCAATCCTTTCTGAGGCCTGCAAGGGTATGAAAATCGATGAAGCCTATAAGCTCAAGCCAGCAGACATTGTTGCCCGCCTTGGTGGACTTCCTGACAATAAAATCCACTGTTCCGTATTGGGAGACAAGGCCCTTCGTGCTGCTATCGATGATTATCTGACAAAGCAGGGACGTCCTGTTTTTGCTGGTCAGGAAGAAGTAGAGGTGATTTGTACCTGTCTTAATGTTACCGACAGAGACTTGGAAGAAGCTTACAAGGCTGGAGACAGAACTTGGGAGCAGCTTCAGGCTCGCACCAAGATTGGTACAGGCTGTGGTATGTGTAAGGAAAAGGCCATGGAAAAGATGCACGAGTTTGAGCATCTTTATGGTGAAGACTAATCAATCATAATTGTAAAAAAAAGCTCTTTGCAACAAATCCTGCGTTAAGGACTTGGCAAAGAGCTTTTTTTATTGGTGGTGAAATTACCACACGTCTAGGGTGTAGGTCACTCCATATTCCTTTCCGTTAAGATCTGAAAGGGTAATAGTAATAGTGTTTTTCCCCTGAGCAAGGGTTATTTCAGTTAAAAATTGCTTGTCTGTGGTTGGATATGTTTCCTTTGCATTATAGGGCTTTCTGCCAACAACTGTAAGCCAGCGTCCAGAGCGGGTTAAATTATTAAAGGTAATAGTTTCTACCTCTGCACCATTTACCACAACACGAGAGCTATAAGGAAAGAATCCTTGGTCTCGACCACGGTAGAGCTTGTATGTTCCTGCTGCAACACTTCTTCTAGCTCGCAGCTCAAAGGTTTCACCATTTCTACCAATAATGGTAATGCCGTAGAGAGATAAGGCTGGTTCCTCCTGAAAACGAGGCATAATGATTCGTGGGTTTATGGCAGATGCTTGCTCTGTGTCAATAATTTGTAGCTCCAAGCTATTTTGTCCTGTTTGCCAACCAGAGTAGCCACTTGTTCCCAGCTTTGTACCTTTGTTTACCTTTGAGGTTGTGCTATTGATGGAAAACTGAGAAAGATTGCCGTAGACACTGAGGATGCTATCATCGTGGGAAAGAATTACTGCATTACCAAGGGGAGATTGAAACCATCCCATTTCATTGGAATTCCCACCGAGAATTGCAATAACAGAACCATCTTCTATGGCAGAAATTTCTGCAGGCTCAGCAAAAATCAATGCATTGCTATAGTTTCCGCCTCTCAACTGGCCAAATTGTGTGGAAAAAGAGTTTTCTGTTACTCCTTCCTGAGGCCACTCAAAGGCGGCGAGGGATGTAGCTTCTAGTATAGCCACTGCAATCATACAGAATCTAAATATCTTTCCCTTCATCCTTGGTCTCCTTTTCATAGGTTGGAATAAGGTTCCTTATTTTCTTGTTAAATCAATCTTGGAAATTTTTGTGTCACGACCAACGTATAAATCACCATCACTAACCTTAATAAAGGCTGCATCTGCTTTAAAACCGAAGGAGCCAATTAAGGTTCCATTTGGTTCTATAAGATAGATATTATAGCGACCTGAATCCTTGGTAAGAACACAAATCAAGTTATTTTCATTACACTCTTCAATGGCAAGGATTGTTCCCTTCAGTGGAAACTCCTTTGTTTCAAAAAGGCTACAATCTACAATACCAATTCCTGTTCCGCTAGCATAAAAAACCTTGCTCTCATCCTTGCTAAATTGCACCAGTACTGGTTCTCGCTGATCCTTCTCCAAATAGGTGTGAAATACTACCTTGTTTACTCCGTTTCGTTGTTGAGTAAGAACAAATCTCTGCTGGTCAATACCAGATACACAGGCCAGCTGATTTCCAGAAGGGGAAAGGGCGGTTCCTAAAATAATGGGATAGGTGCTACCACCTGGTTCAAAGGTTTGTATCAATTCTCCTGTGTTGGAGAAAATAAAGATAAGTCCGTCAGCATAACCTACTGCAGCACCTGCAGGAGAAGATGAAAAGGTAATAATGGGCGCAGAATGCTCGAATTGCCACAATTTACCAGATTCCTTTGTGTATTGTGCAAGCCCATAGCCGCCAGGAGTAAAAAGGTACACTCTGTCTTCAGAAAAAAAAGGAAAACCTGCACCCTCCAAATAAAAATCTGGCTGATCTTGGGTGGTGGAACTTATTTCATAAACAGGAATTTTCGTGGTGTCTGGAGCATAGGATGCTCGATAGGTTGGTGAAATAGTTGCATGAAAGGGATAGCTTTCCATTAAGGTTATTTGTCCATCTTGAGTAAAGTATCCCATGTTTTGGCCAAGCTGAAAGGGTAATTGTGTTCCAGTTGAATTTTCTGTATCTTGATTTTTTTGGAATATGGAAGTTGTCCACTGGGGAGTAAGCTGCAGTTCCCGACTGAGGCTACGAGGAGCTAAAAATGTATAAAGTATTAAAAAGCCTACACTTGCAGTAATAATGATATGAAGATTTTCTTTGATTTTCATTTTGTTATGGTATAATAATAGTAGGAAATTGTAAAGAGAGGTGTACCATGGAACAGAAATCCCAGATTATTCCAGAAGAAAAATTCAAAGAGCTTTATGATGCAGCTTGTAGTGCCGCAGAGCATTCTTATTCACCTTATTCCCATTTTCCCGTGGGTGCAGCCCTGTTGATGGAGGATGGTTCAATTATAAAGGGTGCAAATATAGAAAACCGTTCCTTTGGCCTTACCAATTGTGCCGAGCGTAGTGCCATTTTTACCGCCATGTCTGCTGGGTATCGCAGCTTTGTGGCTTTGGTAATTGTTACTCCTGCCAGCGACTATCCTGTGGGACCCTGTGGGGCTTGCCGTCAAGTGCTGACTGAATTTGCTCCAGGAGAAACTCCTGTGTGGTTTGGTCCAAAGTGGGAAAACATGGTTAAAACTACCTTGGGAGAATTGTATCCCTACGATTCCCTCCACGAGCTTGCTTCTTCTTAACCGCCTGTTTGTAGAGTTGCTATCAGGAATAGTTTGCTAGAATATCCCCTTGTATACATGTTATTGCAAGTTATTTCAAGTTCTCGCAAGCCTTGACATAAAACGGTAAACAATGCAAAATAGAGGGAAATTCTGATAGATATTACAATCCACAAACAGAGGTTAACCACGTGATTGACGATATTCTGACCATAGATGAGGTTGCAAACTACCTGCGTGTATCCGAGCGTACTGTGTACGATTGGGCCCAGAAGGGGGAGATTCCTTCTGGTAAGATTGGTACTGTATGGCGATTCAAGAAAAGTGAGATTGAAAAGTGGGTAAACGACCGACTTTCCTCTAGTGCCCGTCCAGCTGCTCCTTCTAGCATTGTTCAGGTACGGAACATTCTTTCTCCTGACAGAATCATTTTTCTGAATCATTCTACAAAGCAGGATGCCTTGGTGGCTCTTGCTAATACCTTGGGAACTGCTCCTCAAATCAAGAATAGCCAGGAGCTAACTACAGAGATTCTCAAGCGAGAGGAATTAATGTCCACCGCCATTGGTCGTGGTATTGCTATTCCTCACGTACGTTTGGCCTCTGTTACCGATTTGGTAATGGCAGTGGGAATTAGTCGTACCGAGATTATTGATTTTCAGTCCATTGACGACACACCTGTTCGGCTACTGTTTATGATTGCCGCTGCATATAACCAGCACTCCTATTATTTGCAGACCCTATCCTTCTTTAGCTCTCGTCTAAAGAATCAAAGTCTGCGTGATAACCTTTTGTCTGCTGAAACTCCTTTAGATGCTTATAACTTGTTGCTGAGTGAGTAATCTGATTAAATTGAAATAATGAATTAAAGGCTAGATATCCAATCTAGCCTTATAAAAAGAAGGGATTGCCAAGAAGTTTTCTTCCTGCAATCCCTTCTTTTTTTATTTTGTTAAATACAATGCTTCAGAAATATTGAAGGCCTTGTCGCCAATTTTTTCTAGCTGACGTACCAAGTCAATGTACAGCAGCTCTGATTTTACGTCGGCACCACTTTCCAGCCGCTTTCGTGCCACCTTCTTCAAGTTTTTGCGGAACAAGTCAATCTGATCTTCGATTGTCTTGGCTTCGCTTAGCTTGTCTTCAGTTAGGTGCTTGTTAATATGCTCTCGGATAAAGAGAACAAATCGATTTACTAATTCTACGTAGGGGTCAAGGCGGTCCAGATCTTCCTGTGCAAAGGTCATGTTCTTTTCGATGCTTCGTGATAGCAAGGAAGAAATACTGTGACAGTCATCAGTCATGGATTCAAGTTGGGCTATAATTTCGAGCATTTGAGACACATTGTTTCGCTGGTTGTCGGTAAGGGGCAAATCTAAACAATGCACAAGGTATTGAGAAAGCTCGTGATGCATTTGATCTGCATAATCTTCATCACGAACCTGTGCTAGCTTATACTCTTCTGTGGCAGCCATAGCTCTGTTAGTAAAAGAGTTTCGGATACGCTGAAACATTCTGATAACAACCTCTGTCATGTCGGCAATTTCTTTTTCCACCAAAAGAATAGCTCCCGCTGCCTGCTCCTTTTTACCAGGCTGGGGCATTTCCAGATGATATACGTCTGGAGTCTCGTCCTGCTTTGGCTTTACCAAACGTTCTGTTAAGGCTGCAATTTGATTTACAAAGGGCATAAAGATAAGGGTGTTAACCAGGTTGAACACAGTGTGGAGCATGGCAATGTGGGTTGTAATGGTGTTTTGATCCACAGGGCCTGGAACAATAGTATCTACCAAGGCCAACAGTGGGTGGAAGAAAATCACTGCCAAAATAGTTCCCGACACATTGAACAGCACGTGAACCAAGGCTGCCCGCCGAGCATTTACCTTTGTCCCAATGGAGGCGATGACTGCATCGATGGTGGTTCCGATATTGCTTCCCAATACCATGGCTGCTGCAAATTCCCAGGGCAACAAACCATTGTAGGACATGGTCAGGATAATGGCAGTGGCTGCACTGGAGGAGTGGATAATCATGGTAATAACCATTCCTGCTACAATTCCTAGCAAGATGCTCAAGGTGCCCTTGTGGGTAAAGTTTGCAAGGAAGGATACATTGTCGGCACTGATTTCGGGCATGATGGAAGAAAGCATATCCAGTCCCAAGAACAAAAGACCAAATCCCATTAAGGCTTCTCCAATAGCCTCTTTTTTTAGTCTTTTTACGGAAATCAGCAGGAAGCCAATACCAAACATAGGTACTGCAAAGGCAGAAATGTCAAACTTAAATCCAAAGAGAGATACAATCCAAGCGGTGATGGTGGTTCCAATATTTGCACCAAAGATAACACCTACAGATTGCTTCAGGGTCAAAAGTCCAGCGTTTACAAAGGACACAACCATTACCGTGGTTGCACTGGAAGACTGAATAATCATGGTAATAAACAGTCCTGTTAAAACAGCTAGAATTCTGTTTCCAGTCATTAATCCAAGAATCCGCTGGAGTCCTTCTCCTGCAGATTTCTGGATTCCGTCGCTCATCATCTTCATGCCATACAGGAGAAATCCTAGGCTACCAATGAGCTGAAACAAAAAAGAAATAATATTCATGGCCTAAACATAATGAATGTTTTTTGTTTGCACAATATCTATTTTTGTTAGATTTTTGTTAAGATTTTGTGAGTTGATTGAGCAAAAAAAAAGCTGGATAAAAGAAACTATTTCTTTTATCCAGCCTGTAGCTATAAACCTTTATTGAAATATCTTAGCTTGCAGCCTCTTCGGTAGGCTTAAGAGGACGTCCCTGCAAATAGGCATCCATAGCTTCTACGGCTTTTTTGGCTGTGGCAGAGGCACGGACAACGGTATTACTTCCCAAAACTACGTCTCCTGCACCAAAGATTCCTTCCTTGGAGGACTGGAAGAATTCGTCTACCTTCAGCAAGCCATTTTCTGTTACTACCAATCCATCAGTGGTTTGAGCCAGCTTGTTCTTTGGCATTTGGCTTACGGCGATAATGGTGGAGTCACTTTCCATCTGAATCAACTCCTCTTTATGTCCGATTACCTTGTCGTTTTCGTCAAAGATGCTTTCCTGGAAAACAGGTCCCTTTTCTGTAATAGAAACAACCTGCATACCGTATACAAACTGGGCGCCGTCTAGCTTGGCGTATTCAACCTCATGGTCACTGGCAGCAACTCGCTTTGAGCGGGCATAGAGGGTAACTTTTTCTACTCCGTAGCGGAAGGCTGTTCGAGCCACGTCCATGGCTACGTTTCCCATTCCTAAGATAGAAAGGCTCTTTCCCAACTTGTGGCTAGCGGGATTCAAAAGATAATCGATTCCAAAGTGAACATTGCTCAAGCTTTCTCCCTGAATGCCCAGCTTTTTTGGTCGCCATACACCAGTTCCAATAAAGATGGCCTTGTAGCCGTCTCGGAACAGGTCGTCAATTTCCAGGGCTCCACCAATGGTGGCATCTGTTCTAATTTGAATGCCCATGGCCAAAAGCTTGTCCTCGTAGCGATCCATCATGGAACGGGGCAGGCGGAAGTCGGGAATGCCGTATCGCAATACACCGCCGATTCTGTTCTTGGCTTCAAAGATAGTCACATCGTAGCCTTTCTGACGCAGCAAAATGGCAGCAGAAATTCCTGCAGGTCCACCACCAATTACAGCCACCTTAATTCCATTTAATTCAGCCATAGGTAAGTCCATTCTGTCCAAGCAGGCATCGGAAATATATCGTTCAATGTTGGAAAAACGAATGGGAGCTTCTTTTTTATTCAAAATACAGTGGCCTTCGCACTGACTGGCGTGGTCACAAACAATGGAACAGAACAAGGACATGGGATTGTTCTGGAAAAGCATCTGGCCAGCTTCACGGATTTTATTTTCCTTGAACAAGGAAATAACCTGTGGAATTGGGGTGTTAATGGGGCATCCCTGCATACATAAGGGTTTTTTACAGTTGAGGCATCTATTTGCCTCGGTTGAAATATACAAAGCCATAAAAAGACCTCCTGATTCAAGATTAAAGGAAAATGATGTTTCCTTCTATAAAAGATAGTCTCATATTGAAGTTAAAGACTGAATCTGTAAGAGAGTATATTACAAATTTGTAATCAATACAATATTTTAGAATTGAATATTTTATTTTTATTCTATAGACTAATTTCCATGTTTCCACCCCTTCCCCTTGAACCAGCCAAAACTCACGCCCTAGCCTTGATGCAAGAGCTCGATGAAAATCCTCTTTTTCAGCAAGGGGCGTCAGGAATGATGTTTGGAGTTCTTGTGTGTCAGAACCCTAAAACTGACCAGCAGGTGGTGCTTAAAGCCTTTTCAGGTCAGTATTTTGGTCAGTGGCTGGTGGAAGGCTGGGTTCCACCCTTGCTGAATGTGGAAGACTACACTGTCCAAGTTCAACAGGATGATGGTGCCATTCAAGCATTAACAGCCCAGATTCAGGATTTGGAAAAAAAGCTTTCACACAAACATGATCCTGATACAGCATTTTTTTCTGATGCAAAAAAAAGCAATTCTTCGATTTTAGATCAGCTACAAGAACTGCGTCTCCGTCGCCGTGAGTTGTCAAAACAATCCCTAGCAGCAATTTACAAGCTATACCAGTTTCCCTGTGCTGATGGTCGCACTAGAGGCTTTGCTGATTTTTATCCCGATTTTTCCCAGGGCAATTTGCCTCCCACAGGTACTGGAGATTGCTGTGCTCCCAAGCTTTTTGGTGCAGCCTTTTCCCAGGGCCTTGTTCCTTTAAGCCTAGCAGAATTTTTTTATGGAGCTGCCACTGGTAACCGATGCCACAAGGAATTCTACCCGCCCTGTGACGAAAAGTGTGGCTTGGTGCTACCAGCGATGTTGGGTCTGGAAATCCTGTATCAAGATGATTCTATTGTGGTGGTAAACAAAGCTGCTGGTCTTCTTTCTGTGCCAGGGCGGGGAGAAGAAAATCAAGATTGCGTGGTAACTCGGCTCCAGCGGCTTTTTCCTCACTGCATTAGCCAACCTTCAGTTCATCGCCTAGATCAGGACACCTCTGGCCTTTTAGTTCTGGCCCTTACTCAAGAAGCCCACCGAAATCTCTCCCGTCAATTTATGGAAGGAGAGGTTTACAAGGAATACGAGGCCTTACTGCGGGGGAGGGTAGTGGCCAGTGGCTGGAACCACTTGGAGCTTCCCTTTCGGCTAGACGTGGATAATCGCCCCCGCCAAATCTACGATGAAGTCCACGGCAAGGTGGGGATTACAGATTGGAAGGTCTTGTCCTATCATCGCTGTAGCCAGGAAACATCTCCCCACAAGGTGCTTACCCGTGTTCGCTTTGTGCCACGAACAGGCCGTACCCACCAGCTGCGGCTCCATGCCATGCATCCAAAGGGTATTGGCGTTCCCATCCAAGGAGACCGATTATACGGTCACCGTTTGCCAGGAGAGCGGCTCATGCTCCACGCTTGTCTCCTCCGCTTCACCCACCCAAAAACAAAAATGCCGGTGGAATTCATCTCACCGGCACCATTTTAGCTTGACTCAGCTGGAATCGAAGTACTAGGCAGTACCTCTTATTCAGCTCGAATCGAAGTACTTCTAACCACCACGTCGTGGGAGGAGCCTTCTACGATGGAGGCTTGGGATACTAGGGTAATCTTGGCTTCCTTTTGGAGCTGGGGAATGGAAAGGACACCACAGTTACACATAGTGTGGCGAATCTTGCTCAAAGTCATGCCTACGTTGTCGTGGAGGCTACCTGCATAAGGCACGTAGGAATCTACGCCTTCCTCAAAGGCCATGGTCTTTGCTCCACCCAAGTCATAGCGCTGCCAGTTGCGAGCACGGTTGGAACCTTCTCCCCAGTATTCCTTTACATAGCTTCCATTTACAATGAGCTTGTTGGTGGGGCTTTCGTCAAATCGCGCAAAGTAGCGCCCCTGCATTACAAAGTCTGCACCCATAGCCAAGGCCAAGGTAATGTGATAATCATGTACAATACCACCGTCAGAACAGATGGGAATATAAATACCAGTTTTTTCGTAATATTCGTCTCGAGCCTTAGCAACTTCAATTGTTGCAGTTGCCTGTCCACGGCCAATTCCCTTCTGTTCACGAGTAATACAAATGGAACCACCTCCAATTCCAACCTTCACAAAGTCGGCTCCATTTTCTGCCAAGAACATAAATCCATCTCGGTCTACAACGTTTCCAGCTCCTACCTTTACATGATGGCCAAAGGTGTTGTGAATGTCGTGCAAGGCCCGCTTCTGCCATTCCGAAAATCCTTCAGAGGAGTCAATACAAAGAATATCTACTCCAGCTTCAAGAAGGGCAGGTACTCGCTCCATATAATCCCGGGTGTTGATTCCAGCACCAACCACATAGCGATGATTTTCGTCCAGCAATTCTAGTGGATGCTCCTCGTGAGAAGCATAATCCTTTCTGAAAACCATAGAAACAAGATGACCATCCTTGGTAATAACGGGGAGGGAGTTCAGTTTGTGTTTCCAAATCAAGTTATTAGCCTGACTCAAGGTGATTCCATCTTCTCCCACAATCAAATCATCAAATTTGGTCATATAATCCTGAACCAAAGAATTGGGATCAACCTTGTTAATTCTAAAGTCACGGCTGGTAATAATTCCCAACAATTTACCATGGGGACTACCATCTGCTGTAACTGCTACAGTAGAGTGACCAGTCTTTGCCTTCAAATTAATTACATCCTGCAAGGTATTGTCTGGCTTGATATTGGAATCAGAAGTTACAAAGCCTGCCTTGTGACTCTTTACCTTGCGAATCATCTCTGCCTGCTGTTCAATAGTCTGTGACCCATAAATGAAGGATATTCCTCCCTCCTTTGCCAGTGCAATAGCCATGGTGTCATTTGAAACAGACTGCATTACTGCAGAAACCATGGGAATATTCATGTACAAAGGACATTCCTCTCCCTTTTTGAATCGAACAATGGGAGTGCGTAGACTCACATTGGATGGAATGCAATCTGCTGATGAGTATCCAGGAACCAAAAGATATTCCCCAAAGGTATGGGAAGGTTCTTCAAAGTAATATGCCATGTAAGTCTCCTTAATCACGTGAGTACAGCACGTGTAAAATAATGGATAGGATAAATAGATTAATTCACAATTATATGGAAAATAAAACGGTGGTGCAAGGGGCGAATGAAGAAAGATAGAGGCTAAAATAAAGTCATTAATAAAGAACCTAGTAAAATATATAGTAAAATTTACAAATATCTCAAAAAAAAAGTGCGGTAATTTTTAAAAAAAAGAAAAAAAAATTTGACAACAAAAAAAAACAATGATAGAATTCGTACATCTAGTATTAAAGGAGAATGATTTATGATTACCTTCTTGATTGGTGTTGCAATCTTGATCGTTGGTTACATCGTCTACGGTTCTCTCGTAGAAAGAGTATTCCAGCCAGATGATCGTCCTACACCTGCTGTTGCTATTAACGATGGAATTGACTTTGTTCCCATGGCAACTTGGAGAATCTTCTTGATTCAGCTGTTGAACATTGCAGGTCTTGGTCCTATCTTCGGTGCCATTTCTGGTGCCCTTTGGGGACCCTCCGTATACCTGTGGATTGTATTCGGAACAATCTTGGCCGGAGGTGTTCATGACTACATCTCTGCAATGCAGTCCGAGCGCAACAATGGTGCTTCTATTTCCGAGATTGTAGGAAAGTATATGGGCCCCTTCATGAAGCAGGTTATGCGTGTATTCTCCGTAGTTCTCTTGGTTATGGTTGGAACAGTATTTATGGTTGGACCTGCTGGTCTTATCGCTCTGTTGACTCCCGAAACCTTGAACGTAAAGTTCTGGACAATTGTTATCTTGGTATACTACACCTTGGCTACCTTCTTGCCTGTTGATAAGTTGATTGGTAAGCTGTACCCCGTATTCGGTATTGCTCTTATCTTGATGGCTCTAATCATCGGTGGTGCTACTGTTATTAATCACTTCAATGGCTCTGCTCCTATGTTGGAGCTTTGGGACTTCCCCAATAATATGCATCCTACAGAATTGCCTCGTTGGCCAATGATGTTTATCACTGTTGCTTGTGGTGCTCTGTCTGGATTCCACGCAACACAGTCTCCTTTGATGGCTCGTTGTATTAAGAGCGAGCGCCAGGGTCGCCGTATTTTCTACGGAGCAATGGCTGCTGAAGGTGTTATCGCATTGATTTGGGCTGCTGCTGCAAGTGCATTCTTCTATAAGGGTGGTTCTGTTCACGCTATCGCATTCGCTGGTAACTCAACAACTGTATACGAAATGTCAACTACATTGGCTGGTGCTGTTGGTGGTGTTATTGCTATGATCGGTGTTATTGCATGTCCTATTACCTCTGGAGATACTGCATTCCGTGCTGCTCGTCTTACCATTGCAGACTGGTTTAAGATTGAACAGAAGAGCTTCAAGAATCGTTTGTTCTTGACTGTTCCTATCCTCGGAATCGGTTACCTTATTTCCTTGGTAGACTACAATATCGTATGGCGCTATTTCTCTTGGTCTAACCAAACCTTGGCTATGCTTGTTCTGTGGTGTGCAGCTGTTTACTTGGTTCGTTACCGCAACAACAAGACTGCAGCATGGATTGCAGCACTACCTGCTACCTTCATGGTTGCTGTATCTTGCTCCTACTTGTTGCAGGCTCCAGAAGGATTCAAGCTGGATGCTGGAATTTCCAACATCGTTGGTGTTGTAGTTGCAGCTGCTTCATTGATTTTCTTCTTGATCAAAGTATATCTGCCTTGCAAGGAAATGTTGGTGGATACACCTCTTGAGATCAAGAGATAAGCTTGATTAAAAGCTCTATAGAAATTAAATAGAGGAAAAGGCTCCTAATTAAGTTTAGGGGCCTTTTTTTTTGAAAGATAGAAAAAACACCGTGATAAACATAAGTGAAAAAAAATCACTTTTTTTCAAAAAAAGTGATTTTAAATGTTGACAAGAAAGAGTGGTTGTGATATAGTCTTTATCGTTGTCGCAAGACAGACGCCACGAGCGACTGACTAACGACAACGAGAAAAAAAAACTTGAAAAAGTTTTTGAGAAGTGCTTGACAAAGTGGAACGGTTTGTGATAGACTAGCTTCACTTGCGAAAGCAAAGCGATGTAAATCGCACGGTCTTAAACATTATGAGGGAAGGGAAGAAATACGACGACTTCTCGAAAGAGAAGAGAAAAGTCAGCAAAAAGGTGGCGTATATCG
>JAXJGY010000032.1:0-25289 GCA_036300185.1 Treponema sp. | reverse complement strand
GTACCTGGGTTCCGATTAAATCTTGAGGTAAGGCCATGGAATCAGTAAATAAAATAATTCCTTCTGGTAAAATTTTTACTCCTTTTTGGCCAGTGATGAAGGAAAAAATTCTATCAGTACTATGATTGGGTATGAGGGAAAAAGGTACGTTACAATCGCATAAATAGGATACAACTAAGTCTCGTTCAATTCCTGACAAAACATCATTCATAGACAAAATCTCCATAACGTATCTGTTCTATCTTCCATTCATCTTCCTGCAGTTGAGCATACAAGAGGACAATCCAATTTCCTTGTGACGAAAGAAAAAATACTGGTACTTCGTATTTTTCTCCAGTGATAAAAGGACTTCCAAGATAGAATTTACTGGCAACAGGATAGTTTTTTGTATCCTGCAAATAAATACTCAACATATATCGTCGTTCAGAAGAAATATGGGAAGCCAACTTTGTATATATCTCCTCAGAAATTTCTTTCTGAGAAACTTCTTCTTGGGAAGAATTACTAGCTTGGGATATATTTAATAGTTCGGCACAAAAATCAGTAATCATAGATTTAAGAGAAGCAGGAATCGATGTAATTTTAATGCTTCCAAAGCCGTCAATGGTAGGATAAATAGCATTGGAATCTGTGATTTTAATAACAGACGCTGCAGCAAGGTTATTCAAGGATTTGCTGGAAAAAATTTTAGAATCGGAAGCCTCTCTTTGGGTAATTAAATCTGCCTCCAATTCTTCTGTCCAAGAAATACTATCAAATCTATTTTGAAACTGTTTTCTTAGGGTATTCTCATAATCTAGCTGAATCCCCTGGGGATTTTGAGAATTTGAACAGGCAAAAATGAGAAAAATCGATAAGAATGTACTGGCAGTCTTTAAAATAGACTTTTTCATTCTGCCATTATACTATAATTAGATGAAAATGCACAAGAAATTTATATTAGCTGATAAAATAATCCATGTTTAGTACAGTACCAAAGAAGCTTGCCATGACCAAACTGAGAGATGCGGGCTTGCATATTCCATTCTGGGTACAACTTTTTTACCATGAGGGTGTCACCAGTGAGAAGGGCAACGAAGGAAATGTAATGTTCCTTTGTCATTTCATGGTTTGATGAAACAAAAAAGTCATTTTCAATGGGCTCTATCTGTAATTTTTCTTCTGGACTGGCCTTTACCGCTTCCATTTCCTGTAGCTTTCGGCCACAGCAGGTAATTGAGGTGGTAACAGTTGATGTAACAAGGTTTCCACATTCAGGACAGACATAAAACACTATTTTTTTCATATTTCCTCCCAGAACCAAGCCTTGCTTTAATTCTCCTGCAAGAAGGCTTTCTGTATCCACGTGAAAGAGGGTAGCTAACCGAGAAATAAGGGAAAGATCTGGACAGCCCAGCCCTCGCTCCCATTTTGAAACAGCCTTGTCACTTACCTCCAGTTGTTCCCCCAATTGTAATTGGGTCAACTTTTGTTCAAGGCGAAGTTGCCGAATCAAGTTACCCACCTTCTGGCAATCCATACGTTACCTCCATGAATCAGTATAGCTTGATGGGCCCTATAATACAATCAACGCTCCGTAGAGTTAAATTGATGAAGTACCTTGCAAACAAAAAAGCCGAAAACCACAGGGTTTTCGGCTTTTATATACGGCCCATAGACGAATCGAACGTCCGACCTGCTGCTTAGGAGGCAGCCGCTCTATCCTACTGAGCTAATGGACCAGTCGCTGGCCTTCGGCCAGCTTAAGCAGTTTTGCAGAGCAAAACTGCGGGGTTTCATTAAAGTCGCTGGCCTTGTAACCAGCTTAAGAAACTTCACAATGTAAAACTGCGAGGTTTCTTGGGAGGGGATTAGCCTCGTTTTACGATGAGGATACCACCAAGTACTAACAAGTGGGCTGAGAGAACCTTTAAGAAAGAAATAATTGAACCAAAACTGCTAAAGGCTCCTTTCAGCAAACCTCCATTTCCTAAAATATCAACTAAAATAATGACTGCAATCCAGACAATCATGATAATAATTAATACAATGTCAGCTAATTTTCCTACTCCCATAAAGAAACGGAGAATCAAGAAAAGCCCAGCTAAAATCTCACATACACCAATGGCAATGATTACAATATTTGCTACATCACCCTTTAAGATACTATATACTGCAGTTGCTACTTCATTTCCACCGAAGCCAGCTTGAATCCGTCCCAAGAAACCTGAGTCAAGCTGCAGGGTTAAAATACCACTGGCAATAAAAAAAAGACCAAGGGCAATCTGAACTAGTACTACACCAAATCCAGTAGAGCTTTTAGTTGCCATACATACTCCTTTTTTTCAGTTTAAGCGTTGGCAAAAACTGATTTTGAATGATACATCATTATCGGTTCTTTTTCAACAAACTTAAAATTCGAAAGAAAAAGGATTTTTTTTCAGTTGAGTAAAATCACCTTCATTTGCTCCCCAAGGAATTATAGATGGAATTCTATAGTTTGGAGAGATGAAAATACCACAGTCTAGACAATGATTGAAAAATTCACGATACCGAGACTGAGGTACCTTGGGTAAAAGATAGGGCCCACGACGATCCCAGTACTTTTTTACCACAAAGTCAAACTTACACCAATCCTTTTCACTGCGATTGGGGATTTCTGCAATCAAGTCATAGATGGCTCTTGCTGTAGAAGCCATTACTGGTGGCAAAAGAACATCTGAGGGTGGAATGAACCTTCCTTCCACTTCTGTAAATGCCACTATGTAATAGCTTTTTATCCAAGGTAGGGGAGGAACCACTACAATGGCAGTTTGAGCCTTTTCGTTAATTTCCATTACTTGCAGGGGAATTTCCTGCCAAGAGGTAAACCAGGCCTCATCTAACCAAGGTCTCCACCGAGGAACACCCTTTTTTGCCAGCCAGCTATCTAAGGTTAAATCATAATCCTCCGTAAAGAGGGATTCTGTGGCATCAAGCAAGGGATGTTCTCCCAGAGGAATCTCCGTCCAAAAGTTAAAGTACTGAGCCAAGGCTGTTTGAGCAGACACAAGGCTATTATACCAGCGTACCTGTTGGTACTCTGGTAATAAAGCCTTGACAGAACGCTCCAATTGGGTTCCGTAATCGGTGGGAAAGGTACCAGTAAGGCCCCGGTTCATGATATTCTTGAAGATGGCACTAGCCTTTGAGTTGCCCCATCCCAAGATAGCACGTCCTGCCTCCTGATACATATCCACTACACGGCGTCCTTTGCGGGTATAAAGATAACAACCTCTTGCCCGCTGTATGGTGCCGTGTTTGTCTTCAAATTCAGCGCAATACCAGTACTGAGTAGTTTTCATTGTTACAGGGCCGAAAGCTTTTCTTTTACTAAAGCCGTGGCAGAAGCAGGATTTGCCTTACCAGCTGACTTTTTCATAACCTGACCAGTGAGCCAGCCCAATACGTTTGTCTTTCCGTTCTTGAAGTCTTCCACAGCCTTGGGATTTTCTGCAATTACCTGATCCACCAAGGACTCGATAACACTGGAGTCAGAAACCTGCTCCATTCCCTTAGCCTTGATAATGTCTGCTGGCATGGCTGCTGTCTCTAGCATTTCTGCAAAGACCTCCTTAGCCTGCTTTCCAGAAATCTTTCCCTCAAGAACTGCATCCACCAAAGCGGCAATATGTTTGGGCCCGATTTTCAGCTGGGAAATAGTAAGCTCCTGCTCGTTCAAGACTGCAAGGACTTCTGCCAAAATCCAGTTGGCCACCTTCTTTGGATCCTTGGACAGGGCTGCTGCCTCCTCGTACCACAGAGAAAGCTCACGGCTGGCAGTAAGGGTTTCTACGTCAAAGTCACTGAGACCGAACTGGGCCTTAAGACGCTGGCGCTTCTGCTCAGGAAGCTCTCCCACCTTGTTTTGGGCAGACTGAATACACTCTTCTGATACACTGAAGGGCTTAATGTCGGGTTCCACCACAAAGCGGTAGTCAACAAAGGAGTTCTTTGTTCGCTGGATGACGGTTTCTGCCTTTGCCTCGTCCCAACCCATGGTATTCTTAAAGCCAGGATTGAATTCCTGTCGGTTTGTCTCGAATTCATGGAGCTGACGCTTGATTTCATAGTGACAAGCCTCACGAATGGCTCGGAAGGAGTTCAGGTTCTTGATTTCGGAAATAGGAGTCTGGTACTTCTTGCCATCTTCCCACACGGTCAAGTTGATGTTGGCGTCACAACGCATATTTCCTTCTTCCAGATTTCCCTTGGTAACGCCTACGTACCGAAGAATTTCCTGTACAGTCTGCATAAAAAGGGCTGCTTCCTCTGGAGAGGAAATGTCTGGCTTGGTAACAATCTCAATAAGCGGTGTTCCACAGCGGTTGTAGTCAATGTAGCTATGGCTTCCCTCCAAGTGAAGGCTCTTTCCTACGTCTTCCTCCAAGTGGATGCGTTCTACCCGCACCCGTCGGTACTGGCCGTCAATGTCGCAGTTGTCGCCTTTAAAATTTACTGGGCGATATTTTTCTCCACCAGGCTGCTGCTCCTTGGGCAGGTGCTTGAAGGGAAGATCCACGTGACCATCGGCACAGAGGGGAACGTCGTACTGGGTAATCTGATAGCCCTTGGCCAAGTCAGGATAAAAATAATGCTTGCGGTCAAACTTAGTAAAGCGGGCAATGTTGCAGTTGAGGGCAAGTCCAGCTACTGCTCCCAGCTCCACATAGCCCTTGCTGACTCGAGGCATTGCTCCTGGCAAACCGAGACACACAGGACATACACGAGTATCAGGCATACCACCGTAGCGGTTTTCACAGGCACAAAAGGCCTTTGTCTTTGTTAAAAGCTGACAGTGAATCTCGCAACCGATTACTACTTCATATTTTTCAACACTCATTTTCCACCTCCACAATCAGCCTTCACAGGAATTCCACAGCCAGGATGGTCATTTTCCCAAACTTGTGCAATTTGCAAAATCTTTGCCTCGCTGAACATGGCTCCTGCAAACTGGATACCAATGGGCATACCGTCTTTTGTTGCTCCTGCAGGAACGGAAAGAGAAGGAATGCGGGCTAGGTTTACAAAGGTGGTGAACAAGTCACTCAAATACATTTCCAATGGATCGTCCACCTTTTGTCCTAGCTTGAAGGCAGCAGTGGGACAGGTGGGGCAGAGAATCAAGTCATACTCTTTGAAAAGCTCAGCCATTTCACGCTGAATGCGGGCACGAACAGTCATTCCCTTCTTGTAACAATCTCCAGAGAACTGCTCGGAAAGCACGTAGTTTCCAATAACAATACGACGGCGCACCTCTGGTCCAAAGCCTTCACTACGGGTCTGAACGTAAAGCTCATCAAATCCCTGGCCTGGATCTCGGCGGCGACCGTAGCGAATACCATCAAAGCGACTGAGATTGCTGGCAGCCTCACTTAATGCAATGACGTAGTAGCTAGCAATGGCTGCATCAAGGATGGGCAGGTCCACCACGGTGATGGAAGCTCCCTTTTCCTGGAACCAGTTGCGGGTAGCTTCAAAGGTAGCGGCCACATCTTCATCCATTCCCTTTGCCTCCAAGAACTGGCGGGGAACGGCAATTTTAAGGGCAGCCAGCTGACTTGCATCCATGGCACAAAGATTCTTCAAAGAATCTGCTTCTGGCAAGTCAGCACTGGTATCGTCATACATATCCTGGCCGCTCATTACAGACAGGGGAAGGGCAATGTCTGCAGGAGTATGTCCTAGCAAGCCCACCTGATCCAAGGAGGAACCGTAGGCCACTACACCCCAACGACTTAAAACACCGTAGGTGGGCTTAAGTCCATAAACACCGCAATAGCTTGCAGGAAGGCGAACTGAACCACCAGTTTCTGTTCCAAGGCCGAAAAGAGCTTGGTTTGCGGCTACTGCTGCAGTGGAACCACCAGATGAACCACCGGAAACATACTGACGGTTAATGGGATTGCGGGTGGCTCCGTAGGCTGAGTATTCAGTGGAAGAACCCATGGCGAATTCGTCCATATTGCAGCGCCCTACAGGAATGGCACCTGCATCAAGAAGACGCTGGATAACGGTGGCATTGTAGGGAGCCACGTAGCCTTCCAAAATCTTACTGGCACAGGTGAGCTTATGTCCTTTAACAGAAATATTGTCCTTTACAGCGAAGGGAACTCCCAAAAGAGGCTTTTCCTCCAGCAGTTTTTTTAGGGCAGCTTCACCTTCTGCAGAAGCCTTGGCACGAAGCTCATCTGCTTCTTTTGCACGAAGGATGGCATCATCGTAAATCTCAAGGAAGGCATTAAGGGGCAACTCTGATTGTGCATCAGCCTGAAAGATGGCGGCAGTTTCTTCCACCAATTTTTCGCTGGTGGTGGCTCCCGCTGCCAAGGCTGAACGCACCCCTTCTATGGTCTGCATATTAAACTGTGACATGATTAGGCTCCTTCCCCAAGAACCTTGGGTACCCGGAAGTAGCCATCAAGGAATTCCTCAGAAATCTTTTTAACATCGGGAATATCCAATCCCTTTACCACATCATCCTCACGTAATTTATCTGATTCGGTGGCTGGATAAGCATCGTAGGGATTTTCGTCGTGGGTAAACTCAGATAAAATATCAAAATATCCAACAATTTGGTCAACCTGCTCCCGCAAGGTGGTCAGGTTCGTACTCTCCGGTGACAACCGGGACAGGTACAGGAGGGCATCAAGGGTTCCCTCATCAATCTTTCGACTCTCACTGCTCATATTAAATCCTTATTCTATGAATAGTACTGCATTTTGGTGATTTGTTCAATAAACTTTTTATTTAGGAGGGGACACCCCCTCTACTGGTCAGCGGCGGCAAGGGGTTACGAGGTCTTGCCCTTTGTCCTCCTAAAACCACCCTTATAGCAATCCTTGTACCACATCCAGCGGGAGACTAGTACAAATGGCGACTTTTTCGGGAGAATCACCGTAAGAAAGGAATGCTTTTGCTGTCTCCAACTTGTTTTGATAGGCTCCACGTTCCAGCCCGATAGAAATACCTTCCTCCCGACCAGTGAGTAGTCCGAAGGAAACTCCTTCTGCATAAGCTTCTTCTTGCTTCACTGCGATGTCGGTAGCATAATCGTATTCAGTCATGAGGATACTCAAGGTTTCGCCTCCTTTACGTTCCAAGTAATCTCTTAAGATGTTGTGACGTACAGCCTCTCGAATGGCTCTTGTGAGGGGCTGTGCTTGTCCATCTGCTTTGGCCTTATCTATGAGCTTGAGAAACTGCACGTATTGCTCTAAGTCGGGACAATTCTGTACTATTTGACTCGGCTCTTCACCCTTAATTTTACATACTTTTACTTTCAGTTCAAGAGTGAGTTCTGAATTTGAGAGGTGGTTCTCGGATGGGGCTTTGGGGAAGGCCTCAGACAGATACAAATAGCTTTCTGGTGGGATGTTTTCCTTTCCTGTGTAAAAGACTATAAACTCAGGCTTGGCCAAGGGGATGAGTTGATTTGAAAACTTTGTTTTAGAATCTATCCTGTTGCCGTAGATTCGAGTCACGTATTCTAGTAATCGCAACGGCATGTTGGGATTGATAGTAGACTGATGTTCAATCATGAGAATAAATTGGTCGTTTACCATGACGGCGATGTCGTTGTAGTAGTCCATGTAGAGCACCTGTTCTAGATTCACTCGTTCCAGTTTGGTGGTTTCAACTTGTAGGTTTGTGCCGTGAAGGGCATTATACAGGGAAAGAAAATGCTGCTTCCAGTCTCTGTCTTTGGAAAAATAATCTACAAAGAGGGAATCCTTGTGCTTGCGGTTTTCGGTGGTGGTTTGGTTCTCCATGGAATCTCCGTGAAAAAATGTTACATATATATTATTCGCTTTAAACTTGCAGAATTTGTCTTTTTTGCGGGAAACGTGGAATTATTTTGTAAAAATTTTTCCAAGATGGAGTTTTGGAGTGGAGCTCCACGAGCAGTAGCCCACAAGATGGAGCCGCTAGAACAAGCCCCATCGATTCAGCAGTATAGCCAATGATCGAAAAACTCGGTGGATGATGCCAGCGGGCGCCTACCGATGCCGAACTCTGAACGCCAGTGAAGCGTAAGGCAGCAGTGGGCTGCTGGCATCATCCACCGCTTTTACAATTCATTCACCTATGCTATACTGCATCCCATGTCTTTACTTTCAGATAGCAAACGATACTGGCCCCTTCTTATGGCCAATGCCCTCTACTACCTGTTTACAGGAATGTCTGAGTCGGTGATTGCAAAATATGTGTATGAGCTGCTTTCTCCTCGGCTGATATCTCTTCAAACCGTTATTGGATGGGGAGGAGGTATTGCCTTGGGAATCGCTTGGTCCCGCTTTGGCAAGAAAATGTTTCCTCTGTTGATTCCCATCTTTGCCCTTCAGATGATTGCCAGTGTAATCTACTTTATCTATGCAGAGGCTACCTTGAATATGTTCATTTTCTGGGTTATCAGCATGGGTATGTACATCTTCTTTGGTGGATTGGCAGACAAGATCTTTGAGGGTGCCTGTGCCTGGTTCTTCAAGAAATCGGAGGATCGAGCCTCCTTTGATAATCTGGAGGATATGGTGGCCTGCATTACTGGTTTTTCTGGCTACCTTATTTCCATGATTTACGTTCCCAATCTACGGATGGCAATTCTGTTTAACTTTTTGGCTACCTTTAGCTGGTGCTTGGGAGTGCTCATTTATAGCATTAGTCACAAGGGGGCGTTGGAACTGGATGCCCCAAAAACTGACAGTCCAGACCTCTCCAAGGAATAAATATCATGACCCGCAAGAAGACGAATCCCCAGATGCACCGATTCCAGCTCATAGATCGTATCATCTGTCAGGAGGAGTATCCTTCCTTCAGCTTTATTTTGGAGGAGCTGCGTAAGTTGTTGCAGGATAAGAAGTTTTCAGAGCCAACTCTGCGGCGGGACTTGCGGTACATGCGAAAAACTCTGGGGGCTCCCATTGTCTATGACAGTAAAAAGGACGGCTACTACTATTCTGCACCCTTTAACTTTCCCCTCAATAGCCTAACGGAGGAGGAAATTATCCAGCTGGCCATCATCCAAAAGCTGGTGGACAAATACTCCGATGCAAATCCCATCTACAAGCAGGCGGCAGAATTTATCGGAAGGCTCTATCCTTCTACCCAGCATCTTCCTTTGCTGGAGCGGATTGTGGTGGCTCGTGGTCCCCAGCCCATTTTTGATCAGAATATTGTGAATGCCTTGCTGTCTGCCTTGAGAGGCAATTATGTGGTGGACTTTATCTACCGCAGCTTTTGGGAGCCCAATCAGTCTCACCGAACTGTACTGCCTTGTCAGCTTGTGGTGGACAACGGTCAGGTATACTTGTACGCCGCCGATGAAAAGAACCATGAGCACATTCGCCTGTACGATATTCACAAAATCTATGAGCTACAGGTTTTGCGGCGAACCTTTATTCTGCCTAAAAACTGGCAGTTTGTGGAAGATTTTGAGCAGGGACGATTTGGGCCCTTTCAGTATGATGAATCTTATGATTTTAAAATTGCCTTTTTTGGCAGAGTTGCCCGAAAACGAATTCATCGATTCACTTGGGCTGACGACCAAGAATTAGAAGAATTCCCCCAGGAGGAAAAAACCATCATGACCTTCTCTTCCTCCCAGTGGATTCCCATTCAGCAGTGGCTCCTTTCCTTTGGTGCCGATGCCATTCCACTAGAACCAGATTGGTTGGTGGAAAATTGGCGAAATGAAATCAAGAAAATGTCTGAATTGTCAAAAATTTAATGTATATTCTATCTCTATATAACTACTTATTTTACACCCCACCCCAACCCCATTTTTTTTATATGGTACAGCTGTATCGATGAACGAAAAAAAAAGATAAAAAAAATCAATTTTTTTTCATAACTATCATTAGATGATACCACTCATACTGTATAATGTGGCAATTATTTTTACTTTCTAAAGGAGATGTGTATGAAGAAAGTGTTGTTGGCCGCAATGTTGGCCTTGTTTGTGTGTGGTGGAGCCTTTGCTCAGGAAGCAGAAGCACCCGAGGCAGGAATGCCTGAAACAGAAGTTCCCGCAGCGGAAAGCAGTTCTAGCGGAGGAAGACCTGCTTTTTTGGATACCATGTATGCTGGACTTGATTTGGGACTTGGTACATACGAAGAATTTGCAGGGATTGATCCTAAACCAACAGGGTTTTTGCTCTCCCCAAAGATTGGAATTGCACCTATTGCCAAATTACCAAGACTTGCCTTTCAATTTGGATTAGATATGGTATTTGGTACAGTCATAGCGGGACGAAAGTCTGGAGATGTGAGGGCAGAACATAAGACAAACGTTTTTTTACCTTACATAGGGGCAACATGGACTTTCACTGACTGGATAGTTCAACCTTATGCAGGACTTGGCTTTGGTATTGCTTTTGCAAACAATGAAAGCTATAAGAAGGAGATTAGGGGAGGATACACGAGGTCTTTTGATCAAAAGACAAAACCAGCTTTTGCTACAAAGCTAATTGTAGGTGGTAAATACACCATTCCCAATACGAAGTTTGCATTGAACGCAGAAATTGCTTTTGCACTTCTCAATCCTGAAGTCGAAACAACAATTACAGACACATATTATGGTGTGACTAAATATGATGAGCAATATTTCTACACCCTCTTTAACTTTGTTCTTGGTGCTGTCTACCATTTCTAAGTTGGTTTGTGTTTAGAACCAGCTCATCTATCTAGCAGTATAGCCCGATGAACGAAAAACTCGGTGGAGGATGCCAGCGGGTGCCTACCGATGCCGAACTCTGAGCTTGCTCAGCGTAAGGCAGCGGTGGGCTGCTGGCATCCTCCACCGCTTTTAATTTCATTGAACCTATGCTATACTGCACCTCATGAAGGACTTCTTACTGCCCGCTGATTTACAAGGGCTTCACATTCATTTTGTTGGAATCAAGGGAACGGGGATGGCCGCCCTTACAGAAATTCTTTGTCAGCGTGGGGCAAGGATTACAGGAAGTGATGTGGCAGATACCTTCTACACTGACCAAGTACTAGCTGCCTGTGGAATTACTGCCAGCCTCTTTAACGAGGCAAACATTACCGACGACCTTTTGTGTATCATCTATTCCTCTGCCTATAACAAAGATACTAACTGCGAGCTAGCAGAGGCCCATCGTCGTAACATTCCCTGCCTGCTGTATTCCCAGGCTTTAGGACAGCTTTCTGCCCATGCCTATAGCTGTGGCATTGCAGGGGTTCACGGAAAAACCACCACTACGGGACTTACTGGCACCATTCTCCAGCAGTTTGATCTGCCTGTGCAGGTTTTGGCAGGAAGTTTGATTTCAAGCTTTGGTGGATCAAAGTCACAAGATAGCCTTGGAAAACAAGGAAGCTGCACTCTGAGTCAGGGAACGGATTTCTTTGTGGCGGAAACCTGCGAGTATCAGCGGCATTTTATGGATTTCCACCCGCAAAAAATTATCCTTACTAGCGTGGAAAGTGACCATCAGGATTTCTTTCCCACATACGAAGATATTTTATCTGCCTTTGTGGACTATATTTGCCTCTTGCCAGAAAATGGTCAGTTGATTTATTGTGCTGACGATGCTGGTGCCTGTGAAGCTGCTGCCCTTGCTACAAAAAAGCGAAGTGATATTCAGCTAGTACCCTACGGTGAAACTGCAGAAGGGGACTATCGGGTAACCTTTGGTCAGGTGGAAGCTGGTTGCCAATATTTTTATCTTGCAGGCTTTGGAGAGCAGGCCTTCCGACTGGAGGTTCCTGGTCGCCACTTGGTGCTGAATGCCGCTGCAGCCATTGCCCTGTCGGTGGAATTGCTCAAGGTTCATGAGCCTTCCCTTGCAAATGATACCCTTGCCCAAAGGCTTGCTTCAGGTCTTGCCGCCTTCCGTGGAGGAAAGCGACGTAGCGAGCTAGTGGGCCGCAAGGATAAGCTGGTGATTCTTGACGATTACGGTCATCATCCCACCGCCATCAAAACCACCCTGGAAGGCTATCGTGCCTTTTATCCTGGCTACAAGCTGGTGGTGGATTTCATGTCCCACACCTACACAAGAACTGCCGCCTTGCTGGAGGAATTTGCCTCATCCTTTGGGGCTGCTGACCAAGTGATTCTCCATAAAATCTACGGCTCGGCCCGAGAAAATGCCAGTGCTTCTGGTGTGGATGGTACTACCTTGTACCAGGCCACCTGTAAATATCATCACAATGTCCGCTATTACCAAGAGATTCTTGATGCCGCCCAGGATCTGGAACAGGAACTTGTTCAAGGTGATCCGCAGTTTCCCCAAGGTATCGTTTTTGTCACCATGGGAGCAGGGGATAACTGGAAGCTAGGACGGGAATTGTGGCGTCGTCTGACAAATGAAAAGTAAATATTCTTCCTTAATATAAGGGATTTTAGGAGTGACACATGAACAGTATGACAGGCTATGGATATGAGGAATTGGTGGAAGAAAAGCTCTTTCTTTCAGTGGAAATCAAGTCCTATAATTCTCGATTCCTAGATCTTTCAATAAATCTGCCCTCAAGTCTTTCTCGGCTAGAGAATTTCTTTCGAGAAAAGATGACTGCTGCTGTGGTGCGGGGCAAGGTTGATGTGTACATTCGCTTTCGGGAGGAGGATCCAGCCACTACTGTGCTGGTGAATCAGGAGGCTGTTCGCTCCTACGCTGCAGCAATTTCTCAGGTTTCCCAGATTTTATCTGAGATGCAGGGAGTCGCTGGTAGTCAAGCTGCTTCAACAGTTCAATCCCCACTGGAACTGATTCTTAGTCAGGAGGGAGTGCTGGTATCCCACCGTGAGTTTGACCTTGATTCCTACAAGGCCCTGTTGGAGCCAGTTTTTGATAAGGCTTTGGAGGAATTTGTGGCAGACAGAAGGCGAGAAGGGGAGAATCTTAAGGTAGACTTACAGGAAAAGCTTGGAGTTTTGGAAGAGGCTGCCGCCTTCTTTACCCAGTGGCAACCACAGATGGAAAATGCCTTTAAGGAAAATCTTCAGCGTCGCTTCCAAGAGCTTTTAGGTGAAGGCTACGACCAGCAGCGGGTGCTTACGGAAGTGGCAGCCCTTTTGGTAAAGTACACCATCAACGAGGAAATTGTTCGTCTTAAAAGCCATCTTTCAGCCCTTGCCAAGGAGCTGGTGGACAATGCCACTCCCGGCCGCAAAATCGACTTTATCTGTCAGGAAATAAATCGAGAGATAAACACCATCGGCTCCAAGAACCAGTTCACAGAGGTGGGTGCCATGGTCATTACCGCCAAGGATGCTTTGGAAAATATCAGGGAACAGGCCCGAAACGTAGAGTAAAATTCGGGTATAATTTCGGGGGCCCGAAACGTAGAGTAATATACGGGTAGAGTTTCGGGGCTCGAAACGTGGAATAAGGTTCGGGTATAGTTCCGGGGCCCGAAACGTAGAATAAAATTCGGGTATAGTTTCGGGGGCCCGAAACGTAGAATAAGACTAAAAGAAGGAGATAGTTAATTATTCTAATTACTTTTTGTATTTTTCTCCAATACTTGTTACAATTGCTTCGACAGCTGCTAAGTCTTGTTCTGAAAAATATTCAATAGTTTTTATAATTTTTATAAGTCTTTTTGAATATGGTTCTGGCCCATATGTATTATCTATTTCTCTGACACCATTTACTAGGTATTCTACGCTAGTGTTTAAAACCCTTGCGAGTCTCACTGCTACATCCGCAGAAGGCATGCACCCTTGAGAGCCTACATAACTATCTATAGCTCGTTTACTAATACCAGCTAATGCTGCAACTTCTTTATCTAGTAATCCAGAATATTCTATTTCGTCTCGTAAACGAGTTCTAAAATCCATATTAAGGAAAATATCACTATAATGTTATTAAAGGGTTGATACTATCAAAATTATGTGATAATCTACCGCACAGTAACAGTTTTTTGTTACTGAATATACTTAATAAATAAGGAGGAAACAATTTTGGTAGTTTTAAATGCTCCCATCTCTCTTTCAGAGGTTGATTCTCAATTTGTGTTGGGAATGTCCTATCAGACCAGAGATAAGACTCGGTGTTATTGCAGTTGCTAGTGAAAGAATAATAGTAATGAAAAGGGATTTCTCAAAATATTTTGAGAAATCCTGATTTTCAGGAGGGATATGATGTATAAGTTTTCAAAATTCAATATCTGTTTTGATCATAAAGATCATACGTACTTATATAATACATTAAGTACTGCCTTAGTTCAGTTGGATGACCAGATAGTTTCTTGCGTAAAAGAGAATAGAATCTGTGATTTAGATGAAAATATAAGAGAATCAATGAAACTCATGAAGTTTATTACGGATGAAAATATTAACGAAACTGATGTATTTATTTATCATTACGATCAATTTCGATATGAACATACAGTTAAAACTTTTAGCATTACCTTAATCCCCACTTATAACTGCAACCTTGCTTGCCCGTACTGTATGCAGGGACATTCTAAGTCTTCTCATAAAATGACATCAAAAGAAATTGATATAATCTTATTGTTCATGGAAAAATATATTGAAGAACATAACTCTGTAAAAACTCTTCAGATAAATCTCTTTGGGGGAGAACCCATGCTTTATAAAGAGATTTTATACGAATTTTGTGATAAGTCATTTGCTTTAGCCCAAAAATATTCACTGAGTTGTAATTATCAAATGACATCAAATATGACACTTCTGGATGAACAGATGATTTCTTACATAGAAAAATATAAAATTGGAATCCAGATTTCCATAGATGGTACACCTGAACAACACGACAGAAAACGGATTTATAAAGACGGTTCAGGGACTTATCAGTTAATTCTGGACAATCTACGAACTCTTTGTGAAAAAGGGTTAAAGGATTTATTAACCATTCGAGTAAATATCGATGAAACAAATATTAATGATTGTGAAAAAATTATGAATGTTCTTGTTCCATATTCTGACGATGTTTATTTTGGTTTTATAGGTACATTTAAAGGTTCTAATGATAATTTTGGAGATTGCATTCCAGCAGAGTCTTATCCTACCCATGTTACCGAGACATTTTCAAAGTGTTACAAGAAATTCAATATGGTTAATCCGAAGTTATTTGGAAGAAAGACACCTTGTTCTATGAATAGTGAAGGTAAATTCTATATAGATAGCAATTTGGATGTGTATAAGTGTGAAACTCTCGTTAAAAGGGTAGATGGCCGTATTGGATATTTAAAAGAAGATGGAACTCTTTGTAAAGAACATGGTTTCTACAGTCAGAGTACTTTTTCCCCCGCAAAAAATAAAGACTGTCATGATTGTGTGTTATTACCAATGTGTGCTGGAGGTTGTCCTGCCAAAGTTTATATAGCACAAGGAAGGAAAGATGGAAATCTCCAAGTCCAACATTGTATGTATACATATGAACAGGTAGTTTTATATCTTAAGAATTTTATTGATGATAGTAAAGAGGATAAGTCATGCTAATTGAACAGACTAGAATTACTAAAAATCTTTCCCAAATTAAACGAGAAACTCGTGTTTTTTTCCAAGAGAAAAAAATTGATTTTTCGAAAACATACATGTCTTGTGAAAAAAATCGTGAATGGGTTGACCCTACTACTACAAAAAAAGTTTTATATGAAATATTAGAAAATATTTCATATAAACCAGAAAATATTTTAATTGATTGTGGTTCAGGTCTTGGTTATGTTTTGTATTTGTCAAGTTTCCACTTCGACAAAACAATTGGAGTGGAGATATTGGATGATATTGCAAAAGAAAGTAAAAAAAATCTTATAACACTTATGGGAACAGATTTATTTCAGAAAAAAATTGAAATAATCATAGGTGATATACTACAACAACCTCCAACATTTTTTGACAAAGGTTCTATTTTTTATATATCAAGTCCTTTTTCTACGGAAAAGGAATTTGATTTGTTGATAGGTAAGATTTATGAATCAGTCAAAAGAATTGACAGAGATGTGTACATTATTTATTATTACCCCTATTTTAAAAATGTGTTAAAAAACTATTCAGATTACTTTGAATTCGTTAAAGAACTCAATCTCATTGGAGATGTTCTTATTTACAAACATTGTAAAAAGTAGTTATTAGAAATAACTGGTGTTTTAATATTGGAAAGTAATTAATGATATAAAGAAGGTTGGCCAATGTCAGATAGGAACTAAAAGTATTTTACACTTATAAGTTATAGACACAAATGTGGTGAATTTGTAGATAAAACTCTATAAGCGATTTGAAGAAGAGCAACTCCTTCCTTTTATTGGATCGGAAAGAAAAGTCTTCTGTTTTCAAAATTGTTATTCTTTATTTGAAGATAAAATAAATCTAATCAGTAGAATATTACAACAAGAGCTATAACAATCCTAGCTTTTTATAAAAATCTCGTACCTTGTTAAAGGCACTGGTAAGCTGGGCAATACGTTGGGCTGCTTGTGCAGAGCTTGTTTCCTCGGTGGCTGTATCTGGGTGGGCCTCTTTCAAAAACTGAGCGTAGATTCCCCTCACTTCTGCTAGGCTGGGAATGGGAAGCTCCTCCTGTTGACTATTTTCTGCACCAAAGCCCAGTAGCTTTAAGGCTTCTTCCACATCACGGGGAAGGGTAATGAGGGTTTTCATTACTTCAACTTGTTCGTCAGTACCATTCTGCTGGTTTGAATCAACATCAGTAAAATCAGCTTTCTGATAATATGTTCTTTTTGGTTGTGGCTGGGGAATTTGCCCTTTTTCTAGGCATTCATTCAGCATATCCCCCAGCTTATCAAACATGGAACTCATGGATTCAGTATGGTGGACAGAAAGGATTAAGTCAACAGCTGTGGAAGCTGGTATACATCCTCCACTCCATCAACTAAAAGGCCCCCCATGCCCAGTTCTAGAGGAAGCTCAATGTCTATATTGAAGCGGTCTCCCACAGAAAGGCAGTGTTCTGCCTTGCAACCAAGTTTCTCCACTGCCAACAAGAAGGGGGCGGGGTGGGGCTTAGATACCTTGCAGGTGTCTAGGCCAATTACCAAGGGAAAGAATTCCTCCACGCCTAGGGCTGCCAGAGTTTTTCGCCCCACCAACACTGGATTGTTGGTGATGCAGGCCAGCTGGTATTTTTTGCTTAAAACTTCCAAGGTTGTCACCAGTTTGTGGTCTCGACTCAAAAATTGACCTGGTTCCAAAAATTCTTCCCGCCAGCGAATGCTTTCTTCTATGGGATAGCCCAGCTGTACAAAGGTGTTGCCTAAGCTTAAGATTTCACCATTATGTGTTTCTGCCCAATTCCGCCGTATGGTTTCTATTCTGTGGAGGGCTTCATGGTCAGAAATCCTTTCTAGTTGGCCATAGTGGTGAATCTGTATCTTGTTTTGCTGCAGGGCATATTCTTTGTGGCTGTAGAGGGTGGAGTCAATGTCAAAGATGATGGCCTTTGTCTGTGGTGGAATTTTATAGATTTTCACAATTTACTTTACAGGTGATTCAAAAACCTTGTGAATTTGAACCAAAGTCCTGGCCCCCTCTTGGATTGACTTGAATTTCCCAAGGCCATAATAGCCCAATACAGCGTTCCCCACCAGTTCAGCATCAGCACAGGCGGTAATAGAAAAGGCTGCCCCCACTATCTGGCTCTTGTACTGAAGCCAATGGGGATTTTTTGCCTGACCGCCCGTGGTGCAGATGGTGCTATCAATTTTTGTTCCTGTTAATGTAGCGATGGTAGAAAGCTTCTCGTAGGCAATTTTTACTTCTACTGCTAATTCTTCCATTAGTTGAAAACCTGCGGTGCTTATTGGTGGATTTTGCAACAAAGCTGCCACAAAATCTTGATAGTTCAAATGAGGTGCAACAGCCTTTTTCAGCTTGCTGAACCGAGTGCCACTGTCAGGCAAAAGAACGCTGGCATTAAAAAGACCTGGAACTACAGAAGGTAAAACTCGAATGCCTTGGATACCAGCCCTTTGTATGGCTTCAGAAGGATTTTTGGCCAAGCACAGATTGATTCCCTCGCTGCTTCCTGCACGGTCACAGATTTTTCCTGGCTCCAAGGTATTGGTGCCAATAAGGGCCACTGTAAAATCAGGTCCCCCGCAAAATACTGGAGTTGTGGTACTCAAGCCCAATGCTTCTGCAATTTCTGGCAACAAGGTTCCTGCACTGGTGGCAGGCTTCACAAAATCAGGCAATTTGGAGCCTTCAATTCCTAGTTTTTCTAAGGAATCGTGATTCCAGTAGGCTGGAGCAAATCGTTTTTCTGGTAAAATGGTCAAGAATCTGCCAGTAAGCTTCCAAATCAAGTATTCTGGTCCAGAAATAATTTTTTCTGTTTTATTCCATTCTACTGGAAAGAGACGCTTAAAGGCTAAAAGCCGAGGGAGAAAAATCGAAAATAACCCATGAGAAGTTAATTCTTTTTGGATTTCTTCTAAAATAGCTGGTGCTACAGGATGATTCCATAAAAAAACTTCACCAGCAGTAGTTGCTAAGGTTGGCCCATTTCCAGAAATACAAATTCCTTCAATGGGTTCTTCTGGTTTTTCTTGACATAACTTTCGGGTGGCTTCCTGCAAGGCAGAAAACCAATGGTCTCCAGAAAATAATTGTGGCAGGCAACAGGGATTGTCTCCAAAATCAGATGCACAAAGTCCTTCTTGATTGAATTCTGGTTTTGGAAAAAGTACTCTAGATTGACATAAAACCTGCCCCTGTAGATTTACAAGGGCAGTTTTTAATGAGGAAGTTCCAATATCAGCACAAAGAATGGACATTAGTCTCTTTTTACCAATTTCTCGATAATGTTTCTATTGTCCAACAGGTCGCTGAGAGACTGGTTGTGATGAAGACGAGTGATTACGTTAGCAAAAAGGCCACTGACGTTAGTACTGATATACCATTCATGCTGCAAAAGCTCCTCGTGGTATACAGCATTTGTTCCAATAACTCGGTAGAACAAGCCCTTCTTGTATGCCTCGTTAAACTGCTCAATGGCATTTCCAGTAAAGAAGGGGAGACTAATGGCAGCAATTACCTTGGTGGCTCCCTGTTCCTTTAAGAATTCCATGGCTTTCAGCAAGGTTCCACCTGTACCCAGCATGTCGTCTGCCAAGAAGGCTACCTTTCCCTGAACATCTCCCAAAAGCTTTACAGACTTGATGTTTGTGGCCTTTGCATCCTGAGTTACCACAGAATAATCCCGCTCCTTGTAAATCATGGCCAAGGGAGTTTTCAGTCCAGTGGCATAGAACTTATTGCGGTCAATGGCTCCTGTGTCAGGAGAAACTACAATCAAATCTTCAGTTTTATTGGTTAAATCCACCAGTTTGGATAGTTCTCGGATAATCTGATAACTGGCATGGAGGTTTTCCACATGGGTTTTACTAAAGGCATTTACGATTTCACGGGAATGCAAGTCCAAGGTGATGATACGAGTAACACTCATGTTTTCGTAAATATGTCCAAGGAGACTGGCTGTCAGTCCCTCTCGTCCCTTTTTCTTGTGCTGACGACTGTAGGGATATACAGGAAGCACCAGAGTAATATCTGCTGCACCAGCTTGACGAACAGCATCAATAGTAACCAGCAGGGACATAATATGATCGTTAACGGAAAGAATCTGAGTGTTTTTTCCACCATTAAGCTTAATTGGCTGATGATTTTCTACATCTTGGAAGATAAAAACATCCTTTCCACGGATACATTCATTGATTTCTGTCTTAAATTCACCGTTCATAAAGTAGGTGAACTGGGCATCAACCTTAAAATGGGGAACACGATACTTATCTGTAGAGCCTTTGACACAAAGGTTTGTAGTCTGAACATCATTTAAGAAGTTCATGTCCTTTGTCAATTGGTCTTTAGTCAAATAATAACGCTTAGAAATAGCATCAGCTTTGAGATTAAAGCGATGCTTGTACATGTGTCGCAGATGATCGATAACCTCATCAGCGAATTTTTCTCCACCAGGGCATGCTACAATGGCAAGATTTGTAGGTTCAGAATAGGGCATGAGTCAACCTCTTACGTGATGCTTGTAATTGTAATGATACCACTTTTTATATCTTTTGTCTATTCACACTTGTTAGCTAAAAACCTTGGCAAAATACGAAAAAAAAATGTTAATTTTTAGTAAAAATTATTATTTTAATAATTTATTTATTATAGAAGAAAATATATAGATAAAAAAAATTCTCTTTTGACATTTTTTTCATCTGTGGTATAATTGAGATTGACATTATATTTGTTAAGGAGGCTTCTATGGCTAAAGCTGCTACAAAGAAGGGCGTGCTGGAACGGATTTCTGGTGGCGCCGCAGCATTCATGCAGAAATTTCTGCCTGATGCATTTTTGTTTGCTGTTGTTTTGACAGTAATTGTTTTCTTGTTCGGTATGATTGCTACTGGACAGGGACCTCTTGACATGCTGAACCATTGGGGTAAAGGTGTTTGGGGACTGTTGGCATTCAGTATGCAGATGGTACTGGTTCTTGTAACTGGTCACGTGCTTGCTCTTGCTCCCCCCTTTAAGAAGCTTTTGGTAAAGCTTGCTGGTATTCCTAAGACTCCTTTCCAGGGAATTGCATTGGTAACTATCGTTTCTTTTGTTGCCTGTATCTTGAACTGGGGATTTGGTCTTGTTATTGGTGCTATCTATGCTAAGGAAATTGCCAAGAAGCTCCGTGGTATTGACTACCGCTTGTTGATTGCTTCCGCTTATGCTGGATTCGTATGGTGGCACGCTGGATTCTCTGGATCCATTCCTCTGTCTATTTCTACACAGCCTGCTGCTGGTGCTGCTATTGCTAACACTGGTGGAACCATGACCCAGGCTGCTGCTATTACCCAGACCTTGTTCTCTCCCACCAACTTGTTCATCATTTTGGCTACTCTGATTGTTCTTCCTATTCTTACAACTATGATGCATCCTAAGAATGAAGAGGATGTTATTAGCATTGATCCTTCCTTGTTGGCAGAAGAAGAAACTCCTAAGTTGACAAAAGAGCAGATTGCAGCCATGTCTCCTGCTGAGAAGTTGGAAAACCTTCCTATCATCAACTTGGCTCTCGGTGCTATGGGTGTGGTATACATCGTTCTGTACTTCTCTGGACTTGCTTCCTTTAACTTGGACTTGAACATTGTAAACTTCATCTTCTTGATTGCTGGTGTTATCCTGCACTGGACTCCTCGCAGCTTGTTGAACGCTGTTGGTGAAGCTGCCAAGGGTGCTGGTGGAATCGTATTGCAGTTCCCCTTGTATGCTGGTATCCAGGCTATGATGGTTGGAGCAAATGCTGCAACTGGTGTTTCCTTGGCTTCTGTTATCAGTAGCTTCTTCGTAAGTATTTCTACTGTTAAGACATTGCCCTTCTTTACCTTCATCAGTGCTGGTATCGTAAACTTCTTCGTACCATCCGGTGGTGGACAGTGGGCAGTTCAGGGACCCGTTATGCTTCCTGCAGCTCAGGAATTAGGAGTAGAGTTGCCACGTGTTGCTATGGCTATTGCTTACGGTGACAGCTGGACCAACATGATTCAGCCATTCTGGGCTCTTCCTGCCTTGGGTATTGCAAAGCTTGGTGCCCGTGACATCATGGGATACACCTTGATTGTTCTGGTTGTTACCGGAATTATTGCTGGTGCAGGTTTGTTGCTGTTCTAGTAGTTTGCCGTCCTCTGTTTGACGGTGTATAATTGAAGTGGGGTACGAAGGTGCCACGGACGATTTAGGTACCGAGGCTCTCGTGCCCCTTTTTTTACAGCTTGTTGTATAATTCTTTATATTAGGAGGAATCATGGTTAACAAGGTGAAAACAGCTGATGAGGCTGTGAGTGGCATCAAAGATGGTATGACCATCATGGTTGGTGGATTTTTGGGGACTGGCTCTCCAGAGATTTTGGTTGATGCCTTGGTACGCAAAGGCGTAAAGCATTTGACCGTTATTGGAAACGATGGTGGTCTTCCTGCAGGTACTTACGGAGCAAAGACTTCTCGTGGTATTGCCAAGTTGATTGATGCTGGTATGGTTGACCACATCATCGCTACCCATATCGGCTTGAACCCCGCCATTGGTGAGGCTATGGCAGCTGGTACCATGAAGGTAACACTGGTTCCCCAGGGAACACTGGCAGAAAAGATTCGTGCTGGAAACTATGGTCTTGGTGGTGTTTTGACTCCTACTGGCGTGGGAACTCCTGTAGAGGTTGACCCAGATGAGGCTGGAAGAACAAAGCAGGTTATTGAGATTGACGGTGTAAAATATCTTTTGGAGCGGCCTCTTCGTGCAGACTTTGCTCTGTGCCGTGCTTCTATCTGCGACAAGTTTGGTAACTTCCGCTGTGACAAGGCCACTAAAAACTTCAACTATGTTATGGCAGGTGCTGCTGATTGTGTTCTTCTTGCCAGTGAAAAGGTTGTTGACGTGGCTTCAATGGATCCCGACACCTTTGCTGTGAGCGGTGTAGTTGTAGATTGTGTTGTTGAAGGAGAACCAAAATGGCAGATTTAAAGGAAAGAATTGCACGAAGATGTGCCAAGGAATTGAAGAATGGCGACTTTGTAAACCTGGGAATTGGTTTGCCTACCATGGTTGCAAACTATCTTCCTGAGGGAGTTGATGTTACTCTGCACTCTGAGAACGGATTTGCCGGTCTTGGTGTTGCTGCTGCTCCCGATAAAATTGATGTAGACGTTACCAATGCTGGTGGTGGATATGTTACTGCCGTTCCTGAGGTATGCTTTTTCGATTCAGCCACTAGCTTTGGACTTGTTCGTGGACATCACCTGTCTGCCACAATTCTTGGAGCCATGCAGGTAGCTGAAAACGGGGATTTGGCCAACTGGATTGTTCCTGGACAGAAGGTTGCAGGAATGGGTGGTGCCATGGACTTGGTAGTTGGTGCCAAGAAGGTAATCGTTGCTATGCTTCATACCCAGAAGGGTGCTCACAAGATTCTTGAGAAGTGTACACTGCCTTTGACTGCTCCCAAGTGTGTTTCCATGATTGTAACCGAAATGGGTGTTATGGAAGTAACTCCAGAGGGAATCGTAGTAACTGAGCTTCATCCCGACTACACCAAGGAACAGATTCAGGAGGCTACTGGCTGCAAGCTGATCTTTAGCCCCAACCTGAAGCCCATGGAAGAGGAATAAGTCCTAGTATAGCTTGAAAATCCCTTGGTTGAAACTTTTCGGCTGGGGGATTTTTTATTCTTGACAGATTGATACCTTTACCGTTAGAATTCTTCCGTACGAGGATATAGCTGACACTTTCAAAAAAGTTGTTAATCATTCCATTCTACCTACCATGTACCGTTCATTCTAGCTAGAATGAACTTATTACTCTAACTACAATGAACCTTTCATTTTAACTAGAATGAACTCCCTGACCTGGCCGTGTCTTTATCCCTGTTCTAGACAGGTCAGCATCCCTTGTGGTGTCAGGTTACGCACCCTTGTATTACCTAACAGCAACCTCTGTCATGGTATGTTACAGATACTATTCAAGACATGAAATCATCAGTGTTATTGGAAGAGGTGGCTATCTGTGACATAATAGGAGCAGGAGAAACTGTCAAGGAAGAAAAGCAGAAGGTGTCTGTAGTGGCAACTAACAAGCCCAGCCAGTTATTATTCATGGTGCCACAAATGCCAGCGGGTATATATCAGATGGTGGTGGTAACAGATATTTCGCCATCAGGAAACAAACTCAAGTCTCAGGTAGAAATTTCCTCTGGTCCGCTGGAGGTTAGAGAAGGCTTAGAGGTCTCTTTTATTGGATTTTATTAGGTTTGAATGGATTTGAAGTATAATAGGGTGTATACTGAAGCAAATAGACAAGGAGGACGGTATGGACATGGAAAAAGTTGTGGAAGTGGCATCATTTGTAGAGCTGCCACAGGTGATTGAACAGCTCGGCGAGGGGCGGTGGACGGTGGTGGTACAGGGACCAAAGCCCGACAGAAGCTGCCTTCATATGTATTTGTACGACCGACACGTAGCTGACCTGCAGAAAATTAAGAGCCATGAGGAGCTGGACGAGATTGCCTTCATCAAATGTATCGGGCGGGTGCGGGAGCACTTGTCTGTCAATGCCGCCATTCAGGTACATCTGGATCTTTCCGCCATTGACTGGTTGGAGGAGGTGGACCTGATGGTGTACCACTCCACGTCGTTAGTGGGAATCACCTTGCCACCGAGCATACAAAGGGTGGACTTTAACGGTTGCCATTCGTTGCAGGAGGTGGTGCTGCCAGAGGGGCTGGAGAAGGTTGGCATGTTCTGTTTCAGGGACTGCCACAGTCTTGAGCGGGTTGGACTGCCCTCCACCGTGAAGAAGATTGACTCCTGGGCTTTCAGCGGGTGCCGGCGGCTGACTCAGCTGGAGCTGCCAGAGGGCTTGGAGTCTTTGGGACATAATGTATTCAAAGGATGCCGGCGGCTTGGCCGGATTCGAATTCCCTCCACCATAAAGGAGATAGGAGAGAGCTTTTCCCTGCTGCCCCGTGAGGAGCAGGAGACGAATTCGCTGTGGCAGGATGTGGACGATGAAATCAGTTGTCTTTTGAGTGGGAAAGACATAGGTTTCCCTGATCTTTCATCTTGTGTGGAGGAGGAAAAACTTGACCCCACCAGTCTTGTAGCCTGGTGGAAGGGCGTTGAGGAGGTGCTGGGGGACGACTGTCCTGCCCTTGGTGGAGGCTGCCATTCCGGCAGACCTGTGGCCTGCATTTGACAACTCCTCCTGGTGTTGCAGGGAATGGCACCGTTTGGTAGGGCTTCGGGTTCCGGCAGGTGTGGGGTACATCGGCACAGGGATGTTCGAGGGGTGCAGGAGGCTGGAGACGGTGGAGCTACCGGAGGACGTGCTGGCCATAGGTGGCGATGCCTTTTATGGGTGTTCCTCCCTGAAAAAAATAAACCTGCCTGCCAGTCTCCGCTTTATCGGCGGCAGTGCCTTTGGTGGCTGCTGTTCTCTGGAGCCGGTGGCGCTGCCGGAGGGGCTGGTGGCGCTGGGCACCATTACGCTGCAGGAGCTGAACCGGGAGGGCCTTGACCGGGACTTGCAGGCCACCTTGGCGGAGCTGGAGGAGCTGAAGGTGAGCCTCTGGAGTGGCCTTGGTAACTCCCCCCTCTTCGATGGCTGGATAGATTGCACCGACCTTGCCTTGCCCGCTGGATTGCGGCTGTTGGGCTCTGGCGTGGTGCGGGATTGCGACCGGCTGGCACAGCTTGAGCTGCCGGAGGGGTTGGTGTACATCGGAGACAGCGCCTTTGAAGGATGCCACAGCCTTAAATCCCTTGAGTTGCCTGATGG
>JAXJGY010000031.1:0-25453 GCA_036300185.1 Treponema sp. | reverse complement strand
GTTCAAGTCCGACAGTTGGCTTTTAAAGTCGGAATTGAACCGACTACTGGAATGGTTCCGCGTTTTGCGTAGCAAAAGGCGATAGTGGGGCGAAGCCTCACGCCAAGTCCGACAGTTGGCTTTAAAGAGGAATCGAATAGGAGGATTATATGATGAAAAAAATCGTGAGTCTGTTTCTGGTAAGTTTAGCTGTTCTTACGCTTATTTCCTGTGGTAAAAAAGAAATTACTACAAATGAGCAAGCACGAGAAGCTTTTGTTGCAGCCTATGAAAAGCAGAATGCAAAAAGTGGTGGATTGATGGATGTCACCTTTGATTTTGCTACTACTATGGAAGGTGTTCCCATTGAACTTGATGGAACTATGTCTATAGGATATACCATTAAGCCTGAATTTTCTGCTGAAATGAACATGACTGTGAATACAGACATGATGGGAATGCAGGTGGAATTGCCTTTTCAGTTCTATTATGAAGTAGAAGGTTCTAACATGACCATGTATTTCAATGCCATGAACACATGGATGAAAACTTCTGTTCCTTATTCTCAGTTTGATATTGCAGCTATGAGAGAATTAAATGTTGCCACGTTGGAGACCATTGATGAGGTTGTCTTAAAAGGTAAGACTGAAATCAACGAAACTCCTGTATATGAATTAGAAGTAACGATGGGAGACAATACTTTTAGCAAAATGCTGGAAGTTTATAAGAATGTCATGAGTGATGCTGAGGTTCAAGTTCTGGAAGAGGCGTTTAAGACTGTAGAGCTTTCTGTGGAAGAGATTGATCTTTTGTTTGCTGGTTTGACTATACCCACTTATTTACGGCAGAGTGACTTGTCCTTGTATGGATGTAGTATAGATATAGAGCAGTTTTTGGGGCAGGTTTTGGAGAACGCTACTGAAATTGCTGGAACGGAAGTTCCTCCAGAAGTATTATCAGAATTGGACATGTCAGGCTTTATGACATTTGTGTATAAAGATGGCGAGCCTACTGGAGTGTATACTGTTCCCCAGGAGGCACGAGATGCTGCTGTAGATATGAATGTTACAGAACAGATGACATTCTAATTGTTTCTGTTTCATAAAATTATACAGTAGATACAAAAAAAGCATCCTAAAATTAGGATGCTTTTTTTATTGTCTTATGCTTTTAATTACACCTTGAATTGTTCGATACGAATGGATATATCATGAATTGTGGCTTCCATTCGCTCGTTAATATCTGAAAGACTTTTGGCCTTTTCAAATATTTTTTGTGTCTCATTGTTCATGTAATTCATGTTTTCATCCATTTGCTCTGCTGCAACCTGAAGTTTTTGGATTTCCTGTAGGATCAATTTATTTCCTTCGGACATTTCTGCAGATGCAGTACGAACTTCCAAGGTACTGTTATTCATGGTGTGGAGGGCAGTGGCGATTTGCTGGGAACCATTAGATTGTTCATCCATAGCACCTTGAATCTGCACTACTAAAGAATTGGTATCTTGAATTTTCTGAGAAACAGAACCAAATACTCGGTTTGATTCTTCGGAAACGGAAACCATTTCTTCAATGGCTGAATGAATCTTTGTAAGCTGAGTTCCAATATTTCTGGACTGCTCGGAAGAGGTTTCTGAAAGCTTTCTGATTTCATCGGCAACAACACTGAATCCTCGTCCTGCGTCTCCTGCATGGGCTGCTTCTATGGCAGCGTTCATGGCCAACATGTTAGTTTGCTCTGCAATGGATGCAATTACTACGTTAGCCTCGTGAAGCATCTTTGACTGAAGTTCAATTTCCTTGATACGCTGGTTTACATCTTCCTGCTTTTCTGTTCCAATTTGAACTTCATCGGATAGTTCACCGAACACCTCCATCATCTTGTACATGGAATTTGTTACGGAGTTAATGCTGGCCAGCATTTCTTCTACAGCGGCAGAGGCCTGGGTAACCTCGGTAGCCTGAGATTGAATCATCCGTTCCAAGGACTGGATATTGGAGGTAATTTCATTTACTGTTCCGGCTGTTTCGGCCACGCTTCCAGCCTGCTTACCCATTTCATTTCTAACCTTTGTTACGTAGGCTGTGATTTGGCTAATGGAATCTACCATTTCAAAGGTGCTGTTATTCAACTGATGTCCAACAGATTCCAAATGGATCTTTGAATTCTTGATTTTTTCTACAGTTCGGTGAACCTTTTCTGTGAACTGGTTAAATCCCTTGGTAATGGAATTCATTTCCTTAAATGAATGGAAATTAAGACGTTTGGTAAGGTCAGCACTTCCTTCTGTAAGATCCAGAATATTATTATCGAGAATACGCAGGGGTTTTACTGCAAGCTTTATGATAATAATACTGATGATAATAGCTGAAACAACAAGAAGAATTGTTGTTCCTAAGATCATAGAAAGAATGAGTCTAGAAATTTCTTCCTGGCTAACACTCTCTGCTATCAAAATCTGCTTGTCCATGTCGTCTACATAGTTTCCTGTAGAAATTGCCCAGCCCCAAGGCTCAAAGTAACCAGAATAAGCTAATTTTGGAGCAACGGTTACACCATCGGCTTTGGTAAAATAAAAGGAATTAAAGCCACTGCGCTCTGGTCCAAGGCATTTTTCCAGAATGGACTGGACAATCATCACTCCATTTTGATCTTGAAGATCAAAACGGTTTTTTCCTTCATTGTAGGTGAGGACAGGATGCATTACAAGAATATAATCCTTGTCGTCAATCCAGAAGTAACCTGAATGGTCATCTCGGTATCTCATGCTACGGATGATTTCTTTTCCTTGATATTGGGCTTCCTCTGTTGTAATGAGACCTTGTATTTCCTGATCATAAAGGCCTTGTAAAACAGCTAATGCAGCTTGTACCTGGGATTTGATTTCTGTTCGATAGCCATTATACATGGCTGTTTCGTAGTTTTCGTTGGCTTCTTCATGGGCAAGGTTCAGCTCAACGATGGCAAAGGCACCTACACTGTAGGCAATAACGATGGAAATTACGATACTCGTAATAACAAGTGTAACACTTAGGCTAGTAGATTTTCTCATGTGTATTTTCCTATAAAGAGTTTTATTATTATATCATTTAAAAATATATAAAGGCAACAGATATTTGATTATGTTGAGAAAATGGGTATACTGTGAAAATGACAGTTACCACCAATGTGCTTATAATTCAGCCTCCTCTTGTGCAATTGAATACCCCCTATCCTGGAGGAGCCTATCTTAAATCCTTTTTTTCTGAATTGAAGGCTCAAAATCCTCAGTGGAATCTTGGTGAAATCCGCTGGGTGGATGGATGCAATCTTTTGTTTCATACAATTTTTTCCAAGGAAGGTCTGCGGCATATCTTTTCTGTAACAGAAAAAAAAGCCTTGCAGCAAGCTGAACAATGGGAAAAATCTGGTGGCCACAACGAGGCCTTTAATGTGCGGCGGTATTTGAGTCAGCAGGACAGCTGGATTCACTGGATTGATTCCATTGTGGCCATTTTACAAGGAAGCCAGCGGGAATTGTGCCATGAATTTGTGGCCTCTCCTGCTGTTCCCCGAGGGCAACGGATGGAAAACTTTTTGGCTGGCTTGGATGTGCTGCCCTCGGTGGATGATGCAGTGATTTTGGCTTCCTTGGCCTTGGCAGATTTAGCTGATTTTATTGGGGCCTTTTTTGATTCCTCCTTTGAGCTTGTTCGTTATGGGGAATCCTTGGCTGCCAGTCACAAGGGCTTTCTGGCGGTGGAAGAGGGCTTACAGGCTCCTGTGCTTCAGGATTTTTATGGGCCACTTGTTGGTGGGCTGATTCAAGATTATGGCACGCTAGGGGAACATGAGCGACTGTTACTATGTGTAAGCTGTCCTTTCCCAGGAACCTTGGCGGGAGCTCTTTTTACTTGTAGGGAATTTAAACAGGCCCTTGGAAGCAAGGTTTTTGTGGCCTTGGGTGGTGGCTATGTAAATACGGAGCTGCGTCAGGTACGGGAACCTGCCTTGGCCCAGTATCTTGATGCTTTAAGCTATGACCGAGGCTACGGCTCCTACTGGGATTTTTTTCGTCATTTGATGGAGCTGGATGGAGCTGGTAGTACTGGACATTTCCCTGCCGAAATTAAAAAGCTTTCCCTTTACAAGATGAAGTTTTTTGGTGACAAAGAGGCTTGTGTTGACAAGGAAATTAACCACAAGTCTGAGGTGGTGGCGGTGGAGGATGGATTTACCGTCACCCTTGCCCCTGACTACAGCGACATAGATTTTTCAAAATACCCACGTTTGGCGGACAGTACCAATCCCATGCACCGATTGTGGTCTGATGGGGCTTGGCTTAAGGCTTACCTTGCCCACGGCTGTTATTGGCATCAATGTGCCTTTTGTGATACTAGCCTTGATTATGTGTGTTCCTACAAAAAGGTTTCTGTAAAAGCCTTGTACAAAAAGCTTTTGCGTCAGGCTCAACGATCAGGAGTTTGGGGAGTACATTTAGTGGATGAGGCGGCACCTCCTGCTGCCCTGCGGGATTTTGCCTTGGAAAACTTGGCTTCTCAGGGAGAGTTGGTGTTCTGGGGAAATATTCGCTATGAAAAGGTATTTAGCAGGGATTTGGCAGATTTACTGTCTCATGGAGGCTTACGGGCTGTTTCTGGGGGGATAGAAATTGCCTGTGGTACTGGCCTTGATGCGGTAAAAAAGGGGACTGATTTGCAAAGCATTGTGTCTGCCTGTGCCGCCTTTAAGGAGGCTGGGATTCTCACCCATGCTTACATGATTTATGGCTACTGGCAGGAAAGTCCTCAAATGCTCATTGATTCCATGGAAACCCTGCGTCAGCTCTTTGCTTCTGGCCTTTTGGACAGTGCATTTTGGCACAAGTTTGTGTTAACCCGTCATTCTCGTGCCTTTCAGGAATGGAAGGCGGGCTTGTATCCTGAGCTCAAGCCTTTGGGATTGGATGAAGGAGAGGACAGTATTTTTGCCTCCAATGACCTTCGTTTTGTGGGAGAAGAAAAAAGTTCCAAATACGGAGACCCCTTGAACCTAGCTCTTTCTGCCTGGATGAATGGAGAAGACTTGGACATACCTGTGACCAAGTGGTTTCCCTTTGCCATGCCTCGCCCCACGGTTGATCCAGACCTTGTGGAAACGGCCATTACAAACTACGAGCTTCAGCGGGATAGTTCCCACCGTGATTTCGACAATTTTTGTAAAAACTGGAAAAACTATTGCTGGCTCGGTGGCCGTCCCTTGGTGGTGACAGGGAAGGGTGGATTGCAGCTGACCTGGAGCTACATGGGTGAGCTTCTTTACGGAAAATTTCCTGCTGGCACAAAAAAATCCCTAGCAGAACAGGTGGCCTTGTGGTTGTATACTCGCTCTCCTAGAAGCTGGGGCGAAGAAGGGCTGGTGGCAGAAAGTTGTTCTGAAAGAGATGAGCTTTCTGAAGAGATATGGGAAAGCTTGAAGTATCTGTACAAAAAATTGAGGGGAAGGGGCTTGTGCAGGGCCTTTTAGGAAGCTGTTGGTGAAAGAACGGGTGAATCTGTAAAAAAAACTCCTGAAAATACAATGATTTCCAGGAGTTTTCATTTTACGAAAGAGTTACTGAAATTTATTTTCCAGTAAGATAGCCTACTACACCTACAACCCAACCTGCAAGCACCACATAGAATCCCATGTATGCATGCTTTAGGAAGCCCTTTGCAATGGTCTTGTAAATAATATTGTCGTTAAAACCAATGAACAGAACAACGCCACCTGCAATGGAAAGAATGAGAGCCACCAGCTGCAGCATCTTTTTGTTTTTAGCATTGATAAAGTTCAGTACAACACCTAAAATTGCTCCAATGATAATCAGTAAGCCACCAATGGTAACAAACCCAAAGTTATCAAAATCTAAAAAATCCAACCCATTAGGTTCAATAGGACCGGCTTTAAACATTGGTAAGAAAAAGCCTACAACTACCAAAATCATTCCAATAAGGTATAACATTCCCATAGATTTCTTTTTCTTTGCCATAAATAAACTCCTTTATGCAATTTGATTTTGTAATTTTATCATAAAAAAATCAAAATAGAAACTAGTATGGGTATACTCAATTCTCAAGATATAATCAGGAAGGTAGATGTTTTATTTTAAAAACATTAGTATGTTTAAACTATGAGTTCTGTACTTTTTGCCTTTTTGCTCACACTCTTTGCTGGTCTTGCCACAGGAGTGGGAAGTTTGTTAGCACTGCTGACAAAACGAACAAACACAAAATTTCTCGCTGTTTCCCTAGGATTTTCTGCGGGGGTGATGATATACGTTTCCATGATAGAAATCTTTGTAAAGGCAAAGGAATCCTTGATTACAGTACTTGGAGAAAAGGGGGGAAATTGGGTTACTGTAGCTGGTTTCTTTGGGGGAATGGTGCTCATTGCCCTTATCGACAAGTTTATTCCAGAAAAGGAAAATCCCCACGAAATCAAAAAGGTTGAATGTTACATCGATGAAAATGGCAACGAGGTTTGTCCTGTGCCCTCCCATGACCCACGGGCAAAATTATTGCGGACAGGACTCTTTACCGCCTTAGCTATTGCCATCCATAACTTTCCAGAAGGCTTAGCCACCTTTATTTCCGGTATGCAGCAGCCTTCTCTAGCTATTCCCATTGCCATGGCTATTGCAATCCACAATATTCCTGAAGGAGTGGCAGTGTCGGTGCCAGTGTTCTTTTCCACCGGTAGCAAGAAAAAGGCCTTTGTATATTCATTTTTATCTGGTTTAAGTGAGCCCTTGGGAGCCTTGGTGGGCTTTACCATTTTGCAGAATTTTATCAATGATATAACCTTTGGGGTGGTTTTTGCCATGGTGGCAGGAATTATGGTGTTTATTTCCTTGGATGAGCTTTTGCCTTCTGCACGGGAATATGGGGAGGCCCACCTTTCCATCTATGGTTTGATTTCTGGCATGGTGGTTATGGCCTTGAGTCTGCTTTTATTTATGTAAATTAAGTTTGTGTAAGACGAGGTATGTGAAGGAATTGGTGTAAACCATTATAGTAAACGCAGTAAAAGTTAAAATTTAGTAAAAAATGTTAAAGTTTGTTATAAAATATCTCAAAAACACTTCATTTTCTTGGGAAAATCAGTATACTTATTTCATACTAATTTACTAGGAGTTGTCATGTCCACCACCTTGATTTTGATTTTCGGGCTGCTGATTGTGGCAGGAACCTTTGCCTCTAAGCTCAGCAACAAATTTGGTGTTCCCGTACTGTTGGTGTTCTTGCTTATCGGAATGCTTGCTGGAACTGATGGGTTGAATCTCATTCAACTTGATGATTATGGACTGACACGGGATGTGGCCAACATCGCCCTGCTGTTCATCTTGTTTGACAGTGGCTTTAATACAAAAAAGGAAAGCCTAAAAAAATACGCAGGTCCTTCCATTACCTTGGCCACCGCTGGTGTAGCTGTTACCGCCATCGCTCTGGGATTTTTGCTTCACCTCCTGCTAAAGCTGGACCTGCTTTACTCCCTGTTAATTGGTGCCATCATATCCTCCACCGATGCCGCCGCCGTTATGAACATTATGCGAGAGCGACCAGTAAAGGAGCGGGTTTCCTCCACCTTGGAAATTGAGTCTGCTGCTAACGACCCCATGGCCATCTTGCTTACTACCTTTATGGTGAACATGGTGTTACAGGGAGGAATGCCTGCTCCCGCTGAATTTGGCTTTTTGGTGCTGCAGCTATTGTGGCAGTTTGGCGGTGGTATTCTTGTTGCCGCTGTGTTAAGCCGTGTGGCCCTGTGGCTTTTCAACCGATTCCGCAGTGCCAACCAGTCCATGTACTATGTGCTCTATGTAGGTACCGTGCTTTCCATCTTTGGTGTAGCTGACTTGATTAAGGCCAACGGAACCATCGCCGTGTTCTTTGCTGGATTCTGGATGGGAAATAGTAAGTTTGTGTTTAAGCGTGGATTATCCCACTTTATTTCAGGTATTTCCACCTTTGCCAACATGGTGGTGTTCTTGATGCTTGGTTTGCTGGTGTTCCCAAAATCCATGGTGACAGTGTGGAGCTCAGGCTTGATTCTGGCGGCTGTCCTGATTTTTGTGGCTCGTCCGCTGACGGTATGGCTCAGTACCTTGCCCTTCCGCCTTTCCAACAAGGATAGATTGTTTATTTCCTGGGGTGGACTGAAGGGTGCTGTTCCCATTATCTTGGCCACCTATCCTGCTGCCCAGGGCCTTGATGAAGATGGTATGATTTTTAACATCGTCTTCTTTGTGGTAGCTCTTTCTTGCCTTTTGCAGGGAAGCACCCTGTCATTTTTGGCAAAGAAGCTCAAGTTGGCCATTCCACCTCAAATCCACTCTCCCTATTCACTGGAGCTTTTTGCCCTGGATCACACGGACATTGACGTGGTGGACACCCTGATTCATGAAGAAAGTCCCCTGGTAGGAAAGCGGCTCATGGATTTAAAGCTGCCTCACTCCATGGTAATTTCCTCCATTGTCCGCAATGGAAAGTTGGTGTCTCCACGGGGAGCTACCGTACTGGAAAACAACGACATTGTGTTTTTCATGGGAAACAGAAAGGAGGTGGAGCATGTAATCGCCTCCGGTGGAGCTGAAATCCTTGTGGAAGGTGCTGTCTGCGTCCTACCTATAGAGCATGAGGCAAATCCTGTGGAATGGCTAAGCGAAGGTTAATACTCCTTTAGCTCTGCAAGCTCTTCCCACCGTAGATAGGCAGCTTCTAGCCGTGATGAAAGGAGGTTGTATTCCTCCGTTAAGGCTCCCAGCTTGCTGAAATCTGTTTCGCCGCCAGAAAGGAGGGCTTCTAGCTCCTCCTTTCGCTCCTCGTCCGCCATAATCTGCTCCTCTAGAGCCTGATATTCTTGTTGCTCCTTGTAGGTGCGGCGGCGGACTGTGGTGGCGGAAGCGGAGGCCTTTGCAACAGATGTATCTTCCTTGGCGGGAGGGCCTTCTCTAGAAGGAACTTCTCTAGAAGGAACTTCTCTAGAAGGAACTTCTCTAGAAGAGCCTTCTCTAGGAGCAGTCTCCTTGGAAAGGGGCTTTTTTTCTTCCTGCTTTAAAAATTCAAGGTATTCGCTACAATTTCCCACAAAACCAGATACCATTCCTGTTCCATCAAGAATCAGCATCGTGTCCACCGTCTTGTCCATAAAGCAGCGGTCGTGGCTTACTACCACAAGACAACCGCCGTAGCCTTCCAAAAAGGATTCCAAAATAGACAGGGTAAAAATGTCAAAGTCGTTGGTGGGCTCATCCAGCACTAAAAAGTTGGGATTTCCCATTAAAAGCCGCACTAGATACAGCCGCTTCATTTCCCCACCAGATAGATTCGTTACAGCTGAATACTGGATTCGGCCTTCAAAGCCAAACTGTTCCAAAAGGCGGGTGGCAGAAAGGGTTTTACCGTTGTTTAAGGTGATAACCTCTGCTGCTTCTTGAATATATTCCAGCACCGTGGGAATGTGGCAGCCTTCCTTGGCCATTTCCATCTGAGGATTTTGCTGGTAGTAGCCAAAAACCGTGTTTACCCCAGTTTTAATGGTTCCACTGTCTGGCTCTAGGCTGCCGGTAAGGAGGTTCAGCAGAGTGGACTTGCCGGTGCCGTTTCCTCCGAAAATTCCCAGTCGCTCTCCCTTTCGGAAGATATAGGAAAAATCCTTCAAAATAGTTTTTTTACTTCCATCGGGGCGGGGCCAGTCCTTAGAAACATTTTCCAGCTCCAAAATGGTGCCACCAAGCCTGCGACCAGCTACCTCAAAGGTAAAGCCCTTGTCAGCAGCAAATTTTTCTCGGTTAATCATGCGATGAATGGCATCCACCCGAGCCCGTGCCTTGGTGCCTCGAGCCTGAGGGCCCCGCAAAAGCCATTCCCGCTCTGTCCTCAGCACCGATTCAATGCGCTTTTCCGTGTTGGCTTCTATCTCAGCCTCAGTGGCCTTTTTTTCCAGATATTGGGAATAGTTTCCTGTGTACAGCTTAATGCGCTTTCGAGCCAGCTCGTAGATTGAGGAACACACATTGTCAAGAAAGTAGCGGTCGTGGGTTACCATCAGCACTGCTCGCTCTGTGGTACGTAAATATTCTTCCAGCCAAGCGATGGACTGAACGTCCAGCTGGTTGGTGGGCTCGTCCAAAAGTAAAAGACCAGTGTCATCAATAAGGACTTGTGCTAGAGCCACCTTTTTTATCATACCACCAGAAAGACTTCCCATAGTTGGAGCAAGGTCAGTAATTCCTAGTGTGGTAAGGATTTGTTTGATTTGTGATTCGTAGTTCCACAGGTCTCTCTGGGTCATTTCCTCTGAAAGCTGATCCAGCTGATCTTGTAGCTGGGAGGAAGCCTTGGAATCTAGCTTGTCTGAGGCAGAAAGCTTTTGGCACACTTCCTCGTATTGCTGAATTACCTTCAGCTTGCTACTTTCTGATTTAAAAATGTGATCTCGGATGGTATCCAGGGGATTGTAGGCAGGATTTTGTGGAAGGAAGGAAATGCCACATTCCTTTGCGGTAACGATGGAGCCTTCCTCGCTGGTGAGGGTGCCAGCAATACATGCCAGCAAAGTACTTTTTCCGCAGCCGTTTCGTCCAATAAGGGCAGCCTTTTCTCCGCTATTGAGGCCAAAGGTTACCCCAGAAAAAAGGGGCTCATCCCGTCCAATCTTACCTAAATCCTTGATAGAAAGCACATTCATGACTCAAGAGTATAGCAGAAAGGACGGGAATTGTCATGGTAGTGTGGATTAACCTACTACACCGTTCTTGTACACTGATGCAGTGAGGAACTTGCCCTCAGCTCCGATTTTCTTTCCTGCAAGCTCCACAAAGCCGTCCTTGGTAATCAAGGGGAAGGAAAAGAATTTGTCGGGCTTTACGTAGCACAATTTTTCCTGAGGTGGCTCCAATCCCTCTGGCTCCAACTGTGTTCCCACTGCAAAGTCTGGGGCAAAAAGCACCTCGCAGGTTTCATGCTCTTCATCAGCTGCCTCTGATGCTGCCAGCAACATACCATTGCTACGAACTCCACGGAAATTGGCGGGCTTTAAGTTATACACCAAAACAATGTGCTTGTCCTGCAATTCCTCTGGCTTGTAAAAGGGCACAATGGAGCTAACAATCTGTCGTGGCTCCTCATCGCCGCAATCCAAGGTCAGGATGTAGAGCATTGTTCCACCGGGATGCTGCTCCACATTGATAATTTTTGATACCTTTAGCACAACTTTATCTCGGAACTGCTCCGGGATGCTCAGGCTTTCTGTTGCTTCTGCCATACTGTATTTCTCCTCAAATTAAAATTTCTAATAGAATTGAACATCATTATAGTAATTAGAAAAAAAATATCCATGATTTTTAAAATTTTTTTTTGAAAAAATGCATTTTTTTTAAATTTTAAGGTGCTAATAAATTATAGAAGGATGCTTGGTTCAAAGTCCCGAATACTTTCCCCCCTTGGTGACTTAAATCCTCCTTTTCCTTACCAAGCATACCTTCTAATTTTTTTCAAGGACAAGATAGAATGCAGATTTTCAGTTTTTCGCCCTTTGGCTACGAAGGTGCCATTGTTACTGTTGAAGTTGACCTGCGCCGTGGTATTCCTGGTGTAGACATGGTGGGCTTAGCAGACGGTGCGGTGCGGGAATCTCGGGAGCGGATGCGGTCCGCCTTGCTGAACTCTGGCTTTCAATTTCCTCCAGAGCGAATCATCATTAGCCTTTCCCCCGCAGACTTGAAAAAGGAAGGGGCTGGTTTTGACTTGGCCATAGCCTTGGCGGTGCTGGCGGAGGCAGCGGAAGCAGGTTCTGTGCCCGAGGGACGTTGTCTGATTATGGGAGAGCTGGAGCTTTCTGGCAGGGTGCGGGCTGTTCGTGGAGTAAATGCCGCCGCAGCTACTGCTCGCCAGCAGGGGATTAGCTGTTGCATTGTGCCTGCTGACAATGCCCAGGAGGCTCGCTCTGTAGCTGGCATGAAGGTTTTTGCCGCCACTGATTTAAAGCAGGCCTTTGCAGGTCTTTTGTCCTATGCTGCTTGGGAGAAGGAGACCACCTGTGTGGTGGAATCTCGGTGGCAGGATGAGGTGGAGTTTCTTGATGTAAGTCCAGAGTTTGAGCTAGCTGATGTTCGTGGGCAGCCCCAGTTGGTGCGGGGCCTACAAATTGCTGCTGCGGGAGGCCATAATCTTTTGGCCTTTGGTCCTCCTGGCTGTGGAAAAACCCTTGCCCTGCAAAAAATCCCTGGTCTTTTGCCCCTGCTTACTTGGGGAGAAGCCCAGCCTGTAACCCGAATTTACAGCTTGACGGGACTTTTGCCCCAGAACCAGTCCTTGCTACGGGAGCCACCCTTCCGTATGCCTCATCAAAGTGCCAGCTTGGAGGGCATGGTAGGTGGAGGCTATCACTGTAGGCCAGGAGAGATTTCCTTGGCCCACAATGGGGTACTTTTCCTGGATGAAGCCTCTGAGTTCAAAACCTCCGTTTTGCAGGCCCTGCGAGTGCCCCTGGAAACAGGGCAAGTCACCTTGACTCGGGCTGGCCGTAGTACCTGTTATCCTTGTCGATTCCAGCTTTTAGTGGCCACCAATCCCTGTCCCTGTGGCAACTTTGGAGTGCCAGGAAAAATCTGTTTGTGTAGCATGAAGTCTGTGGAGCAATTTTGGCGAAAATTTTCTGCTCCCTTGCTGGATAGAATGGATATTCGTGTTCCTGTGCTTGTGCCAGAGGAAGGAAATACCGAATACAAGACTACGGCGGAATTGAGACCAGCTATCAAGCAGGCGGTGGGAATCCAGAGACAACGTCAGGGAAAGCCTAACGCCCAGCTTTTGCCAGAGGAAATCACTGAAATCTGCCAGTATACTGCCGCCGCCCAGCAGGTGCTTGGACGGGCAGTTCAGCAGGAGGGCTTTTCTCCTCGGGCAGTTGCCAGCTGTCTCAAGATAGCCCGTACCATTGCAGACATGGCCTCCACCCCAGTGATTGGAGCAGAGGCCATGGAAGAAGCGGTACAATTCCGCCGCAACGAGGGCGGAATGAGTATGTGTTTTTAGAAAAAATTATTCGTCAGGCTATTCGCTAAACAGGGGAGTGGAAAGATAGCGCTCTCCTGTGTCGGGAAGGAGGGCTACAATAGTCTTACCCTTGTTTTCTGCACGGCGAGCAAGTTGAATAGCTGCCCACAAGGCTGCACCAGAGGAAATACCCACCAACACGCCCTCGCTCTTACCCAGCAGACGACCTGTTTCAAAGGCATCTTCGTTGGCTACTGTAAGGATTTCGTCGTAGACTTTTGTATCCAGCACCTGGGGAACAAAGCCTGCTCCAATGCCCTGAATTTTGTGAGGTCCTGCCACTCCCTTTGAAAGCATTGGTGAGTCAGTAGGCTCCACAGCCACTACCTGTAGCCCAGGAATCTTTTCCTTCAGGTACTGTCCTACACCAGTAACAGTTCCACCAGTTCCTACTCCCGCCACAAAGAAATCAACAGCTCCATCAGTATCTTGGAAGATTTCTGGGCCTGTAGTTTCACGGTGAACCTGGGGATTAGCAGGATTGTCAAACTGGCCAGGAATAAAGCTATTGGGGATTTGTTCTGATAGCTCCTTTGCCCGCTCAATGGCCCCCTTCATGCCCTTGGCTCCTTCTGTAAGCTCCAGCTGGGCACCGTAGGCCTTGGCTAGGAGACGGCGTTCCACAGACATGGTTTCTGGCATAACGAGAATCAGCTTGTAGCCACGGGCTGCAGCCACAGCGGCCAGTCCAATGCCAGTGTTGCCAGAGGTTGGCTCAATGATGGTGGCCCCTGGCTGAAGTTTTCCCGCTGCCTCTGCAGCATCAATCATGGCCTTTGCAATTCTGTCTTTTACAGAACCTGCTGGATTAAAAAGCTCAAGCTTTGCAAGAATGCGAGCTTCCAGCCCCAGTTGCTTTTGAAGTCGAGTAAGCTCTAGTAAGGGGGTTCTCCCAATAAGCTGGTCTGCGGAAGTATAAATCTTTGCCATGGTGGCCTCCTATCAGTGTATTATTGGCTGTGATTGTACTTTTCTTTTCCTACTAAGTCAATAGGAAAATAGGTGATGCATGCAAGTAAATAAAGCTGTCAAATTTTTTTGAACAAAAAAAAGGAGCTGCTTTCGCAACTCCTTTTAGTTTACCGGCGAAGAGACTTGAACTCTTACGCAGTCGCCCGCAATAGATTTTGAGTCTATCGTGTCTACCATTCCACCACGCCGGCTCGGTTTGCAAAGAGTAGCATATCAAAAAGATTTAATCAAGGGGGAAATGAAAGAAAGATTAAAAAAAACTAATTTTTTTTAGGCTAAACAAAATTCCTGTGTCGTGGTATAGTGAAACCCATGGAAGGGCAGCGTTTTATTTCGGTGGAAAGATGTAGTGTGTGGGCACGGGATCAGCAGGTGATTCAGTCGTTTTCTTGGAGCTTGCAGGAAGGGCAGACTTGGTTAGTAACAGGACCAAGTGGTGGTGGCAAGGAATATTTTATTCAGGCCTTAGTGAATCAGCGAGAATCCTCTCGAAAACCTGTGTTTCGGCCAGAGTCTCCCAGCTTGGGCAGTTGTGCTGAGCCCAGTCTCGATAATTATGCTGGGGGGCAGTATTTTAATAAATTTTCTGACACAACCCAGCTGGTGTCCTTGGAAACAGCGGCGGCCTTGATTCAAGAGGAGCGGGACAGGGACGAAGGTGACTTTATCGAAGGTGGTATTGATATTGGTCGCACTGCCGCCAGTTTTATGTGTGAAGTTTTGCCTGAACCTGTAGAGATGGCCGCCCTGCAGCAGCTCCCTCAAGTGCAGCTATGTGGTGTGGCTTCCGTGTTGAATCGTGGGGTAAAATATCTTTCCACAGGAGAGGTACGGCGAGTGCTTTTGTGTCGCAGTCTCCTTTCCTCCTGCCAGCTCTTGATTTTGTCGGAGCCCTTTGCGGGGCTTGATGTACAGTCTCGTAGCATCTTAAAGAATTTCTTTTCCGAAAGAATGGTATCTCATGAGGCTCCTAGTATCATGCTTGCCATGGAGTCGGTTGATTTGGAGGGCTTTCAAGAAATTCCTGCTGGAATTACCCACGTGGTAGAATTTGCTGAAGGAAGGCTTTCTTTTCAGGGCAGAATCCAGGAGTATAAAAATCTGCTTGTTACTCGCGAAAAAGAAGCAGGATGTGAGGAGCAACAACAAGCACTTCGTCATCATACTGAATCAACCTTTCATGAGCTTCATTCCCAACAAAATCTTTTTTCTAGCCATCCTTCAGCAGAAACACCAGAAGCTTCCCAAAATCAGCCAGAAATTTTGGTGGATATGCAGGATGTACGGGTGGCTTGGGGTGACAAGGTGGTGTTGAACAAGTTGAACTGGCAGGTTCGTGCTGGAGAGCATTGGCTGGTACGTGGCCCTAACGGTTCTGGAAAAACCACTCTTCTGGAACTGATTACTGGAGACAATATGCAGGTCTTTTGCAATAATGTGTCCATCTTTGGCCGCCGTCGTGGCACTGGAGAAACTATCTGGGAGCTAAAAGAAAAGATGGGGATTGTCTCCTATCGCTTGCACCTAGAATATCGCATGGTTGGGGGAACCGATATAGAGGCAGTGTTGCTTTCTGGCTTTCATGACAGTATTGGCCTGTATCAGCAGCGATCCCAGGTGGAGCAGATGGCGGTGGAGCGGTGGCTAGAAATCGGTGGCTTTCAGGGGCGGGGACATGAAGCCTTTAGTTCCCTGTCCTACGGGGAGCAACGAGCCATCTTGATTTTGCGGGCTGCAGTAAAATGCCCTCCACTGCTGATTCTTGATGAGCCCTGTCACGGCTTAGATGGCAATCAGCGTAGTCGTATTCTTCACCTGCTGGAAACTATCGCAGCAACAGGAACCACCACCTTGCTTCATGTAACCCACGATGTTACAGAAGTGTTGCCCTGTGAGCAGCATATTCTAGAGCTGGAGAGTCGGTTTTCTCCCGATGATGATGAAAAAGCTTGTTATCGAATTTTAAATGGAGTTTAATATGATTAACATGATTAGAAAAAACTGTTTTTGTTGTAAAAAACTTGTAAGCATTGTGGCAGTGATTTTTTTTACTGTGAATTTTGCATTAGCTGCTTCTCGCCCCTCTGCCACCATGGAACCTCCTGTCGCTTCCGAAACTGCTTCCCCTCCAGATCCTGTGTTGCAAGGGGAGCCTGCCATGATCGGGGGCAACGTCATTATAGAAGCCCCCAATGTGGAGCCTCAGTCCACCAATTTCTTTGAAGTTTGGGCCTATTTGATTGCTGGCAGCGAAGAGTATTTAAAGCCAGAATATCCCATTACGGACTTGGGATATTTCAGTGCCGAATTGAACACCTACGGTGAACTGGTGGGAGTGCCAAATCCTAAAAAACTCGTGGGGTATCAGGGGCGAGTTCATTTGGTGGTAGCCTGCAATAGCACCTCCCTTACGCACTTTGCCCTCGCACCTGAAGGTACTGTTCGCAGCAAGCTGATTGATGACTTGGTAAAGGCCACTGCAAACTTTGACGGTTTACAAATCGACTTTGAGCTGGTGCCTAAGCGTGATGTGGATACCTTCTACTCCTTTATCAAAGAATTACGCCAACGTCTTCCAGATAAAATCCTTTCCTTGGCCCTTCCTGCCAGAACCAAGCCTGTGGAAAATGACGTGTATGACTATAAGCGCCTTAGTGCCTTGGTAGACAGGATTTTCGTCATGGCCTACGATGAACATTGGTCTAGCAGTAAACCTGGTCCTGTAGCTTCCATCGAATGGTGCAACAACATTGCTAAGCATTCTTTGGAAACTATTGGTCGCAACAAGCTGGTAATGGGCCTCCCATTTTACGGAAGAACTTGGGGAAATGTATCCTTGGATCGTGCCTTCTATTTTTCTGGTATTCAGCGGATTATGCGGGAAAACAATGTCACCTCAGAGCAAATCACCAGAGAAAATCATATTCCTACCTTCATCTATCAAGTTCCAGAGGTAACGGTAACGGGTTACTACGATGATATTCATTCCCTTACCCTTCGTCTCTCACATTATTTTGATGCAGGTATTAAGGCTGTGGGATTTTGGTGTCTTGGCCAAGAAGATCCTCGAATTTGGAGCCATATTTCCATATCCCAGCGGGAACAGCTGACTCCATAAGTTGCAACTGCCTCTCCTATTCTCGCTGAAAAAAAACTTTGCAATTTCATTTTCTGGGTGTATACTATAAAGGTAGTGTAGGTGATACCGTCTGTCCACAGTGCTGGAGTGACGGTATCGCACCATCAATTTATTCTCTAGGAGGTTTTCTATGACAACATCAGTAAACGCAGTTGGATTCGACTTTGAACAGGATCAACTCGATCTCATTAACAAGAAGATTGAGAGAATAAAGTATGCAGAAGACTTGATTGTGGATTTTATTCTTCGGGTAAAAGAGGATAAGAAGTTCATCTTTGACTGTTCTGTTAATTTCCGCTGGGGAACAGTAGCCCATGTGTCTGCAGAGGATTATGATTTTGCCGCAGCACTTAATAAGCTAATGGATATCCTTGATCAAAAGGTTCACAAGGAAAAGGAAAAGATTCAGGAAAAGAAATAATTCCGTTATATATAAGGCAGAAAATAAAGGTATTCTGACTTAATTTTCTGCATCATCATTGGGGAAGGGTAATATCTGTTGGTGTCCATCATAGGATGCTGCAGGTATATGCCCTTTTTTTGTGTCCTTACCTTGCAAAAATGTATGGTAGTGTGTATAGTAAGATAGCCATGCCTGATAGAAAGTTTACCGTGCTAGATCTCTTGGATTTAGACCTAAAAGCACACAATTCTCTGGATCTCAATTGCCTCTGTGGCCGAAAAGGGCTGGTGCGTGCCATTACTGTTCCCGACTTAAATCGCCCAGGATTGGCACTCACTGGTTTTTACGATTCCTTTGCCTATGATCGAGTACAGTTATTTGGCCGTGGCGAAATTGCCTTCCTTAAAAAGCTTTCTGCAGAAAAAAATACCAGTACCATTCGGGAATTGTTTAATTATGAGCTACCTTGTTGTGTGTTTACCCGAGGCTTGGAGCCTCCTCAGGAGTTTTTAGATATAGCTGACGAAGCCTGTTGTCCAGTGCTCCAAACAACTCTAGACTCCACGGAATTCTCAACTCGACTTTTACGTATCTTCTCTGATATTTTTGCTTCTCGAAAAAGCATCCATGGGGTTTTGGTAGAAGTTTTTGGTGTTGGCATTGTGCTTACTGGTGATTCTGGAGTTGGAAAAAGTGAAACTGCTCTGGAGCTTATTGAGCGTGGACACCGTCTTGTGGCAGATGACGTGGTGGAACTCCGCTGTGTTAACGGTAATACCTTGCTAGGCCGAGGCGCCAATCAGATGATAAGTCACCACATGGAAATTCGTGGTTTAGGTATCATCAATATTTCCCAGCTTTATGGAGTAGGTTCCATTAGGGAGCAAAAGGAAGTTCAGCTGGTAGTAAAGCTAGAGGAATGGAAGGCAGATAAGGTGTATGACCGTCTCGGTACAGAACAGCATACCCAAGATATTTTAGGTGTACAGATTCCTTTCCTAGAAATTCCTGTAAAGCCTGGCCGAAACCTGCCCATTATTATTGAAACTGCCGCCATGAACGAGCGTCTCAAGTCCATGGGATATTATTCTGCCAAGGAATTCAACCAGAATATTCTCAAATGGATAGAAACTGGTGCGGCTCAAGCTGCATATTATGGTAGTGACGATTCTTACTAAATAAATATGATTTTTCATCAGGAGGTTTTTTATGGTAGAGAAAATTTTGACGGTTCGTAATCGAGCGGGGATTCATGCACGTCCTGCATCCTTGATCGCTCAGACTGCAAATAAATTTTCTTCTGAGATTTTACTGGAAAATAATGACACCACAGTAAATGCCAAGTCCATTATGGGTGTTATTACCATGGCTGCTGGATACAATACAAATCTGGTGCTGAAGGCTGATGGCAGTGATGCCTCCGATGCTGTGGCTGCTATTGCCGCTCTCTTTGAAAATAAATTTGAGGAAGAATAGCTTATGAAGGCGCTTACTGGCCGGCAACTGGAAATACTGAATTTTGTTCGCACCTATTCTTTGGAAAATGGTTGTCCTCCTACAATTCGTGAATGTGCTAGCCATTTCAATATTTCCTTAGGTGCTATTCAGTGCCATTTCGCCGCCCTTCAAAAAAAAGGTTATCTTTCTCAGTCTGATAAACGTTCCCGCTCTGTTCGAGTAATTATGGATGAAGAAGGCTATGAACCACCTCCATCAGTGACTCGTGTTCCCTTATTGGGAGCTGTAGCTGCGGGAAAGCCCTTGCTTTCTGAAGAAAATTATGATGGTTATGTAAATTTGTCAGAGCCTTTCGTTAAAAATGACGGAACCTATTTTGCCCTCAAGGTAAAGGGTGCTTCCATGATTAATGCAGGAATTCTTGATGGTGATATTGCCGTTATTCGTCAGTGTAACATGGCAGACAACGGCCAGATTGTGGTGGCAGTTTTAGATGATGCCATTACCCTGAAACGGTTTTACCGAGAATCAAACCGTGTACGCTTAGAGCCAGAAAATGATGACTTTAAGCCTATTTACTGCCAAGATGTTCACATTGTTGGTACTCTTTCCAGCATTATCAGGAATTATTGATGAGTCATGCACCAGTTTATTTGTTCACTGGGCCAGAGGTGGGTGAACGAAATGATGCTATTCTTCAGCTTCGAGTAGCAGCGAGAAAAAAATCTGGAATCTTAGACGAACACTCTTTTTATGCTTCAGAAACAAAATTTCCACAGATTATGAATCTGTTACTGAGCGACTCTCTTTTTTCTTCTGCACGTTTTGTGGTTTTCTATGGAGCAGAATCGCTGAAAAAAAAAGAGGACTTGGAACTGTTAGCCTCTTGGATAGAGTCAGCTTCAGAAAGTCAGACCATTCTTGTGTTGGTTTCTGATGAAGTCAGCTGTGATAAAAAACTGGAAGCTTTAATTCCCAAAGGAAATAAACAGATTTTTTGGGAGCTGTTTGAAAATCGTAAGGAACAGTGGCTGGTAAATTTTTTCAAAAAAAATGGATTTTCCCTTGCTTCCGATGCCATAGAATTAATTCTGGATATGGTAGAAAACAACACGGAGGCTCTCAAAACAGAATGCTCTCGTTTTTTTCTTTGCTTTCCATCTGGACATCATGTTACCGCAGAGGATGTGGAACAAATTCTTGCTCACAATCGGGAGGAGTCCCCCTTTACACTTTTTGATGCCCTGTGCGAGGCAAATCGTCCAACTGTACTTCGTTTAGACACATCCTTGGGAATCCTGCAGAAACTACGTCTGTCCAAGGATTCCTCTGGCATCCAACTCATTGCGGGACTCACCTATTGTTTCCGTCGTTTACAGTCTTGGCATCAGTTGCTACGAGGAAATCCTTCTCCTTCGGAGGGAGACTATCGCACTAGCGGTTTTGTGTCAAAAAAATCCCGTAGCCAATATCAAAATGCAAGTCGACTGTGGGGGGCTGCACAAACGAGTCAAATCCTTGCCTTGTTGTCCCGAAGTGATATGGAGATACGGTCAACAGGTACTGCCTTGGAAGAAACGATTCTTCAAACCATCCTTTATTCCATTGTCATGAAAAAAGGGGAGTCTCTGGAGGTCTATCAGGAAATTCCCTTTTAGTTTTCCATGGAGTTGATAATCTGAGCCAATGTTTGCAGCTCTGCTTGGGTCATGGTAATTCCCTTGCCCATTTTTTGATGGTCTGGAGACCAGCTACGAATGTCGTACTTTGCTTCTCTTCCACTCCAAGAAACAAGATTAAGCTCTACCTGCCATCCTCCCTTACCTTGGGAAATTACACCAATTTGCTTTTCAATGGAAAAGGTAAAATCATCTGCCATTTTTTTTCTCCTAAAGACTGAAAGGTTCAGTCAAAATTTGATTGCACACACGCACCTACTATAATTATAGCATGGAATTGAGAAAAATCTGCTTTTTGTGACTATCTATTTAATTTTTTTTTCATTTATTTCAGATTTTACTTGCTTGAATGTACTATGTACTGTATCCTTGATAGCATCTTATGTTTTATTTAAATGAGCTACAAGAGTGAATGGGTATTTTGTAGTTCATGTTCGCTGGTTTTCAGTGAAAAATTTGAAAAGTCCTTTTCGAGGAGGGTATTGTGAGAAGGCATGTAAGTCTTTTGTTTCTTTTTGTTTTACTGTCCCAAGTGATTTTTTTCACAGGATGTAGTTCCACCCCTGAAGCCGAAACTGAGGCTCCTGTTACAGAGTCCAGTGCATCTGCTGTTGTAACTGACACTGTTGAGTCGGTATTAAATGATGAGGCCGCTGCACAGGAAGCTCTTTTAGCTGCAGAAACTGCTGGTCTTATGGCTGAATTAACTGCTGCTCGTGAACTTGCTGTTGCGTCTGGTGCTGATTCTCTTTTCCCAGAGGAATTTGCAAAGGTTTCTGCTGAGTATGATGCATTGATAAAAGCCCAACAGGAAAATCCTGATGCAGATTACCGTAGCCAGATTGAAAACTTGCGGGATACCTACCTAGCATTAGCAAAGCTTTCTCAGGCTACAGAAATGCGTGAACGGATTGTAGATGCAGGTCTGCAGGATTCTGATCCTGCCAATTTCCAAAAAGGTGATGCAGCATTAGAGCAGGTACAGCTTTTGTACAATGAAGGTGCTGCTGGTTCTCAGCTGGTAGAACATGCTACCATTGCCTATGATTCCTATTTTGCCATTCTTTCTGCTAATTATGATACCATGTGTCAGTCCCAGCGAGAGTTGGCTCTGGCTGCCAAAGAAAAGGCCGATTCCATTAAATCTGCCATGGCAGCTAAGGATGAATATGCTGCCGCAGCCTTAGTGCTTTCTGGTGCGGAAGCTGCATATGCAGGCAAGGTTTATGACAAGGCCTATGATGGTTTTGTAGAAGCTACAAAGCAATTTACTGCTGTTTACGATGATGTGTTTGTACGTCGTGCTACTGCAGAAGAGGCTATTCGTCGTGCTAAGCAGAAGGTGAATGCTTCTGCTGCTCTTGCCGAGGAAGCAGATGAAATTGCTCCCTTGCAGGACGAAACTACCAATGAAACTCTCGGTGAGGGGGATGAACTATGAGAAAACTTCTTGTTATTGTAGCTATTTTCCTTGTTCCTTTTATGGTAGTAGCTGCTAGTTATGCAGACAATGAATATCAAAAGCTGGCAGAAGCCTATGCTGTACGAGCTCAAAATGCCTTTGATTCTGGTGAATATGATCTAGCGGTGGAGTATACCACTAAGGCAGAAGAAAATGCTGAATTGTCTAGACAGTATGTGGAGATGATGTTGCTTCGTTCAGATGCAGACACCCAGATTCGTGTTGCTCGTAATCGTTTGGTATGGGCTCGTAGTCTCAAGGCTGACGAAAATTTCCCAGAGATGTATAACGAAAGTATGTCCTTAGTTGAACAGGCTCAGGTTGCATTCTCTGCTGAACGGTACGAAGAAGCTAAGCTGTTGGCTCTTCAGTCTATGGATGCATTAGCTGGCTTACAGGAAATGGATGATGAACGAAAGCGTCTTCAAGAAGAAGCTCTGGCTAAGGCCCGTGTTCCTGCTGGTACCTATCCAGAGTACTATATCATTCATGACTGGAATAAAACAAAGGACTGCTTCTGGAACATTGCTGCTAAGCCCTTCGTATACAATGATCCTTTCAAATGGGAAATCTTGTACAATGAAAATAAAGGCGTTTTGGATAATGCTTCTAATCCCGATGTTATCCAGCCTGAAATCAAGATTCGTATTCCCAGTATTGCGGGAGAGGTTCGGGAAGGAACATACGATCCAGAAGTTGAGTATAGTGTATTTGAAAAGAAGTAGCTTAGAATAAAGCTCCTAATTTGTAAAAAAAAAGACTGTCCTCTTGTGTGGGACAGTCTTTTTTTTTACACCTTATTTTTATAATTTCTGTATAAATCCATAGCTGCAGTCATAAGTGCATGAGGAAATTCCTTGGTTCCCATCATGGCATAAACCTCATCCTCTGGTAGGGTAAAGTAGTCAACAAATTCATCCTGATCCAGTTCTTGGGTTCCTGTAGCAACTAAGTCTTCTGCAACATAACAATGCACCTGATTTGAAAAAATTGCAGGGTTGGGACTCATGCTTCCTAAATGAACAATCTTTCCTGCCTTGTATCCTGTTTCTTCCAGTAATTCTCGTTCAGCCGCCTGTGCTGGAGTTTCTCCTTGGTCAATTACTCCACCAGGAAATTCGGTACTCATAGACAAGGAGCCGTGTCTCCATTGTCGAACCAAAACGAATCTTTTGGGATTTTCCAGTACAGGAATAACAATTACCCAGTCGGGTGCATCTATTACAATGTAATTTCCCTTGGAGCCGTCTGGAGCTGTACTTGTTTGTTGTTGCACTGTAAGAATTGGAGCAGCGTAGAGTAATTTTTTTTCTCCGGCCTGCCATTGAAGCTTAGCATCATCCATAATCAACGAATCCTTATTCACTGAATGACAAAATATAAATCCTTTGACATTCTGGTAGTTTGCGATTATCCTATGATTATAGTTTTTATAAAAAAACTCAAGGGCTTTTCTTGGCTTAGCATTGTTTCCACATGAAAATTGCGTTGTCGCCCTTGTAGTCTTGTTCATATATTGGAGGTGTAATATGGCTGTTATAACTATTTCGCGTCAAGTTGCTGCCCTCGGAGATGAAATTGCCACCGCTGTGGCTCAGCGCATGAATTATGCTTTTATCGGTCGTCAGGCAATCGAACAAAAAATTATTGATTTAGGTTTCCCCGCAGAGAAGCTAAAGAAATATGATGAACGCAAACCTGGTTTCTTTGCCTCTTTAACAAAAGATAGAGATGAATATCTTGATTATTTGCAAACAGCTGTTTTAGAGGCAGCTTCCCAGCAGAATTGTATATTAATTGGTCGTGGTGCATTTGCTATTTTAGAAGATTTGCCTAATCTATTGTCATTGCGTTTTGTCGCAAAGGATGAAATTCGTCGTCAGCGTCTTATGAATGAATTTTCATGGGAAGAAAAACAAGCGATACAAAGAATTACGGAAAGTGATACAAATCGTCTCGGTTTTCACAAAAGCTTTTTTAATCTGAATAATGAGGATCCATCTCATTATCACTTGGTCATGAACACTGGCTTGCTAGATGTGGACTCTGCCACAGAAACAATTGTTCATTTTTGTAATCAGATTATTACCAAGGAAAAAGAAGATGCTGGAAAGAAAAAATTAGAAGAACTTGTAAAGGCTCAGCATCTAGTAAATAAGCTGATTTTTGAACATAAAATAAGTATTAGCTTCCTCAAAGCTGTGATTACAGATAATCGTGTTATACTGCAAGGGGTAGCCGATTCTATGGCCGCTGTAGAAAAGGCTATTGGAATTTCCTCTGAAATTATGCATGGTTATGTGGTGGAATCTGCTATTAGTGTTGTTCAAGATTTTAAGTCATATCCATAACATAGCAGTGGTGTACTTTACACAATAAAGAATAAACAGGTATACTGATTTTATGAGAATTGCAGATAGATTTACGTTGTCACGCATTGTTTTGTCTCCGGTATTTTTTTTGCTGTATTTTTTACCAGCATGGACAGGATTTTCTCCCGCAACCTCTGTATGGATTTTAATTCCGCTTTTAGCTTTTATGGAGTTTACGGATTTCTTGGATGGTTTCTTCGCAAGAAAATTAAAGGCAGTAAGTGATTTTGGAAAACTTTTTGATCCATTTGCGGATGTTTTAGTACACCTTACCACATTTTGTTGTCTCGTAATTTCTGGATACATGCCTGGAATTATTTTTATGTTAATTTTGTATAGAGAATTCTGTATGAATTTTATCCGAATGATGGCAATTCAAAAGGGTGTTGCAATTGGAGCACGAAAAGGTGGTAAGTTTAAAACTGTTCTTTATGTAATCACCACATTTTATTGTTTGGCAATTGAGTCTTGTGTAAGATTGGGGATTGATATTTCTTCAATTATTGCAGGATTAAATGTAGGAAAGAATATTCTAATTGCATTGTGTCTGATAGCAGCTTATGCATCATTTACTGATTACCTTGTTCATTTTTGGGGACTATTGAAAAATACAGAAAAAAAATAAAAAAAAAGTTTATAAGTGCTTGACAATTTAAATGTCATGTGATATATTCTCATACGTTGTCGCAAGACAGACGCTACGAGCGACTGAGTAACGACAACGAGAAAAAAACTTGAAAAAGTTTTTGAGAAGTGCTTGACAAAGTGAAACGGTTTGTGATAGACTAGCTTCACTTGCGAAAGCAAAGCGATGTAAATCGCACGGTCTTAAACATTATGAGGGAAGGGAAGAAATACGACGACTTCTCGAAAGAGAAGAGAAAAGTCAGCAAAAAGGTGGCGTATATCG